>NZ_JASDDG010000033.1:0-14035 GCF_030407495.1 Arthrobacter sp. APC 3897 | reverse complement strand
CTCGAGGATGTCCGCTTCAAGGGTGGCGAGCATTTCCTCGGCCTCGGCAATCATTGCCGGGTTTTCCGCTGCCACGCCCCGCACCAGCCACTGCGCCAGGGCGAACTCCGCGGACAGAGCGGCACGGCGGATCAGATGCGGGTCGGGTGCTTCCGGGCGGGCTGCGTTGTAGGCGGCATGCACGGCGTCGGTGAAGGTGGGGTCGTTGGCGGCAATCAGCCACGCGAAGTCATCTGCCGGGTCGCCGATGCGAAGGTCCGTCCACCCCGTGACGGCACTGATGCGGCCGTTGGAAACCAGCAGGTTGTCTTCGTGCAGATCCCCGTGCACCACGGAAGGGTTGAAGCGCCACAGCGTGACATCCTCAAGGGCGTGTTCCCAGCGGCGCAGCAGCACCGGGGGAATCTTTCCTGTGGTGGCGGCCTGGTCCAACTCATTGAGTTTCCGCTGCCGGAACTCGTTCGCTGAATAACTGGGCAGATCGGCGTCATTCACCAGGTCATGCGGCAGGCTGTGGATGGCGGCCATGGCCCGCCCCACCTCCCGGGGCAGCGGCCCGCCTCCGGCGACGAGTGAATCAATGTCCCGGGTTAAACCCGGCAAATGTGAGTAAACGAAAGTGCAAAGGTCACCCTGGCGCACTGTCCCGGCCACGTGGGGCAGCGCGAAGGGAAGCTCCGCGCGTACCGCCGGCACAAAGGCCCGCAGGACCAGCAGTTCTGTTTCCAGCCTCATGCTGGCGTCGATGTGCTTGGGCGAACGTACCCGCCACTGCTTTCCGGCTTCGTCAACCAGAACGGCCGCGTCAAAATCCGCGGCGTCGTCGGGGGAGCCGGCGACGCCGGTGGGGGCCAGCCCGGGGACGGCGGCGCTGGCCATTGCTGCCAATTCCATGGGGGTGCGTTTCACATCTTCAACCGTAGATGCAGATGTGGTGCGAATAACCATAGGCGCGCGGCGAGTCGCCGGATGCGTGAGCAATAACTCACGCGGACAGGTAGTCCCGCGGCCAACTACAGGTTGGGGGGTGCAAGTCAGTACGGTAGGAACATGAGCAGCTCAGCACCGGTCGCAGTTGTACCCCCTCTAGGATTATTGCCGCTGGCGCGCACAGCAGTGGACCGCGGTTCGGACCGCCGTGTCGCAGCGGACCTCTTTCAACAGATCCGTTCAAGTCCTGCCACCCGTGTCATGTATATGGCCGGAGGGAAAACCCTGGTCAGCAGCACTGAGGTGGTCCTGGGCCCGGTCTCGGACAGTGGTTTCGGGGACGCTCCCGTCTACCTTGGCCGCACCCTGAAGGACGCGCAGGAGCCGGCCGGCACCGACGTCGTCCTGGTGACCCTCGCCCAGGAAGATCCGCTGCTGGAAGTCGACGGCGCCCGCTGGGCATCGCTGCGTGAAGTGGCCGTCCTGCTCGGCGAACTGGACGCGGCCCTGTTTGTGGAAGCGGCGGCCATTTCCAACTGGCATGCCGCGCATACCCACTGCCCGCGCTGCGGCGCCGCCACCGTTCCTGAACAGGGCGGCTGGGTCCGCCGCTGCCCCGAGGACAAGAGCCAGCATTTCCCCCGCACGGATCCGGCCATCATTGTGGCCATCACCGACCCCCGGGACCGCATCCTGCTCGGCTCGGCTGCCGCCTGGAAAGGCAACCGCTACTCCACACTGGCCGGGTTCGTGGAACCGGGAGAGTCCCTGGAAGCAGCAGTCATCCGTGAGGTGGCCGAAGAATCGGGGCTGACCGTCCACTCGCCGCAGTACCTGGGCTCGCAGCCCTGGCCGTTCCCCTGTTCCCTGATGCTGGGGTTCACCGCCCGCACCGAAGATACCGCCGCCACACCGGACGGCGTCGAGATATCAGACGTGCGCTGGTTCACCCGCGAAGAACTGGGCGAGGCAGTAGCCAGCGGCGAAATTACGATTGCCAGCGGGATTTCCATTGCCCGGAACCTGATAGAACGCTGGTACGGAGGACCGATCACTGAACCGGAGGTCGAAACACAGGCATGAGCCCGGACTCCGTTGAAGCCCGCATCCTCGCCGGACTGGATGATGAACAGCGTGAAGTGGCCACCTCCCTGACCGGCCCCCTGTGTGTCCTTGCGGGTGCCGGCACCGGTAAGACCCGTGCGATCACCCACCGCATGGCCTACGGGGTGCATACCGGCGTGTACAAGCCCCAGCGTGTGCTGGCCGTAACGTTTACCGCCCGCGCAGCGGCTGAAATGCGCACCCGCCTGAGGGATCTGGGTGCCGGGGGAGTGCAGGCCAAGACCTTCCACGCCGCTGCCCTGAAACAGCTACAGTACTTCTGGCCCCAGACCGTCGGCGGCCAGCTCCCGGACCTGCTCAGCCACAAGGCACAATTCATTGCCGAAGCCGCCCGGCGCCTGCGGCTCTCCACCGACCGCGCCGCCATCCGTGATGTCGCCGCCGAAATTGAATGGGCCAAGGTTTCCATGCTCACCCCGGAGAGCTACGTTTCGGCCGCCAAGGGACGCGATGCCCCGGCAGGGTTTGACCTCATCACCATCTCCCGCATCTTCCAGGCCTACGAAGACGTGAAGGTGGACCGCAACGTCATCGACTTCGAGGACGTCCTGCTGATCACCGTGGGCATCCTGCAGGAGGATGAGCGGGTGGCCGCCACGGTGCGGGACCAGTACCGCCACTTCGTCGTGGACGAATACCAGGATGTCTCCCCGCTCCAGCAGCGGCTGCTGGATCTGTGGCTGGGCGGACGGGACGAGCTGTGCGTGGTGGGCGACTCCAGCCAGACCATTTACTCCTTCACCGGCGCCACCTCCAAGCACCTGCTGGGTTTCCCGTCACGCTTTCCCGGCGCTCCCATCGTCAAACTGGTGCGGGACTACCGGTCCACTCCCCAGGTGGTGGGGCTGGCCAACCGGATCCTCGCCGCCCGCACGGCGGAGGGGGAGCGCTCGCGGTTTGCGCCGCCGTGGCCCAAGCCGCTGGAACTCATAGCGCAGCGTCCGGCCGGCCCCGAGCCCACCTTCACGGAATGCGCCGACGACGACGCCGAAGCCGCCTCCGTTGCTGAGCGCATCAAGGCGCTGATCAAGGACGGTGTAAAGCCCGCAGAGATCGCCATCCTGTTCCGTACCAACGGGCAGTCCCAGGCCTACGAGCAGGCCCTGGCCACCGCGGGCATCGGCTACCAGCTGCGCGGAGGAGAGCGGTTCTTCGCCCGGCGCGAAGTGCGCGATGCCATGCTCCAGCTGCGGGCAGCGTCGCGCTCGGTGGGCAATGACCCGGTTCCCCAGCTGGTCCGTGACATCCTGGTGTCCCTGGGCTACAGCCCCGAGGCTCCGGCCGGCGGCGGTGCCGTGCGGGAAAAGTGGGAGTCCCTGGCAGCCCTGGTGGCGCTGGCCGATGAACTGCACGCCAACCGGACCCAGGATCCCGACTCCATCTTCACGCTGATGGACTTCGTGGCAGAGCTCGACGAACGTGCTGCTGCACAGCATGCCCCGACGGTTCAGGGCGTTACGCTCGCCTCACTGCACTCGGCCAAGGGCCTGGAATGGGATGCCGTCTTCCTGGTGGGGCTCAGCGAAGGCCTGATGCCCATCTCCTTCGCGGACACTCCCGAGGCGGTGGATGAAGAACGCCGCCTGCTTTACGTAGGCATCACCCGTGCCCGGGAACACCTGCATCTTTCCTGGTCCACGGCCCGCACTCCCGGCGGCCGGGCCAACCGCAAGCCGTCCCGGTTCCTGGACGGCCTGCGGCCGCAGACCACCCGCGACCTGCAGCGCACGGCTGCGCCCAAGGCTCCGGCACGGCGCAAATCGAGCGGTCCGGCCAAGTGCCGCGTGTGCGGAACCCTTCTCACCACCGGTGCCGAGCGGAAGGTGGGCCGCTGCGGCGAATGCCCGGTGACCTATGAAGAGAGCACCTTTGATGCCCTCCGGGAATGGCGCCGTGAAGCAGCATCCGAGGCGGGCATCCCCGCGTTTGTGGTCTTCACCGATGCCACTCTGGTAGCCATTGCCGAAGACCGCCCGCCGTCCCTGAACCGGCTGGCAACCCTGCCCGGCGTCGGACCCTCCAAGCTGGAGCGCTACGGGGAAGCCGTCCTGCGGGTGCTGTCTGACAACTAGCGGCGCTCAGGACGCCTGAGCGGCGGTGGCGCGGTGCTGCAGCCGGCAGCCGCATCCGGGGTGGAAGGACACCTTCCTGAAGCCGAGGTAACCGTCGGTCGAACGCAGGACCAGCACTGCGGACCACACAGCCGGCTGGACCATCCCGTCCAGAAATGCAAGGGCCTGTGCGGCTGCGGCCCCTGCCGCAACCAGCGCCCCGGAGGTTTCCTCTCCGGCCGGAGCTGCTTCAATCTGCCGCCGGTCCAGGGCGTCGGCGGCGTCGTACCACGTGGAGTCACCGTCAGCGAGCTGCCGTTCGTAGCATTCCAGACAGGGGGTCAGACCGGGTACAACCAGCGGACCAATATCGGTTCCGGTTTCCTGCACCGTGACGGTGAGGTGCGGGTGTTCACGGGCCGGTGAACCCGCGCTGCGTCCGGCCAGGGGCGGTTTTCCCACGCAGATTGCCAGGTCCAGGTGCGCGTTGCGGGTGCCCGGAGTGACGTCAGGGGCGACAAGGACCTGCACGGTGGGATCCACCCGGTAGATATGCCGTTTCACCGCTTGGGCCCGCCGCATGCCAAGGTCTGTCAGGGCGAAAGCGGGTCCCAGATCAGCGGGAAGCACCACTCCCGGATCGGAAAGCAAAAGGGTGCCGACCCCCGCTGTTGCCAGTGCACGGGCAAGGAGCGCCCCTGTGCGTCCCAGACCCGTTATTTCCACCGCGGCCCGGGCCCGGCGCCGGATCATCACGGATCCGTTGGCTCCGTAGGCCGCGGAGAGACGGTCAATATCTCCGGCGAGGCGTTCCACGCGGAGCGCCGGAACTTCGGGTTCACTTGGAAGATCCTGGGCGGGGCAGGGCAGCAGGACCGGGGCCAGCGCCCGTGCCAGGGCATGTGCACGCTGGGCCGGGACCCTGCAGCGCCGGGCCTCGGCGCCTTCCGTTCCATCCTCCATCCCGGCCCGCAGGGCGGCGAGAAATGCCAGATCCGTTTGCTGCAGTCCACGCAGGACCAGCGCCTGGGGGCCCAGCCCGTACTGCCGGGCGGAGTCCGAAAGCGCCAGCACATGCAGCCCGGGATTAATCCGCATGGAAAACCTCCAACCGTGGATGCCCGCTCGGCAGCAGACGGAATTAGCTAGTTGCGACATCTTGGCACGCACCGCAACAGGGCGGGACGTTATCCACAGGTGCGGCGGGACTGCACCCTCTCGCCTAGGGTTAACCCATGCCTCCCGGAGAATCGACCCGTCCAGTGCAGCATCGGCGCCCGCCGGCCGCAGCGCCCGTGCCTTCCGTGACCAGCTCGGGGATTCCCATTGAAGTGCGCCGCTCAGCCAAACGCCGGCGAACGGTCAACGCTGCCTTCCGGGACGGAAAAGCAGTGATCTCCATCCCCGGACACTTCACCACGGCTGAGGAAAGCGAATGGGTGCAGCGGATGGTGGCGAGGCTGGAACAGCGCACGGCACAAACTCGCCGTCCTGACCCGAAAAACCTGGGGGACGAACTTGCCGCGCGCGCAGCGGAGCTGTCCCGGAGTTACCTGGGCGGAGCCGCCCGGCCGGTGTCGGTGCGCTGGGTCAGCAACCAAAATTCGCGCTGGGGATCAGCCACCCCGGCAAGAGGGACCATCCGGCTTTCCGACAAGCTGCAGGGAATGCCCGGGTGGGTGGTGGATTATGTGCTGCTGCATGAGTTGGCGCACCTGATTGAGGCTTCGCACTCTCCGGCGTTCTGGCGCCTGCTTGAGTCCTATCCGCACACCGAAACCGCCAAGGCGTACCTCCAGGGCGCGGCCTATGCGTCTGCCCGGGGGCTGGCCGGAGCCATGGGGGAGGACCAGGGGGCGGAAGACACGGACGAAGAAGGGCCGGGCAGCTAGCCTGCAGGCCTGCTGCCCGGCCCTTGCCGGGAATCCGGGACCCTTACGGGGACGGGCTACGCCCTGGGACCGTCGCCGTCGTTGTTTCCGTCGCTGTCAGTCTCGCTGTTTCCGTCAGTATCACTGTCATTGGAGCCGGAACCGGAGCCCGAGTCAGAGCCCTGTCCGCCGCTGCCGGTCGGGTCCTCCGCTGTTTCGGCATCGCTGCTTTCCGCCGGCGTATCGAAGCCACCGTCCAGCAGACGCTGCAGAGCGGCGTCGACATCGGAATCCGAAGCCTCGAGCAGCTCGCGGCGCTTGCTGAAGCCCTGCGGATCATCCAGGTCCTTGGACGTGGGAATGAGATCCGGGTGTTCCCAGACGGCGTCGCGTCCTTCGATCCCGCGTTCTTCCCGCAGCTGGGACCACAGGGCAGCAGCGTCCCGAAGGCGGCGCGGCCGCAGTTCAAGGCCCACCAGTGAGGAGAAAGTGTGCTCTGCCGGGCCGCCGCTGGCGCGGCGCCGCCGGATCATCTCGCGCAGTGCACCGGCGGAAGGGAGATTGACCGTGGCAGCCGCGGTGACTTCATCCACCCAGCCTTCCACCAGTGCCAGTGCAGTTTCCAGGCGTTCCAGCGCCGCTGCCTGCGCGGGTGTCTGCTCGGGTTGGAAGACTCCGCCGGAGAGGGCGTCCTGGATGGACTCCGGGTTGGACGGATCCAGGTCCCGGGCCACTTCCTCGATCTTGGACATGTCGATGTGAATACCGCGTGCATAGCTTTCAATGGCACCGAAGAGGTGGGCGCCCAGCCACGGAGCGTGGGTGAAAAGCCGGGCGTGGGCCGCTTCACGGACCGCCAGGTACAACCGGATTTCCGTCTCCGGGACGTCAAGTCCTTCACCGAACTTGGTGACGTTGGTCGGCAGCAGCGCCATGGTTCCGGCAGCCAGCGGAAGACCGATATCGGTGGAGCTGACAACATCTTTGGAGAGCGCACCGATGGCCTGGCCCAGCTGGATGCCGAACATCGCCCCGCCCATGTTGGCGAGCATGGAGGAGGCTCCGCCCATCATGGACTTCATTTCCTCAGGCATTTGAGTGGTGATGGCGTTGGAGAGGGCCTGCGAAATACTGACCGCCACCGGCTCCGTGAGACGCTTCCAGGAATCCATGGTGGCTTCCACCCACTCGGCCCGGCTCCAGGCCTGTCCCAGGGCCGAGGTTGACGCAAAATCCGTCACCGGATCCAGCCAGAGCTGGGCGACATGCAAAGCTTCATCAACTTCGCGGCGCTGCGCAGCCGACACGGAGGGGTCGCTGTCCGCCGCAGCAACACGGCGCGCGTTGTCCTTGGCGAGCTGCCAGTTGACGGGGCCCTCGGAGGGCGCACTGAACATGGCCTGGACCTGCTGGAAGATCATGGCCATGGCATTGGGGTCAGACGGAAGGCCCGCGGCCTTTGCCAGTTCGGACGGATCCATGCCGCCGGCACCCGCGCCGCCGAAGAGCTTTGCAAGCATCTCGGAAAGCGGATCCTGGGGCGTATCCCCGGAGTCGGAAGGGTTGGAGCTCATGGATACCACCGGTCCTGTGGAAGATTGAAGTGCATTGCAAGGTGCAGAATCGGACCGGCCAGCGGCCGGCAACTGCCCCGGATCATGGACCGCCGAACAGCGACCATGGTTTCCTTACGTTACCGGCACGCCCGTATGCCTGTCCCGCATTCTCCCGATTCGTTCGCTGTTGGCAAAGCGCCTCCGTGCGAATACCGGCACGGTAGAGCGCACGGGCGTAGGCTGGGTGGCAGTCTTCGCCGTTTCAACCTCTGTGGGTTGCCTCCGGTTCCCGCCTCAGCAGAAAAGGGTTGGCCACTTGCGCCCCTCAGATACTCCGCACAACCCCGCTGCCGGCGGGCATGACCCGGCGGCCTGGAACGGCGCCGTGCCGCCGGCCCGTCCTGCCGCCCGACGCGCGGACCCGCGCTCACGCGCGCTGGTGATCTCGGGGGCGCTTACCCTGGCCCTGGGCGCCGTTGCCGTATTCCTTCCGGCGCCCTATGTAGTGGAATCGCCCGGCCCCACATTCAACACCGTCGGAACCGTCAAGACAGGTAACGGCGAAGAGACTCCCCTTATCGAAATCGACGGCGCCGCCACCTATCCCACGCAGGGCGAGCTGGACCTCACCACGGTCTATGTCGCCGGCGGCCCAGGCAGCGCCATGAGCTTCCTGGAAGCCGTTGGCGGCTGGCTGAGTCCGGAAGACTCCGTGGTGCCCGAGGAGTTCGTCTACCCCCGCGGAACCACCGGGGAACAGGTTGACGAGCAGAATGCGGCAGCCATGACCTCTTCCCAGGAAGCAGCCGTCGCTGCCGCACTGCGCGAACTGGACATTCCCTTCACCGAGGAGCTCGCCGTGGCGGACCTGGTGGAGGACTCGCCCGCCGCCGGGGTGCTGCAGGCCGGAGACACCCTCGTCAGTGTGGACGGCACCGATGTAGACGGAATCGACACGCTCCGCACCAAACTCCAGGACAGCGGCGGCAACCCGGTGGAGGTCACCTACCGGCGCGACGGCGGGGAGCAGACAGCTTCGCTAACTCCCGTTCCCGGTGACGAAGGTACCTATCAGCTCGGCATCTACCTCGCCACCAGCTTCGATTTCCCCTTCGACGTCAGCATTGCCCTGGACAACGTGGGCGGCCCGTCCGCAGGCATGATGTTTGCCCTGGGCATCATTGACCGGCTCACACCCGAAGAGCTGACGGGAGGCAGGCATTTTGCCGGTACCGGAACCATTGACTCGGCCGGAAAGGTTGGGGCGATCGGCGGAATTGCCCAGAAGATGGAAGGTGCGTCCGACGCCGGCGCGCAGTTCTTCCTCGCACCCGCCGACAACTGTGGTGAAGTGGCGGGGAACATCCCGGACGGGCTGGACGTGGTCCGGGTGGCCACGCTGGACGAGGCACGAAGTGCTGTCGAAGCCTTGGCCGCCGGAGCGGATCCTGCCGGTCTGGCCCAGTGCCCGGCTGGCTAGGGCGCTCCGGGGCGAAAACGGAAACAGGCAGCGAAAGGCAGCAAAACGGCAGTGAATGTTCCGGGCCGCCCATCACGATCGTGAAAAGGTTCTGGCGGAGAGGCCCGACAGGTGGCCCGCCGCAATGAAGACAAGGCAGAATGAGAAAGCACGGCAACTTGCAAAGGGGACGAAAAAATGTCCTGTAATGCCCGTTGCAGGCGCCGTGGACCGACGCAGCGAACGATGAGGTAACAGTGACTTCCGGACCTAATGGCCCATTTTCCCGACCCAGCCCCAGCGCGGGCGCCCGCCCCGGCAAGCGGCGCGGACCGAGCCCGCTGATTGCCACACTGATTGTCGTGGCGATCCTCGTAATTGGATTCGTCTACTTTTCCCAGGTCTACGCGGACGTCCTCTGGTACAACCAGCTGGGCTACCTCGAAGTCTTCGTCAAGGAGAACCTGACGCGGATCGCGATGTTCCTCAGCGCCTTCATCGTGATGGCCGCCTGCGTTTTCCTCAGCATCAGGACCGCCTACGCTTCGCGGCCCGTCTATGCTCCGGACAGCGCTCTGCAGGACAACCTGAACCGCTACCAGGCCCAGCTTGAGCCGGTCCGCAAGCTTCTGATGATCGGCATCCCCGTCGTCGTCGGCGGATTTGCCGGCACCGCCGCCATGTCCATGTGGCAGCAGGCGCTGCTGTTCTTCAACAGCCGCAACTTCGGCCGGCAGGATCCCGAGTTCGGTCTGGATTTCAGCTTCTACCTCACGCAGCTGCCGTTCATCGGCTTCATCGTGGGCTTCCTCATCAGCGTCGTCGTCATCTCCGGCATTGCCGGGCTGCTCACCCACTACCTCTACGGTGGTATCCGCCTGGAGGAAAAGGGCATCTTCACCTCCCGCCAGGCACGGATCCATATTGCCGTCATTGCTGCAAGCTTCCTGCTCCTGCAGGCCGCCAACTTCTGGCTGGACCGCTATGACACCTTGCTGAGCACCTCGGGAACCTGGACCGGTGCCCTGTACACGGACGTCGAAGCCGTTATTCCCACCAAGACCATCCTCACCGTTGCCTCGGTGATCGTGGCGCTGCTCTTCATCGTGTCGGCCGTCATCGGCCGCTGGCGCCTGCCGATCATCGGTACCGCCATGCTCATCATCACGGCCATCGTCGCCGGCGGCGTCTACCCGTGGATTGTGCAGCAGTACCAGGTCCGGCCCTCCGAGCTGAGCAAGGAGGCGCCGTACATCCAGCGCAACATCGACCTCACGCGTGAGGCCTACGGCCTGGACGAAACCGAAGTTATTGACTACAAGGCCACGGTTGAAGCGAATGCCGGCGCGCTGGCCGCCGATTCAGGCACCACGTCCAACATCCGCCTGCTGGATCCGAACGTCGTGTCCCCGGCGTTCTCGCAGCTGCAGCAGTTCCGTCAGTACTACCAGTTCCCGGAAACGCTGAACGTTGACCGCTACGACATCGACGGCGACACTCAGGACACGGTCATTGCAGTCCGTGAACTGAACATCGACGGCGTCCCCGACGGCTGGGTCAACGAGCACATTCTCTACACGCACGGATACGGCGTTGTTGCTGCCCGCGGATCGACGGTCCAGGCAGACGGCAAGCCGAGCTTCATGGAGTCCGGCATTCCGTCCAGCGGCGTTCTGGGGGACTACGAACCCCGGATCTACTTCGGCGAATCCTCACCCGACTACTCGGTGGTGGGCGCACCCGAGGGTGCGGCACCGCAGGAGATCGACCGCCCGCAGACAGGTGACTCGGACACCGAGTCCCAGACAACATTCAACGGCGACGGCGGGCCCAGCGTGGGCAATCTGTTCAACCAGCTGGTCTACGCCATCAAGTTCCAGTCCACGGAAATGCTGCTCTCGGACGCCATTAACCCCGAGTCCCAAATCCTTTACGACCGCGATCCCCGCGAACGCGTCGAGAAGGTTGCTCCCTACCTGACGGTGGACGGCAATGCCTACCCGGCGGTCGTTGACGGCCGGGTCCAGTGGATTGTGGACGGTTACACCACCAGCAAGTACTTCCCCTACTCCACCCAGCAGGAACTGCAGGCAGCTACCACTGACTCCCTGACTACCGGTGCCGCTGCTCTTCCGGCGGACAAGGTGAACTACATCCGCAACGCGGTCAAGGCCACCGTCGATGCCTACGACGGATCGGTCACCCTGTACGCCTGGGACGACCAGGATCCGCTGCTGCAGTCCTGGCAGGCTGTCTTCCCGTCCACGCTGAAGCCGTACAGCGAAATGTCAGCTGAGCTGATGGCGCACGTGCGGTACCCGGAGGACCAGTTCAAGGTCCAGCGCGAGCTGATGGGCAAGTACCACGTCACCAACGCCGACTCGTTCTTCAAGAACGACGACGCCTGGTCCGTGCCGAACGATCCCACGGTGGCCAACTCCGAGGTGAAGCAGCCTCCGTACTACCTGTCCCTGCAGATGCCGGGCCAGGATGACACTGCTTTCTCCCTGACCACGCCTTTCATCCCGTTTGTCTCGCCCAACGGCGAGGCCCGCAACGTGCTGTACGGCTTCCTGTCAGCCGAAGCCGATGCCGGAACAGGCGAGGCAGGTGTGAAGAGCGAGGACTACGGCAAGCTGCGTCTGCTGTCGCTGCCCACCGACACCGTGGTTCCCGGTCCGGGCCAGGCACAGAACCGGTTCAACTCGGATCCGACGGTTTCCAACGCGTTGAACCTGCTGCGCCAGGGTGCTTCCGAGGTCATCAACGGAAACCTGCTTTCACTGCCCGTGGGCGGCGGCATGCTCTACGTGCAGCCCGTCTACGTGCAGTCCTCCGGGGATGCTTCCTATCCGACGCTCCAGCGCGTGCTCGTGAACTTCGGCGAGACGGTTGGGTTTGCGCCCACCCTGGATGAAGCCCTGAACCAGGTCTTCGGCGGCGACTCCGGTGCCATCACCGGTGATTCCGAGAATGTTGGCCAGACCCCGGACACCGAAACCGGCGAGGTTCCGGGCGACACCACGGCTCAGGCTGATCTGGCCGCTGCTCTGGCTGACGCCGGAGCTGCGATCCAGGAGGGCCAGACGGCGCTGGCAAACAATGACTTCGCTGCTTACGGCGCGGCGCAGGACAAGCTGAACACAGCCATCCAGCGCGCCATCGCCGCACAGGAGGCCATGGACGCAGCTGCCGGAGACGCAGGCAGCGAAGACGCCGGTGCCACTGAGGGTGCAACCCCCGCGCCCACCGAGGGCAACTAACAGGCTGCGTCCCGGCTGCTGATTTGCAGCCGGGCCCCGCGGCGGGTAGAGTTAACTATCACGCCGCGGGGTGGAGCAGTTCGGTAGCTCGCTGGGCTCATAACCCAGAGGTCGCAAGTTCAAATCTTGCCCCCGCAACCACAGGTTGAAACGAAGAGTCCCGGTCAGCAGAAATGCTGGCCGGGACTTTTTTGCGTTGTGGCGGGCATCGGCCGCTCCTAGACTCGCAGAATGGGCAAACGCGCGCTGCCTGCTGAAAACAACGGTCCGCACCGTTCATCGGCTAACGGGGCCGGTCCCTCCGTCGAGCGCCGGGAAATGGCTTTGGAGAAGGCCGACCGGAACTGGAACGACCTGCTGCAGGAATTGCGCGTGCTGCAAACCGGTATCCAAATCCTGACCGGTTTCCTGCTTACCCTTCCTTTCCAGCCGCGGTTCCGTGAACTCTCCACGGGGCAGATCCTGGTTTATCTCGCCCTGGTGGTCTTGTCGGTCCTGATCACGGCACTGTTGATGGCCACAGTGGTGATGCACCGCGCCTTCTTTGCGCAGCGGATCAAATCCGAGCTTGTGCGCAGCAGCGACGGGCTGCTGCGCATCACGCTCGTCCTGGTGGGCCTGATCCTGATCGGAACGCTTGGCCTCATCTTTGACCTGGTCCTGGGCACCGCCAGCGGGATCACAGCCGCAGCCTGCCTCACTGTTGTCCTGGCGGTGCTGTGGATTGTCGTACCCCGGTATATCCGGCGGCGTGCGCTGCACCGCCGGGAGGAGTAGCTTTCCCCTCCAACGCCGAAGGGGCGGCACTCCGTCACAGAGTGCCGCCCCTTCCGGGAAAAGCTGTTAGTTCTGGCCGATGGCAGACTGTCCCGAGCCGGCGCTCTTCAAGGCTGCAAGGCGTGCCTCCACCTCGGTCTGCTCACCGAGGTCCTCCAGGCTCTCGAACTGGGCATCCAGGCTGGAAGCAGCCAGCTCGTTTGCTCCGCGGACGCGGGCTTCCTCGCGGCGGATCTTCTCTTCGAAGCGGCCCACCTCCGAGGTTGAATCCATGACGTCGATACTCTTCATGGCTTCATGCATCTGGGTCTGCGCGTGCGCGTTGCGGGCGCGGGCGATCAGCTCGTCACGCTTGCTCTGCAGCTGGTTGAGCTTGCCCTTCATCTGATCCAGACCGGTCTTGAGCCGTTCCACGATCTCTTCCTGGGAAGCGATCGTGGGTTCTGCGCCCTTGGCTTCGTTCTCGGAGGCCATCTGGCGCTGGATGGCTACCTTTGCCAGGTTGTCGAACTTCTCGGCGTCGGCAGTGTTGCCGGCAGCGCGGAACTCATCGGCCTTCCGTGATGCCGCAAGGGCCTTGTTACCCCAGTTGCGGGCATTCTGGATGTCCTCGTTGTAGTCATCCTGCAGCATGCGCAGGTTGCCGATGGTCTGGGCAACGGCGCTCTCGGCCTCGGCAATGTTGTTGCTGTAGTCCCGAACCATCTGGTCCAGCATCTTCTGCGGATCTTCGGCCTGGTCCAGGATGGCGTTGATGTTGGCTTTGGCCAGCTGGGTGATGCGTCCAAAGATTGACTGCTTAACCACGGTGTCTGCCTTTCGGTTGGTCGAACTGAATCTGCGAAAAAAACTGATGGTGCACCTTCATCTGATATTGCGTCCTGCTGTGACCGGCTATGCCTGCAGTCCTGGTCCTAGAAGCTGGTGCCGCCGCCGTCGAAGCCACCGCCGCCACCGCCGCCGAAGCCGCCAAAACCTCCGCCGCCCCAGCCGCCTCCGCCGC
>NZ_JASDDG010000032.1 GCF_030407495.1 Arthrobacter sp. APC 3897 | reverse complement strand
CGGTGTACGTCATGGTGTCACTTTCGGCTGGAGTTGGCGGGATCGAGGGCGTCACGCAGTGCGTCCCCGAAGAGGTTGAAGGAGAGGCAGATGGCCGCGATGGCCAGGCCCGGGAAGATGGCGGCGGTCGGTGAACGGAAAATGTACTGCTGGGCATCCGACAGCATGATGCCCAGGCTGGGCGTGGGCGGCTGGATTCCCAACCCCAGGAAGGACAGCAGCGCCTCGCCGATCACCGCCACCGGCATGATGACCGTTGCCTGCACAATGACGGCCGAGGCGGCGTTGGGCAGCACGTGGCTGAAGATGATCCGCAGCCCGGAGGCATCCATCGTCTTGGCACCGAGCACAAAATCGCTTTCCTTGATCCGCAGGGTCTCTCCCCGGACCACCCGGATCATGGTGGGCACCTGGGCAATGCCCAGGGCTACGGCAGCGTTGGAGAGGCTGGGGCCGCTGATGGCCGCGAGTGCCACCGCAATGATCAGGAAGGGAAAGGCCAGCGTCACGTCAGTGAGGCGGGAAATAATGCCGTCGAGCCAGCGCCAGTAACCGGCCAGCAGGCCCAGCGGGGTGCCGATCACCACGGCCAGCGCCACCGACAGGGCACCGACTTTAAGCGACGCCTGGATTCCGAAGAGCAGCCGGGAGAAGATGTCGCGGCCCAGGTCATCGGTGCCCAGCAGGAAGCCCACGGTGCCGGGCTTCTGGAACGGTGTCTCGAAGTGCACCTGGGTGGGGCTGTAGGGAGCGAGGACGGGGGCGAGGATGCCGGCCATAACGACGAGCGCCAGCAGAATTCCGCCGGTCAGCCCGAGGGGGTTGTGCAGGAGGGATTTGAGGACCCTGCCGCGTCCGGTGCCCAGGCCGGCGTCTGCCCCGGGCGGGGTGGGCGGAAGAACGGTCTCGGTAACAGCCATTAGTTGCTTCCTCCGACTCGGATGCGCGGATTAATCAGGGAGTACAGGATGTCCACGGCCAGGTTGATCAGGATGTAGGAAACGGTGATGATCAGCACCACGGCCTGGATGACCGGGTAATCCCGGGTGAACACGGCGTCCAGCGTCAGCTTGCCGAATCCCGGCAGGGCGAAGATCCGCTCGGTCACCACCGCCCCCGAGATGAGTCCGCCCAGCTGCAGGCCTACGATCGTGACCACCACAATCAGGGAGTTGCGCAGTCCGTAGCGCATCAGGACCCGCCCCCTGCCCAGGCCTTTTGCGCGGGCGGTCCGGACGTAGTCGGTGCTCATGGTCTCGATCATGGAGGCTCTGGTCTGGCGCATGATGACGGCGGCCAGTCCGGTCCCAAGGATCAGTGCCGGCAGGGTCAGGTAGTAGATTCCGCGCAGCGGATCCTCGGTGACGTCCACGTAGCCCGAGGCTGGAAACCAGCCCAGCGTCACGGACAGGTAGAGGATGGCCAGGATGCCCAGCCAGAAGTTGGGCACGGACAGGCCCACCAGGGCAAAGCCGTTGGCGGCCCATTCCGGCCACCGGCCGCGGAAGCGTTCGGCGATGACGCCGAACAGGATGCCCACGATCACGGCCACGGCTATGGCGTAGGCGGACAGCCACAGGGTGACCGGGAGGGTGGTGGCAATCAGGTCGGTGACTGCGGTGCCGGTCCGGGTGGAGGTGCCGAAATCCCCCCGGAACATGTTCCCGATGAACTTTCCGTACTGGGTGATGACGGATTCATTCAGGCCCAGCTGTTCCCGGACGGCTTCCACCTGCTCGGGGGTGGCTTCCTCCCCCGCCATGGCCAGAGCGGGGTCGCCGGGCAGCTGGCGGACGCCGAAGAAGATCACCAGCGAGGCCAGGACCAGGGTCAGTGCGGACTGCCAGAGGCGGGTGCCCAGATAGCGGAGCATGCTCAGCCCTCCTTTTCCACGAATGCTGCGGTACCCAGCCGGACCACGCCGTCGGGATAGGTGGCCACCCCGGCAACGTCCTTGGTGTAACCGGTCAGGCTCCGGACCCGGTACAGGTACAGGATGGGGTTGTCGGCCTGGACCTGCCGGACGACCTGCCCGTAGAGAGCGGCCCGCGTGTCAGGATCCGTTGACTGGGCGGCTTCCGTCAGCAGCCTGTCCACCTCAGGGTTTGAGTAGCCGGAGTAGTTGTTGCCGCCGCCGGTCTTCAGGAAGTTGGACATGTTGCCGTGCGGATCAATCCGGCCGGACCAGCCCAGCTGCAGGGCCTCAAAATCGCCGCGGGTCTGGACGTCCAGCAGGGTTGAATATTCCACCGGCCGGATGGTCAGGTCAAAGCCGCCCTCGGAGACCGCCGCCTGCAGCGCCTGGGCGTAGCGCAGGGTGTCCGGGGAATTGCTGACCTGCAGGGTGATGGGAAACGGCACCTGTGCTCCGGTGGACTCGAGCAGGGCGCGCGCGGCTTCAGGATCATAGTCCAAGCAGTCTTCACTGAGCTCGGAAGCATACGGGCTGCTCGGAGACACGGGCGAACATGCCGGCTCGTACCAGCTGTTGAACACCGTGTTGACCAGCGCTTCCCGGTCAATGGACATGGACAGCGCCCGGCGGATATCTGCCTCCCGGGCCAGAGGCGTGCCCGGGTCTCCGGGCGGCTCGCCCGTGCCGTCCACGTTTCCTATGTTCACCGTCATGGCCTGGTAACCCAGCGAACCGATCTGCAGGATGCCCAGGCCCTGCTCCTGGACCAGCGCATCCACATCCTGCGGCGAAATGGTATCCGCCACCTGCACGTCCCCGGAGCGCAGGTTGGCCGCCCGGATGTTGGCGTCCGTCATGATGCGGTACGTGATGGTGTCCAGATGAACGGCACCGGCGTCGTAATACAGGGGGTCCCGTTCCACTGAAATGGAGGTCTGCGGAACCCGGTCCTTGAATTTGAACGGGCCAACACACACCGGATGGTCACCGAAAGCATCCCCGGCCTGCGCCAGGGCAGCGGGCGAGAGCATCATCCCGGCACGGTCTGCCAGCGCGGCATTCAGCGGGGCAAAGGGTGTCTCGTAGACGATCTCAAGGTTAAAGTCATCGACGGCGCTGATGCTGCTGATCGGTCCCAGCTCGCCCTTGCGGGTGGAGCCCTCCAGCGTCAGATGCCGTTCAAGGGTTGTTTTGGCGGCCTCGGCGTTGAAAGGCGTTCCGTCGGCGAAGACGGCGTCGGCGCGCAGCGGGATTCTGACGGTCAGGCCATCCGCCGAGATCTCAGGAAGTTCGGTTGCCAGCTGGGGTGCCAGTTCGCCTTCCGCGTTGATGTCATAAAGCTTCTGACACATGGTCTGCATGACATAGCGCGTGTAGAGGGAGGATGAAGTGGTGGGATCCAACCGGTCCGGCTCGGCGGAGAGGGCCATCACCAGGTCCCCGCCTTCAATGATTGTTTTTCCGTCCAGCTCCGCGGCAGGAACATCCTGGCGCTCCGGAGCGGGTTCCAGTGCCTGGATCGGTGCGCAGGCGCCCAGCAGCAGAACCGCGGCACCGCCCGCTGCCGCGGCTTTGACTCCGGACCAGCCCCGGCCGGGCAGGCTGCGTGAAGTGCGAAATGATGCCATGGAAGTCCTTGAATCTCGAGGGTCCGGCTTTTGAATACAATCGAAGCTACACCCATAAGTTCGTATACAGTTACCTAATTCACATTTTTTCTTGAACTTTTCCTGAAGGAGATCGCGGCGTGAAGCGTCTTAATGCGGTGCCCACCGAGCGGGTCCATCTGTGGCTCATGCTGTCGCTGACCTTTTCCACCGGAGTGGTGGACGCCGTCGGCTATCTGGGACTGGACCGGGTCTTCACCGGCAACATGACGGGAAATGTTGTCCTGCTGGGCATGGCCTTCGCGGGCGGGGCGGACCTGCCGATCCTGCGGCCGGCGCTGGCGCTGGTCTTCTTCATGCTTGGCGCCGCCCTGGCCGGACGGATGCTGCGCAAGGGTCCGGAAGGGTGGTCCTGGCGCACATCGGTTGCCCTGACCGTTGTCGCCGCCGGCCTCACCGTGCTCGCCGTGTTTGTTGCGCTGGCGGATGTCCGGGGCAACGAAGTGCTGGGCAGCGTCACCACCTCCACCATGGCCGCGGTCATGGGGGTGCAGGCGGCCACTGCCAAGCGGCTGAAGGTCGCCGAGATCACCACCGTGGTGGTGACATCCACCATCACCGGGCTGGCGTCCGATTCCAGGCTCGCCGGCGGGAGCAGCGGGTACTGGCAGCGGCGGGCACTGGCCATTGCCCTGATCCTGCTCGGCGCACTGGCGGGCGCGGCGGCCCTGAAGGTGGATCTGTGGCTGGGACTGGCCGTGTCTGCGGCCATCTCGATTGCCGTGGCGGTGATGGGCTACGTACGCCACCACCGAGAGGGCAGGACCGCTGCCGCTGCCGAGCCTGCAGCACCCTAGGACCGCTGCCCGGACCGGAGCGTGCCTTAGAGTGGGTCCATGCCCGCACAGGATGTAGCCGACTGGACTCCGGTCCACACCCGCCGGCTGATACTCCGCCGCCCCGAAGCCGCTGATGAGCCTGCGGCCCTGGATCTGCACACCGATCCCCGGACCAACGTGCACCATCCTGCCCCGCGCACCGTGACCCGCGCTTCCTCGGCCCGGATCTTCCATGAAATAGGGCTCCACTGGTACCGCCACGGGTTCGGCGTGTGGGCCGTGAGCACGCTGGATGATCCGCAGACGCTGATTGGGTTCACCGGCCTCTCCCACCGGCTGGTCCATGCCCGCCCGGCACTGAACCTCTATTACCGCTACCTTCCTGAAGCCTGGGGCCGCGGCTACGCCACCGAGGGTGCCCGTGAGGCGGTCCGGCGCGCAGAGGAATTTCTTCCCGGCCTGCCGGTGGTTGCCTATACAACGGCGGACAACATCGGTTCGCAGCACACTGCCGTTGCCGCGGGATTGGTCCGGCGCGAAGACCTCGACGTTGACCGCGGCACCTACCGGGACATTTATCTGGCCCGGGGCTGGTATACGGAGCGCCAGCAGGGACCCGTCGGCTAAAAGCCGCAGCAGCACGCCCGGGGAAGACCTGCCGTCAACCCCGCTGCGCGGTAGACGGGAATTTTAGCGGTACCGGGCGCCCCGATTCCGCCGCCGGGCCTAGGCTTGGTGTGGGCTCTCCCGAGTTGTCTGCAGCCCGCGTTTTGGCGGCCTTGCCCGCTTCCCGTGTTTTTCCGTTGACGCCGCCGTCCGGCGTGACCCGGAGGTAATCATGGACAGCTTCACCCCCAGCACCGACGCGGTAGCCAACAGCATTGTCTGGTCAGCACTTCTGGCGCTCGTCCCCCTGCTGCTGTTCTTCTTTCTTCTGGCGGTCGTCAAGACCAAGGCCTACGTTGCCGGGGCCTGGTCCCTGCTGGCGGCCCTGGTCATCGCTGTGCTGGGATTCTCGATGCCCGCGGGCCTGGCGCTGCTCTCGGCCACGCAGGGTGCAGCGTTCGGGTTGTTCCCGGTGGTGTGGATCATCATCATGGCCGTGTGGCTGTATCAGGTCACCGTCCTGAGCGGCCGGTTCGAGGATCTGCGCCGCGTGTTCGACGCCGTGGGCGGCGGTGATCTGCGGGTCCAGGCCATCCTCGTAGCCTTCTGCTTCGGCGGTCTGCTCGAAGCGCTCGCCGGTTTCGGCGCCCCGGTGGCGATCACCGTCACGATGCTCCTGGCACTGGGCATCGCCCCCATCCGTGCTGCGGCCGCGGTCCTGGTTGCCAACACGGCTCCGGTGGCCTTCGGGGCACTGGCCATTCCCATTACGACGGCGGCCAATCTCACCAATTACACGGGTGAAGAGATCGGCGCGGTGGTGGGGCGCCAAACCCCGCTGCTGGCCGTCTTCATCCCGCTGGTGCTGCTGTTTATCCTGGACGGGCGCAAGGGCCTGCGCGACTGCTGGCCGGTTGCCCTGCTCACCGGCGCCGTGTTTTCGGTGATGCAGTTCCTGTGCTCCAACTACTTCTCCTATGAGCTCACCGACATTGTCGCCTCGCTGGTGGCCATGGCTGCCGCCGTCGGCTTCCTGCGCGTCTGGCATCCGCGCAACGGAGAAGAGGCCGACGCGCGGATGAGCAAAGAACTGGCCGCGGCCCGGGCCTCCGGCTGGACTCCGGCGGGCGGCAGCGGGAACGCGGAGATCGGTACGGCCGCAACGGACACGGCGGCGGACCGGCTGACACCCGGCCGGGCGTGGATGGCACTGTTTCCCTATGTGCTGGTGATCGCCGTCTTCGGGATCGTCAACCTGTGGACCTGGGGCATCAACATTCCCGAGGCCCTGGAGAAGACGATCGTCAAGATTCCCTGGCCTGTCCTGCATGAGAAGCTGCTGGACGCCAACGGGCAGCAGCAGTCCTCCACCGTCTACAACTTCGAATGGCTGATCAGCCCGGGCACCCTGCTGCTGATCAGCGGGCTCATTGTGGCCGTGGTCTATTCCCGGTTCAACGACGGCGGGCGGTATCCGCTGGCCATCAGCGAGGCTCTCAGGGAAATCGGCCGCACAGCGCTCCGGATGCGTTCTGCAGCCATGACCATCCTGGCGGTGCTGGCCCTGGCCTATGTCATGAACTTTTCCGGACAGACCGTCGCGATCGGAACCTGGCTGGCGGGAACCGGAGCATTCTTCGCGTTCCTTTCCCCGGTGCTGGGATGGATCGGCACTGCAGTGACCGGTTCGGACACCTCGGCAAACGCCTTGTTCGCCAAGCTGCAGCAGACCGCCGGGATCCAGGCCGGAATTGATCCCCAGCTCCTGGTGGCCGCCAACACCGGCGGCGGCGTGATGGGCAAGCTGATCAGCCCGCAGAACCTGGCGATTGGTGCGGCGGCGGTGAACATGAGCGGACAGGAATCGGTGCTGTTCCGCAAAGTTGTGGGCTGGAGCCTCATCCTGCTGCTGGCTCTGTGCTGCATCGTCTTCCTTCAGTCCACACCGGTGCTCAACTGGATGCTGCCGTAGTATTCCTTCATGCCCAGTCTTGCCCGTCTTACCGGAACCGCCGTGGCTGCGGTCGCCGCTGCCGCCGCCTTTCGCCTCAATCCGTGGCCCTCGGCGCTGCTCATCCGCGCCGTGTTTTACCGCGGCGCCCGGCAGCTCGCCGCCGTCATGCGCGCCCATGTCCCTGAGGGCGGCGTGGTGGAGCACCGGGGCGTGGCCTTTGAGGGCAGCCGCAGCGGCACCCTGGATCTCTTCGTTCCGGAGGGTGCCGCGGAACCGGTGCCGCTGGTGGTCTGGATCCACGGCGGTGCGTGGCTCTCCGGCAGCCGGAACGACGTCGAACCCTACCTGCGCATCCTGGCGGGCGCCGGATTCGCGGCAGCGGGCGTGAGCTACACCCGCTCACCGCGCGCCGTGTACCCGCAGGCCGTGGAAGAAGTGGCAGCAGCACTGGGTTTCCTGCAGAAGCACGCCGCGGACTACGGCGTTGACCCCGGCCGGGTGGTCCTGGCCGGAGACTCCGCCGGCGCCCAGCTGGCGGCCCAGCTGGCGGTGCTCACCACCAACCCGGAATACGCAGAGCGGACCGGCCTGCCCGTTCCGCTGAGCCCCGGGACCCTGCGCGGCATCATCCTGCACTGCGGCATCTACGACGTCGCGGCGCTTTCCTCGCTGCAGGGCATCCTCGGCTGGGGTTTCAAGACCGCCCTGTGGGCCTACTCCGGGAAACAGGACTGGTCCCGGACCGCCGCCGGGCGGGACATCTCAGTGCTCAGGGATGTCACCGAGCTGTTTCCTCCCGCCCTCATTACCGGCGGCAACGGGGACAGCCTGACCGGAACACAATCCGCTCCGCTGGCCGCCCGCCTCGCTCAGCTGCACTCGGATGTCCGGTTCCGTGCCTGGCCCGCAGACCATGAACCGCCCCTGCCGCACGAATACCAATTCCATTTGAACCGGCCGGAGGCGCAGCAGGCGCTAACGGAAACACTCGCCTTTCTCACGGACGTGTGCTCAATGGACACGCCGCTGAAAAGCGCCTGAAACAAAAGAAATATCAGGGAAACGCAAATACCGAAAACCTGAAACACGAGTCACCTAAATTGAGGAAACGGCCCAACGAGAGGCCGCTTCACCGGCTTCGCTGATCATCAGCACGGCCCTCAGAAATAAGGTGCTCAGTGAAAGTACAAAGCATTAAAGGCGCTTTCATTCCCGTGGCAGTCACTGCGCTGGCTGCGGTTTTGACGGGGTGCGGTTCCCAGATTTCAGACCCCGCAGCGGCCGGACAGCCCAGCGGCGGAACGGAATCCTGTGTTGACACGTCCGGGGACAGCATCAAAGTCGGTTTCCTGAATTCCCTCTCCGGCACCATGGCTATTTCCGAAACCACCGTTTTTGACTCCCTCTCCCTGGCCGCGGAAGAAATCAATGCCGACGGCGGCGTACTGGGCAAGCAGTTGGAGGTCATCAGCGAAGACGGCGCCTCCGAACCCACCAAGTTCGCCGAACGCGCCGGCAAACTGATCCAGCAGGACTGCACCGCCGCCGTCTTCGGCGGCTGGACCTCATCCTCCCGCAAGGCCATGCTCCCCGTGTTTGAATCCAACGACGCACTGCTGTTCTACCCGGTGCAGTACGAGGGGCTGGAGTCCTCGGAGAACATTTTCTACACGGGCGCCACTACCAACCAGCAGATCATTCCGGCCCTGGATTACCTCGCGGAGCAGGGCACCAAGACCATTTTCCTGGTGGGCAGCGACTACGTCTTTCCCCGCACCGCCAACAAGATCATCAACGCCTACGCCGAGGCCCACGGGATGGAAATCGTCGGCGAGGAGTACACACCGCTGGGTTCCACGGAATTCTCCACCATTGTGAACAAGGTCCGCGATTCCGGAGCCGACGCCGTCTTCAACACCCTGAACGGCGACTCCAACGTGGCATTTTTCCGCCAGTACACATCGGTGGGCCTGACCCCCGACACCATGCCCGTGGTTTCGGTGTCCATCGCCGAAGAGGAAGTACCGGGCATCGGCCTGGAGAACATCGAAGGCCAGCTCACCGCCTGGGACTACTACCAAACCCTGGACACCCCGGCCAACACCGCATTTGTCAGTGCCTTCAAGGACAAGTACGGCGCGGACCGTGTCACCAGCGATCCGATGGAAGCCGCCTACACCTCCCTCTACCTGTGGAAGGAAATGGTGGAAAAGGCCGGCTCCTTTGACGTGGACAAAGTTCAGGAGGCCGCCGACGGCGTGAGTTTCGAAGCGCCCGAAGGCACCGTCACCGTCAACGGGGACAACAACCACATCACCAAAACCCCGCGGATCGGCAAAATCACCTCCGACGGCCTGATCGAAACCGTCTGGGAAGCACCGGAGGCCGTGGAGCCGGACCCGTACCTGGAGAACTACGACTGGGCATCGGGCCTGTCCTGATTTCCGTCCCCGTCCCCGCCCGTTCTTCCACCTGAAAGGTCCGCTGCGCATGGAACTGCTGATAGGACAAATGTTTGCCGGGCTCAGCCTCGGCTCGGTGCTGCTGCTGGCGGCACTGGGCCTGTCGCTGACCTTCGGCCAGATGGGCGTCATCAACATGGCCCACGGGGAGTTCATCATGGCCGGTGCCTACACCGCGTTTGTGGTGCAGCAGGCTCTGGGCAGCGCAGGGGTTTCCCTCCTGCTGTCCCTGCCGGCGGCTTTCCTCGTGGGCGGAACCATGGGGCTGATTCTGGAAGAACTGCTGCTCAAGCGGATGTACCACCGCCCGCTGGACACCCTCCTCGTGACCTTTGGAGTCTCGCTCATCCTGCAGCAGATGGCCCGGGACATCTTCGGCGCCCCGAGCGTGGACGTCCGGGTTCCCGCCTGGCTGCAGGGCAACGTGGAACTGCTCGGAGCACCCATTCCGCTGACCCGGCTGTTCATCCTCGCCCTGGCGCTCACCTGCCTCGCGGCGCTGGCCCTGCTGCTGAAGGCAACCCCGCTGGGCCGGCGGATCCGCGCCGTCGTCGTGAACCGGGATCTGGCCGAATCCAGCGGCATTTCCTCCCGGCGCACGGACCAGCTGACGTTCTTTGTCGGGTCCGGCCTCGCCGGAATCGCCGGGGTGGCAGTAACCCTGATCGGATCCACCAGCCCGTATCTGGGTCCCAACTACATCGTGGACGCCTTCCTCGTGGTGGTGGCCGGCGGCATCGGGCAGATCAAGGGAGCAGCCATCGCCGCCTTTGCCCTGGGCGTGCTGCAGTCCGTGTTCGAATTCTCCACCACCGCAAGCATCGGCAAAGTGCTGATCCTCGCGGCCATCGTGATCTTCCTGCAGGTACGTCCGCAGGGCATCTTCACCCTCAAGACGAGGAGCCTGGCATGAGCACCGACACCATCCGCAGAACCACCGGCGGTTTCGCCGCCCGCCTCACTTCCGTTCGGCAGTCCCGGACAGGGGTCCTGGCCGGCTTCGCCGCCGCGGCGGTCCTGCTGCTGGTCGCCGCGCCCGCACTGCTTCCGGTCTTCAGCCTGGGGCTGCTCGGCAAGTTCCTCTGCTTCGCCATCGTGGCGGTGGGCATCGGCCTGGCCTGGGGCCGCGGCGGGATGCTGACCCTTGGCCAGGGCGTGTTTTTCGGCCTCGGTGCCTACATCATGGCCATGCACATGAAGCTGGCCGACGCCGCACTGTTCGGCGGGTCGGGCGTTCCGGACTTCATGGCCCTGTACGGCACCGGCACCGTGCCGGGCTGGTGGGAACCGTTCCGCAGCCCCGTGGTGACCGTTCTCGCCGTCGTGCTGGTACCCGGGGTGGTGGCCCTGATCCTGGGCCTGGCGATTTTCAAGCGCCGGGTCAAGGGCGCCTACTTCGCCATCCTCAGCCAGGCGCTGGCCGCCGCATTTGCGGTGCTGCTCATTGGCCAGCAGGCCACTACGGGCGGATCCAACGGGCTGAGCGGTTTCCGCTCCTTCTTCGGCTTTGACCTGGCGGACCCCGCCAACAAGCGGATGCTGTACCTGCTGACCGCTGTTGTGCTGCTGGCTGTGGTGGCGGCGGCGCGGCAGCTGATGCACAGCCGGTTCGGCGAACTGCTGGTGGCCGTGCGCGACCAGGAGGAACGGGTCCGGTTCCTGGGCTACGACCCCGCGACCGTCAAGACCGTGGTCTACGTGCTGGCGGCGGTGATGGCCGGTGTGGCGGGTGCACTGTTTGTCCCGCTCGTGGGCATCATCTCTCCGGCCGATGTGGGAGTCACCCCCTCCATCGCGTTCCTGATCGGGGTCGCCATCGGCGGCCGCTCCACTGTGCTCGGGCCGGTGCTCGGCGCCCTGGGCGTGGCCATTGCGCAGACCTCGCTCGCGTCCTCCTTCCCGTCCTTTTGGGTGTACTTCCAGGGGCTGCTGTTTGTCCTGGTCATCGGGTTCCTGCCCGGGGGCCTGGCCTCACTGCCAGCCGTCCTGGGCCGGCTGCGGCGGAAGAGGAACGACGACGGCGGAGCCGCCCGGGCGTCCGCCCCGGCAACAAGTGCAGCACCCGTCCCGCCCGCCGTGCCGCGGGCACACCCAATCCACGCCGCGGCTTCACCGCTTGCAGCCGTTCCCGCCGCCGCTAAGGAGCACCGCCCGTGAAACACCAGATGATTGCCGCGGAACAGCCCCGTCTGTTGCTGCCCCAAGCGGAACCGCAGGCAGGCGGCCAGCGCTCCGGACGTCCGCAGTACCTGGAGGTCCGCAACCTGAAGGTGGTCTTTGACGGCTTCACTGCCGTTGACGGAGTCAACCTTGACGTGACGCAGGGCGATCTGCGGTTCCTGATCGGCCCCAACGGCGCCGGGAAGACCACCATCATCGACGCGATGACCGGACTCGTTCCGGCCACCGGGTCCGTCAACCACACCGGCACCGAGATTCTCGGCCGCAAGGTTCATCAGATCGCGAAGCTCGGCGTCGGCCGCACCTTTCAGACCGCCAGCGTCTTCGAGAACCTCTCGGTGCTGCAGAACCTGGACATTGCGGCCGGTGCCCGGCGGCGGCCGCTGGAGCTGCTGCGCCGCCGCCGCGGCACGGACCCGGCCGTGGACGAGGCTTTGGAAATCATCGGTTTGGAGCACCTGGCGTCCAAACAGGCGGGGACTCTGGCTCACGGGCAGAAGCAGTGGCTGGAGATCGGCATGCTGCTGGTGCAGAACTCGGAACTGCTGCTGCTGGATGAACCTATCGCCGGCATGAGCCAGGATGAGCGCGCCCAGACCGGAGAGCTGCTGCGCCGGATCGGCGCCAGCCGGATCACGCTCGTGATTGAACACGACATGGATTTTGTCCGGGAGTACGCCACGTCGGTGACGGTCCTGGCGGGCGGCAAGGTCCTCAGCGAGGGAAGTGTGGCACAGGTGCAGGCGGACCCGCGTGTGCAGGAAGTCTATTTGGGCACCACGCCCGCGAAAGGACACTGATGCTGGAAATTAAGGACCTCAAGGCCGGGTACGGGCGCACCGAAGTCCTGCACGGTGTCTCCGTGACGGTGCCGGATGACGCCGTCGCCTCCGTCCTGGGGCACAACGGCGCCGGGAAATCCACGCTGCTGCGCGCCGTCGTCGGCATCATTAAACCCGCCTCGGGATCCATCCGCTTCAACGGCGAGGACATCGCAGGGCTGCGCCCGCATCAGCGGGTGGCACGCGGGCTGGCATACGTTCCCCAGGGGCAGCAGTCCTTCGGTCCGCTGACCACCCTGGAAAACCTGCGGCTGGCGGCGGACGGACGCAAGCGCGGCAAAGCCCTGGTGGACGAGGCACTGGACATGTTTCCGGCGCTGAAACCGCTACTGGCCCGGCGAGCCGGACTGCTCTCCGGCGGACAGCGGCAGCAGCTGGCCATTGCCCGCGCACTCATCACCGAACCCACGCTGCTGATCCTGGACGAACCGACCGAGGGCATCCAGCCCAACGTTGTGGCCGAAATCGAACAAACCATCATGAACCTCGCCTCACGCAACGGCATGCGGGTGCTGCTGGTGGAACAGCACATAGGTTTCGCCCTGCAGGCTGCAGACACGTATTACGTCCTGGCGGCCGGGCGGGTCAGTTCAACCGGCTGCGGGGGTGCATCCGCTGCGGAAACGGTTCGGGAGGCCATGTTGATCTGAGGCATATCCGCGCTAGGCTCGTTCCCACATCGGTCGTCAACAGGGGGAAACCATGCGCCGGGCACTGACTACGCTGCTGCTGGTCCTGATCACGCTCACCGGGGGTGCAGCCGCAGCCGCTGCCGTGACCCCGGATGAGGTCATCGTAGAAGACACCGCAGGGGTCCTGGACACCGGCACGCTTGTTCCCGCACTGGAGGACATCGAGTTCCGGGAACCCACCACGGTTGCCGTCTACACCTACAACGGGCCGCCCGACAATGAGGACGGAACCGTCCTCAACGCCGAAGTGCTTCGGTTCGCCCGGGAGGAGCACCCGGAATGGCTCAGCGAAGACGGCCAGAAGTGGGCGGACGGACTGTTCATTTTCGCCCTGGATCCCACGGGCCGGTGGACCGGCACGTACTTTGGCGAGGACCGCAAGATATCCCTTGATCAGCAGGAGGACATCCGCAGCGAAACCAATGAGCTGTTCCGTGAGGCCAACTGGACCGAAGGCACCATCGCCGCCGTCGAAGAAGCCGCCAAACTGATCAACCGTCCCTGGTACCTCTCCCCCGGCGCCATCCTCGGGTTCATCGTCGCCGGCGCGGCCGCCGTCGGTTCAGCCGTGACCTACGTGGCGGTGCGGCGCAACCGCCGGGCCAAGAACAGGAAGCTGCTCACCGAGGCAGATGCCAGCTATTCCAGCGTGACCCGGGACCTGGACGCCACCGAGGTCAACGCCAACACCATTCCGGATGATTCCTCCTACGGGTCCCGGGTGCTGGAGGAGTACCGCACGTTCATGACGCGCTATAACAAGGCCACGGCGCTGAACAACGCCGCCCACGCCCTCTCCGACAAGGACCTGATGAACCGCCGCAGCACGGCCACGGTGGAAGAGTACGCGGATGCCGCCCTTGAACTGGACGGCTTGGATGACGTCATTGCGGACACCAACGCGCTGCTCAACAAGGCGCCGGGGTGGGAGCGGGCCTGGGACCGCCAGACGGGTCCGCTGGAAGAGGATCTGGACCGCCTCAATGACCTGCTGGAAGGCAAGGACGCTGTGGCCAAGGATTCCCCCTCTGCCCGCGCCCTGCAGGCTTTCCGTCGGCAGGCCCGCGAGGACCTTGCCGCTGCGGCCACGGAACTGGCTGAGGACCGCATCACCCCCGAACAGGCGCTGGACCGCATCAAGGCCGCCCGGCAGAAGCTCTCGGACCTGCTGGACCGGCACGCCCAAACCGTCATTTCGGCGCAGGCCAAGACGGACAGTGAGCGCAAACTGATGCAGAAGGAACTGGACAAAGCTACGGAGCCGGGCCGCCGCGGCCGCAGCTACCGGCCCGGAATCGTGGACACGGCTTTCCCCGCCTACTTCTACTACTCGGTGGGAAGCTTCAACACCGGTATCCGGCAGGGCACCAGCAGCGTGGAATCGGCCCGCAGCTCCGCTTCCAGCTCTACCGGGTACGGCAGCTCGGGCGGCAGCTTTTCGGGGGCCGGGAGCTCCGGAAGGTTCTAGCGGCGCGTTAGCTCTCAAGCAGGTCCGCACGCCGCGAGCCGGGCATCGATACCGGGCCGGGCACCGGCTCCGGCTGTCTGCACCTGTGCAGCCCAACACCACCCGGCGTGAAGTTCCTCGCAGCCGGCGGCCGGGACCCGCCAGCTGGCGGTGAACCCGCCGCTTGATGCCCAGAAACGCGTCCTAGCTTAAAAAGATGAAGATCTTCTCGCTTCCCGCGTTGGGAGTGGCGGCGGGCGCGGCCGCTGCTGCCGGCTTGGCTGCCGCCGCGGTGCTGCGTCATCATCCCCTGCCGTCAGCACTGCTCATCCGCGGGGTTTTCGCCAGTGCCAACAGGTTCCAGGCAAAGAAAATCCAGCCCCGCATCCCCGGCTTGAGCGTCATCCGCCACCGTGGACTGCGCTATCTGGGCACCGGCGGAAAACCGTCCCTGGACCTGTTCCTCCCGGCCACGGACCGGAAACCGCTTCCCGTGGTGATGTGGATCCACGGCGGGGCCTGGATTTCAGGCTCCAAGGAAGACGTGGCGCCTTACCTTGAGGTCCTCGCCGGTTACGGCTATGCGGTGGTGGGCGTGGGGTATTCCATCTCGCCCGAGGCGGTCTATCCCACCGCGGTGAAGGAACTGAATGCGGCGCTGGCTTTTGTCCGCGAGCATGCGGACCGCTACGGACTGGACCCGAACCGCATTGTTCTCGCCGGTGACTCCGCCGGGGCGCAGCTGGCCGCCCAGCTGGCCCTGGCCATCACCAACCCGGAGTACGCCCGGGACACCGGTGTTGTCCCCGCTGCGGCCCCCCGGCAGCTGCGCGGAATCCTGCTGAACTGCGGAGTTTTTGATTTCGACGCCGTGGCCACCATGGCGGGCCCCATGGGCTGGGGGCTGCGGAAGGCTCTCTGGTCCTACACCGGTTCCAGGGACTGGGCATCGACCTCCGCGGCAGCACACATGTCCATCCCCTCGCATGTGGACCACCGTTTTCCACCCACCTATATTTCCGGCGGCAACGGCGACGATCTAACCCTCACACAGTCTCTTCCCCTAGCGGACCGGCTGGAGGAGCTTGGCGTGCCGGTGGTCCGCAGCTTTTGGCCCCGGGACTACAAGCCGGCACTGGGCCACGAGTACCAGTTCCAACTGTACCGTCCCGAGGCAATGGACTCGCTGCGGCAGACCGTTGCCTTCCTCGCGGATGTAACCGGGGTTTCCGCGCTTCCCCGGCAGCCCGTTGAGAAGGTCACGGCCCTGGAGAAGGATCTGCTGGCGGAGCTGCCGGAGATCGAGGAGAAACTCGCAGCGTAGGGCCAACCCTGACCGTTCCCGCGCCGGCAGGGGTTAGCGGCCCCGGGATCAGCTGCGGACGATAATGACGTCCAGGTTCCGGGGCCCGTGCACCCCTTCAACCCGTTCCAGCTCAATGTCCGAGGTGGCGCTGGGGCCGCTGATCCAGGTCAGCGGACGGGTGCCGTCCAGCCGGCGCAGCGCTTCGGGAAGAATCCCGGCAATGTCCCCTTCCCGCACCACGCAAATGTGGTGGTCCGGAACCAGCGTGATGGCACGCCGGCCCTGGTTCGGGCTGCCGTCCAGGATGATGGTTCCGGTTTCCGCCACGGAGACCGCGCTTCCGGTGACGACGGCGTCCACAGCATCCAGTTCCGCCACGCTGAGCGGCGCGTCCGCGGCGTCGACCCGGCGGCGGCCGGGGGCCCCGGCTTCAGCCTCCGCCAGCCAGGTGCCGTCGATGCCGGCGGGAACCACATAGCTGGCTGCGTCCCGGAGCAGCTGGGCAATCCGCGGAGCCAGCCCCGTTTCATCCACCACGGTGACTCCGGCCTTGTAGTCCACCAGCCGGTCCACGAGCAGTTCAATGCGTTCCTCGGCGCTCATGCCGGAGTCTGCGCGGTAGGTCCGCGGGATTTCCGGCGCCTCCGGGTGATCCCGCAGCGCCGAGCGCAGCCGGTCCAGAATGACTGTCCGCGCGCTCATGCCCGTTCTCCCGTGTTCGTGGTCGTGTTCGTGGAGTCCGTGGGGGCGGAGCCTGCAGCGGGATCCCCGTGTTCTTTGGCCCACCAGTCGCGGAACGACGCGGCGGGCGGAGCCGGGATGTCCCTGCTCTGTGTCCAGCCGCCCACAAGCCCGGGCAGCTTGGTGATCTTTTTCCTCCGGCCGGCGGCAATCCGGCCCAGCGGGAGACCCTTTTCCAGCAGCCCCAGATGTTTCCCGGAGGAGAACGCCCACGAGGCACCCTTCATCATTAGGTCCATCTGGGAGGGCAGCTTCTTCTTGCCCCGTTTGCTGTCCACGTCTTCCGCGCGCAGGTGCACCAGGATCTCGGGGATGTTGATTTTGACCGGGCAGGCGTCATAACAGGCGCCGCAGAGAGAGGATGCATACGGCAGCGAGTTGTTTTCCTCGGACGTAATGCCGGTCATCAGCGGTGACAGGATGGCGCCGATGGGTCCCGGATAAGTGGAACCGTAGGCGTGGCCGCCCGTACGCTCGTACACCGGGCACACGTTCATGCACGCCGAGCAGCGGATGCAATGCAGGGCCGAGCGGCCCATCTCATCGGCCAGGGCGGCGCTGCGCCCGTTGTCCAGGAGCACCAGGTGCACGTTCTGCGGCCCGTCGCCTTCGGTCACGCCGGTCCACAGCGAGGTGTACGGGTTCATCCGTTCCCCGGTGGAGGAGCGCGGCAGCAGCTGCATAAACACTTCCAGGTCCTGCCAGGACGGCAGGAGTTTCTCCACACCCATGACGGTGATCAGGGTTTCAGGCAGGGTCAGGCACATGCGCCCGTTGCCTTCGGATTCGACGACGGCGAGGGTCCCGGCGTCGGCGATCGCAAAGTTGGCACCGGAGATGGCCACCTTGGCGGAAAGAAACTTCCGGCGCAGGTGGGCCCGCGCGGCCTCGGCAAGCTTCGCCGGATTGTCGGTGAGGTCCGGATCGACGCCGGGCATTTCCCGCAGGAAGATGTCGCGGACCTGGGTGCGGTTCTTGTGGATGGCCGGCACCAGGATGTGGCTGGGCTTGTCATGGTCCAGCTGGACAATCAGCTCGGCGAGGTCGGTTTCAAAGGCGGCGATGCCCTGTTCTTCGAGGTATTCGTTCAGACCGATCTCCTGGGTGGCCATGGACTTCACCTTGACCACCTCGTCCGCGCCCTGTTCGCGGATCAGGTCCCGGACAATCTCATTGGCTTCAGCAGCGTCCCGGGCCCAGTGGATGACGCCGCCGCGCGCCGTGAAGTTCTGCTCAAACTGTTCCAGGAGCTCGGGCAGCCGCGCCATGACGGACTGTTTGGTGGCACTGCCGGCGCTGCGCAGGTCCTCCCAGTCCGGCAGTTCACCGACCACCCGCAGCCGCTTGTCGCGGATGGTGTGGGTGGCGTGGCCCAGATTGGCACGCAGCTGGCTGTTGCCCAGTTCCCGCTTCGCCGCGGAGGGAAAGGGCTCCGTGGCGTTGAGGTTGCCCTGTCCGAAGACGGGCAGTGCGGGCATGCCCAGGTAGGTGGTGCTCATCGGGAAGCCTTTCCGCTCACAAGGACGTCTCCGGTGACGGACACCGGATTCTCCCGGGTGCTGGCGAGGATATCGGCAAGGTGCAGGGTGGTGACGCTGCTGCCTTCGCGGGAGAGCCCGCCGCCGATGTGCAGCAGGCAGGAAGCGTCGCCGCCGGAGCACAGCTCGGCTCCGGTGGCCAAGATGCTGGCTGTCTTGTCCTCCAGCATGGCCGTGGACACGTCAGCGTTTTTCATCGAGAAGGTGCCGCCGAAGCCGCAGCACTGGTCCGCCTGCGGCAGCGGCTGCACGGTGATCCCGCCGACGCTTTGGAGCAGGTTCAGCTGCCGGTCGCCCAGCCGCAGCAGGCGCATGCCGTGGCAGCTGGGGTGGTAGGTGACGTTGTGCGGGAACCAGGAGCCCAGCTGTTCGGCGGCGTTGGTCACGCCGAGAACGTCCGTCAAGAGTTCGGAGAGTTCATAGGTCTTGGCGCCGACGGCGTTTGCCCGGACTTCCAGGGCTGCGTCGCCGCAGGACCGGGCCACCATTGCGTGCTGGTGTTTCACCGAGGCGACACAGGAACCGGAAGGTGCAACGGCGACGTCGTAATCCTGCGATTCGAAGGCTTCAACGTGGTTCCGGACCACGGGAACGGCCTCGGGCAGGTAGCCGGAGTTCACGTGCATCTGTCCGCAGCAGGCCTGACCGGCGGGGAACACCACTTCGTGTCCCAGCCGCTCCAGGATGGCCACCGTTGCCCTGGCGGTGCGCGGATACATCGCGTCCACGATGCAGGTGGCGAATAGAGCGATTCTCATGGCTGCCTTTCAGCGGGGCATCCCCCGTACGTGTGGTCTGACCATAGTAGGGCATGTTGCGGCGGACACATCCCCTGCCCGCGCGTGCTGGTGACCACCATCACAGACATCCGTAATTTGCGCTAGACTCCCTATGGTCTGACCACTGTGGCCTGACCATACCTTGCCCCTCAAAGCGGAGGAACCCCGTGGAGTCGTTCATTCCCAGCACTGATCCGGTGCTCAACAGTGTTGCCGTGTCGGCACTGGTGGCCCTTGTGCCGCTGCTGACCTTCTTTGTGCTGCTTGCCTATGTGAAGGTCAAGGCGCATGTGGCGGGCGGGGTGGCCCTGCTGGTGGCGCTCGCCGTCGCAATCTTCGCTTTCTCCATGCCCGCGGGTTTGGCCCTGCTCTCGGCCTCCCAGGGCGCCGTCTTTGGAGCCTTTCCGGTGCTGTGGATTGTCATCATGGCCATCTGGCTCTACCAGATCACCGTCCTGAGCGGCCGGTTCGAAGACCTGCGCCGGGTTTTTGACGTGATTGGCGGCGGGGACGTGCGTGTGCAGGCCATCCTGGTGGCGTTCTGCTTCGGCGGCCTGCTGGAGGCGCTGGCCGGGTTCGGGGCACCCGTGGCCATCACGGCCACCATGCTCGTGGCGCTGGGCATCAAGCCGCTCAAGGCCGCAGCCGCCGTGCTCGTGGCCAACACCGCACCGGTTGCCTTCGGCGCCATGGCCATCCCGATCACCACCGCCGCGTCCCTGACCGGCCTCGATGCCGGCCACATTGGCGCAGTGGTAGGCCGTCAGGCCCCGGTGCTGGCCGTGGTGGTTCCGCTGATCCTGGTCTTCATCCTCGACGGCCGCCGCGGCGTCAGGGACACCTGGCCGGCCGCCGTGATCACCGGCGTTGCCTTCGCCGTTGCACAGGTGCTCTGCTCCACCTTCTTCTCCTATGAACTCACCGACATCGTGGCCGCACTGGCAGGTCTGGGTGCCGCCGTCGTCTTCCTGAAGTTCTGGCAGCCCCGCGGCCTGGAAGCCGCCCGCGAGCGCATGGGCCTGCCGGCCCTCGCCGCCGGCTCCGCGTCCGTCAACGCCGGCGGCTCCGGAAACCGCGGCCGCAGCACCGCCGTCAAGGACGGGGACTCCCTGACCCGCTCCCGCACGCTGCTGGCACTCTTCCCGTACTTCCTCGTAATCCTGATCTTCGGCATCGCCAAGCTGTGGAAGTGGGGCGCGGACATTCCCGCCTTCCTGGCCTCCACGGACATCAAGGTGCCCTGGCCCTGGCTGCACGACCGCCTGCTCAATGACGCCGGTGAACCCGTCTCCTCCACCATCTACACCTTCAACTGGCTCTCCAGCCCGGGCACGCTGCTGCTGATGACGGGGCTCATTGTGTGTGCGGTCTACGCCAGGTACGACGACGGCGGCCGCTACTCCATGACCGTGGGCAACGGCGTGGCCGAGATCTTCAGGACCATCTGGAACATGCGCTGGGCGGGCCTGACCATCCTCTCCGTACTCTCCCTGGCCTACGTCATGAACTTCTCCGGGCAGACGGTGTCGATCGGCACCTGGCTCGCCGGAACCGGAGCATTCTTTGCTTTCCTTTCCCCCGTGCTGGGCTGGATCGGCACCGCCGTCACCGGTTCGGACACCTCAGCCAACGCGCTGTTTGCCCGGCTCCAGCAAACCGCCGGACTTGAAGCCGGCATCGATCCGAACCTGCTCGTAGCCGCCAATACCTCCGGCGGCGTGGTGGGCAAGCTGATCAGCCCCCAGAACCTCGCCATTGCGGTCACTGCCGTGAAACTGGACGGCCAGGAATCGGTGCTGCTGCGCAAGGTGGTGGGCTGGAGCGTTGGCCTGCTGCTGGTGCTGTGCACCCTGGTGTACCTGCAGTCCACGCCAATCCTGGGCTGGATGCTTCCCTAGCTCAGCGGGGGCACAAAAGAATGCGGGGCCGGAATTTTCCGTCCCCGCATTCTTCTTTCTTTTTTGGCCTGTTCAAGGGACAGGAATAACCCCTTTTGCTATGACCAGAACAGATAACCTTCCCGGTACGGGACATTGACCGTGTTGTAAACCGTCTGCGTCACTTCGCAGGAGGGCGTCCGGTACTGGGACATGCCAGTGACACTCGCCTGGAACACTCCATATTGTCCATATACCGTGCTCCACGCCGGCACGTCAGCCGTCACAGACGCTCCGTACGTCGTTGTTTTTTCAGTGGTTGCGGCGATGCCCAAAGTGGCGCCAATCTCCGCCACTGCCACGTCAACTCCAACATTCAAGTCACCGCTGAACGTGGTTCCCACGGTTCCGGACGTTTCGGACATGAAGGTCGTGGCGATGCTCTGCGGTGAGTCATTGGTCGTTTGCTGCGGCACTCCGGTGGCGACAAAGACGTCGTCGCCTGCGCTCTGGGCCGAGTAATACCAGCCGGCGTCGCACGCACCTGTTGGCGTGGCTACGTCGTCGATCTCCACCGCATTTGCCGCTCCAGCGGTCAGCAGGCTTCCGCCGCCAACCAGGCCCAGGGCAAGTGCCGTTGCTGCGATTCTCTGATTCTTGCGTGACATATTATTTCCCTAACCTCAGGGAGGCCCACGTGGTGTCTTGCCCGGTTTCTTACCGGGCGGTGACCTCAACGGATGGTGCTAATTTGTCCTGCTTTATCGCGGAAGAGCAATGGAGCTTTTCCAACCGGATCCGCAATAACTGTTCCGATCAGGGGTATCACCCTTCTCCATTCCACGCCGCATGTCAACGGTTCAGCATTGATTTCCGGTATTCCAAGCACGCTGGATGCCTAGTGGCGCAAGGGAAGGAAGCTAATTTAAATACTTTGTTTTTAATACCCTTATTGAATGCACAGGCCTGTGCCTGCGCACCGGCGACAACGCCGGACAGGCCCGGCACGTGGCAGGATGGACCCGTGACAGAGCAACCGCGGCGCAGCTATGACCTGCTGCTGGAAAACATCGAAGCAGACCTCCGTTCCGGAGTCATCTCGCTGGGCGATCAGCTGCCCGGCGAACGGGCGCTGGCCGAAACCTACGGCATCTCCCGGGCCTCCGTCCGTGAAGGCATCCGCATCCTGGACGCCATGGGAGTTCTCCGCTCTTCCGCCGGATCGGGGCCAAAATCCGGAGCGATCATCATCTCGGAGCCGTCGGCCGGACTCTCCTCCGCACTGCGCCTGCACATGGCCAGCAGCAGGCTTCCGGTGGCAGATATTGTCCAGACCCGGGTCCTGCTCGAAACCTGGGCGGCTGCCACTGCGGCGTCCCGCCCGCCCTCCGAGGTCCGGGATGCGGCCCTGGCCCGCGCCCGGGCGCTGCTGGAGGCCATGGATGCCCCGGGTATTGAGCGCGAGGCCTACCATCTTCTGGATGCCCGCTTCCATGTGGAGCTCAGCTCAATGGCCGGCAACGCGGTCATTGAAACCATGATGGCTTCCCTCAGCGGAGCCATCAGCGGTTACGTCAAAAACGCCGTGGACATCATGGAGGACTGGCCCGCGGTGATGAAACACCTGCAGCGCCAGCATCACGGCATTTATGACGCCGTGGCCGCCGGCCGCGGTGACGACGCTGCCCGCCTGCTGCGCGAGCACATCGAATGGTTTTACGCGCAGATACCCGCAGACACCACCGCCGCGGCCCCTGACGGCCAGTGACGCCATACTCAGGAAACGGACCAGCGGTACCCGCCCCGGGGACTTAAAGACCGCCCGTGTGGTCTGACCAACTTTCGCCCAGCCGTGATCCGTCCTACATTTAGACTGCGGAGCACCGCGGCTCCGCGGATCGGTTGGAAAAAACATGAGTCTTCACACGAAAGCCCCCGCCCCCACGGCGGGCTCGATAGCTGACCTCGACATGGAGAACATCAGCACGCGGGACATCGACCGCCGCAAAATGGCCCACGATGCCTCCCATTACCTGATGATTCCCGAGGCTGTCGCCACCCCGCGCACGGCAGACGACGTCGCTTCGCTGCTTCGCCGCAGCCGTGAACTGGGCATTCCGGCCACCTTCCGATCCGGCGGCACCTCTCTGTCCGGCCAGAGCCAAAGCGACAGCCTCCTCATCAACACCCGCCAGCATTTCCGCGGCATCGAGGTGCTCGACGGCGGTGCCCGGGTCCGGGTACAGCCCGGCGCCACGGTGCGTGCGGTCAACTCCCGGCTGGCCGCCCACGGACGCAAGCTCGGCCCCGATCCGGCGTCGGAGATTGCCTGCACCATTGGCGGCGTCGTAGCCAACAACTCCTCGGGGATGGCCTGCGGCACGGAATTCAACACCTATCAGACCATCGAATCCATGGTCATGGTCCTTCCCTCGGGCACCGTGATCGACACCGCCGCTCCCGACGCGGAGACCAAGCTGCGCACCCTGGAACCGGAACTCTTCGAAGGCCTGCTGCGCCTGCGCGGACGCATTGTGGCCAACACGCACTCGGTGGCCACCATCGAGCGGCTGTTCTCCATGAAGAACACCATGGGCTACGGCCTCAACGCGTTCCTGGACTACGAAAGTCCGGTGGACATCCTGACCCACCTCATGGTGGGCAGCGAGGGAACCCTGGGCTTCGTGGCCGAAGCAACGTTCCGCACCATTCCGGCCCTGCCCAAGGTGGCCACCGGACTGATGTTTTTCGATTCACTGGACCGTGCCGCCACCGCTCTTCCCGAGCTGGTGGCATCCGGCCTGGCCACCATCGAACTCATGGACTCGACGTCCCTGCGCGTGGCCGCCGCCGATCCCGCAGCACCGCCGGAGCTGCGCGGCCTGGACATTGCGCAGCACGCCGCACTGCTGGTGGAACACCAGGGACGAACGGCCGAGGAGCTGGAGGCCAAGCGTGAAGCCTCCCGGCCGCTCTTTGAATCGCTGACGCTGGCCGTTCCCTTTGCCATGACCGCCAATGCCAGGGACCGCGCCGCCATGTGGCACCTGCGCAAAGGCCTCTATACCACCGTCGCCGGCGCCCGCCCTTCGGGCACCAACGCCCTGCTGGAAGACATTGTGGTCCCGGTGCCGTCCCTCGCCCCCACCTGCAAGGAACTGTCCCGGCTCTTTACCGAACACCGCTATCAGGACTCGGTTATTTTTGGCCATGCCAAGGACGGCAACATCCACTTCATGCTCAATGAGCGCTTCGATGATCCGGTGGAGCTGGCCCGCTACCAGGCGTTCACCGAGGAGATGGTGGACCTGGTCCTGGAAAACGGCGGCTCGCTCAAGGCCGAGCACGGCACCGGCCGGATCATGGCGCCCTTTGTCCGCCGGCAGTACGGGGATGAACTGTATGAGGTCATGTGCGAGCTGAAGGCTCTGGTGGATCCGCCGAACCTGCTCAACCCCGGCGTCATCATCAACGCTGACCCGGCGTCCTACATCGCGGATCTCAAGGTTGCCCCCACCGTCGAAGCAGAGGTGGACCGATGCGTCGAGTGCGGCTACTGCGAACCGGTCTGCCCCAGCAAGGACCTCACCACCACGCCGCGCCAGCGGATTGTGCTGCGCCGGGAATTTGCCGCCGCCGAGGCCCGCGGGGATGCCGCCCTGGCCAAGGAACTGCGGAAAGACTATGAGTACGACGGCGTCCAGACGTGCGCGGCTGACGGCATGTGCGTCACGGCGTGCCCGGTGCTGATCAATACGGGCGACCTGGTGCGCCGGCTGCGCAAGGAAAACGCCAACGCTGTTGCCGATGCCGGCTGGAAAACTGCAGCCGAGCACTGGTCCACTGTCACCGTGGCCGGCGGCAAGGCCCTGAGTCTGGCCAACGCCATGCCGGCGCTGCTGCCCAAGGCAGCCACCGCCGTCGCCCGCGCCGTCGCAGGCACCGAAAACGTTCCTGCCTATGAAACCGTGCTGCCCTCGGGCGGCTCCAAGCGCCAGCCGCACGAGGATCCGAACGCCGTGGCTGTGTACTTTCCGGCCTGCATCGGCACAATGTTCGGTCCGGCCGGCAACGGGGAAGGTGTCTCGGCGGCTTTCCTGGAACTCTGCGGCCGGGCGGACATCGGCGTCCGGATCCCTGCGGGCATTGAGGACCTGTGCTGCGGCACGCCCTGGAAATCCAAGGGTTACGGCAAAGGATATGCGGTCATGACCGAGCGCGTGCTCACGAACCTGTGGGAAGCCACCGGCGGCGGCGCACTGCCCGTAGTCTGCGACGCCGCGTCCTGCACGGAAGGCCTGGACACCATGAAACGGCTGGCCGGGGAAAGCCCGGACTATCCCGGCCTGCAGTTCATCGATTCGGTGGACTTCATCCGGGACAGCGTCCTGCCGCAGCTGACAGTGACCCGGAGGCTGCCCTCAATGGCTCTGCATCCGACGTGTTCCTCCACGCAGCTCGGAGCCAATGATGCTTTGGAGACAATTGCGCGCGCTGCGGCGGAGGAAGTGTTTGTGCCGCCCAGCTGGGGCTGCTGCGCGTTTGCCGGTGACCGCGGGCTGCTGCATCCCGAACTGACGGCTTCGGCCACCGACAAGCAGGCGGCGGAAATCAACGAACGCGAGTTCGCAGCCTACGCCTCGGTGAACCGGACGTGCGAAATCGGCATGTCCAAGGCCACCGGCCACACGTATCGCCATGTGCTGGAGTACCTGGCCGAAGCCACCCGGTAAGCGGCCGCGGGACGGCTCCTGGCAGCAGATGGCCGGCAACACCCGGCGGACTTACGAAGATGCGGAGGACTCGGAGGGCAGTGTGGGCGGGACTGCGGGCAGCTCCTGCAACGCCCACTGGTTCCCGTCCGGGTCGCTGAAGTATACGAAGGTTCCCCACTCCAGCGGTGTAATGTCGCTGGCCGTCACCGCCTGGTCCAGCAGGTGCTGCCTCGCCTCCGCAGCACTGGGCACCACCACCTGAATCCGCTGCGTCCCGGGGACCATGTCCGTGGTCCCCGGGCCGATGACCACCGAGCAGGCCGAACCAGGCGGCGTCAGTTGAACGAAGCGCAGCTCCGTATTCACCCGTTCGTCAAAGTCCGCGTTGAATCCCACCTGGTCCACGCGGTGCGGGGACCCCCATCACGGACAGCATCGGTCCGCGGCCGGTCTCGTTTTCCACCGGCGCTTATCAGAGTGCTGAGGAATAAACCCCGTTACCGGCCTTGTTGACGCCTTCATGACTGATACGACGGATACTTCACCCGCCCTGTCCCCCACCATCGATCTTCTGGACCTCGGCACCGTACACCGCCTGGGCTTCGGCGCCATGCGGATTGTGGGACCCGGCGTCTGGGGCGAACCGGAAAGCCGCGGCACCGCCGTCGACGTGGTGCGCCGCGCCGTCGAGCTTGGCGTTGATTTCATTGACACCGCCGATTCCTACGGCCCGAACATCAGCGAAGAGATCATCGCCGAAGCGCTGTATCCCTACCCCGACGGCGTCCGCATCGCCACGAAGGTCGGCTTTGTCCGCACCGGACCGGACGTCTGGGTTCCGGTGGGCCGCCCGGAGTACCTGCGCCAGCAGACCGAGCTGTCCCTGCGCAAGCTCAAGGTCGATTCCCTGGACCTGCTGCAGCTGCACCGCATCGACCCCAAGGTGGACCGCGACGAGCAGTTTGCCGTGCTGCGCGACCTCCAGCAGGAGGGCAAGGTGAAGGCCCTCGGCCTGTCCCAGGTCTCCGTTGAGGATCTGGAAGCCGCCGCCAAGTTCTTCACCGTCTCCACCGTGCAGAACCGCTACAACCTCACCGACCGTTCCTCCGAGGATGTGCTGAAGTACTCCGAGGACAACGGCATCGGCTTCATTCCGTGGGCGCCTATCTCCGCCGGTGAGCTGGCCAGGCAGGGCGGCCCGGTGGATGAGGCAGCCAAGCGCCTGAACGCCAGCACCTCCCAGGTGGCCCTGGCCTGGCTGCTGCGCCGGTCCCCGGTCATGATGCCGATCCCGGGCACGGGCTCCATTGCCCACCTCGAGGACAACCTCGGCGCCGCCAACCTCACCCTGGATGACGCCACCTTCGCGGAGCTCGACGCCGCCGGTGCAGCTGCAGCCGGCAAGTAACGTTCTTCCCCCCACTGTTCCGCATTCCCGCCAAGCAAAGGAGCCACATCGCATGGCTAACATTCTGATGGTCGTATCCGCAGCCGATTCCCTCACCATGAAGGACGGCAGCGAGCACCCCACCGGCTACTGGGCCGAAGAGCTCGTGGAATCCCACCGCGTGCTGCGCGAAGCCGGACACACCGTCCGCATCGCCACCCCGGGCGGCACCAAGCCCACCGTGGACCAGGTGTCCCTGGCACCCGAGTCCGCCGGCAGCCCCGAAAAGGCCGCCGCTTTCACCCAGTACATCTCCTTCATTGACGCCGAGCTTTCCTCGCCGCTGGTGCTCGCGGACGCTGACATCAGCGAGTACGACGCCGTCGTCATGCCGGGCGGGCACGGCCCCATGGCGGACCTGGCCTTCGACAAGGACCTGGGACGGATTCTCATTGCAGCTGACAACGACGGAAAGATCATCGCTCCGTTCTGTCACGGCCCGGCAGGACTGCTGAGCGCCGAGACCGAGAACGGCGACTTCGTCTTTGCCGGCCGCAAGCTCACCGTCTTCACGGATGAAGAAGAGCTGGGCGGCGGCACCGGAGAAAACACCCCGTGGTTTGTCGAAGAGGTGCTGCGCAACAAGGGCGCCGAAGTGGAGTCCGGTCCGGCCTGGTCCAGCTATGTGGTCCGCGACCGGAACCTGATTTCCGGTCAGAACCCCCAGTCCAGCGAGGACGTGGCCAAGGCCGTGCTCTCCGCTTTGGCTGAGTAGAACCATGACTGTCCTGATTGCCGGCTGCGGTGATCTGGGCACGGAAGCCGGCCTGCGGTTCGCCGCGGCCGGCTTTTCCGTGCTCGGATGGCGCCGCTCCCCCGAGAACATTCCCGCCCCGATCGAGGGCCGGGCCGCCGACCTGACCGGCTCCGGCGGTGAACTGCCGCGCATTCCCGCGGACACCGACGTCGTCGTGATTGCCGTTGCTGCCGGCCGGCGCAGCGAGGAAGCGTACCGCGCCGCCTATGTGGACGGCACCGCCAATGTTCTGGACGCCCTGGAACGCGACGGCGTGCACCCGCGCCGGATCCTGTTTGTGTCCTCCACCGCAGTGTACGGCGACGCCGGCGGCGCCTGGGTGGAGGAGAACACGCCCGCGGCTCCGGCATCAGCCACCGGCGCCGTCATCCTCGAAGCCGAGCAGCTGCTGCACTCACGCCGGCCGGACGCCGTCGTACTCCGGCTGTCCGGGATTTACGGGCCGGGACGCACCCGGCTGATCGACTCGGTGAACGCTGGCACCGCCGTGGTGCCCGCTTCCCCGCAGCTGACCAACCGGATCCACCGTGACGACGCCGCTGCCGCCATCGTGCATCTCACCACGGCGGTGGCGGATCCCGCCCCGCTGTACGTGGGCGTTGACGACGAGCCGGTGGATCTGGCCGAGGTGCTGAGGTTCCTGGCCGCGGAGCTGGGCCGGGATCTGCCGGAGCCTTCGGAGACGGAATCCAGCAGGGGCGGGGACCGCAGGCTGTCCAACGCCCGCCTGCGCGGAACCGGGTTTACGTTTGCCTATCCCACCTACCGGGAAGGCTACCGGGCGGTGCTGGCCGGGGAGGGAGTCCGCCACTCCTAGGGGAAGCAGGTCCCTTCCGCCCGCATTGCCGGCCGGTCTATCCGGGGCTGCAGCTGAGCTTTTCCACGAGCACAGCCGGGTAATCGGTGATGATCGCGTCCACGCCAAGCCCCGTCATCCGGGACATCTCCGACGGCTCATTGACCGTGTAAACCCACAGCCCCAGGCCGGCGGCGCGGACGGCCTCAGCCCCGGAGGCGTCCAGCGAGGAGTGCTCCGCAACGATGCCCTGCACGCCCCGCCCGGCGCCCTCGGACAGGAGGCCAGCGTCCGGAACTGTCTCGACCAGCTGCCACGCCGGAATGCCCGGAGCTGCCACAGCGAAGGCGCGAACGGATGCCGGGTCAAACGAACTGACGGTCACGGGGTTGTGCCGTCTCAGGCGGCTCCAGTCCGGTTCGTCCAGTGCGGCGGCAAGGGCTTCCTCCACGCCGGGTGAGTCCTGCGGCGCCTTGATTTCCAGGTTGACGCCCAGGGCGAAGCCGACGGCGGCAGGCAGGTCGGCCAGGAACAGGATCGGTTCCCCGGCATAGCGTCCGTCGAAATGGCTGCCGGCATCCAGGCGGCGGAGTTCATCGGCGCTGAAGGATGTGATGGGGGCGTCGGCGCGGTCCGGGAAGACCTCGGCCACGTTGGTGGTGCGGGTGCCGGTTCCGTCATGGAAGAGGAACAGCTCCCCGTCAGCACTGAGCCTGACATCCGTCTCCACCATCCGGGCCCCTGCGTCGCGCGCCTGGGCGAAGGACACTGCGGTGTTCTCCGGCGCCAGCCCGCTGTTGCCGCGGTGTCCAACCACCAGCGGCCCGTGCACGTCACCTGTCGCCATTTTCCGTATGCTCCCTCAGTTGCTGATGGTTCCATCCTCTCCCACTGTATTCCGGGTTGCAGGCAGCCGCTTGCCGTTCTTCGAGGAGCAAAAAGGCGGCCTTCCCTGCAGGGAAAGCCGCCTCTTTGGCGTTGGTGCCGGCCGGGTTTTTTGATCAGCCCTTCGGGATGGGCGGTCCCAGCATCAGGAGAACGAAGAAGACCACGGCCACCAGCACCAGTGCCACCAGGGCAGCGGCCACCGGGCGGCGCAGTACCAGGGCGGCAACCTTGTCCGCCGGGTTGGCGGGTTCCTCGCCGCCCGGGGCCATGCGCCAGCCGCCGTCAAGGAGCCCGCGGCGGTCCACGGAGCGTTCAAACGGAATGGTCGCCCAGGGTACGACGGCGAGCAGCACGCCCAGGATGCCGGTGCGTGCGGGCCACTTCTGGTTGGCCCAGACAAAAAGGGTCACGGCTGCATAGGACAGGAACACGAAGCCGTGCAGGCCTCCCGCGACGGGGGTGAAGCTCTCATTGTCGAAACCGTATTTGGCCACCAGGGCGGCGATGAGCAGGGTCCACGTCACAGCCTCCGCAAAGGCAAGGGAGGTGAAAAGTTTTCGGGGGGTCATGGTGGTGCGCTTACCTTCCACAGGGGTCTTGCCAACAGTATGTCAGGATGGCACTGGCGGTGGCCAATCGCCGCCGGTACCACCATTACCCCTGTGTTCAGGCACCCGCAGATACGAAGCAGGGGCCGGTATCCCGCCCGGGGAAACCGACCCCTGCTATAGCGCGGCCTTACTACTGCACGGAATTGTTGTAGTTCTCGACTTCCCGCTGCAGCTCAGTGACCGCATCGGTCAGCTCGCTCTTACTGTCACCGCCCAGCAACGCACCTTCCAGCGCATCCTCTGCAGCTTTGCGGGCCTGGGGCATGGATCCGGCCGAGCAGCCCTGCGTTGCCGAGGTCAGCTCCGTGGCTTCCAGCTGCTGCACAGCAACATCGAACTGCGGATACTGCTCGCGCCATTCAACATCCTTGGGCTCGTCGAGGGCAGCCTTTGAGATCGGGAAGTATCCGGTGCCGGTGTGCCAGGTGGCCTGGGTTGCCGGCTCGGCCAGGTACTGCATGAACTGCCAGGAGGCTTCCTTCTCAGCGTCGGAATGCCCCTCGCCGGAAACCCAGAGTGAGGCTCCCCCAATGATCGGACCTGAATCGTTTTCCTCGATCTTGGGATAGAACCCCACACCCAGTTCAAAGCCCTGTTCTTCTGCCGCCTTCTGCATTCCGCGCAGGGCTCCCGTCGACTCCAGCGTCATTCCAATGGTTCCGCTCTTGAAAGCGTTCTGGGCATCAGCGGTCACCCGGCCCGTGTTGCCCGCAACACCTGTGGCCACCAGATCCTTCCACCAGTCGACGAACTCCACCGCGGAATCATTGTTAAGCGTGTACTCCGTGGCCCGCTCTCCGGACCGGCCGTTGTCCGGGCTGCAGTAGAGCTCCCCGCTGGCAGCGATTTCCTGTTCCAGGAGCCATCCGTAAATGGCGGCATTGAAGCCGAATTCGGCCGGGCCGCCGTTCACCTTGGACAATTGGTCCGCCGCTGCACCTACCTCGTCCAGGGTCTCCGGGGCTGTTTCCGGGTTCAGCCCGGCGGCCTCAAACAGGGTTTTGTTGTAGTAGAGCACCGGCATGGAGGTGTTGAACGGCATGGACCAGAGCTCGTCGTTGATCGAGTAGTAGCCGGCGATATTGGGCTGCAGGTCGGACACATCGTATTTGTCCCGGTCAATGAAGGCCTGTGTGGGCAGCACCGCCCCGGAATCGATCATGAACTGTGTGCCGATGTCATAGATCTGCACCATCGTTGGGGTGCTGTTGGACTGCACCGCAGCCTTGTACTTGGTGATCGTGGTGTCGTAATCGCCCTGGTAAACACCCTTGACTTCAATCTTGCCCTGATTGGCATCGTTGAAGTCGGTGATCAGCGCGTCCAGCGTCTCGCCGTTGGTACCGTCCATGGAGTGCCAGAAATTGACCTCGGTCACGCCGTCGGCCTGTTCCAGGACATCGGCTGCCGGCGCCGCGCTGTCCCCGCCCGCTTCGCCGCCTTCCGAACCGCAGGCGGACAGGGCCAGGGCGAGGGCGGCGGTTCCTGCCGCCAGTGGCAGGAATCGGCGTCGTCGTGTGGTGCGCATGTGGTTCCCCTTCATCGGTGTATCGCAGTGGAGCATGGTCGGGCGGTCATTTGAGCGAGCCGGCGGTGAGGCCGCGGACAATGAATCGCTGGCCGAAAATCACCAGCAGCAGGGTGGGAATGATGGCCAGCACGGTTCCGGCAAGAACCAGCCCGGCATTGAAGTTGTCCGCTGAACGCAGCTGCGTGATGCCAATCTGGATGGTCTGCATCTCGGGGGTCTGGGTCACCAGCAGGGGCCAGAAGTACATGTTCCAGGCTGACAGGAAGGACCAGATGCCCAGGGCGGCCAGTGTCGGCTTGGACAGCGGCACCAGCACGGAGATCAGGAACCGGAAGTGCCCGGCGCCGTCAATCCGCGATGCCTCCCACAGCTCCACCGGGAAGGACAGGAACGCCTGGCGGAGCAGGAAGATACCAAACCCGTGGGCCAGGAACGGCAGCACCAGTGCGGGTGTGGTGTTGATCAGTCCGAGCGAACTCATCGTCAGGTAGTTCGGGATGATGATGGCCTCGGAAGGCACCATCATGCTGCACAGGAACAGGGCGAACCAGAAGGAGCGCCAACGGACCTTGAGGAACACCAGCGCGTAAGCGGCCAGCAGGGAGGTGACCAGCTGGCCCAGCGTGATGAGGCCCGCCATGACCACCGAGTTCACGTACTGCCGGCCCAGCGGAATGCTGCTCAGGGCTCCGGTGAAGTTCTCGGCCCGGAACCCGTCAAGGGGCCACAGCGATGCGGGATAGGAATTGATGTCTCCGGGGCCCATGAAGGATCCCACAAAGCCGAAATAGACCGGAAAGAGCACGACGACGGCGCCGGCCGTGAGCGCCAGGTACGTCAGGACACGGCCCGGGGTGAGGGGACGGCGGCCGCGCCGCGGCGTGCCTGCCGTTGCCGGCCGGGTGGGATTTCGGGCACCGCGGCGGGCGGCCGCTCCGGCTGCGGAGGAAACTGCTGTGCGGGTCACCGGTAAAACACCTTCCGCTCCAGGATGCCGAATTGGACCACGGATACCACCACCACGATGATGAGCAGCACCACGGCCTGTGCGGAGGCGTAGCCAAAGTTGGAGTTGTTGTTCGCAAAGGCCTGCTCATAGATGGAGTACACCAAAGTGGTGGTGCTGTCCTGCGGACCGCCCCTGGTGAGGATGTGGATCTGGCCGAAGCTCTGCAGCGCGTGGATGGTTCCGGTCACCAGCAGGAAGAACAGCTGCGGGGTCAGCAGCGGCATGATGATGGAGCGCTGCATCCGCCATCCGTGGGCACCGTCGAGCCGGGCAGCCTCAACAATGTCTTCCGACACGGCGCCGAGCCCGGCGGAGAGGACCAGCAGGTTGTAACCCAGCTGCATCCACACGGTTGCCAGTGACACGGAGAGCAAAGCCCAGGCCGGATCGGTCAGCCAGCCCACGCGCTCCACACCGAAGAACGCCAGCATCCCGTTGAGCACCCCGGTGGCCTGATTGAACATGACACCGAAAATCACTGAGGCAGTGGCCACTGAATAGGCGAAAGGAAGCGCAAAGGCCGTGCGGAAAACGCGCACCGCCTTTATTTTCTGGTGCAGCAGCAGGGCAATGACAAGGGCCAGCACAATAGACGGGACCACCGTGAGGACAGTGAAACCCAGGGTCACCAGCATGACGGTCCGGAATCCGCTGTCCGTAAACAACCTCAGGTACTGGTCCAGGCCAACAAATCCCGAGGGGCGCCCAAAGAGATCGCTTCCCTGGAAGGAAAGGAATACGGAGCGTCCCAGCGGATAAAACAGGAATGCGGCAAAGACCAGCAGCGCGGGCAGCAGATACCACCAGGCCCTGATACTGCCCCGGTCCGCGGTGCGGTTTGCCCGCACCCGGGAGGAACGCCCTGTCTCAGGCGCAGCCGGTGACGCTGCCGGAGCTCCGGCGGTACTCACGCTCCCTTGCCCGGAAGGATGGACCCCGGCGCCTGTGCATCATCCGGCACGGGACCGGAGCTGCGTTGCAGCAGCAATTCTCTGCAGAAGTCATTCATTGCGTTTTTCCGTCCAGAAGAATGTGCCCAAATCAGCACCGTCGATGAAATGGCTTTCAGGCGTCACAGTACCTACCTGCTTTAAACGAAAGCAAGGATACGGACCATGAACTTTTGGTTTCTTTTGGGCGGCGCTATCCCCCGTAGGTCAGCGGTTCCGTAATCCAGTCCAAATCCTTCCAGCGGTCCACCCGCTGCAGGATTCCGAAACTGGAGCGGAAGAAGTCCTCCACAGCTTTTTGCGGGGTGGGCCCGGCAAAGGCATCTTCCAGCCGGAGGACAAACTCGCTCTCCTGCGCCAGGAACTGCGCCGCCGCCGGTTCCAGCAGGGATCCGCAGGTGCCGATGTCCGCCAGGAACGGATACGGCAGGGCGTAAAACGACGGCGCTGCGGTCTTGGCGTCACCGGGCCAGAAGCCCACTTCGAAGAACTTCTCGTCAAAGCCGTTCCTGCCAATGATGTCCGTCCCCGAATAGGGTGCAGGCTGCCCGCTGAAGACGTTGCCGGAGAGATCCATGGTGCCGAACCAGAACGCCGGCATATCCACCTTCCCGCGCATGGGGGCAAGGAAGCCGGCCAGGCACCGGAAGGCGAACTGCAGGTTGGCCAGGAAGAGTTCCACCGCCGCCTGGTCATAGGAATGATGCTTGGCGTCCTGGTCAAAGGGGACCGGATCGTGGAATTCCTGCGGCGCCGTGGTGATTGGCGTGGGAGTGCCTATCGCCTCCAGCGCCCCCATGAGCTGCCCGTAAAAGTCCGCGACGCTGAGCCCGTCCGCCAGCGGTATTCGAACCCGCGCACCCAGGCTGTTCCGGACGTCCACGTGATGCCTGGCAAGGTTGAAGTAAATCTCGAAGGTACAGGCATCGGCCGGAATGATGCCGGTGCCGATGCCCTGGACGGTGCAGTCCATCCGGACATGCGCCCACTGGGGCCGTTTGTAGCTGCGCTCCAGCTTCACCTTCCCCGCCATCTGCAGGAACAGGTGCAGGGTGTCGGCAGTGTCCTGCCAGTCGGTGTAGCTGCGAAACCTCTGATCCATGGCAAGGGCCTTCTCACAGTGGCGGAGTCGGCGGCCGGACCTGCGGCGCCGGGTTCCTCCCAGTGTGAAACGTGCCTGTTTCACGGTCAACGGCCACCCGGATTCTGGCTAAACTGAAATTCCAAACCCGACGGAGCCCCTGATGAACCCCGCCCACGAAAACGCTGCCGTCCCCACAGCCGTCATTGCCGACGTCGACACCGGCTTGGACGATGCCCTGGCCCTGGTGTTCCTGGCCCGCGACCCGCGCATAGACCTCCTGGCCGTAACCTGCGTAGCCGGCAACACCGGGGTGGACCAGGTGCTCCGGAACACCATGGACGTGCTGCATGCCGCCGGAGCCGGCAACATTCCCGTGGCCCGGGGTGCGGAGCGGCCCCTGATCAACGAACCCCGGAACGCCCACGCCTTCCACGGCGCCAACGGGCTGGGCGGACTCGGGCTTCCGCGCAGTCCGCACTCCCCCGCGGCCGTGGCCGCCGTCGAACTGCTGCACCGCACCGTTGAGGACTCTCCGGTGCCGGTAACGCTGCTGGCACTCGGACCGCTGACCAACGTGGCGTTGTTCCTGCGTGCCTATCCAGCTACGGCCCGCAAACTTGGCCGCATCGTGTTCATGGGAGGCTCGGCCGGCATCGGCAACGCCACCTCGCATGCCGAGTTCAATGCCTGGCATGACCCCGAAGCCCTGGCCATCGTGATCCACAGCGGCATCCCCACCGTCATGTACGGCCTGGACGTTTTCATGCAGGCGACTGTGGAGCCGGCGCAGTACCTTCCGCTGGCCGGTTCGGATGACGAGGGCGCCCGCCTGGTCGGAGATATCCTCACCGTGAGCGGGCTCCGCAGCGGCGGAACCGAACCGGTGCCCGTGACCATCGGCGACGCCGGAGCTGCCTGTCTCGTTGCCGTCCCGCAGACGGTTCAGCTGCTCCGGTACCCGGTGCGGGTGGAACTCTCCGGCCACAGCCGCGGCCAGACACTGGTGGACCGGCGGCTGCAGCCGGGCGAAAGCGAGCACCACGGTGACGCCGGTCCGGTACCGGTCATCGAGGTGGCTCTGGACCTGGAGCACCGGCTTATGACCGAGACGTTCCTGGCAACCGTCCTCCCGGGGACCGGCCGGAGTTCCTAGACTCCGGCGGCGGTTCCCGTTTTCTGCAGCCGGTCCCCGCTGCAAGTGGCACAACCCACTGTGCCGCACCCTTGTTCCTCCGCGCCCCGGGCGCCTAGGCTGAACTGGGAGTTTGTTGCCTGTGCGCACATTTCCCCTCTCCTGCCCCTCCACACTTCGAAGGACCTCATTTGAGCACCTCCCCCAGGGCCCGGGGCGTCCGCCCTAACTACCGTCCAGGGATCAAGTACATCCTGATGCTGGGCGCGCTGGCGGCCCTTCCGGCGGTTACCACCGACATGTACCTGCCGTCGCTGCCCACCGTGGCAACCGAGCTGAACACCAGCCAGGCAGCCGCCCAGTTCACTATGTCCGGAACCCTGATCGGCGCCGCCTTCGGACAGCTGGTAATCGGTCCGTTCTCGGACCGGTTCGGACGCAGGCTGCCGCTGCTCATCGGTATCAGCCTGCATGTTGTTGTCTCGCTCCTGTGCGCCATTGCCCCGGACATCGGAACCCTGATCGGGCTGCGGGTTCTGCAGGGATTCTTCAATGCCGCCGCCGGTGTGGTGGCCATCGCCGTTATCCGGGACCGGTTTGTCGGATCGGACGCCGCACAGCTGCTCTCCCGGCTAATGCTGGTGATCGGGCTGGCGCCGCTGCTGGCGCCGACCATCGGCCAGGCCGTGGCCGGCATCTGGCAGTGGCGGGCTGTCTTTGTGGCCCTGGCCCTCATCGGGCTCGTGCTGGTGCTGATTGTCTGGCGGTTCATGCCTGAAACACTGCCCGCGGAACGCCGGCGCACCCGCGGCGGTCCGAGCGTGTTCCGCGGCTACAAGGTGCTGCTGCGGGACCGGCACTTCCTGGCCCTGGCGTTCATTCCCGGCCTGGGCATGGCCGTCATCATGAGCTACGTGGTGGGCTCTCCGTTTGTTTTCCAGGACGAATACGGTCTGACGCCGGGGCAGTACGCACTGGTGTTCGCCGTCAACGGCGCCGGGATGGTTATCTCCGCGCAGGTGAACGCCGCGCTGGTCCGCCGTGCCTCCCCCACCCGCATCCTGCGGGTGACCGTTCCTGTGATTCTGGGCCTGTCCCTGCTGCTGCCCGTCATTATCCTCACCGGGATCGGCGGCGTCTTCGGCCTCGCGGCCGGACTCTGGGTGGTGCTGGCGATGCACGGACTGATCGCCGCCAATTCGACTGTCACTGCGCTGGGCAATTACGGCCACATGGCCGGATCCGCGGCTGCTCTGATCGGCGCGCTCCAGGTGGGCGTGGCCGGCGTCGTCAGCCCCCTGGTGGGCGTGTTCGGCGGCGGGGCGCTTGCCATGTCCGGTGTGATCATCGCCTGCTGCGCCGTGATGTTCCTGGTGCTCGCGACTGCCACGCCTGCGTACCGCCGGGGCGGACCCGCAGCCATGGAGGGCACGGCCTCCTCTCTTGAAGCCGACGCCGCAGCGGCCGAAGCCGAACTGCCGGAACGCTAACCGACGTCGCTCCGCCCGGCTGCACGGTGATGTCCGGGTTACCCGCTAGGCTTGCCGCATGTATTCCGATCTGCCCGCGGACCAGCTCGCCGCGTACACCAGCAGCCAGACCCGTCCCGGGGACTTCACCGGCTTCTGGACTGAAACCCTGGAACAGGCGCGCGCCCATCCTCTGAACCTCCGGGTCACTGTGCAGCCCACGGTACTGGAGGCGATCGACGTCTACGATGTGTCATTCGCCGGCTGGAACGGCGAACCGGTGCGGGCCTGGCTGCGGGTGCCGCACGGGGCAGCCGGGCCGCTGCCCTGCGTGGTGGAGTATGTCGGCTACGGCGGCGGGCGCGGCGAAGCGCACGAAAACCTGCTGTGGGCCGGCGCCGGGTTTGCCCACCTGCATATGGATACCCGCGGCCAGGGCGCTTCCTGGAGCAAGGGGGCCACACCGGACGGCGCCGGCAGCGGCGGACCGCAGGTCCCCGGCGTCATGACCCGCGGCATCCTGGATCCGCAGGCCTACTATTACCGCCGGTTGTTCACCGATGCCGTCCGCGCGGTTCAGGCCGCCCGCGGGCTGGAGGTCGTGGACCCGGACCGGGTGGCGGTAACCGGGATCAGTCAGGGCGGCGGCGTTGCCCTGGCTGTTGCCGGGCTCTGTCCGGACCTGCGCGGTGCCGTACTGCGGGTGCCGTTCCTGTCCGATTTTCCGCGCGCCCTGCAGATCACCGATGCGTATCCCTACCGCGAAGTGTGTGATTTCCTGGCCGTCCACCGTACCGAAGCCGAGCGTGCGCAACGGACACTCAGCTATTTCGACGGTGTGAACTTCGCTGCCCAGGCCACGGTGCCGGCCCTGTTCAGCGCGGGCCTCATGGACACCATCACTCCTCCGTCCACCGTGTTCGCCGCCCACAACGCCTACGCCGGACCCAAGCAAATGACGGCGTGGCCGTTCAACGGGCACGAGGGCGGCGGTGCCGAAGATGATCTCGCCGCCGTCCGGTTCCTGCGCGAGATGACCGCCGCCGGGTAGCTTCCTGAAGCTACCCCACGGCAAAGGAGAAGACGACGACGGCGGCCAGCACGGCCGCTCGTACCGCCACTGCCCGCCGGCCGGGTTCCTTCCTCTTTGTCTTCTTCTTCACCTTTCGCGACGGCTTGGTCCGGACAGTGCTCTCATTGCCGGGTTCGGTACTAACGCGTTCGGAGGTATCTGGTCCAGCACTGTCGGGTCCAGGTTCCTCGAAGTCCAGCAGCCCCGCGTGTGACGGCAGCTCCGGCCAGCGGATGACCGTTCCGGCGACCGCCGCTGCCAGGGCCGCCATGGCCACCACCCACAGCAGTGTTGTTCCGGTGCTCCAGGGCACCACGAGGCGGAAAAAGGCGGCGGTTGCAGCGGCGTCCAGAAGGCTGGACAGGAGGGCCATCCGGCTGACGCCGGGACCGCGTTCACCGAAGTTCCACGCGGACCGGGCCACGGACAAGCAGGTCACGGCCAGAACTCCGGCCAGCAACCAGGCGAGAAGCGAGAAAGCCATCAGATGCCCTCCTTCAGCAGGGTCAGGGCGGCTTCTTCCTGGCCTGACGCGACATTCGAGAAGATAAGCACCGCACGTCCGGCGTCGCGATCCAGTGCCGCCATGGCAGCGAACCCTCCGGTCATGCCGTTGTGCCAGGTAACGGCCTGTCCAGGTGTCCCGGACGAGACTTGGGTGAACCAGGCCAGGCCCACCTGTTCGCCGTCGCCGGCGTCCCACTGCGGATCGAGAGCCTTTGAACCCGGTGCGGTGCCCGCCAGCATGGCCTGGGTGTACCGCGCCATATCGGCGGCGGTTGAGCGGATTCCGCCGGCCGGAGCCGTGCCGTTGCCTGTCCAGGCTCCCTGGCCCAGCCCGCCGGCGCTTCGGCCGGTCGGGGCGCCTGCACGCAGGTTGTCCGCTGTCACCGGCGCATACGTGTCCTTCATATCCAGGGGATCCAGGATGCGCTGCTGCAGCAGATCGGCGTAACTCATGCCTGCTGCCTTGGCGAGGAGCTGTCCCAGAAAGGCGTAGCCGAAATTGGAATAGCTCACGCGGCCCCGGCCGCCCACCGAGGCTGACTGGGCATGGCCAAGAACCGAAGCCGGTGAGGCCGGATACGGGTCACGGTGCAAAACCGGCCCCAAAAAACCGGACACCAGAGACGCGGGATCCGTAGACAGACGGGGAAGCCCGGAGCGGTGGCTCGCCAGCTCTGCCAGGGTGACTGTGCCGATTTCGGCGTCAGAGTCGGCCAGATCAGGTCCCAGGATGTCCGCGACGGTCGTCTCCAGGGTAAGTTCACCGCGCTGCACGGCATCCGCCAAGAGAGCAGCCGTGAAGGTCTTGGACACGGAGCCAATCTCGAATTCAGTGTGTTCATCAGCCCCGAAGCCGGCGAAGCGGACCTCGCCGTCCTCAATATAGACCACGCTGATCTGATCAGCTGGTTTCTGGAGCAGCGGCCGAACAGCTTCGGCCAATGCCGCATCCCCGGAGACGTCCGTTGACAGACGGGGCGCCCAGGGCGCAGCCATCAGTCCGCAGGCCAGGACCGCCGCGGCTGCCAGGACACCCAGAATTTTTCGACGTTGGTTCAGCAATTCAGTTACCTCCGGAGGCAGCGGTCAAAATAGCCAGCAAGGGAATGACCCGTGCCGGGGGAATCGCATAGCGGGAACGGGCATGCGGCGTCAGCCAGCCGGCGGCCGTCAATTGGTGAATGTGGTGGTACATCTGACCTGAGGTTCCCAGCTGCAGGTTCTCCACCAGTCCGGCAACGGTTTCCGTTCCGCCAAGCACCGCGCGCAGAATTGTCAGCCGCACGGGGTTGCCCAGAGCGGCCAGCGAGTCGGCGAATTGGGCCCAGTCGACGTCGAGCAGGTGCTCAGTTTCCAGACCGTACTGATACTCGTAGTGAGCACCCGCCTCGGTGCTGACGGTGCCGGCAAAGAGCACGCCTCCGGGTTCCGGATGGCGGTCCCGCACGCCGTTGAGTGCCCAGAACACATCGGCTGGATCCACGGACGGCAGTTGCCGGGACTCAACCTCCCGTTCAAGGGCGTCAAGGCGCGCCTCCACCGCTTCCACCCGGGACTCGAGTGCTTCCCGTCCCGCCTCATGTTCTCTAGCCATGCCAAAAAATTACGTACTTACGGACTAATTACAAGGATTCCGGAATTATTCGTGAAATTCAGAGTCACAGCATCCGCTGAGCGGCTTCATCCCGCGCACACCTCGCCCGAGTGTCCATCTGATGCCGCTTACCGTCGCCGAGTGTCGACCTGATGCTGTTCACTCCGTCGACTGTCCACATCGTGACGTTTTCGGTCGCGGATTGACGCACCGTCGGGACAATGGACGCGGCTAGGCGGCGTGACGTCGAGAACCGCCGCTCAGGCATAAAGGTCTTGGAAGATGCCTCAGCTCGGGAGGCGAACCCGCGAGGACCGCTCCTTGAAGCGGGGAACCAGCACACCGAACAGCACAAACGCGGCGAACCAGAGAATCAGCCCCACCAACAGGAAGGCCCCCACGATGGCGAAGCAGTCCGCGGCGGTCCGGGTGGGGAACCAGCCGCTGACGAAGAGCAGGGGCAGGACAGTTCCAACCATCACGGCAAAGTGAACCGCCGTTTGCCGGGCAAGCGTCCACCGCGAAACGTCATAAATGACGGACGCCGCCGCCACAGTCCCGAAAACCAGGGCAGCAAACAGCGTGCTTCGGCCGTCCTGTGCCTGTCCCTGCGCATAAAGCGCAACGGCGATGCCCGCCATGATGACGAGCGGAATGCCGCCCCTTAGTGCTGCCTGCCCCCAGAGTTTCATGGAACAAAACCTACCCTCCCCGGCAGAAGACGCGACGCGACTCCGCCGCGGACACAGTTCAGCGGGCCGTGGCGGCAGCCGCGCGGTAACGCTCCAAAATCTCCGGGGCGGCAGCGGCCTGCACCACTGACTCGCTCGCCGCCTTCCACTCCGGCCAAGCGCCGGCCAGCACGGCCGCAGCCTGCCGGGCGGCGCCGTCGGCCACGTACTCGCCCGGAGCCGGAACCGTCACCGGGAGACCAAAGACCGCGGAAACTGCCTCCTGCAGAGCCTCGGAACGGGCAGCGCCGCCCACCAGGATCACGCGCCGGGCCTGGATGCCCAGGTCCTGCAGCGCCTGCAGACCGTCCGCCAGGGAACATGCGATGCCCTCAACGGCGGCACGCGCCGCATTCTCCCGCGTGAAGTTTGCCAGAGTCATTCCGTGCAGCGACCCCGTGGCGTCAGGAAGGTTCGGAGTGCGTTCGCCTTCAAAGTAGGGCACCAGGCTCAGCCCGCCGGCACCGTCGGGTGCGGCCAGGGCCAGCCGGGTCAGTCCGGGAAGATCCACGGACAGCAGAGCCGCGGTGGCATCCAGCACGCGCGAGGCATTGAGGGTGCAGGCCAGCGGCAGGAAATGCCCGGTGGCGTCGGCAAATCCGGCCACCAGGCCGGTGGGGTCGGCGGAGGGATCGTCGGTCACGGCAAACACGGTGCCGGAGGTCCCCACGGACACAACAACGTCGCCTACCCCGGCCCCCACGCCGAGTGCGGCACCGGCATTGTCCCCGGTGCCCGGGCCAATAAGGGCGCCCGACGGCGTCCGCTGGTCCGCTTCCAGCGGTCCCAGCACCTGCGGCAGCAGCGGGACGTGGCCGAGTGTTTGTTCCAGCACGGCCGGAAGATACTCACCGGTGGCCGGTGACCAGTAGCCGGTCCCGGAGGCGTCCGAGCGGTCGGTGCGCAGTGCCTCAAGCCCGGCACGGCCGCTGCCGGGGCCGTAGCCTGCCAGCCTCCAGCTCAGCCAGTCGTGCGGCAGGCAGACTGCCGCCGTGCGGGCGGCATTCTCCGGTTCATTTTCCGCCAGCCAGCGCAGCTTGGCCGCAGTAATCGAGGCAACAGGCACGGTACCGGTTTCCCCGGCCCAGTAGGCTGCACCGTCGGGCCCGGCGTCGGAAACCATTTTGTCTGCCGCCGCCGCGGAACGGATGTCATTCCATAGCAGGGCCGGCCGGACCACCGCACCGTCTTCGTCGAGGCACACCATGCCGTGCTGCTGGCCGGAAACCGCCACGGCGTCGACGTCGTCGAGTCCGCCGGCGGCCCGAAGTGCTTCCTGCAGGGCCTGCCACCAGATTTCGGGATCAATTTCGGTGCCGTCGGCATGCCGCGCGGTTCCGGAGCGTACCAGGGCGCCGGTGCCGGAGTCCCGGATGACCACTTTGCAGGATTGGGTGGAGCTGTCCACTCCGGCAACCAGTGCCATGACGGTACCTTTCCTTGTTTTCGGTGCAACTTGTTTGGCGCTGCAACGCCGGGCCCGTGGGAACGGACCCGGCGGCAGCAGCGGGATTTCTTTTAGCGGGCACCCATGAGGTGTTCCAGCGCGAGCTGGTTCAGGCGGACAAATCCGAAGGAGCGCTCGGCGGCCTTATCGGCGTCGAAGTCTTCGAAGGAGGAGGTGTCCGCCAGGAGATCGGCGGTGCTTTCTCCGGCGTCGAGGGTGGGCTGGCCAAGCTCGAAGACACCGGAGGTGGTCAGTGCTTCGCGGACCTCGGGGTCTTCGCGGAAGGACAGGGCGCGTTCCTTGAGCAGCAGGTACATGGCCATGTTGGCCTTCGCGGATTCCCAAACGCCGTCGTAGCCCTCGGTGCGGGACGGCTTGTAGTCGAAGTGGCGGGGACCCTCGTAGTGCGGGCCGCCGTTGGGGAAGCCGTTTTCGAGCAGGTCCACGGTGAAGAAGGCGCTGGTCAGGTCGCCGTGGCCAAACACGAGGTCCTGGTCGAACTTAATGGACTTTTGCCCGTTGAGGTCGATGTGGAAGAGCTTGCCGGCCCACAGCGCCTGGGCAATGCCGTGGTTGAAGTTCAGCCCGGCCATCTGTTCGTGGCCGGTCTCCGGGTTCAGGCCAACGATGTCGCCGTGCTCCAGCTCGTTGATGAACGCCAGTGCGTGGCCCACCGTCGGAAGGAAGATATCGCCGCGGGGTTCATTGGGCTTGGGTTCCAGCGCCAGGCGCAGGTTGTAGCCCTTTTCCTTGACGTAGCCGGCGACGGTGTCCACGCCTTCCTTCATCCGGTCATAGGCGGCGGCGAAGTCCTTGGATCCGTCGTATTCGGAACCTTCACGCCCGCCCCACATGACAAAGGTTTCAGCACCCATTTCAGCGGCCAGGTCCATGTTGGCCATGACCTTGCGCAGCGCGAAACGGCGGATGGAGCGGTCATTGGAGGTGAAACCGCCGTCCTTGAACACCGGGTGGCTGAACAGGTTGGTGGTGACCATGGGGACCTTGAGCCCGGTTTCGGCCAGCGCCGCCTTGAAGTTCTTGAGGATCTGCTCGCGCTCAGACGCGGTGGCATTGAACGGAATCAGGTCATTGTCGTGGAAGGTGATGCCGTACGCCCCCAGATCGGCGAGCCGCTGGACGGCTTCCACCGGATCCAGCTCCGCACGGGTGGGAACACCGAACGGATCATTGCCGGTCCAGCCCACTGTCCAGAGGCCAAAGGTAAAACGGTCGGAAGGTGAGGGCGTCGTTGTCACAATTCACTCCAAAAGCCGATATTAGTTGGGAACAACAACTTATGGCCCTCCAGTCGGGCTGTCAATGCCTTCAGGGCGGTTTTGTCCAGCCACTTTGCCGCCATTCCATCCCATTTCAGCTTCCCCGCAACAAAACCGGACATGCGGGCGGGCCTCGGGTTACGCTGTGAAACGGTCCGGTTCGCTGCCCCGCAGCAACAGTTCAGACATCCCACAGGAGAAACGGCACAGAATGCACCCTGGCACCCCCTCCGGCACGGAGAGCATCCGCGCGCAGAACCTCTCCCGCGTTCTGACCCTGCTGCACCGCCGGGGACCGCTTTCCCGTGCCGATCTGACCCGGCTGTGCGGCTATAACCGTTCCACGGTGGGCGCGCTCGTGGCGGAACTCAGCGGGCTCGGACTCGCTTACGAGACCGACCCGCCTGCCCTCAAACGGGTGGGCCGCCCCAGCCCCCTGGTTCATGTGAACGACCGCGTTGCAGCGATCGCCGTGCATCCCGACGTCGATGCGGTCACCGTGGGAGTGGTGGGCCTGGGCGGAAAGGTCCACCGGCGGGTCCGGTACGACGCCGGCTCCCGGCCTTCCGTGGCGGAGACCGTCAACATCTCCAAGGCAGTGGTGGAGGGCATGCAGACGGAGCTGGCGGGCATGACCCGCGTGGTCGGCGTAGGTGCTGCCGTGCCGGGACTGGTCAACAGCACTGACGGTTCCGTTCTTCTCGCCCCGCACCTGCAGTGGTCCGGCGAACCGCTCGCGCAGGCCCTTGGCTCCGGACTGGGGCTGCCGGCACGCGCCGCCAACGACGCCAATCTGGGCTCCCTGGCAGAAAGCCTGTTTGGCGCGGCGGTGGGGGCATCCGACGTCGTCTATCTCAACGGCAGTGCCAGCGGCATCGGCGGCGGCGCGATGGTGGGCGGGGTTCCGCTCCGCGGCGCTGCGGGCTTCGCCGGGGAACTCGGCCACACTGTGGTGACGCCCGGCGGCACCCCCTGCCACTGCGGCCGCCGCGGATGCCTCGAAACGGAAGTCAGCCTGGGCCGGTTGCTGGCCGTCCTGGACCTGGAGCATGCCGACGAGGACCAGCTCGAGGACGCCATGACGCGGGACAGCTCCCCCGCGCTGATCGCCGAAACCCACCGGCAGCTGGACCTGCTCGCGGAGGCCCTGGCCAACTTCGTGAACATCTTCAATCCGGGCACCATCGTGCTGGGCGGCTTCCTGGGCGTCCTGCACTCCTTTGTCCCGGACCGGCTGGAAGCCGGGGTGGCCGCCGGCGCCATCGGCGGCCTGGGCAGCAGAGTGTCCATCCGCCGCGCCGCCCTGGGCACCGATCTGCTGCTGGTGGGCGCCGCCGAACTGGTGTTTGCCGGGCTGCTGGCCGATCCGGCATCGGTGGCCTTAGACGCCTGCACTGCGCGGAGCTGATCAGGCCTTCCGCCCGGTCCGGGCGAGAACCAGGCTGCACCGGCCGGCTCCTTCCGGCACCGGAACCGGTGCGCCGAAGAGCCCCGGCGCGTAGGCCAGCTCACCGAACATATCCATCGCGGCATCAACGGCGGCCAGATCCGCTTCGGTGAGCCCGGCGTCCAGCCCCTGGGACACAGCCAGATCCCAGCGGTGCACAATGAGATCGACGCCGTAGAAACCGGCAAGCCAGCCGCCGACGGTCGCGGGACCGAAATAGCCATCAAACTGCCTCCCGGCAACGGCCGGATCGGCCAGCAGCCCGGACACCAAACGTTCGTGGCTGCGCCAGATCTGTCCGGGACCGCCGTCGTCGGGCGGCTGGGCGGCAAGGCCGTGCTGGGCCAGGAATTCCCGCTGTGTGGAGACCACATGGTCCACGATGTCGCGGGCGGTCCAGGCCCCACACGGTGTGGCCGCGTTCCAGTCGGCTGTCCGGGCAGTGACCGAGCTGAAGACATCCGCCCGGCTTCGCCACGTTTGCAACGCTGTTTCCATGATTCCCTCCAAGGTGCGCTCCGATTGGGCTAGGTTTTCCTCAACGTACGCGGCGCCCCCAGGGGTGTCTTGAACAAATCCGACAGCAACCGGGGTGTAGCGATGTTCGACGACGGCGGCGGGACTGAAATCAGCAGAGGTCACCTGCGAGACGCGGGCGACCGCTCGTTCACCATTTACCGCTGCGAGCCGGCACAGCCGGCAGGGCAGTGGCTGCGCGTCTTCTGGATTCCGGTGTGGGACGTTCCCGGCGGCGAAACCCGTGAACAACGGATCCTCACGTATCCGCTGTGCCTGCTGAGCATCTCTGCGGACTACGCGCGTCTGATCGGCCCCCGGACCACGGCGGCCAGCGTCACTCTGGCGGGCAGCGGGTGGACCTTCGGGGTCATGCTCAGGCCCGCGGCCGGGCGCACGCTGCTCGGCGGTGACGTGTCAGCGCTGACAAACCGCCACCTGGATCTGGACGGCGTCCCGTTTTTGGCTGACCTGGTGCCCCGGGTCCGTGAGCTCATGCACGGGCGGCCCGCCTCCCCCGGGGTGCACGGAACGCTGGCGCGGCTGATGGAAGACCGATTTTCACTGCTTGGCCCCGCCGCTCATGAGGCCGTCCTGGCCGACCGGGTGGCGGCACGGGTGGAAGAAGACCCGGAAATTGCCAGTGTTGCTTCCCTCCGTGACGCCTTCGGCCTGAATGAACGGACCCTGCAGCGGCTGTGCGGCCGGTTCCTGGGCGTCACGCCGCAGTGGCTGATCCGCCAGCGGCGGCTGCAGGACGCCGGGCAGCAGCTGCGGTTCGGACGTGGCTCCCTCAGCGGAATTGCGGCCGGGCTCGGGTACGCGGACCAGGCCCACTTTTCCCGTGACTTCCGGCGCGCCACCGGGTGGACTCCCGGAGAGTTCGCCGCTCTGGCTGACCCGCTGGAAAACGGCGGACAGGTCATCAGTCCGTCCGCGCACCCCGGCGCTGGTGAAGACTGGCCTGCACGGCCAGCAGGATGACGGCTCCCAGCAGTCCGGCGGCGGTCAGTTGCGGGCCCAGCGCGTACATGTTCAGCCGCAGCTCCGCCCACGACCGGGAGGACTCAGGCATCGTGGACGCCTGGTACGTATCCCAGGGTGAAGCGATGAATCCAAAGAGCCATCCCAGCCCCACCGCCAGCATCAGGGCCACCAGCACCCAGGCTGCCCACAGGCTCACGTTTCGGCGGTGCGGCGCAGGCACCGGAACCTCCGACGGCGCTGATGCCGGAACACGGCCGTCTGCCGAGCCGGCCGGGTCCGGAGTTCCGGGAGCCGGGTCAGGCAGCCCGGACGGTTGCGCAGCGGAACTCTGCCGTCCGCGCCCGTCGTCGATCACTTCCACCGAGTCCCCGGCACGGCCCGGCTCGGGACGTGCGTAGTGGCGGTATTCCTCTTCCGGCGTGCGCTGATGATTCCCCATGCGAGGAGCCTAACCCACCGCGCACGCTGAACCGGGACCCGGCGCAGGCCCCGAGGTCCAGGCACGGACCTGCAAGCCGTTCACAACCCGATGAGACTCCCGGGGTTTCCGGCCTGCACCGGAATGTCGCCCGCCATCCGCTCCGGACGGAACGGAGCCAGCATCGGATGACGCCGCCCGCTGAGGATTTCCCGGGCCAGCAGCTCACCGGCGATCAGCCCCAGCGTCGCCCCGGAATGGGTAAACGCCACATAGCATCCGGGCAGCCCGGTCAGCTCGCCCATCACCGGCCGCCCGTCGCCGGGCACCGGTTTCAGTCCGATCCGCCAGCTTTGTGCCACCAGCCGCGGATGACCGGTGAGAAGGGCTGACGCTTCGTCCACCAGATCCAGGACCACCTGCGGATCCACAGCCCAGCCGCCGTCATCATTGGGCGTGATCTGGTCCACATACCAGCTGGAATCCATGGCAAGCCGGGAGCCGGGATGGGGCCGCACCGACACCCGCGGAGTGTTCAGCACCGCTTTGAGGTTATGCGCTTTGGGTTCGGTGACCACCAGCATGGCCAGATCTGATTCGTCCTGCAGCTGCGCGCCCAGTCCCTCCAGGACGCCGGGCGTGCCGGCACCGGCGGCCACCAGCACCATGTCCGCCGGATAGAGTTCGCCTGCCTCGCTGCGGAGTCCGACGGCGGTGCCTGACTCCACTGCCACGGAGGCCGGCCCCGCAGCGGTGACCAGGGTTCCGCCCCGCTGGGCAAATTCGCCCAGCAGGTGCCGGATCAGATGCGGCAGGCTGACCCATCCTTCGCCCGGGTTGAACAGCACCTCGGACGGCAGCGCTTCCGGATCCAGGCCCGGAACCACACCGGCAAGGCTGCTCCCCGGCACCAGCCGCGCGTCGTACCCCCGGTCCCGCTGTGCCTCGCACCGGTCCGCGGGCGCATCGCCGTCCCAGTACACGCCGCCGTCGAACCTGAGCCAGTCAAGGTCGGGGTTCTGTGCCAGCAGGGTCCGGTAGCGGTCCATGCCGGCCAGCCGCAGCCGGTGATACTCCGGCGGATAAACGCCGCCGGAGTTCAGCCATGAGAGCGAGCGCCCCGATGCTCCGCTGGCCGGATGCGCCTCAGTCACCATGGTGACGGAGGCGCCGCCGCGCAACAGCTGCACCGCTGTGCTCACCCCCAGTATCCCGGCGCCGAGCACGGCAATCTGAGGTCCGTTTCCGGGGCGGCCGGCTGCGGGTGAACTGATCCCGGCACCTCAGATCTCGCCCAGCGCCATCTGCGCCGCCAGGTATTCGGCCTGCCGGATGGCCAGCGCCACGATGGTCAGCGTGGGGTTGGCAGCGGCACCGGTGGTGAACTGCGAGCCGTCGGAAATGAACAGGTTCGGCACGTCATGCGTCTGCCCGAATCCGTTGCACACTCCGTCCTCCGGGCGCAGGCTCATCCGCGCCGTGCCCAGATTGTGGGTGGATGGATACGGCGGCGTCCGCACCGCCGATGTTGCCCCCACCGCCTCGTACAGCGCTGTGCCCTGCCCAAACCCGTGGTCGCGCATGGCCGCGTCGTTCGGATGGTCATCGAAGTGCACGTTCGGCACGGGGAGTCCCAGCGGATCGGTGACCGTGGTGTTCAGAGTGATCCGGTTGGATTCCTGCGGCATGTCCTCCCCCACAATCCACAGCCCGGCGGTACGCCGGTAGCCGTCCAGAATAGCTGCGAAACCCGGGCCCCACGCCCCGGGGTCCACGAAGGAGGCCAGGAACGCCGGCCCCAGCGAGATGGTTTCCATGTAGTAGCCGCCGGCAAATCCCCGGTCAGGATCATGCCGGGACTCGTCCGCGATCAGGCCGGCCATGGTTTCCCCGCGGTACATGTGCACCGGCGCTTCGAACTGGGCGTACACCGAACCGGTGGTGTGGCGCATGTAGTTGCGCCCCACCTGGCCGGAGGAATTGGCCAGCCCGTCAGGGAACAGCGGCGATCCCGAGAGCAGCAGCAGCCGCGGCGTCTCGATCGCGTTGCCCGCCACCGCCACCACCCGTGCCTTTTGATGGTGCAGCTGCCCGTCGCCGTCGGCGTACACCACTCCGTCCACCCGGCCCTCGGGGGTGGACGTGATCTGCACTGCCTGGCTGTCCGGGCGCAGGTCCAGCCGGCCGGTCTTCAGGGACTTGGGGATCTCCGAGACCAGGGTGGACCATTTGGCACCGGATTTGTCGCCCTGGAAGTTGAAGCCGTCCTGCACCGAGGCGGGCCGCCCGTCATAGGGTTCGGCGTTGGTGGCGTAGGGGCCGGTGGCGAAGTTCCGGTACCCAAGTTTCTCGGCGCCGTTGGCGAACACCTTGTAATTGTTGTTCGCCGGCAGCGGGGGCCTGCCGTGGACGTGGGTGGAGCCCATCTTCCGTTCGGCAACGTCATAGTAAGGCGCGAGGTCTTCCAGGGTGAGCGGCCAGTCCAGCAGGTTGGCGCCCTCAATCCGTCCGTACGTGGTGCGGGCGGTGAACTCGTGGGCCTTGAACCGCGGTGTAGCGCCGGACCAGTGCGTGGTGGTGCCGCCCACGGCCTTGACGATCCAGGCGGGCAGGTTCGGGAAGTCGCGGGCAATGCGCCAGGTCCCCGAGGTGGTGCGGGGGTCCAGCCAGGCCATCTGGTTGAATGCTTCCCACTCGTTGTTGACGTAGTCCGAGTTGGTGAGGAACGGCCCGGCTTCGAGCAGCACCACCTTCACGCCCTTTTGCACCAGCTCATGGGCCAGTGTGCCGCCGCCGGCACCGGATCCAATCACGACGACGACGGATTCGTCGTCGAGCTCAAAGCGCGCCGACTCCGCCAGCGGATCCGGGGTTCCCGTGGGTACGAAACTGCTGATGCTCCCGCTCATTTGCTTCCTCCTCCGCGCTGCCGGGATGCCTGGGCTCCGGTGCCCGATTCCGGGGCCGGCCCCGCGGCCCGGGCTGCGGCCGGTCCTGCCGCGGCGTCTGTTTGGGGCTGGCGGGGCCGGCCCGCCTGGCCCGGCTGCAGCACCGGATACGGCAGCGGCCCGGTCTCCGGAACGGATCCTTCGAACGCTTCAATCCGCGGCATGGGCAGCCAGTCCAGGTCATCGAAGCCGCGGTGCAGGTATCCGCCCTGGTCAAAGGACGGCCCCTCGTAGCCGAGCACTTCCCAGACCTGCGGATCGTCATAGAGGTTCAGTACCGTGGTGCGGCGGATGAAGCCGAAGAATTCGAGGTCGGCAACCCGGCGCAGCACGGCGAGGGCGCGCTCGTCCGACAATTCCAGGAAGGGTTCCTCCGACTGGGCGCCGAGGGCAATGAGTCCCTGGGTCAGGACCACCCGGAACCAGGTGGATGCGTCCGCTTCGGTGACAATCCGGCTGGTCATCCGCTCATAGGCCTCATCGGGGAAGTCCGGATGCGGAAAGGCTGTTTTGATGATGCGTTTGAGGATCGCCCGGGCTTCGGGGGTGAGCGTGGTTTCGTTGAGCGTGGGGTATTTGGCGGGGTACGTCATGAGCTTCTTCCTCCTGCTGGCGGGATGAGGATGCCGCGGCCGGTCAGTTTGCCGGCGTCGAGGTCATGCATGGCCTGGACGGCGTCCTCGAGGTCGTAGGCGGTGGTGTGCAGGGTGATGTCGCCCTGGGCTGTGAGCGTCATCAGTTCCACGAGGTCCTGATAGGTGCCCACCAGGTTCCCCACTACGGAGATTTCCCGCGAGATCAGCTCAATGGTGGGAATCCGGACTTCGCCGCCGTACCCGATGGAGTAGTAGCTGCCCCGGTTGCGGAGCATGTCCGGGCCCTGGGACTCTGTGCCGTGCTCCCCCACGAAGTCGAACACCACGTGGGCTCCGCCGTCGGTGGCTTCCAGTACGGCGGCGGTGTCCGGGCTGCGCAGCACCGTGTCCGCGCCCAGCGCCGAGGCAAGTTCCAGGGCTGCCTCGGAGGTGTCAATCACGGTGATGCGTGCGGAGGTGAGGGCGGTCAGTGACTGCACCCCAATGTGTCCCAGGCCGCCGGCGCCGATCACCACGGCCTGGGTGCCGGGATACAGCAGCGGTGCTGCCTTGCGGACCGCGTGGTAGGCGGTCAGGCCGGCGTCGGCCAGTGCCGCAATGTCCGCCGGCTGCAGCGCGGGATCCAGCTTCACCACGGCGCGGGCATTGGTTTTGAGCTGCTCGGCCATGCCGCCGTCGGTGTTCAGACCCGGGAACAAGGCGTTCCCGCAGTGCGAGTCCTGGCCCTCCCGGCACGCGGAGCACAGTCCGCAGGTCACCAGCGGATGCATGATGACGGTATCCCCGGGCACCACGTTGGAGACGGCGGAACCCACTTCCCGCACCCAGCCGGCGTTCTCATGGCCCAGGATGTAGGGCAGCTGCGGATGCTGGATTGCGTCCCACTGCCCCTCGATGACGTGCAGGTCAGTGCGGCACAGCCCTGCCGCTCCAACGTCCACAATCACGTCCCACGGGCCGGTGACCTTCGGCTCCGGCACCTCGTCGATGTGTGGATCCTCGCCGTAGCGGTGTACCCGGACAGCTCTCACGCAGCACTTCCTTCTCCATTGAATTCCGTCGGCACTCGAACCCCCAGTCTTATCCGGGGCCTGTGCGCGGGTCAACGGTGCCGGCGCACCCGGTCAGGACACGACGAACCCCAGTTCCTTATCCACCACATTCATCAGCGGCCGGCCGGCCTTCCAGGCGGCAAGGTTGGACGCAAACTGCTCGGCCAGCGCCGGCAGCTGCTTTCGTGCGTCTCCGGAAAGGTGCGGCGTGACCAGCACGTTCTCCAGCTCCCACAGTCCGCTGGTCCCGGGCAGTGGTTCAGTCTCAAAGACATCCAGCGCAGCTCCGGCCAGGGTCCCGCTGCGCAGCGCACTTTCCAGCGCTGCCTCGTCCGCGAGGGCGCCCCGGCCCACGTTCACCACAACCGCCGTCGGCTTCATCGCCGCCAGCACCGCACGGCTCAGCATTCCCCGGGTTGCCGGTGTCAGCGGCGCGGCCAGGACCACATAGTCAAAAGTCCCGGCGACGGCGGCGAAGTCGGCGCTGGCATGGATGGTTCCGAAGTCCTCATCACCGCTGCGGGCGGTGCGTCCAAGCCCCTGTACCTGCATCCCGACGGCGGTGAGCAGGCGCGCGGTGCTGCGCCCAATGCTTCCTGTGCCGGCCACCAGCACCGAGGCGCCGGCCAGGTCGGTGGTGGCGTATCTGCTCCATTGCCGGCGCTGCTGCTGTGCCGCGGCCCGGCCGAAGTCCTTCGCGAAGTACAGGATCGCACCGAGGATGTGTTCGGCCATGGGCCGGTCAAAGAGTCCCCTCGCGTTGGTGAGCAGAACGTCGGAGGCCACGAGCCCGGGGAACAGCAGTTTCTCCACACCGGCGGCGGGAACATGGATCCATTGCAGCGATCCGGCGGCCGGCCATGCTTCCCGCACGCCGTCGGCAAAGAAGTCCCAGAGATAGAGGATGTCTGCTCCGGCAAGGGCACCGGGCAGTCCCGCGGCGTCCGTGACCCGGACCTCGGCTTCCCGCTCAAGCGCGGAAAGTCCTTCCACGGGTTCGGTTCCGGCCAGGACTGCGATGACGGGGTGAGGATGCATGGATCCACCCTACGGCCAAGGCAGCCCCGGCCAACGGCACCGCCGTCCCGCCCGCATGCAGAAACCGGCCGGTGCCCAAGGCACCGGCCGGTTCGCGGCGGCAAAGCGTTACTCAGCCAGCGGCTGACACGGCCGCCTACTTCTCTACGAACTCCAGCGTGTAATCGACCTCTTCGCCGCTGCCGTCGCCCTTTACCAGTTCCACGGTGAGTTCCTGATCCGTTCCGGGAGCTACCGGAATCTTCAGTTCCTCGGGGTCATTGCTGACGGGTACTTTGTGGGTTTTTCCGTCCAGCGTCAGCACCAGGGTTCCGGGCTTCTCCCAGGCTCCCGCGTAGCCCTCCACGATCACCAGCAGTTCCGTGTCGGTGCCCTCGGGCACGTTCAGCATGTGTGCCTCGGTGGGGCCGGGGAATTCATCGAGTGTGAGGTAGTTGTACTGCATTACCCCGGACCCGTCGATCTTGGCCCGGCTCGACATGAAGCTGTCGAAATCAACCGCTGCCGGCGATTCCTTTTCCTGGAGCTTCACAGTCCCGGAATGCTGCACGCCGTTGCCTTTTTCGGCGAACTCGTCGGCCCACTCCTTGCCGGCGAAGATGACTACCTTGTACTCCCCGGCGGGGGTTTCGTCGGCAAAGAGCTCATCCGATGATGTGATTTCTTCCTTGCCGTCCTTGGAATACACGGTGTAGCTGCTGTAGCTGCTGCCGTCGTCGTCACCCTGCAGGGTGGTGTCCTCTTCCAGCTTCAGGGTCATGACGGCGTAACCGGCCGAGTTGAAGTCGAGCTCCGTTTCCTCGTCCAGGGTCATGGTTCCCGCTGCATCCTCGCTCCGGGCCAGGTCCAGCATGGCCAGGGCCTGTTCGCGGGTGATGGTGTCCATCCACTGCAGGGCAAGGTCCGTGGTGGTGTCCATGATGCTGACTTTCCATTTGCCGTCTTCCTTGACGCTGGAAAGACCCAGCTGCGGGAACGCACTCATAGTGGCTTCGCTGTCGAAGCTTCCGTTGGTCATCACGTAGCCCGAGTCTCCGCGGCAGTACTTCTCGGACCCGGATTCCATGCAGTCCGCCGTCAGGGACACGGCATCGCCTTCGGCCTCCATGGTCAGCTCTTCGATCAGCGCGTGGCCGCGGTCGCCGTCCCGGTCAGCGTCCTTGAAGGTATTGGCCGTGATCTGAACGTCGGTGCCCAGGCCGCCTTCCATGGCTTCGTCCAGGGCGCCGCCGTAGTAGTGCACCGCGTTGCCTTCATAGCTCATAAGGTACTTGCCCAGATCAGTGAACTTTCCGCTCTCCAGGATTCCCGGTACCGCACCCACCAGTGCCTGGGCGGCTTCAGCCGGGGAGCCGGAGCCCTCCGTGGGCTCCGGCAGCGAACCGCGCTCGTTGCCGGTGAGCTGGAGAACCAGTTCCAGGGTGCTGTACACGGGGCTGACGTACCAGCGGCCGCCGTCCTCCACCGCAGCCACCCGCAGGCCCTCGCCCTCAATATCCAGCTCCGCCAGATCAGCGGTCTCGTCCACGGGCTCCATCTCGCCGGATGCCTCCAGGCCGGAGCGGACGGCTCCGGTGGTCTGTTCCGGATCGATCTGCAGCCGTACGGTGCCCGAGGAGAAGTTCAGGACCGCCAGCTGGTCATCCACCTCGGTGACGGTGGGTTCCACGTTTTCGAAGGTGACGGTGATGCCGTCCAGGTTGATCTCGTCGTCGAAATCGTCCTCAACGGAGTCTTCGCCCACTTTGCCGGCGGCCTCGAAGATGCCAAACTCTTCGACCTTGTCCATAAACTCTTCCTGGAACTTGTCCAGGGCGTCACGCTCCGCCGGCGCCACCATGGTGACCAGACCAATGGCGTCCTTGGTTTCGATGGATTCGATCAGCTTCTCGGCCACCTGCTCAGGGGACCCGGCTCCGCCGCGGATCATGTTCTGGATGAAGAGGAAGGCGCCAACGCCCAGCGCCACCAGCACGACGGCGACGGCACCCAGGATGATGGCCTTGCGGTTGGTCTTCCTGCCGGAGTCCCCGGTGCCGCCGCCTGCCGGTCCTTCCGGACCGGAACCGCCGCCGTCTCCCCCGCCGCTGCCGGGCGGAGTGCTGTGGCCGTCCCCGCCGGCCTGCCCGTATGCTCCGGTTTCAATGATTTGGGTGGCACCGGTGGCGGCCGCTGCACCCTGGGGCGCCTGGGCGCGGGATGAATCCTGCCGGTGCGCTGCTGCCGGCGCGGATGCTGCCGGCTGAGGTACCGCGGATCCCGGTGCCTCCGGCGGGTCCGTCGTCATCGCAACGGCTTCGGTGGCTTCCGTGGCTTCCTGCGGTGAACCGCCGGTTTCAACGGGCCGCCGGCAATTGGCACAGAATTGCCATTCCGGCTGCAGTTTAGTGCCGCAGGACATGCAGAAGTTCATTATTCTATTTCCCCCATGATCAGTTCCAGGGCATGCAGAGTGACAACCCCCCGGAAATTACAGTGCAATATTTCGAGCCTAACAGAGGCTAATAGGCGCCCCGAAAAGCATGACTGCCGCCTGTGGATATCCGCAGGTATTCTCAGCCGGCACAGAAAAGTATCCGCCTGCATATAGTTATTCCGCCCAGGAATTGTGCGTGCGGCCGTTCGCCGGCAACTCTCTCTGCCTGCAGCTTGGCCTACAGCGGATGGTTCTCCAGCCACTGCAGGAGATCACCGGTCAGAACCCGGTAACCTTCCCCGGTGGGATGCAGAACTTCCTGGGCGGCGGACTCGGATGCTGCCGCGGTCAGGAGCGGGCCCAGGCGGGCGGTGACCACCAGCGGGTTGGTGCTGCATGCTCCGCGGCCGGCAAAGGAGTCCTCCAGTGCGTCCACGTAGCGCACGCCGGGCAGCCCGGCAGCCGTCACGGACTGTTCAATGGTGCTGTTCAGGGCATCGGTGATGTCCACGCCGAAGGAGCGTTCCTCCGGAGAGAGCCGCCCGCAGGTCTCCTCCGATCCCTCGAATAACCGCGGATACGGCAGGACCAGAACCGGGGCCCGCAGCGTTGTGCCGAGCTCCGTGTACAGCTCGGTGAGCGGAGTCCGCAGATCCCTGAGCTGCTGCTTGACCGCCTGCCGAAGCCCGGCATCGCGGTTGCAGGGTTCATCCTCGACCAGGCAGGCCTGCAGCAGACCGGCAAAGCCGGCATCATTTCCGCCGATGTGCAGCAGTACCAGATCCGGGTCCAGCCCGCCCAGCCGGTCCAGCTGCGCCGCGATGCCCTCCGCGCCGTGTCCGGGCATCTGCTGGGCCGAACCCAGGTGCTGGATCCGGGCACGGGAGCAGGCGAGGTTGTGGACCACCGCCCGGTCCCGGGTTTCGGACAGGAGACCGGCAGCACTGCGGTGACACAGGCTCCGGTCCACACCGTCCACGGGCAGATACGAACCGGCGCCTTCGCCCGCGGCAAAGGAGTCTCCGAGCAGCACAACCTCCGGCGGACTCCCGGTGCCCCCCAGCAGCGCTGCCAGGCGGGCGCCGGCAGACGGGCCGGGCGCGGCAGCCGGAGCGGATGAGCGGGCGGCGGACGGGTCAGCCGGCGCGTCGGACGGCATACTCCCCTCGGAGGCAGGACCCGGGGTGCACCCCGCCAGCAGGATTCACGCCAGCGTCAGCACACCGGCCGCCAGCCGTTTCATCAGCTGCGCTGACGCAGAGCCTGATCCACCGCCGGGTCGCCCAACGCTCCGAGCCACGCCAACAGGGCGGGATAGGTGGACGGGTTGGCGGCCACCGCGGGCCTGGCCGTCGGATGGCTTGCCGCAATTTCCTGCAACCGGGCCAGCGGTGTTGCCGGGTTCGCAGCCTCCTCCAGAACTTCGGAGATGTCGACGGCGGGAGCCTGGTCCGTCTGGGCTGGGCCGGCGTCGGCGGCCGGCTGGGCCTCGGGAACGCGGGCCGGCGGCGCCGAGCCGTCATCCCGTGCGTCGTTTGCAGCCGGCACACCGGCGAAACTGAAGCCGGTCGCGCCGTTGCCCTGCGCTGCCGGCAGCTCATGGAACTGTTCCCGGGAAGCTGCGGGCTGCCACAGGGAAGCCAGAAGTGCCGCCGGAACCACAAACGTGAGCAGCATGATGACCGGGCCAAGATAAGCGTCTTCGTCCTGAACCACCCACACGATCATCAGCACCAGGCCCAGCACCGCGAGGAGGCCGGCGTATCCGCTGGGCAGAATGTAGGCGGAACGGGGGTCCTTGCCCATGAAACGCAGGGTGAGAACAGCCCCCGCGGTCAGCAGCAGGCCAAAGAACAGGGCGATGCCCTGGGGAACGAGTCCGTCCGAGGCGCCGTCCGCCGCAACAGTGACCAGGGTGATGGCCGATCCCAGCACGAGCAGGGCGCTGAGTCCGGCAGCCAGGACAAGCAGGGGCTGCAGGGTGCTGCGGGTGTCAGTGGCAGGAACTGCCGACGCTTCGGTGAGGCGTGCCACCGACGGAGCTGAAACTGCTGCCCCGAAGGCCATCCAGAACAGGAGGGAGAAGCCGGGGACAAAGGCGGTGACGGACAGCTGCAGGAGGGTCAGGTCTTCGATCAGGGCCAGCAGCGAGAGGAACCCTGATCCCAGTGCCAGAGCAACGCCTGCCCGCCGCCAGGGGTCCGAGCGCCGGTTGACCCGAAGGGCGATGAAAACCAGGATGGCCGGGCTGGCCAGCGCCATGAGCGTGGCCATGGTTCCCCAGCCGGTGGAGCCCTGCCCGCCGTATGCCGCCCAGTAGCGGACAACCTGTGCCAGGGCCGTCACCGCGGCGAGCCCGGCCACGCCAAGGGTGATGTGAATCCAGCGGCGGTTCCGGGGCTCGTCCACGGCACCGGGCGCAATTTCTGCCCGCCTCGGCTGCGCCGCCAGCAGCGCTCCGGCGAGCCCGAAGGCCACTGCCGGGCCGAGCGCTGCAACCGCTCCCGGGTCGAAACGGTCAGCGGAGATCAGGCTGAGTGCGGTGTAGACCAGCACCATCAGCACATATGGAGCGTTGGCCAGCAGCTTGAGGTCCTGGATCCTGCGGTAACCCGTGGCGGGACCAAAGATGCCCGCCCGCCAGGCGTAGCTCAGGCCCAGGGACAGCAGACTGACCAGAGTAATGAGGACAACGTCCACCCGGGCGGCAGCTTTGGACGTTCCGTCGCTGCCGTAGCTCCAGGCCATAAACAGGGACATCAGCAGGGCCAGGGCGGCCACGCCGTCGCGGATATAGTCACTGAGCGGGATGCCCGCGAACGCGCCCGGGGATTTCACCGGTACGGCAGCAGCGGAGGCGGGCTGCCGCGGGGCGGGCTCCTGCGGGTCAGGTTCTTCGTGGGCGGACTCCTGCGGGATTGGATCCTGCGCCGGCGCCGATCCCGGTCCGGCAGACCGACCGGCCGCAGCGTATTCAGGCTGTCGCCGGGGTTCCGCCGCCGCGGTCCCGCAGCTCACGCAGAACCGGGCTTCCGGAACCAGCTGCTGCCCGCATGCAAAGCAGAATTTCATGACACTTCCCTCATGTGATCGTTGGCCGTTCGGGGGAATTTCCGGGCTGGGCCTGTCGGCCGGGGACACGCCGGAACGGATCACTTGGCGGCCGAGCGGCGGCGCAGTGGTCATCAAGGTGTGGCGTGGCACTGAAGGACACGCAGAGCGTCACGATACCTTCCCCCCGGAAAGGGGGAATGACTGGTGCGCATTCCCCCAACAGCACATAACTATTCCGGGTGGAGCCTAGCAGGATTCTTTGATGCAGAAGCAAAGCATTTCCCGCCCAAACCTGCTTTTGTCATTCCCGGACCACAGAATTCAGCGGTGAGACACTCGCGTCGTTAGGCTCCAAGCCTCAACGTCCGGAACACGGTCAGTTGAAAGCCGCCGCCAATACGCAGGGAGAATATTGGCCAGTCCGCCATCGGCCCGGTTCGTTGATCCGCCGTCTCCACGGCCTGCCGTTCCCGTGCCATGCGTCGGTGCTCATTCCGCTGCCGCAGGCGGCCCGCTTTCGCCAGGCGTTCCCGATGCAGCGTCCTCGCCAGTTCTATTTCCATCAGGCCCATCGCGCTCACCTCCTTGGCCCGTGATAATCCACGCTAGGTCTACTGGAAGACGGGCGCGCAGGGTATTGCGGACAGGTTCGGTCCCCGGCATCCATACCGGTTCAACGCGGGAAACTTCTTCTTCAGCAAGCCCGGAACCTGCCTCGGTGCTGGTTCGGATTCGGAGCCGGCAGGTACCGTCGAAGGACGCTTCGTCCGGAGGATCCGCATGGAATGGCTGGCATTCACCGCACCCGTCCTGGGCCTTGTCATCGGTATGGCGGCGGGCTGGAGCACCCGCGCCGGCATCGACCGCCGCGATGAGTCCGCGGCCCTGAATGCGCTGATCATGGACCTGCATCTGAAGCGGTCGCTGGCACCCATCGAACCCCGCGTCCTCGCGGGAACCGACGGCGAGGCCGCGCTGCGGCCCACGGTGCTGGACGCCCGCGACCGGATCCTGGAAACCCTCACCCATCTGCGCGGCGGCTCCCCGGACACGGCCGTCCTGATGCGGATGGCGGCGGCGTGCGGCCTGTATCTGCGTCAGGCCAGCCGGGCGCCGGAGCGCTGCCAGTTCGCGCTGATGGAGCTGCGCGAAACCCTGGAGGAGGGCGTGCGCCTGCTCAGCGACGGACGACGCCGGGTACGCAGCCTGCCGCCCGGCGAGCGGTCGACGGCGAAACCCGGCCGGCCGCCGTCGCGCACCGGCCGCCGGGGTTCGTGAGCGGCCCGGGTGGTGCTTAGCGTGTATCGGGATCCTTCCGCCGAGGCGGCGGGGGCATCGGCCTGCCGCTCAGCTGAACGAGCCTTGCCTGTGCCCCGTAAACGACGTCGGATCCAAAGTCACCGACGCGTGAGGCTATGCGCTGCGCCGGTTTTGGGGCAACAAGCCGCAGGATCGCCCATGCCACCACTGCGTAGAAAGCGATACTCAGGAGCAAGGGTGTCAGAACCACCGGCCAGCTGGGGCGGCCTGTGAACAGGCGAAACAATAACAGGGTCAAGGTCACCCCCAGTCCCACGCCAAGCAAAGTTGGTTCGGCTGTTTCAGAAGTGGCGGCGGCGGCTTCAAGCATAGGGGCATTCCTCCTGTCCCGATTCAGTGTCGGTAGCGGGGCGGGCCCGGCTGATCAAGCTGCTGGCCTGATCAACCGGGTCCGCCGGGCCGGCGCAGGTATGGCCGGCGACTCGTCTTATTCGCACCCCACGCCGTCGCCGTCGCGGTCCAGACCGGAGTGCCAACCGTAGTCTCCCGGATGAATGGGCGCCGCGCCCGCTTCCTTCACAGCGGTGCAGTTGGGGTAGGTGAAGTCGTCCGCCGGCTGCTGTTGACGGGTCACCTCGGCTGCCTGGCGCTCCGCTTCCTCACGTGCCGCAGCTTCCTCAGCCTGGCGCTGAGCTTCGGCCAGTTGCCGTTCCTCAAGCAGCTTTTCCGAGGAGTCTTTGTCCATCCACACCAGATCTCCATTGTCATCCGGAGTGCAGACGTACTCGGTGTCTCCCTGCGACCGCTTCTCCGCTTCCACCGTGCATTCTTGGCCGGCCAAGGGTTCCTCCGTCGGAGACGGCAGAGTCTTGGCGAAATCGCGCGTGGTGGTACTGGCGCTTTGTTGTTCCTGATCCTGGGCAGAACAACCGGAAACCGCTATGCCCAGAATGATGAGTCCCCCTCCCAG
>NZ_JASDDG010000031.1 GCF_030407495.1 Arthrobacter sp. APC 3897 | reverse complement strand
TACCGCTGGTGGTGGCTGCGGTTGAACCGGCTGCCGATGCCCGCGACTCGCTGGCGTACTTCTCCGGCTTCCATCGCCCGCACGTTCACGGTGTCCGTGTTGACCTTGCGCAGTGCCCGGGCGAAGTCCTTGGCGTTCTGCACGGCCTGGGCACCGTCGGCCTCGGCACTGACGCGCAGGACAATGTCCTCCTGGGCAATGGTGCCGGTGTAGCCGTGGTCGGCGTCGCACTGCGGGTCCGCACACCCTGCGGGGCCCATGTCCAGGCGCTGGCCGCCCGACCAGGCGATGGCCAAGGTCAGTTCACGGGCCTGGTCGGAGGGCTTGTAGTCCTGGGGCTGGGCATACATGTAGCCCAGGACCACGGACCGGATCTGCGTCACGGGCACCGATTCGGTGGAAACCTGAGCCATCATCTGCTCCCCGGCTTCATCCAGCTGCTGGTCATCCACGTGGGTGATCACCAGCATGTCCTCGGTCAGCACCAGCACGGTGATGTGGCGGTGCACCTCGGTGCGCTCGAAGTGGGTCTCCAGGTGAATCAGGTGGGACAGCGGTTCCCGGCCGTCCAGGGCATCGTGGACGACGTCGGCCAGAAGCGTGGGATAAAAGCCGGCCCGCTCCATGGAGGCATCCAGGCTGCGGCGTTCAGAGGAAAGTAACGGCGACATGACTCCAGTTTCCCTCAGAGAGCGGTCCAGTACCTAAATGGCGCGCGGAAGAGTTGCGAGTTCATTCTTCAGGTCCGGCCCCCTGCCCCCCCTATCCTCCGGTTCCGCCTCCCTAGTCCCGCATCGCCCGCCGGGCGCTGTCAGTGCGCCGCTGCGGGTTGCCCAGCCGGACATCTGCGCTGAGGACAGTCACTCCGGTGGTGGAGACCAGCACGGGGTTGATTTCCAGCAGCGCAATTTCGGGATGCTCGTCCTTCAGCAGGGCCAGCCGAGAAATCAGGTCCTCCAAGGCGGCAACGTTGGCCTTGGGCAGGCCCTGGTAACCGAAGAGCTTGCCGGAGGCACGCGGTGCACGCACCAGGTCCGCAACGTCCGTGTCCGTCAGCGGCGGAATGCCGTGGGCCCAGTCATCCAGCAGATTCACGGCGTCTCCGGCCAGGCCGAAGGAAAGCACCGGCCCGAGCAGCGGATCTTCAATGGCGCGGACGGTGCAGCCCTGTCCCGATGGAGCCATGGCCTGCACCTCGAGTTCAAAGCTGCCGTACGGCTCCAGGGACTGCTTCATCTGGGCGATGTTGGTGAGGAGCTCCTCCCGCGTGGAGATGTTCATCCGTACGCCGCCCAGGTCGAGGCGGTGGCGCAGGTGTTCATCCATGGTCTTGATGACCACGGGCCAGCCGAGGGAATCCGCTGCCGCCACGGCTTCCTCCCCCGTGCTGAACGGAACCGAGGGCAGCAGCCGGACACCGTAGAAGGCCAGCAGCTGCGTGGTTTCCTCAGCCGAAAGCCGCATCAGCCCGTCACCGGAAACCCGGGACAGAAGCTTTTCGACCAGCGCGCGGGCACCTTCAGGATCCACTCCGGCGGGCTCGACAAAGTGCCCGTGATCGCGGGCGGCCCATTCGGTGTACCGGACCAGAGAGGCGAGCGCAGAGACGGCAGCGCCTGGGCTGGAGAAGCACGGCAGCCCGGACTGCCGCCCGTCCTCTTCCCGTCCCCCCTCGGTCAGCAGTCCCTCCACATGCGCGGTGGGGTCCATGATTCCGGTAAAGGCAGCCACCACGGGTTTGCCGGTCTCGGCCACGCACTCCTGCAGGCACTGCGCTATTTTTTCCGTCGTCAACCCGGGGGACGGCAGCAGGGTGACAACCCCGGCGTGCACGTTGTCATCCGCGAGCGCCTTGGTCACGGTGGCACGCAGCAGCGGAAGGGCGACGCTCATCCCCGTGTCCAGGGCGAGGTCCGCCTGCAGGCTGCGCACTTCCAGGTCCAGGCCGACGGCGGCATCGGCCACCACCCGGCCCAGGGCCGCCGAGTTGCTGAAGACCGCCAGCGCCCGGCCTGCCGGCAGCGGCTGGCTGACGGCAATCTGGGCAACGTCCATCAGCTGTTCGTTGGTGTTCACCCGGATGACGCCGGACTGGCGCAGCATGGCATCCAGCGCTCCGGCCGGCGCCTGGGTGGTCCGCACCGCGTGGCCCGGCGGCAGCTGCAGCCCCGTGACGTCGGACTTGGCTACGATCACCGGCTTGGAGGTAGCCAGACGGCGGGCAATCCGGGAGAACTTTCGGGGATTGCCGACCGATTCCAGGTACATGCCCACCACCCGGGTGTCGGTGTCGTCTTCCCAGTACTGCATGGCGTCATTGCCTGAGACATCGGCCCGGTTGCCGGCGGAAATGGTGGAGGACAGTCCCAGGCTGCGCCGCTGGGCCGCCGCGTAGAGGAGGACCCCGATGGCGGCGGACTGGCTGAACAGGCCCAGCCCCCCGGCTTCGGGCAGGGACGGCGCCATGGAGGCATTCAGCCGGACCCCGGGGCGGGTGTTGATCAGGCCCAGCGACGCCGGACCCACCACGCGCATGCCGTTGGCCCGGGCGTGGCGCACCAGGCGCCGCTGCCGGGCGAGGCCGCGTTCGCCGTCGTTCGCGTATCCCGCGGTGGCCACCAGCAGCCCCTTCACGCCGGCGCGGGCGCACTCCTCCACCACCGGCTGCACCTGATCGTAGGGAACGGCAATGATGGCCAGCTGGACGGGTTCGGGCACCTCCCCGATCCGGGCGTAGGACACCATGCCGGCCAGCTCGAAGGCCTCCGGGTTCACGGCGTACACGGAACCGGTGAAGCCGCCCTCGATGATGTGTTCCAGCAGCTGATATCCCACGGTGCCCCACTCGCGGCTGGCTCCGATGACGGCAACGGACGACGGCGAGAGCAGGTCCGCGACGCTGCGGGCCTCGGCGCGGTGTTCGCGGGATTCCATGACGGCCCGGGATTTCTCCGTGGGGTCGATGTTGAAGTCGAGGGCGATCACGCCGTCGTCAAAGTGGCGCCGCACCTCATAGCCGGCATCCGCGAAAACTCCGATCATTTTCCGGTTTTCGGGAAGCACCTCGGCGGAGAAACGGCGGATGCCGTTCTCCCGGGCCGCAGCGGCGAGGTGCTCGAGCAGGATGGAACCCAGTCCGCGTCCCTGGTGGCCGTCCGCGATGTTGAAGGCCACTTCGGCTTCGGTGGGGTCATCGAGGCGGTCATAACGGCCAATGCCGATGATCTCCGAGCCGATGGTGATGACAAAAGCCACCCGGTCCTTGTAATCCACGTTGGTGAACCGGGCCAGCTCCTTGTTGCTGAGCTTGGCCTTGTAGGTGAAGAAGCGCAGGTAAATGGAGCTTTGGGACTGGCGCATGTGGAACTCCTGGAGGGCCTGCGCGTCCCCGGGTGTCACGGGTCTCAAATGCCCGGTGCCGCCGTCCCGCAACACCACGTCAGCTTCCCAATATTCGGGGTAATGTCCCTGCTCCGCCATAGACTCAGAGTAGTGGGAATTTTTCTCCGCTGTCTGCAGGACGCTTCGGCCGCCGTGCCGCATCCCCCTGCACTCCCGTATAAGCCCTACCAATGCAAGGACCCGACAACAGCATGGCCCGGCGCCAAACCGTCTCCAAAACCGCACCCGGCGAGAAAATCGCCGAGAACATCATCGACATTGATGTCACCACCGAGATGGAAGGTTCCTTCCTCGAGTACGCGTACTCGGTGATCTATTCCCGCGCCCTCCCCGACGCCCGGGACGGCCTCAAGCCCGTTCAGCGGCGCATCCTGTACATGATGGCGGACATGGGCCTGCGGCCTGACCGCGGCCATGTGAAGTCCGCCCGCGTGGTGGGTGAGGTCATGGGCAAGCTCCATCCCCACGGCGATTCCGCCATTTATGACGCGATGGTCCGCATGGCTCAGGACTGGGCGCTGCGCCTGCCCCTGATCGACGGGCACGGAAACTTCGGCTCGCTCGACGACGGCCCCGCCGCCGCCCGGTATACGGAGGCACGGCTGGCTGCGCCCGCGCTGACGCTGACGGACCACCTGGATGAAGACGTGGTGGACTTTGTCCCCAACTATGACAACCAGCTGATGCAGCCGGAGGTCCTTCCTGCTGCCTTCCCGAACCTGCTGGTCAACGGCACCACCGGCATCGCCGTGGGCATGGCCACCAACATGGCCCCGCACAACCTGGGTGAAGTCATTGCCGCCACCCGGCACCTGATTGCCAACCCCGGGGCCACGCTGGATGAGCTGATGCGGTTCATTCCCGGTCCGGACCTGCCCAGCGGCGGCCGGATTGTGGGCCTGGACGGGATCCGCGACGCCTACGCCTCCGGCCGCGGTTCCTTCAAGACCCGCGCCAAGGTGGAGGTGGAGCAGCTCAACGCCCGCCGCACCGGACTGGTGATTACCGAACTGCCGTACATGGTGGGCCCGGAAAAGGTCATCGAGAAAATCAAGGACGCGGTCACCTCCAAGAAGCTGCAGGGCATCTCGGACGTGGTGGACCTAACGGACCGCAGCCACGGCCTGCGCCTGGTGATCGAGCTGAAGAACGGCTTCAATCCCAACGCCGTGCTGGCCCAGCTCTACCGGTACACACCCATGGAAGATTCCTTCGGCATCAACAACGTCACCCTGGTGGACGGACAGCCCCGCACCCTGGGGCTGGTGGAGCTGCTGCAGGTCTACGTGGCACACCGCCTCGGTGTGGTGCGGCGCCGCACCGCTTTCCGGCTGCGTAAGAAGCAGGACCGGCTGCACCTGGTCGAAGGCCTGCTCATTGCGATCGTGGATATCGACGAGGTCATCCAGATCATCCGCTCCTCGGATGAGACGGCCCAGGCCCGCGAACGCCTGATGGCCATTTATGACCTGACGGAAATCCAGGCCAACCACATCCTGGAACTGCGCCTGCGCCAGCTGACCAAGTACTCCCGCATCGAGCTGGAGAAGGAGAAGGACGAGCTGGAACTGGCGATCAGGGAACTGCAGGCCATTCTCGACTCCGAGCAGCGGCTGCGGTCCCTGGTCTCCGACGAACTCGGTGAAGTGGCGGCCAAGTATGCCACCCCGAGGCGGACAGTGCTGCTGGAATCTGAGGCCGCATCACCGCTGAAGGGTGTTGCCGCCGCTCCCGCCGTCACCGGCAAGGGCGCCAAGGCCGCACTGCCCCTGGAGATTGCCGATGATCCCTGCTGGGTCATCCTCACCAGTTCCGGCCAGCTGGCCCGCACCGCCGACCAGGAGCCGCTCACCGAGGCCGGCCAGCGGGTGCGCCACGACGTGTTCCGCTCGGTCGTGAAGACCACGGCGCGCGGCGAGATCGGGGCAGTGACGTCGTCGGGCCGGATGATCCGGGTCCAGGTCCTCGACATGCCGGCCCTGCCGCCCACGTCGGGCCTGCCGAACATGGCCGGAGGGGTTCCCGTCAAGGACTTCATGACGCTGGGCAAGGGCGAAAAGCTGATAGGCCTGGTGCCGCTGAACGAGATCATTGCGCTGGGCACCAGGAACGGCATCGTGAAACGGGTCAATCCTGAGTACCCGCTGAACCGTGACGATTGGGAAGCCATCACGCTCAAGCCCAAGGATGAAGTGGTGGGTCTGGGAGTGGCGGCCCAGGACACCGACGAACTGGTGTTTATCACCGAACAGGCCCAGCTGCTGCGTTTCAGTGCCTCGCTGGTCCGTCCGCAGGGACGCACCGCCGGCGGTGTTGCCGGCATCAAGCTCGGTACCGATGACCATGTGTTGTTCTTCGGGGTGGTGGCGCAGAATGATCCGGCCGCCGTCGTCGTTACCGTCTCCACCGGCACCGAGACCCTGCCCGGGACACCCGGCGGATCGGTGAAAGTAACCGAATTCGCCGAATACCCGGTGAAGGGCCGTGCCACCGGCGGCGTTCGGGCACACCGGTTCCTGAAGGGCGAGGATGCCCTTACAGTGGCGTGGGCCGGTCACGGCCCGGCGAAGGCCGCCGCTGCCAACGGTGTGGCCCGGGCACTGCCCACTGAGCACGGACGGCGGGACGGCTCCGGCATTCCGCTGACCAACCGGGTGGATCAGGTGGGGCCGAGCAACACACCGGTTGAACCGGGCGTGGATCCGGCGGCCAGCTGACGCTTGCTTTTCCGGCGGCTGTCCCGGGCTTTCTGGGCGGCCGCCGTTGCCGCACGTGCCGCGGGGATCCTTCGTGCAGCTCTCGGGCCCCATCAGGTCTCCGCTGAATCCTTCGTGCAGCTGATGGGACCATTTGCGCCGTATCAGCCCGTATGAGCCCTTGATCTGCACGAGGGATTTCGCCAAGGCCCGTAATCTGCACGAAGGATGCCGCCGGTTAACAAGCGCATTAACAAGCTGCACCTGCCGTTCCCAAGGAATCGGCAGGTGCAGTGTTTTAGGCCGTCTTCGCTCTCCCGCTTACGGCGCCGGATTCACGCACCGTGCTTGCCGAAGTTGCGCAGCCGCAGCGAGTTGCCCACCACCAGCACGGAGCTGGCCGCCATGGCTGCACCGGCGATCATGGGATTCAGCAGACCCAGGGCTGCCACCGGGATGCCAACGGCGTTGTAGAAGAAAGCCCAGAACAGGTTGGTCTTGATGGTGCCCAGGGTCCGCCGGGACAGCTCGATGGCCGTGGCCACCTGACCCAGGTCGTTGCCCATCACGGTCAGGTCCGCCGCTTCAATGGCGACGTCGGTGCCGGAGCCCATCGCGATGCCAAGATCCGCCTGTGCCAGCGCCGGGGCATCGTTCACGCCGTCGCCTGCCATGGCCACAGTTGCCCCGTCGGCTTGGAACCTCTTGACGGCTTCAACCTTGCCCTCCGGCCGGACATCGGCCAGCACGTCCCCCGGGGCGATCCCGACGGCTTCGGCTACCCGTGCAGCCACCACGGCATTGTCCCCGGTGAGCAGCACGGGCCGCAGTCCCAGGGCCCGCAGCCGTGCGATGGCCGCTACGGATCCGGGCTTGAGGTTGTCCTGCAGGCTAATAATCCCGGCGGCCCGTCCGTCCACAGCCACCAGGACGGCGGTGGATCCGGCCTCCTGTTCCGTTCGCAGCATCGCCGACGCTGTCCCGGGCAGGACAACGCCGTTTTCCTCCAGCCAGCCGGAACGGCCGGCGACGACGGCGCGTCCGTTCACTGTTCCGCGGACACCTCCGCCGGGCGCCGAGTCGAACCCGCTCACCGGGGCGAGTGCGCCGTCGGGCGCTGCATTCTGGGCAGCCGCAGCAATGGCAACGGCGATCGGGTGCTCCCCCGCAGCCTCCACGGAGCCTGCCAGCTGCAGCAGCTCCTCCTCGTCAATGGCCGGTTCCAGGGTCAGCGTCCGTACAACGGAAAGCCGGCCGTCGGTCACCGTTCCGGTCTTGTCCAGCACAATGGTGTCCACAGTGCGGGTGTCTTCAAGCACCTGCGGACCCTTGATCAGGATGCCCAGCTGGGCCCCGCGCCCGGTGCCGGTGAGCAGGCCCACGGGCGTGGCCAGACCCAAGGCACACGGGCACGCGATGACAAGCACCGCGACGGCGGCGGTAAACGCAGCCTGGAGATCACCGCTGAAGACCAGCCATAAAACGAAAGTCAGGACGGCGATACCCAGCACAATGGGAACGAAGACGGCACTGATCCTGTCCGCCAACCGGGCGATCGGCGCTTTGCCGGACTGAGCATCGCTCACCAGGCGCCCCATTTGGGCCAGCGTGGTTTCACTGCCCACGCGGGAGGCGGTGACCATCAGCCGTCCTGACGTGTTGACTGTGGCACCGGTGACCGTGTCGCCCGGGCCCACCTCCACCGGAACGGATTCACCCGTAATCAGGGAAGTGTCCACTGCCGAATGACCGTCCAGCACCACGCCGTCGGCGGCAATCTTTTCACCCGGCCGGACCACTATGACATCGCCGACGGCCAAATCCTGCGCCGGCACCCGGACCTCGGCGCCGTTGCGCAGAACGGCGGCGTCCTTTGCCCCCAGGCTGAGCAGCGCCTTCAGGGCGTCACCCGCGCGGGCTTTGGCGTTCGCTTCAAGATACCGTCCGAGCAGCAGGAAGGTGACGACGACGGCGGCAACCTCGAAGTAGAGGTTGGCGTGTCCGCCCTCGGCCATGCCCGGCATATCCGACATGCCGGTGTGGGCGGTCAGTGACGGATCTGCCAGCAGGGTACCCAGGGAGAACAGATAGGACGCTGTTACGCCCAGCGAAACCAGAGTGTCCATGGTGGAGGCGAAATGCCGGGCGTTGACGGCCGCCGCCCGGTGGAAGGGCCAGGCGGACCAGGTGACCACCGGCAGGGTCAGGAGCGCGGCAAACCAGCCCCAGTTACTGAACTGCAGGGCCGGAATCATCGACACAAGAAACACCGGAACCGTGAGGACGGCAGCCAGGATCAGCCGCGGACGCAGCACGGCGGCCGTTCCGCCGTGGCTCATGTGCTCCTCACCGGAGTGCTCGGAGTTTTTGGTGCCTGAACCGTGGCGTTCAGGATCGTCGCGGCCGGAGTCTTCGCGGCCGCCGTGCGCTGAGCTGTTGTCCGCTCCGGCATGCTTGCCGCCGCCGGCGGGAGATGATACTGCGGACCGCACCAGCCGGGCCTTGTATCCGGCCGCATCCACGGCGTGCAGGATCTGTTCGTCGGTTACGCCGTCCGGGACGCTGACCCGGGCGGATTCCAGCGGAAGGTTGACCGTGGCGTGAACGCCTTCGATCTTTCCCAATTTCCGCTCCACCCGGCCCACGCACGAAGCACACGTCATGCCCTCGACCGAGAGGTCGATGATGCGCGGCTGCGACTGCTGGAGCAGTTTGTGGGTACTCATGGGCGTTTCTGTCCTTCCAAAGGGTTTTCCGGTCTGGGCGTTTTCCGCTCTGGGCGTTTTCCCCGCTAGGCGGAGCCTTCCACTACGAGGTAGCCGGCTTCTGCCACCGCTTCGCCGAGTTCAACGGCTGAAAGTTCGCGGCTGGAGGTGACCACGGCGGTGGAGATCCCGCCCGCGTTGAGATCGACATTGACAGCGTCGACGCCGTCGATCGCTTCGATTTCTTCGGTAACGGATGCGACGCAGTGTCCGCAGGTCATGCCGGAAATGTTCAGTGTGGTTTCCATGGGGTTTCTCTTCCGTAAGGTTTTGCATCTCGTATGGGTCCAAGAAGGCGGCAGGCTGGTTCAGCGCAGGAGGCGGCCGATGGCGTCGGTGGCTTCCTGCACCTTGGCCTGTACCAGTTCAGGATTGCCGGTGGCATCTGCCTCGCGGGCAGCATCCACCACACAGTGGGACATATGGTCCTGGACGAGGCCAAGGCTCACGGCGTGCAGTGCTTTGTTGATGGCAGCAACCTGGGTCAGGATGTCGATACAGTACTTGTCTTCCTCGACCATGCGGGCAATCCCGCGGACCTGTCCCTCGATGCGCCGGAGCCGCTTGAGGTAGGCCTCTTTGTCCGTGGCATACCCGTGGGCGCCGGAATGGTCCTGCCCGGCGCTGTTCAGGTCCTCACCGGTTCCGTGCTGAATGACGGGTCTTTCAGCGCCTGCGGTGACGTTGGCACCGTGCTCCTGGATCATGCTCATGTCCGCTCCTAAGATTCGATCTGAAACGAACGTATACCCCCTTGGGGTATACGTCAAGTACCCCTAGGGGGTATCTCGGGGCAGATAGGCCGACGGCCCGGCAGCTAACGCTCCCGCTCGGCGTCACTGCGCAGGATGCAGAACTCATTGCCCTCCGGATCTGCGAGCACCACCCACCCGGTCCCGTCAGCCAGCCGCCGATCCGCCACTTCCCGGGCCCCCAGAGCCAGGAGGCGCTGCAGTTCCCGGTCCCGGGTGCCTTCGGCGGGTTTGAGGTCCAAATGGACCCGGTTTTTGATTTGCTTGGCGTCCGGGACCTCAATGAACAGCAGCCGCTGCGAACCGTCGTCGGAGGCGATCATGCACTCCTCGTCACCGGGACGGTTCGGATCGCTGGAATCTTCCCGGAAACCGAGCACTTCACCCCAGAACACGGACTGGGCAAACGCGTCGAGGCTGTCAAAGGACGTATGCGAGATCAGGGCCGTCATGGAGGTCAGCGTAGCCTCCGTGCAAGGATGGGCCAATGAACGCCGGGACTGAATTGCTCCTCGCCGGGCCGCGGGGCCGCCGCCTGTGCCTCGAGGTTGCAATGGAACTGAATCAGGAGGTCAGCAGGGCTGTCTTCCGGCTGGGCTACGAGCTCGATCCCGGCAAAGGAACCTCCACGGTGCTGTTTGGCCTGGAGACCCCCGGGACAGACAACGACGGCGGCACACACTCGGCCGCCGCCGGCTCACCGGAGCATCTGGCCGCCGCACTCCGCACCCTTGATCTGTCCGGAGTCGAGGATGAGATGATCCAGCCGGCACTCGAGCGTGCGGTGGGCACAGCCAGGTATTGGCAGCCGCCGGACGGCGAGGACGTGCTCGCCGCGCTGCCTGTCATCCGCGAAGGACTCATCCCTCTTGCCGCCCGGGTGACGGCCATGCCCGCCATGCAGCGGAGCGAAGAACCCCGCCGGGTGGAGCAGTGGGCCATCGACTGGCGCGGCCCGGATGATCCGGCACCGCTGGACCGGAATCCGCAGCAGAGACTGGAACAGTGGGGGCGGGCCGTCCGTGCCGACGAGATCCGGTGGAGAGCACATGGCTACGCCCTGGATTCGAAGGTGTCGGGTGACTGGTGGTCCGTTCCACCGGGGCTTCCGGGTACCGTGAGCCGGATACCGGCAGCACTGAATCTCATCGAAGATCCTCTGGGATGGGAAGATGCCACCACCATTCCGGTCCGCGGCACCGGCAGCACGTACGAAGTCCGCACCGGAGATGACTGGACGGCACTGTGCCGCACCTTCCCGCTGGAGGTCACGGCATCCCGGCGCAATGACTGGTTCCAGGTCACGGGACGGGACGGCCGTTGGGTGATCCCGGACTGGGAGCGGGTAGCCGGGGAATGGGACGCCGTCCATCTGACGCCGGCGGGATACCTCAGCAGCGCGGGGCGGGCACTTCACCTCGATGATGACCGGGCTTCCGTCATCGCAGGCTGGGATCCGGACCGGACCATCTGGCTCACCGATGCCCTCCGGGAAACCGACAGCCCGCGGCAGCACTGGCACCGCCAAACGGGCGGCGACGCGTGGACGCTGGTGCACACCGGAGAGGTGTACTAGTCTCCCGGCCATGCCTCTTATCAGCCGCGCGATCGAACCCGGGGCCGGACGTGTCACCCTGCAGTGGTCAATGCCTGCTCCTGCAGACCGCGTCTGGCGGGGATTGACGGATCCGGAGGCCCTGCCTCTCTGGCTGGGATCCCTCAGCTCCGGGGCGTTCACCCCGGGCAGCGTGGTGAGCGTGCAGCATGCCGAAGGGTATTCCTGCATCAGCGAGATCCTGCGCTGTGAACCTCCGGCGCTGCTGGCCATGACCTGGAAGTTCCCGGACGAACCGCTCTCACGCCTGCGCATCGTGCTCACACAGGAGGACAGGAGCACCCGTCTGACGCTGACGCACGAGGGACTCGGCGATGACAGTGCCGGCTACCCGCCCGGCTGGCAGGCGCATCTGCTGTACCTCGAAGATCTGCTGCAGGGACATCCGCGCTCCATGGCCGGCTTCTGGGCGGTGTACGGGGAGCTCGATGATGCGCAGACGGTGCAGGGATAGGCCCGCCCCGGCCTTTCCGGTCGGCTGACCCGCACCGCGTAAGGTAGAGGCGTGGGTACCAATTCGCTTTCAACTGCTTCCGAGGACTATCTCAAGGTCATCTGGACCGCCCAGGAATGGACTGACGCGCCGGTCACGGTTTCTGCGCTCTCCGCGCACGTGGGCAATTCGCCGTCGTCGGTCTCCGAAGCGGTGAAGAAGCTGACGGCCCAGGGACTGCTGACCCATGCACGCTACGGTTCCATCACCCTCACGGAGGAAGGAACCCGCGAGGCGGTGGCCATGGTGCGCCGGCACCGGCTGATCGAGACCTTCCTGGTGGAGTACCTGGGCTATGGCTGGGACGAGGTCCATGACGAAGCCGAGCACCTCGAACACGCCGTCTCCGACAAGATGGTAAATGCCCTGGACCGGCGGCTGGGCTACCCCGTCCGTGATCCGCACGGAGATCCCATTCCCACGCGCACCGGAAGCTTCCCGCCGCTGGCCGCGGTTCGGCTCAGCGGCTGCGAGCCCGGCAGCGTGGTGAGCATTGCGCGGGTTTCGGACACGGACCCGGAGCTGCTGCGGTATCTGGCCGGACTGGGGCTGCATTTGGATGTGCAGGTCCGCGTCCTCTCCCGCCAGTCCTACGCCGGAACCCTGACCGTCACAGCGGGCGGCGAACAGCTGGAACTCGGTCTTCCCGCTGCCCAGGCCATCTGGGTCCTGAGGGCTCCCGGCGCGGAGCAAACCCCGCAGGACTGAGCGTTTGGCCCCGGACCTGCCCCGGGGAAAGACTGATCCCTAGGGAAGAACGTGCAGGTCGAAGAACACCTCACGGAAAGTGGGCGTATACCCCAGGCTTTCATAGAGACCCAGGGCTCCGGAGGGGTTTTCGGTGTCCACGCCCAGGCCGGCACGCTCCATGCCCGCCGCCTTATACCGGCGCATCGCTTCTCCCAGCATGGCCGGCGCCAGCCCCAGGCCACGGTAGCTGCGCCGTACTCCGAGCAGTTCCGTGTAGCCCTCGGTGTAGCCGTTGAGCTTTTCGCCCTCGGGGTCAAAGGAGGCAACGTTGTAGCCGGCAATTTCCCCGGCAGCAGTGTCCATGACCACGAAGGTCCAGTCCGCACGGAAGTGCGGGTGTTCCACGTTGTGCTTCCAGCGTTCGGGGTCGCGTTCCTCACTGCCCCAGTGATCCCGGAACACCTCGTTGTGGGCAACGCGCAGCGCTTCGGATATGTCCTCGTTGAAGGTCACATACTCCATGCCGTCCGGCAGCTTTGTGTCCGGGATATCCGCATCGAGCGGCCGGCTCATTTCCGTAAAGTACCGCACCACCGACGCGTTGGCAGCATGGAACAGCGCTATATGGGAGGCATTGTCCTCCTCTGCCATAAAGCGCAGCAGACCCTTTTCATGTCCGGTTTCCAGGAGTCTCTCCCGCGCACGCTGCTGCTGCCAGCGCAGCAGTGCAGTGCCGATGCCGCGCCTGCGCCATTCGGGATCCACTCCCCCGGCGCCGTGGATTTTGTCCGAGCCTTCGGTCCGGACCAGATATCCGTAGGCCCGCGGGACGCCGTTGCGGTCAAGCCCCAGCAGGGTGTCCCTGGCCGGGTTGTCCGCGCTGGCAGCCAAAACGTGTTCGAGGTCCGCACGCTGTTGGACATATCCCGGCTTGTCCACTGCGGCGATGCGCCGGACCAGCTCCAGCCAGGCGTCAACGTCTTCGGCCGTGATGGCCCGCCAGCGCAGGCCCGTAACGGGACCGGGAATTTCCGGAGGTATTGAAATGCTCATCTTTCCACCCTATGACAAGTGCGCCGGGGACTTCCTAGCAGTGTGATTGGGTGCATATCTGCTGTCCCAGCACGATTCTGCGCGAACACCAGGCGGCATCGGCAGGGTTGTGGGTCACGACCACCACGGATTTGCCGCGCAGTCCGGCGGACAGGTCTGCCATCAGCTGCTCCCCCGCTTCCGCGTCCAGGTGGGCCGTGGGTTCGTCCAGGAGCACGACGTCGGCTTCCGTCAGGAGTGCGCGTGCCACCGCCAGGCGCTGGCGCTGCCCGCCGGACAGGAAGTGTCCGCCGCCGCCTACACGGGTGTCCAGCCCTTCCGGCAGACCGGCGAGGAACGGGCCGAGGCCGACGGCGCGAAGGGCCGCTGCCATTTCCTCCTCGGTGGGCGCCTGGCTGCGGTCGCGGGCCAGCAGCAGGTTACCGCGCAGGGTCGAATCGAACAGGTGGGCCTCCTGCGGGCACCAGGCCATCCGCCGTGCAGCAGGCGGCAGTGTTGCCGCTGCACGGCCGTTGATACGGAAGGTTCCCTCCTGCGGGGTGAGGAAGCCCAGCAGGACGCCGAGCAAGGTGGACTTTCCGCTGCCGGAAGGCCCGGTCACGGCCAGCCAGCTTCCACGGCGAAGGTCCAGGTCCAGATCCTCGAACACCGGGGTCTTCTCACCCGGATAGGTATAGCTGATACCACGCAGTTCAACGGTATCCACGGCAGGGACCGGCGTCCGGCCCCCGGCGTCCATGTCCGCGTCCGCTTCCACTGTGTCTGTACCAAGGTCAGGGAGCACCTTGTCGCCCAGGGTCCGCCAGGCGGTGAACTGCTGGATGGAACCGTTGACGGCTACGAAGGCTTCGATCAGCGCCAGCTGCATCAGCACTACGACGGCGGCTACCGTCGCCGGAATGTTCCCCGCCACGGTCAGCACGTAGAGGGACCCCAGGGAGCAGGCCAGGGCGGTAAGCGCATTGGCCAGGCCCTGGGCCCACGCGCTGCGGCGCACGGCAGCGCTGGCCCGCGCATCGAGTTCCTGCTGGCGTGCAAACACAGGTGCGGCGCTGCTGTTGGCTTCCAGATCCGCTGCCGCGTCCAGCAGCCGCGCCATGGCCGCCATGGACCGTGACTGCAGCCGCACAGTGGCAGCACGGGCGGCCGCGTCGGCCCCCACGGCCACCAGCGGTGCAATGACCAGGCCCACCACGCAGACCAGGATCTGCACGCCGAGTGCTTCGGGCAGCAGCAGGCCTGTGGCAATACACGCAGCGACGGCGGTGAAGAATCCGGTGATCGGCGCAAAGACAACGCGAGGGGCGATGTCCCGCAGTTCGTCAACATCCCCCACCAGCCGTTCCAGCGCTCCTCCGCCGCGGGCGAGCCGGCGCCATCCCTCGGGCCGCTGCAGCAGGCCGTTCCACAGGCGGATGCGGATGGTGTTGGTGGCGCGGAAGACGGCGTCGTGCAGGCGGAGCCGTTCGAGGTAGCGGAGCACGGCACGGCCGATCCCGAAGAACCGCACCCCGACAATGGCGGTGAGCAGCAGCATGATGGGCGGCTGTTCATTGGCCCGGACAATCAGCCAGCCGGACAGCGAAGTAAGGGCCACGGCAAAAAGCGTCGCTCCGGTGCCCAGGAGCAGGGCCAGCAGGAACTGGGGGCTCCAGGGCCGCAGCACCAGGAGGTTCTTCCACAGCGGCTGGTGCACCGGATGGGACTCGGTTTCCGCGAGCTCGTCCTGCCAGCGCACGGGGGCAGGCTCTGCGGCGTCGCCGGTGACGGACGATGCCGCGGGGGTTGCCGCGGCGGGTGCGTTCCCCGGCGGGGCCGCCACCGGCGCCGTTCCCGATGCTGCCGCCAGGTTGGACATGCCGGCGTCCACGGGAATCAGGGTGTCGGCAATGGCAGCGGCAGCCGCGTCGTGCGCCACCAGCAGGACGGTGACGGTTCCGCGCAGGTCTTTCAGGGCACGGATGACAGCAGCGGCGCTGGCAGCATCCAGATGCGCCGTGGGTTCGTCCGCCAGCAGCACACGAACCCGGGGCTGGCAGGCAATCCTGGCCAGGGCACGGGCCACAGCCACGCGCCGCTGCTCGCCGGGGCTTAGGTCCGCGGTGCGGCTCTCCAGCAGGTGCAGTGCCCCGATAGCCGCGAGCGCATTTGCCGCAGCCTGCCGCCCTTCCTCCCCCGGGCCCAAGCCGGAGTAGAGGGCAATCTCTTCGGCGGCGGTGTCTTCCACCAGCACCGGGTGCTGCGGGATCCAGGCAATGCCGGTGCGGTCGACGCCGGTTACGGAGCCTTCCAGCACGGTGTCGCCGCCGCTGCGGCGCAGTCCGGCGAGGGTTTCCAGCACGGAGGTCTTGCCGCTGCCGCTGGATCCGGTGAGGGCTGCAATGCTGCCGGCGGGAACCTCGAAGCTGAGATTGGACACGGCCGGCCGGGGCCTGCCGGCATACCTGATGGTCAGCCCGCCGACGGAGAGCGGGGGTCCGGATAAGGCCAGCGCACCGGGCAGGCCGGCAACCGCGTTGTCGGCAGCCTCCGGCACCAGCGGCTCGGCAGGCGGAGCGTCGAGCACCGCGTTGGTGCGTTTGAGCGCCTCCAGCCCGTCTTCACTGGCGTGGTGGGCCGTGCCCAGGTCACGCAGCGGCTGATAGCACTCCGGCGCCAGGATCAGGGCGAGCAGTCCAAGCTCCAGGGACATGGAGCCGTTGACCAGGCGTACGCCGATCACGACGGCCACCAGTGCCACGGAGATGGTGGCAATAAGTTCCAGGGCCAGCGCGGACAGGAACGCGATGCGAAGGGTTTCCAGCGTGCGGACGCGGTAGTTCTCGGCTACATCGCGCAGCGCTCTGGTCTGGGCCTTCGCGCGCCCCAGTCCAACGAGGACCGGCAGTCCCTTGGCCAGCTCCAGCATGTTGTCGGAGAGGCGGTTGAGCGCATCCACGGCGGCGGCGGTCTTGTCTCCGGTGTGCAGCCCGATCAGGATCATGAAGACCGGTACCAGGGGCACGGTCAAGACCACCACCACCGCGCTGAGCCAGTCCGCGGAGAGGATGCGCAGGCCCACGAGCAGGGGGACGACGGCGCACGTCACCAGGGCGGGCAGGTACTTGGCGTAGTAGTTGTCCAGTCCGTCCAGCCCCCGGGTGATCAGCACGCTCAGCGCACCGCTGCCCATGCCTGGAACGTTGCCGCCGTCGTCGAGCGCCCGTTTGGTCAGGGAGGCACGCAACTCCTCCTTCACTCCTGCTGCGGCGCGCTGGGATACCGTCTCGGTGCCCCAGACGGCGAGTGAGCGCAGCACCGCTCCGGCGATGCCGTTGGCAAACACCCAGCGCCAATCGGGGTCCCCGGCGGCAAGCCCGGCCACTCCGGCCGCCACACCCGTGGCCAGGAGCACCAGGCCCGCCGCCTTGACGGCGGCCAGCAGACCCAGGAGATACAGCGCCCGCCGGCTGGCGGCGCTGACCGGAAGGACCGGTTTCACTGAGCGGTCACCGAGTGGGCCGCAGGGATGGATTCAGCGGAAATGCGCTTGCGGAAGACCCAGTAGGTCCACCCCTGGTAAAGGACCACCAGGGGCAGGCCGAAGAGGGAGACCCAGGAGATGACGGTCAGCGTGTAGTCGGAGGAGGACGCGTTGTTGACGGTGAGGTTCCATGCCGGGTCCAGGGTGGAGGGCAGCACGTTCGGGTAGAGCGAGGCGAAGATCGTGAACACACCCGCCACCAGGAAGGCGCCGATCCAGATGAAGCTCCAGCCTTCCCGTCCGCGGCGCGCCGAGACCCAGGCGAGCACCACTGCCACCACGGCGATGACCAGCGGGATCAGGGTCAGCGCTTTTCCGTTCTGCTGCTGCACCACAATGGCCCAGGCGGCCATCGGGACAACACCCAGGGGCAGCCAGCGGACGACGGCGCGCCGGGCGCGCATTTCAATGTCGCCGCGGGACTTCAGCGCCAGGAAGGCACAGGCATGAACCAGACAGAACGCAACGACGGCGAATCCGCCGAGGACGGCGTAACCGTTGAGCCAGGCAAAGGCTCCGCCCACCCGGTCGCCGTTCTCATTCAGCGGCAGCCCGGTGGTGGTCAGTGCCAGGGCGGCTCCCACGCCGAAGGCGGAGACGAAGGAACCCAGGGCCATGGCCCAGTCCCACCGGCTGCGCCAGCGGTCGTCGTTGTGCTTGCCGCGGTATTCGATGGACACCGCCCGGAAGATTAGTCCCAGCAGGACCAGCACCAGCGGAACGTACAGCGCCGAGAAGAGCGCCGCGTACCAGAGCGGGAAGGTCGCAAAGGTCATGGCACCGGCGGTAATCAGCCACACCTCGTTGCCGTCCCAGACGGGTCCGATGGTGTTCAGCATGACACGGCGGTCCTTCTCGCTGCGGCCCATCAGCTTCATGAGCATGCCGACGCCGAGGTCGAAGCCCTCCAGGAACAAATAACCGGTCCAAAGGAAGGCCAGGACGATGAACCAAAGGGTAGGTAGCGAAATCACTTCTGTGCTCCAGATCGCTTAGTAGGCAAAGCCGAGGACATCGTCGGGCTGCTTGGCTCTTGTTCCGCCGCCGCTGCCGTCACTGCCCGTGCCGTCGTCGCCGCCGGCAGAATCCATGCCGCCGGAGGAGCCGCCGTCGTGCCCGCCGCTGTTGAGCAGCTCAGGCATGGCGGACGGAACACCGCCGCGGGTGAACTTGAACAGCAGCCGGACTTCCACCACCAGCAGCGCCAGATAGACCAGGGCGAAGCAGGCGAGCGAGAAGATCATCTCCGCCCTTGAAACACCGGGCGAAACTGCCGCGGCCGTAAACATGAAGACCTGGTCGATGCCGGTGAAACTCGGGTTGGGCGCGACCACAAACGGCTGGCGTCCCATCTCGGTGAAGATCCAGCCCGCGCTGTTGGCGCCGAAGGGAGCCAGGATGCCGAACACTGCCAGTCGCATCAGCCACTTGGACTGGGGCACGGTCCCCTTGCGGGTGATCCACAGAGCGAAGGCGGCTGCGGCTGCAGCAATGCCGCCGAAGCCGATCATGATGCGGAAACCCCAGTAGGTAACGGACATGACCGGCAGATAATCGATTTCAGTGCCGGCCTGTGCACCGTACTTGGGATCATCCGGAATGTGGGTTCCGTAGGCCTCCTGGTACTCCGGGATCAACGTATTGACGCCCTTCACCTCGGTGTCGAAGTTGTTGTTCGCCAGGAAGGACAGCAGGCCGGGAACTTCGATTACAGCCTTGACATCGTCGCAGTTCTTGGCGCCAACGTCGCCGACAGAGAGGATCGAGAAGGACGTTCCGTCATGGCAGGCAGCCTCCGCTGCCGCCATCTTCATGGGCTGCTGCTCGAACATCAGCTTGCCCTGCAGGTCACCGGTAATCGCTGTGCCGGCGAAGGACACCATGGCGACCACCGCCCCGATGCGCAGGGACTTGATCCACACGCTGTAATCGGTCTTGTCGCGGCCGGTCTCCGGGCGTTCACCGACATTCACGGTGCCGTCTTCGTTGACGGTGTCGATCCCGTCACGGCGCCGCTTCCACAGGTGGTACCAGGCAATCCCGAGCAGGAATCCGCCGGCCACCGAGAGTGCAGCGGTGATCTGGTGCGGGAACGCCACCAGCAGGGTGTTGTTGGTCAGGACAGCCCAGATGTCATTGAGCACGGGGCGGCCGTCCACCATTTCCACGCCAACGGGGTGCTGCATCCAGGAGTTCGCGGCCAGGATGAAGTAGGCGGACAGAACCGAGGCCAGCACTGCCAGCCACAGGCAGGCAAGATGCAGCTTCTTGGAGAGCCTTCCCCAGCCGAAGATCCACAGGCCAAGGAACACGGACTCCGTGAAGAAGGCCAGCAGTGATTCCAGCGCCAGCGGCGCACCGAACACGTCGCCTACGAAGCGGCTGTACTCGCTCCAGGCCATGCCGAACTGAAATTCCTGCACCAGGCCGGTAGCGATGCCCATGATGAAGTTGATGAGGAAGAGCTTTCCCCAGAACTTGGTCATGCGCAGGTATTCATCTTTGCCCGTCCGGACCCACATGGTCTGCAGGGTTGCCACGACCAGCCCCAGGCCAATGGTCAGCGGCACCATGAGGAAGTGGTAGACGGTGGTGATACCGAACTGCCAGCGGGCAATATCGAGTGCTTCCACGGGAGGTTTCCTTCATTCGAACCAGATTTCTACAGAGCGTAGAAGATCATTCTGCTTCTGATCGTAGATCAGATTCGAAACAGATTTCTACGTGATGTAGAACCAATCACAAAAAACCTGTAGATTGGACAGCCGGACCTCTTCTCTGCGGGCACCGGCCGAAGCGCACGGGCCCCGGCGAAGGTTCGTAGACTATTGATGCTGAAGGATGGAAACACAAATGGCTACCCTCGGTGAGTTGGAACGGGCAACAATGGACCTCCTCTGGGAGTCACCCGAGGCGGCCACGGCAAACGAACTGCGTGAACGGCTGGCTCAGGCCAACCCTGCCGCCGGCACAGGGGACGGCAGGGGACTTGCTGTCACCACCATCCTCACGGTGCTCTCCCGGCTGGAGAAAAAGGGGCTGGTGGAACGCGAACGCAACATCCGGCCGCACCGCTACCGCGCCATCACTTCCAAGGCTGAACACACGGCCGAGCTAATGCACGAAGTCCTTGGCTCAGTGAATGACCGTGAAGCCGTGCTGGCACGCTTTGTCGGCTCAGTGTCGGCAACCGAGGCGGAGACCCTCCGCCGGCTGCTCGGCGGCGCCTGACCGGATAGCGGCCAACCCTCTCCGCCGCGATGTTTTGGGCCTCGTACTTACTGGCCGCACTGGCTCTCCTGCTGGCGTGGCCTGTTCCCATGATCCTTTCGCGCGCCAAATGGCCGGCCCGGTCCCCCTTCACCGCCATGGTGCTGTGGCAGGCCATTGCCCTGGCCGGCGGGCTCTCGATGATCGGCGCCATGCTGACCTGGGGCTTGGAGCCTCTGGGCGACAACCTGCTTGAAGCCCTGGGGAGCCTTTGGGGCATCCTGGTGCGCGGCGAACCGGCCACCACCCTGGGCCTGGTGCATGTGTTCGCACTTAGTGCGGCCCTCCTGCTCAGCGCCCACCTCATCTTCACTCTCCTGCTGACCTATTACCGGATCCGCCGCGGCCGGCGCAGGCACCGGGACATGCTGGCGCTGCTGAGCTCCCCGTCAGACACCCGGCCGGCCACCCTGGTCATCAACCACCCTGTTCCGGTGGCATACTGCCTTCCGGGCGGCGCACGCTCGGTCACCGTGCTCTCGGACGGGCTGCTTGAGATGCTCTCGGACGAAGAGCTCTCCGCTGTCCTCATCCACGAGAAAGCCCATCTGGGCCAGCACCACCACCTGCTGCTGTGGGCCTTTGCCGCCTGGCGCGCCGCACTGCCGTGGCTGCCCACCTCCCAACTGGCCCAGCAGTCCGTTAACGAACTCATCGAGATGCTCGCCGATGACGAGGCCCTGCACACGGTGCCGCCGGAGACACTTATCCGGGCGGTGGCGATCGTCGGAACCGGCGGTGCGGCGCCCCCGGAGAATCCGGCCGCGGCCGAGGGCCGGGGCACCCCGCTGCTGGGCAGCCCCGAGGAGCAGGAAAAAATCGGCACGGTTCACCGCCTGAGCCGGTTGCTGACACCCCGTCCGCCGCTTCCTGCCTGGCAGCGGGCAGCAGTGCTCATCCTGTCCGGCCTGCTGCTCGCCGTTCCCACCACACTGCTGATCGCTCCGGGTGTTGTCTAGGGGGTAGTCCCGGCCGCGGCCCCCGGGGACAGCTCACAGCCCGCCCCGGGGAACCGCCGGCGCCTACGCGTCGATGCGGTCGCGGTCCAGCATGGCCGCTCCGGCAATAATGAAGTCCTTGCGCGGGGCCACCTCGCTGCCCATCAAAAGCTCAAAGGCGCGTTCGGCGTCAGCGGCCTGGTCAATGCGTACGCGGCGAAGGGTCCGGTGCCTCGGGTCCATGGTGGTTTCGGCCAGCTGGTCCGCATCCATCTCACCCAGGCCCTTGTACCGCTGGATGGGTTCCTTGTAGTTCCGGCCTTCCTTCTCCAGCTTGGCCAGCAGCTGGTGCAGCTCCTTTTCCGAGTAGGTGTAGATCATCTCGTTTGCCTTGGAGCCGTGATTGATGACCTCCACCCGGTGCAGCGGCGGCACGGCTGCGTATACACGGCCCGCCTCAACCAGCGGCCGCATGTAGCGGAAGAACAGGGTCAGCAGCAGGGTACGGATGTGCGCGCCGTCGACGTCGGCGTCGGTCATGAAAATGACCTTGCCGTAGCGTGCGGCGTCCAGCTGGAAACTCCGCCCGGACCCTGCACCGACCACCTGGATCAGAGCCGCACACTCGGCGTTGGAGAGCATGTCCGCAACCGAGGCCTTCTGCACGTTCAGGATCTTGCCGCGGATAGGCAGCAGCGCCTGGTAGTCGGAGGAGCGGGCAAGTTTGGCAGTACCCAGCGCGCTGTCGCCCTCGACAATGAACAGTTCGGAGCGCTCGCTGTCATCAATCCGGCAATCCGCCAGCTTCGCGGGCATGGAGGAGGTCTCCAGGGCGTTCTTCCGCCGCTGGGTTTCCTTGTGCACGCGGGCGGAGATGCGGGATTTCATCTCCGAAACGACCTTTTCCAGCAGCAGGGCCGATTGCGCCTTGTCCTGCCGGGCACTGGAGTTGAGCCGCGCGGTAATCTCCTTGTCCACCACCTTGGCGACGATGGCGCGGACCGCTGACGTGCCGAGGATTTCCTTGGTCTGCCCCTCGAACTGGGGCTCGGCCAGCCGGACGGTGAGGACGGCCGTCAGCCCGGCGAAGACATCATCCTTCTCGATCTTGTCGTTGCCTGCCTTGAGTTTGCGGGCGTTGGCCTCGATGACCTTGCGGAAGGTCTTCAGCAGCGCCTGCTCAAACCCGGCCTGGTGCGTGCCGCCCTTGGGCGTGGCAATGATGTTCACGAAGCTGCGGATGTTCGTTTCATAGCCGATGCCCCAGCGCAGCGCGATATCAACCTCACACTCGCGCTCCACCTCGGCGATCTTGCTGTGCCCGGACTCGTCCAGGACGGGAACTGATTCCTTGAACTTGCCGCTGCCCTGCAGGCGCCAGATGTCGGTGACCGGAGCGTCCGCTGCCAGGTATTCCACAAACTCCGTGATGCCGCCGTCGTGCTGGAAGACTTCTTCCACCGGGCCTGCCTCGCCGGGCGTGCCGGGCAGCCGGCGCTCGTCGCGCAGGGTAATCCTGAGTCCGGGAACCAGGAAAGACGTCTGGCGGGCACGGGCCTGCAGCTCCGTGTAGGAGAACTTGGCATCCGGGGTGAAGATCTGGCGGTCCGCCCAATAACGGATCCGGGTTCCGGTGACGCCGCGCTTGGCCTTGCCCACCACCTCCAGTTTGGAGCTCTCCAGGAAAGGAGTGAACTTGGCGTCGGGGCTCGGTGATTTGCCGGTGTCTGCAAAATGGCCGGGCTCGCCGCGCCTAAAGTTCATCTGGTAGATCTTGCCCGCGCGGTCCACCTGCACATCCAGGCGGGAGGACAGGGCGTTGACCACGGAAGCGCCGACACCGTGCAGGCCCCCGGAGGCGGCGTAGGAACCGCCGCCGAACTTTCCTCCGGCATGGAGCTTCGTGAAGACCACCTCCACCCCGGACAGGCCGGTCTTGGGCTCGATGTCCACCGGGATTCCGCGGCCGTCATCATGGATCTCCACGGAGCCGTCCGGATGCAGGATGATCTTGATGCTCTGCCCGTAGCCGGCCAGGGCTTCATCCACGGAGTTGTCGATGATCTCCCAGAGACAGTGCATGAGCCCGCGGGAATCGGTGGACCCGATGTACATGCCGGGACGCTTCCGCACAGCTTCGAGCCCTTCCAAAACGGAAAGATGGCGGGCGTTGTACTCAGTGTTCGGGGGCGCCACGTGCTTGAAACTCCTCAGGCCTTGAAACCGTTGGCCGGCAGATCGCCGATCCAGCTGCGTACCCGGATGTCACCGGGCTACTACCAAGGTTAAGGCCCGACGGTGACACTGTCTGCCAGCGACTCAGCATCGGTGAATTACCTCACAAGAGGACAGGTGATTGGTACGCGCTGAGCGAAAGACCTGCCAATGCGCGAAGGACCGGCGCATAAAGATGGTTATATGAAGTATCAACACCCCAAGGAGGCTTTCATGACAGCAGCAGTAGCTACTCGTGAACTGAATACGCTGGACCGCTGCGACCGCTGCGGTGCGCAGGCGTACGTACGTGCGGTACTTGAATCCTCGGGTGGGGAGCTCCTCTTCTGCGGACACCATGCACGGGCGGTGGAGGCCAACCTTCGCCCCCTGACCTCCGAGTGGCAGGATGAAACGTCCCGCCTGATGAAGAAGGCAGAAGCAGTCCCCGCAGACTAAAGCGCACTTCACGGACGCAGCCGGCAGACCCGGCAGCGCGTACAGCTTGGAAGGCTCCTCCCGCCCACGCGGGAGGAGCCTTTTCACGTCCGTGCCCCCAGCCGCCGCGGATTCCCTTTAAGCGCAGAACGCCCCCGGTCCGTGGCAACGGACCGGGGGCGTTCTGCGCTTGCGGCTTTGATTAATCCAGGTAGTCGCGCAGCACCTGGGAACGGGAGGGGTGGCGCAGCTTCGACATGGTCTTGGATTCGATCTGGCGGATGCGTTCACGGGTAACCCCGTAAACCTTGCCGATCTCATCCAGGGTCTTCGGCTGGCCGTCCGTCAGTCCGAAGCGCATAGCCACGACACCGGCCTCACGCTCGGACAGCGTGTCCAGCACGGAGTGCAGCTGCTCCTGCAGCAGCGTGAAGCTGACGGCGTCGGCCGGAACAACGGCTTCGGAGTCCTCAATGAGGTCGCCGAACTCGGAGTCGCCGTCCTCACCCAGCGGGGTGTGCAGGGAGATCGGCTCGCGGCCGTACTTCTGGACTTCAACAACCTTTTCAGGGGTCATGTCCAGTTCCAGCGCCAGCTCTTCGGGCGCGGGTTCACGGCCCAGGTCCTGGAGCATCTGACGCTGCACGCGGGCAAGCTTGTTGATGACCTCGACCATGTGCACGGGAATACGGATGGTGCGGGCCTGGTCAGCCATGGCACGGGTGATGGCCTGGCGGATCCACCATGTTGCATAGGTGGAGAACTTGAAGCCCTTGGTGTAGTCGAACTTCTCGACTGCACGGATCAGGCCCAGATTGCCTTCCTGGATGAGGTCCAGGAACAGCATGCCGCGGCCGGTGTAGCGCTTGGCCAGGGACACGACGAGGCGGAGGTTGGCCTCCAGCAGGTGGTTCTTGGCACGCTTACCGTCGTGGACAATAAACTCGAGCTCCCGCTTGAGCTTGGGGTCCATGTTGGGATCAGCTGCGAGCTTCTCCTCGGCGAAGAGCCCGGCCTCGATGCGGAGGGCGAGATCAACTTCCTGCTCAGCGTTCAGCAGTGCAACCTTGCCGATCTGCTTCAGGTAGTCCTTGACCGGATCTGCCGTTGCACCGGCGGAGACAACCTGCTGGGCAGGGGCGTCATCATCGTCGGCATCTGAGTAGACAAAGCCCGAGCCTGTGGGTGCTGCTTCGGGCGCGTCTGCGGCATCAGCGTCCGGCTCAACCGCATCCGTGTCGCTGTGCGACTCTTCCTCTTCCGCTGCGGCGGCGGCCTTTGCAGCCTTGGCCGACTTGGCGGGTGTCTTGCGGCCGGCTGCAGCGGTAGCTGACTTGGCAGCTGCAGGCTTGCGCGCTGCAGCCTTGCGGACGGTCTTTACCGCGGTCTTTTCGCCGGCGGCGGCATCAATCGGAGCCTGGGCTTCGTCTACGGCAGTGCGCTTGCTTGCAGTGTCAGTCTCTTCAACTGCAGTTGTCTTTCTCGGCGACACAGAAAACCTTTCATACGGCGGGCTGTGGAATCGCCATTGGGGGCAACACCACTATGACCCTGTCAAGTCCGTGCTTGTTTTCAAGAGATCCCACCAGCAGCGGTGCTCTCATGAAGAACACATCTGCCGTGGTTTCTGTTCCCTGTAAAACAATCAAAGGAACAAGAAGCGACACTTGATACACGAACCCGACCGGGTCTCGGTTCCCATTGTCTCATGATTTCCCGCTGCCGCCAGCATGGCAGGCCCCTTTGCATGGCCGGACGGCTGCACGGCGCGGCCGCTCCCCCGGCTGCCCCGGGACTCCGGCCGCCGCAGCACCGTCGACAACGGAACATCCGGCCTCATCGCCGGGCAGCACCCGGGTTGCGCTCGGAGCCGTTCCAGGCCGTCCCCGGGTTTGTGGCCCATACCGGGAATACGCCGGTCGCCAAAAGCTCTTCGAGCAGCTCCGCGAGCCGGTAACCGGGATGCGCTTCCAGGCAACGGGTCAGGAGCACCTGCGCCCTTGAGCCCCTCCCCCGAGCCCATTCGATCCACCCCATCAGACTCAGCAGTGCCGAAGAAGCTTCCCGATCCGCCGTACCGTCCGCGGCATCGGCCGCAAGGAGTTCAGCGAAGACAGCGAACGCTGCATCCACGGCGTCCCAGTGCGGCGACCGTGGATATTGGCCTACCAGCACGTCACGGTAGTCCCGCCCCGCCTCCGGGAAGTGCTCACCTTCCGGATCCCGGGCGTCCGTCTTCACCGCCTCTTTCGGCCACGGAGGCAATAAGGGGCCGCGGCCGTCCACCGACAGGAGGTTGCAGGCATCCGCCCCGGCAAAGGCCTGATCTTTCCCCAAAGCTGCCATTACCAGAAGGGTGTCCCGCACCGGCCGGGAACGCAAACTGGCCAACAGGAAACCTGCTGTCTCAGGATCCGTCCGCAGCCGCGCAAACCCCGGTTCGGGTTCAGCCGGCCGCACCCCCGCCGCTGCCGCAGCCGCGCTGCCAAAGACCGCCGCCCAGACATCCAGGGTTGCTAAGAACTGCGAAGATCCGCACCAATGCCCCGTCAAGCGGCGCACGTAAGCGGCACCGTGTACGGCAGCAGCTGCACCGGAGCTGCCCCATGGTTCGGGAATATCCAAAGCCACAGCCTGCACCAGTGTTGGCGCGTAGGCGCTCCCCCGGTACACCATTTCCGCGCTTAGCGTGCTGCTGGTGATGTCCTCCAGGGAACGGCCCGGCCAGGGACAGCAACGGCTGTCCGAACAGAAATACTCCCGCCAGGCAGCGGAGGAAATGACCCATCCGTCCCGAATGGGCAGCCCGCCGGCAGTAAGACGCCGGCTGAGCTGATGGATGAGCCTCCGGTAAGGAGGAGCATCCGGCCGCTTCCAGGCCCGGTCCGTATACAAGGCCATCAAGACGCCGTCTGCGGAAACATCGGAGCGAAGAATGTCACTGACCTTGGCCGCAAACTCCGAGTAATCCAGCGCTGAAGGGGGCAGGTCCAGGCGCAGCGTCGCACCCAGCCTGGAAGAGTCCATGGTCATAAGAACCAGCGACTCCTTCGGAGTGAAGCCGAGGCTGTGCGGAATGTAGGCCAGGATGTCCGCCGGTCCACTGACGGGAAACGGATCCCGGGACCGCTGGCTGGGTGAGTTCGTCATGGTCCGAGGCTGCCGGTTTGCATGCCGGACCGGGAACGAGGCGGCCTGACGTTGTGGACAGAGGGACGTGCCGGAGGGCATTATCCCTGCGGTGGAGGAACAGCCTGGGGCTCCGGCCTAACCGGCGTCCGTGCCCGCTCCGGACCCGGACGCCTCCCGGTCCTGCCGGGCAGCCTGCCGCACCCCGCGCTCGGACTGCCTCCGCTGGCGTTCGCGGGCAATGGCCTGCCGCAGCGGCGGCAGCTTGAAGCCGTCGTCGGCCATCCGTGCACGCACGCGCGCCCGGGTCCGGAGGATGCCCGCCACTCCCAGTGCCATTACCAGCAGCTGGACTGCCAGCGCAATGCGGAAGGACTCCAGGGCATACAGGTTTCCCCCGGAGAAGCCGCGGGTATTCAGGATGTCCAGGACCACCCCAATGAGATACATGGAGACGAGGGAGGCAATGAACCCACCCACGTTGACGATGCCGGTGGCAGTTCCCAGCCGGTGGCCGGGGTTGTAGGTGCGGGCAAAATCGAAGCCGATCATCGATCCAGGTCCGCCGACGGCCAGGACCGCCACCAGCAGCGCCAGCAGCCACAGCGGCGCCGGCCCCGGATAGAGCAGTACGGCCAGCCAGGCACAGGCCATGGCTGCGGCAATGATGAGGACCATGGTGGAACGGCGGAGCGGATGACGGCCCACCCAGGAGCCCAGCCAGGGTCCGCAGATGATCGCCACCACGACGAAAAGCGTCATCAGCGCGGAAGCCCAGGCCGAGTCCAGGCCCTCTGCGCTGACCAGATAGGGGAATCCCCACATCAGGATGAAGACCGTGCCCGGGAACTGAATGGTGAAGTGTGTCCACATTCCCAGCCGCGTGCCGGGCTGCCGCCATGCCTCCGCCAGTGACGTTGCGCTCTGGCGCAGCGGAAGAAGGGCCGGGCGTGGTACACCTGCAGGCCGGTTGCGGACACAGACCAGGGTAAGGACCAGGATCAGCACGGACAGGGAAGCGGCAGAGACAAACGCCGTGCTCCACCCGAACCGGTGCAGCACAAAGGCGAAGGGAACGGCACTGGCAATCTGCCCCAGCTGCCCGGTAATGCCGGTCCACTGGGTCAGGACCGGAATGGAGCGGCCGCTGAACCAGGCCGGCAGCAGGCGCAGCACACTGATGAAAGTCAGTGCGTCTCCGGCGCCCACCAGGGAACGGCCGAGAATACCCGCACCGACGGACTCAGCGGCGGCGAGCTGCAGCTGCCCGCCCACCATGAGGGCGGCACCTGCCGCGATCAGGAACCGGGGGCCGAACCGGTCCACCAGGACACCCACCGGAATCTGCAGTCCGGCGTAGACCAGCAGCTGCACCACGGTAAAGACGGACAGGATGGATGCCGTGGCATCGAAGCGTTCGGTGGCCTCCAGTCCGGCAACACCGAACGTGGTGCGCTGGGTAACGGCAACCAGATAGGCCAGGACGCTGACCCCCCAGACAAACCAGGCGCGCGTTGAACTCACCTGCGCACCGCCGTGTCAGCTCTTGGGGCCCATCCCCTGGTCGAAGGGGCCGGAGGTGTCTGACTGTTCGGAAGTCCCAGCTTGTCCGGAAGCTTCAGCATTCCCACCAGTTTCTGCATCCTCCGTTGTATCGGCTGTTGTCTCGGGCCGCAGGGCAACGGATTCCTCCTCCGCCTGCGGGCTCGCCAAATAGGCTTCGACGGCGGCGCCAAGTTCCTCGGCGTCCGCCAACTCATCATTATCCTTCACCAGCAGCGAACGGCGCACGGTGCTGTCCGTGTACTCGTCATACCGCTTCTCCAAAGTGGCCACCACGCCCTTGACCTCTGCGGATGCCTCCACCTGTTCGGCGATCTGGCGCTCCACCTCACGGCCGGCTTCACGGAGCCTGTCGGTCGGCAGCACCAGGGAAGCAGAAGCGCCGAGATACTCAAGGCCGGCTACAGCGGCGGACGGGAATTCCGCCTCCGCCAGGTAGTGCGGCACATGCATGGCATGGCCAACGACGTCGATGCCCGCCTGGATAAGGCGCAGCTCCAGGACATGGCCAACGGCCGCCTGGATCTGGGCGTGGGGACGCCAGGCGCTGATGCCGGACATGAGGTCGGGGCGGTTGCCGTGGACGGTGACGCCGACGGGACGGGTGTGGGGCACCGGCATGGGAATCGAGTGGATCCAGCTCATCATTTCCACGTCGAAGGTCTTGGCCAGATGCACCACTGCGGCGGCAAAGCGTTCCCACTGCACGTCCGGTTCGAAACCGGACAGGAAGAGGAACGGTTCACCAAGGCCGTCATACATCCGGTAGAGGTTCAGTTCCGGCGGTTCATAATCGGTCAGGTGATCCTCGACGAAGGAGATCTGGGGACGGCGGGCGCGGTAATCGATCAACTGGTCGGAATCGAAGGATGCGACCACGTCATGCTCCAGGTTCTCCAGCAGCTCGTCGCGGATCTGCGAGACCACGTGGCCTGCCTCGGCAAAACCGGTAAAGCCCACGAGAAGCTGCAATCCATGCAGGGCGGCGTCGTCAGCCACCTCAGGATTCAGATTGAACAGGGTCAGCGGATCAAGCATGTCTTCCCCTTCTGTGCTTCCATGCGCGTTGGACTTTCGACAAATGTGGATTCTTTTCACCGCGGGGCACTCCCCCGAAACGGCATAAGAGCGCGGGCCGCGCTGTTTACTCAAGGGTAAACGTCCCCGCCCCCGGGTTTCATTCCCGTCCGCCGCAGGCGCAGGACACGCGCATGTGCGGATAGCGGCAGATCCCTGCGGATTGCGCCGGACAAAGCCGGCAGACAAACATCCGCTCCGGCCAAGAGACTACGATCGGTAACAAGGAACCGCGCCGGCAGACGCGGGCCGCACCGAAAAAGCGGCACCAGCCAACATTTTGAACGTAAGGATGTAACTTCGTGGTGAAAACGAACGAGCCGAATCTAACGGTGATTTCCAAGGACGTGCAGAAGGTGCCTGCCCAGGCCCTTGTCGTGGGTATCGGCCAGACGCCGGGCGGCCCTGTCCTGATCGACAGCCCGCTGAGTTCCAAGGCTGCCTCCGCCCTTGCGGCATCGCTGCCCCTGCTGGGAGTCACCGGAGCGGCCGACGAGATCCACCGCCTTCCCGGACTGCCCGAGCTCGAAGCCCAGATGCTCGTTCTTGCCGGCGTGGGCAAGGTCAGCGCCGGAGATCCCCTGAGCGCCGAAGCCCTGCGCCGTGCGGCCGGATCCGCCGTACGCCAGCTGGCCGGCACCGAATCCGTTGCGCTGGCCCTGCCGGCCGCCACGGTTGCCGACGCGGCAGCCGTCGCCGAAGGCGCCCTCTTCGGTGCCTACGGCTACAGCGAACACCGCACTGACAAGACACAGGTCAAGGCGCCGGTCAGCAACATCATTGTTGTCACTCCCGCCGCTGACGATAAGGCGCTGAAGCCGGCCGTGGAACGTGCCCGCATTCTCGCCCGTGCCGTCAACGCCACCCGTACTCTGGTCAACCAGCCCCCCAGCCATCTGTACCCCGAGACGTTCGCCGCTGCGGCCAAGGACCTGGCAAAGCCGCTCTCCGCCAAGGTCAAGATCACCGTAATGGATGAAAAGAAGCTGGAGCGTGACGGATTCGGCGGCCTCATGGGTGTGGGCAAGGGTTCCTCCCGCCCGCCGCGGATGGTCAAGGTTGAATACGCACCCCTGCGGGCCAAGGCGAAGCTTGCCCTGGTGGGCAAGGGCATCACGTTTGACTCGGGCGGACTCTCGCTGAAGCCTGCCGCCGGAATGCAGACCATGAAGTGCGACATGGGCGGAGCCGCCGTTGTCCTCAACGCGCTGCTGGCCATCGCTGAACTGGGCCTGCCCGTCAAGGTCACGGCGTGGCTGTGCCTCGCCGAGAACATGCCCTCCGGCACCGCCCAGCGTCCCGGCGACGTTATGACCACTTACGGCGGACGCACCGTGGAGGTCCTGAACACCGACGCCGAGGGGCGTTTGGTCATGGCCGACGGCCTGGTGGCCGCCTCGGAAGAGGCTCCCGACGTGCTGATCGACGTCGCCACCCTCACCGGTGCGCAGATGATCGCCCTGGGCAACCGCGTCTCGGCCGTCATGGGAGAGGAAGGGGTGCGCGACGCCGTCAAGGCCGCCGCTGACCGTGCCGGAGAGCTGTTCTGGCCGATGCCCATTCCCGAAGAGCTGCGTGCTTCCCTGGATTCCCAGGTTGCGGACATCGCCAACCACGGCGAGCGTTTCGGCGGCATGATGACCGCCGCATCGTTCCTGCGCGAGTTCGTGGGCGAAGTTGACGGCGTGAAGATTCCGTGGGCCCATCTGGACATCGCCGGACCGGCGTTCAATGAGGGCTCGCCCTACGGCTACACGCCCAAGGAGGGTACCGGCGTCGCGGTCCGCACGCTGGTGGCCTACGCCGAAGACGTCGTCGCCCGCTCCGCCTAAGACGCGCATATAGCACCGGAGTTCACAGCGGACCACCGGGAATAAACAATCAGGGTGGTGTTTCTCCTTACACTTCCCGTCGGCAGGACTTCACTGAGTGGATGCAGCCCTGCCGGCGGGATAGTGTGAGAGACGATCACAACCGCCCAAATCACTAAAACGACGCGCCCATGTGCGTCACCGATTACGCGAGGGAGCGTCCAAGTGGCCGAAAAGGCAACTGCGCAAGAATTCGACATCCTGATCCTCGGAGGAGGAAGCGGCGGCTACGCCGCCGCCCTTCGCTCCGTGGAGCTGGGTTTCTCTGTAGGACTTATCGAAAAGGGAAAGCTGGGCGGCACCTGCCTGCACAACGGCTGCATCCCCACCAAGGCACTGCTGCACTCGGCCGAGATTGCCGAGAACGCCAAGACCGCATCGAAGTACGGCATCAACGCCACCTTCGATTCGATCGACATGACGGCTGTGAACTCCTACAAGGACAACATCATTGCGGGCAAGTTCCGCGGCCTGCAGGGCCTGATCAAGTCCAAGGGCATCACCGTCATCGAGGGTGAAGGCAAGCTCACCAGCGAGAAGACCATTGAGGTCAACGGCGAAACCTACACGGGCGCCAACATCATCCTGGCCACCGGCTCCTACTCCCGCTCGCTGCCGGGCCTGGAAATCGGCGGCAAGGTCATTACCTCCGACCAGGCCCTGAAGATGGACACCGTGCCCAAGAGCGCCATCATCCTGGGCGGCGGCGTCATTGGCGTCGAGTTCGCCTCGGTCTGGAACTCCTTCGGCGTGGACGTCACCATCATCGAAGGCCTGCCGTCGCTGGTCCCCAACGAAGACGCGGCAATCATCAAGCAGCTCGAGCGCGCGTACAAGAAGCGCGGCATCAAGTTCAGCACCGGCATCTTCTTTGACAACGTCCAGCAGAACGACGACGGCGTCGTCGTCACGCTGGCGGACGGCAAGACCTACGAAGCGGACCTGATGCTCGTGGCCGTGGGCCGCGGCCCGGTCACCGCCAACCTGGGTTACGAAGAAGCCGGCCTGACCATGGACCGCGGCTTCGTCATCACCAACGAGCGCCTGCACACCGGCGTGGGCAACGTCTACGCCGTGGGCGACATCGTTCCTGGCCTGCAGCTGGCCCACCGCGGCTTCCAGCAGGGCATTTTCGTCGCCGAGGAAATCGCCGGCCTCAAGCCGGTCATCGTCGAAGACGTCAACATTCCGAAGGTGACGTACTGCGAACCTGAAATCGCGTCCGTCGGCCTGACCGAAAAGGCCGCCAAGGCCAAACTGGGTGACGACAACGTCCAGGTCCAGGAATACAACCTTGCCGGCAACGGCAAGACCTCCATCCTGGGCTCCTCCGGCCTGATCAAGATGGTTCGCGAGAAGGACGGCCCCATCGTGGGTGTCCACATGATCGGCGGCCGCATCGGCGAGCAGATCGGTGAAGCGCAGCTGATCGTGAACTGGGAGGCCTACCCGGAAGACCTGGCGAGCCTGCTGCACGCCCACCCCACGCAGAACGAAGCCCTCGGTGAGGCCGCCATGGCCCTCGCCGGCAAGCCGCTGCACGGCTAAGCCAAAGAATTACCGCCCGGTGCACCCGGACCCGTAAACCCCGGGTGCACTAGGCTTTCCACCACCAGCACCAGCGGTACGGCTGGTTCAGAAGATCTAACAAGGAGAAACGGGGACAATATGTCTGAAACCGTGAACTTACCCGCCCTTGGTGAAAGCGTCACCGAAGGCACCGTCACCCGCTGGCTCAAGGCCGTTGGCGACAGCGTCGAGGTAGACGAGCCGCTGCTGGAAGTGTCCACCGACAAGGTTGACACCGAAATCCCGTCCCCCGTGGCCGGCGTCATCGAGGAAATCCTCGTAGCCGAAGACGAGACCGCTGAAGTTGGCGAGGCGCTGGTGCGCATCGGCGACGGTTCCGGTTCCGCCGGTGCCAAGGATGACGGCGGCAGCGCCGCTGAAGAAGCACCCGCAGCCGAAGAGGCTCCCGCCCGGGAGGAAGCTCCGGCGCAGGAAGCCCCGGCCGAGTCCAACGACTCCGGATCCGCGGATTCCGGCAGCGGCGAAGGCACCGAGGTCACCCTCCCGGCGCTGGGCGAGTCCGTTACCGAGGGCACCGTCACCCGTTGGCTGAAGGCCGTGGGCGACGACGTCGAGATGGACGAGCCGCTCCTGGAAGTCTCCACCGACAAGGTTGACACCGAGATCCCCTCCCCCGTTGCCGGCAAGCTGCTGGAAATCCGGGTGAACGAGGATGACACCGCCGAGGTTGGCGCTGTCCTCGCCGTCATCGGTTCCGGCTCCGCTGCTCCGGCCAAGGCCGAACCCAAGGAAGCCGAGCCGGTGGCAGCAGCTTCCAAGGATGAGCGTGAAGCTCCGGCAGCCGAGCCCAAGAAGGAAGAGGCGCCGGCCCCGAAGCAGGAGGAGAAGAAGCCTGAGCCCAAGGCTGAAGCTCCCAAGCAGGAAGCCCCGAAGCAGGAAGCTCCCGCTGCCTCCGAGTCCGAAGGCACCTACGTCACCCCGCTGGTACGCAAGCTCGCCAACCAGCACGGCGTGGACCTCTCCACCGTCAAGGGCTCCGGCGTTGCCGGCCGTATCCGCAAGCAGGACGTCCTGGAAGCTGCCGAGGCCAAGAAGGCTGCTGATTCCAAGCCTGCTGCCGCTGCTCCTGCAGCTGCTTCGTCTTCGGACAAGGCAGCCCCGGCCAAGATCAGCGACGAGAGCGCGAAGCTGCGCGGCACCACGGTCAAGGCACCGCGGATCCGCCAGACCATCGCCCGCCGCATGGTCGAATCCCTGCAGGTCTCGGCGCAGCTGACCCAGGTCCAGGAAGTGGACATGACGCGCATCGCCAAGCTGCGCGCCTCGGCCAAGAACTCCTTCCAGGAGCAGAACGGCGCCAAGCTCACCTTCCTGCCCTTCATCGCCAAGGCCGTCACCGAGGCACTGAAGCAGCACCCGAAGCTGAACGCCTCCTACGACTCGGACGCCCAGCAGATCACGTATTACGACGCTGAGCACCTTGCGATTGCAGTGGACACTGAAAAGGGCCTGCTGGTTCCCGTCATCGCGGATGCCGGCGACCTGAACATTGCCGGCCTGGCCAAGCGCATCGGCGACGTCGGTGCACGCACCAAGGCCGGAAAGATTGGCCCGGATGAGCTGTCCGGCGGAACCTTCACCATCACCAACATCGGTTCCGTGGGCGCGCTGTTCGACACCCCGATCATCAACCAGCCGCAGGTAGGCATCCTGGGTACCGGCGCGATCGTCAAGCGTCCCGTCGTCCTCACCGACGCCGAGGGTAATGACACCATCGCCATCCGCTCCATGATGTACCTGTCCCTGTCCTACGACCACCGCCTGGTGGACGGCGCCGATGCAGGACGCTTCCTGCAGACGCTGAAGGCACGGCTTGAAGAAGGCAACTTCGAGGCTGATCTGGGCCTCTAGTTCCCGCCCGGTGAAAGCCGGCCAAGGGCGCCTCCCGCAGGGGAGGCGCCCTTTTCTACATGTTGTCGAATAGTTACCGCGGTTCAGACCCCTCAGTTCGGGAATGCTGACATGGTGTCGGTAAGCTGGATATATGGACTTCCTACAGAGCTTTCTCGTCTTCCTGCACATTCTTGGCGCCGCAATCATCGTTGGTATCTGGTTCGCCAAGATCAAGAACCCCACGGTGATGCCCGGACAGTTCCATGGTGCACTCCTGCAGCTGGTCACCGGCATCATGCTGGTCGGCCTGGCTGAAATGGATGGGGCTGATGTCAACCACATCAAGATTGCCGTCAAGCTCAGCCTGGCCCTGGTCATTGCCGTCATGGCCTTCATCGGCCAGCGCAAGTACAAGAAGGGCGAGACCGTCAGCAAGGGCCTGGCCAACGGCGTGGGCATCCTGACGGTGGTCAACATCGCCGTCGCCACCATGTGGTAACAGACGGTAGAACCGTTGCAGGTCACTGAATAGGATGGGATGAAGTGCCGGCGCCTGCCGGCCTTCATCCCATCAGCTTTTAAGGAGCTTCCCATGGCTACAGTCCGCTCAGCCCATACCGTCTGGAACGGCGACCTCTTCAACGGCAAGGGCGATGTGACCCTCGACAGCTCCGGCCTTGGCACCTACGACGTCACCTGGAAGGCCCGCGCTGAAGAGGCCAACGGCAAGACCAGCCCCGAGGAGCTGATTGCCGCCGCGCATTCGGCCTGCTTCTCCATGGCCTTCAGCAACGGACTGGCGGAGGCCGGCAAGACCGCCGAACGCATTGAGACCTCCGCAGACGTCACTTTTGTACCCGGCACCGGCATCACCGAGAGCCGTCTGAAGGTCACTGCCGTGGTTCCCGGCCTGACCGCCGAGGAGTTTACGGACATTGCCGAGGCCGCCAAGAGCGGCTGCCCCGTTTCCCAGGCCCTCGCCGGCATTAAGATCTCGCTGGACGCCACGCTGGAGTCCTAAGACCCGGGAGCAGCAAGCTCAGGCGCCTTCAGCGCCAACTGAAAAGGCCCGTGTTCTCCTTGGCCAGCCAGGGACAACACGGGCCTTTTCGTCAACGGTGCGCGCGCAGCCCGCGCGCCGGCGTCAGCGCAACCGTACGGTGGCCGTCTCGCGTCCCCGCTTGAGCGGGACCGGCCAGCTCTGCCCGCCGTGCGTCATCACGTAGTCACCGAAGAAACCGGTGATCGACAGGCGTCCGTCGTGATCAGTGCGCATCGTCGTTGGCGGCAGCCACCATTCGCCCTTGATCAGCGACCGCAGCGCGTCATACGAGGGTTTCGGCGTGCCGTCGGCGCGAACCAATCCGCCGGGCGCACCGAGCCAGGCTCCGTCGTCGGTGAGCCCCCAATAGGTAATGGCCTGCACTGCCGGGTGTCCGACGAGCGAGCGGTAGTGGCGCACGATCTCCTCCGCCTGCCTGGCTTCTCCCTCCGGCGTCGACGGCCAGAAGGGGATCTGATAGTCATTGAGGTCGATGACCTCAGACGGCATGAGGTCCCCCGAAAGCAGGGTTGTCTCGGTCAAATGGAGGGGCAGCCCGAAGCGGGCGAACCGGTCGACCATCGCAAGCATGGCTTCCTCTCCCCAGTACCCCTGATGCATGTGCGTCTGCAGGCCGATCGCGTCCACGGCGATCCCCGCTTCCAGCACGGACCCGATCAGGGCTTCGTAGTCGCTGGAGAGGTCGAAGTCGTTCAGGACAAGCGTCGCCGAAGGGTTCGCTGCCCGGGCTTCTCCGAACGCGAGCTCAATCATGGGCACGCGGCCGATGCTCCGGGCCAGCCGGGTGATACCGTTTTCCTCCGCCGTAAACACCGGCATGATGACCGCTTCATTGATGGCGTCCCAGGCGTCGATGACCCCGGAAAAGTCCGTCACCTCGCGTCGGATCCTCTCTCGCAGCAGCTGCTCTATCTCCGCCGCGGACAAACCCGTGAGCCACTCGGGCGCAAGCGTGTGCCAAGTCAGCGGATGGCCCTTGGCCGCCACTCCGTGCTCAGCGAACCACGAGGCGGTCCGAAGAAGCCTTCGGGTGTCAGGTTTGCCGGGTGTCGGCTCAAAACCCCGCCAGTAGAACGGAAGGGTCGCAGTGTTGAAGAGGTCCAGCCACATCGTCTTGAGATCCGGCAGACCGGCCCCTGCCCCGCCAAAAACGGGCTTCGCGGCCGCATCCTGCCCGGTCTCCCCGTTCGCAAGCGGGATGAAGTCGAAACCGATGTTGCCGAACGCGAAGTCATGACGCTGCTGCTCGACAATGACCTCCGCGTTGGGCACCGGGTTGCCGGCCGGGTCCAGCACGGTGACCAGCGCGGTCGCCCGACGGTGATCGACACTCATGGTGTGCTCCGCGAAATCTCCCTAAAGCTCGGGTGAAAGGTCCGGTCAAAGCCGACGGCACGTGCTTCACCGGAGAGCTGCACCGACTGTGTGACGCGCATGTCGGTGCTGGATGCTCCGAGACCAAGGACGATCTCCCCCGGTTCCACGACCCGCTCGCCGTTTCGGCCGGTGAAGCTGGTGACGTCTGCGGGAACGTGGATCGAGAGCTCAACGGACTCGCCCGGCAGCAGGTCAACGCGCTGGAAACCGACCAGACGCTGTACCGGGCGCACCACTGAGGCGACCGGATCGTGGACGTAAACCTGGACGATTTCCGTCCCTGGACGGTCCCCGGTGTTGCGCAGACGGAGGCCGAGGGTGGCTGTGCCGTCGACGCCGATCTTGTCCGGCCCGTGCTGGCCGGCACTCCACTCGAAGGCCGTGTATCCGATCCCGTGCCCAAACGCGAAGGCGGCCGTCGGGTCAATGCTCGACACTCCGTTGGAGCGGCCCAGGGGTGCGGCCAGGTAGGTGGACGGCTGCGTCCCCTCTGAGGCCGGAATGCTGACAGGCAGGCGTCCGCTCGGATTGACCCGGCCGGAGAGAATGCCGGCAAGCGCGGATGTTCCCTCTTCGCCTGCAAAGAACACCTGCACAATCGCACCGGCTTCCGTAACGGCGGATCCCAGAGCGTACGGCCGTCCGGCGAGCAGGGTGACGACGGCGGGAGTTGAGGTTGCCAGGACGGCGTCGAGGAGGTTCTGCTGGGCACCGGGCAGACGGAGCGACTCGACGTCGCAGCCCTCACCGCTCGTGCCGCGGCCAAAGAGCCCGGCCCGGTCACCGAGGGCGACAATGACAACGTCCGCCCGCGCTGCGGCATCCACCGCAGCAGAGATGCCGGCGGTTTCTCCTCCGTCAATCGTCGTGCCGGGAACGTATTCAATGGCGGCTTCGGGAAACTCGGTGCGGAGGCTCTCCAGCAGGGTGGGCAGTTCGATACCGAGGGGTGTGTCGGGGTGCTGCACGCCAACATGCGCAGGGAACGAATAGCAGCCGAGAACGGCGAAGGGGTCATCCGTCGTCGGTCCGACGACGGCAATCCGGCGCGGGGCAGCGAGCGGAAGGATCCCGTCGTTGCTCAAAAGTACGATGGATTGTTCGGCGATCTCACGGGCGACCGCCCGGTTACCGGCGTTGTCCAGATCGACGGTGCCGCGGATGCCTTCGGCATTGTCCACGTCGACGTTCCGCAGCGCTTCGGGCACCGCATCCCAGTCAGGATCAAGCAGTCCCAGTTCGACCTTCTGGCGCAGTACGCGCCGGAGGGCACGATCGATGACAGTCTCGGGCAGGGAACCTGACCGGACCGCTTCGATCAGCGGCACACCGAAGGTCTTCACCGTCGGCAGTTCCACATCCACGCCGGCAGTGAGTGCCAGAGCGGCCGCCTCACCCCATGAACCTGCGACGCCGTGAAGCAGTTTCAGGAAGGCGATCCCGAAGTAGTCGGCAACGACGGTGCCGTCGAAACCCCAGATGTCGCGCAGGAGACCGGTGAGCAGCGACTCGTCAGCCGCCGAGGGCACGCCGTCGAGGTCAGTATAGGAGTGCATGACCGAACGCGGCTTGCCTTCACGCATGACCATTTCAAACGGAACGAGGAGAACGTCAGCGAGTTCACGCGGCCCAACCGAGACCGGAGCGAGATTACGGCCGGCCTTCGACGCCGAGTAACCGACAAAGTGCTTGAGGGTTGCGACTATCCCTGCGGACTCGAGGCCGCGGACGTATGCCGTTCCGATGCTGCCGATGAGATACGGGTCCTCACCGATGGTTTCCTCGACGCGTCCCCAGCGGGCATCCCGCACCACGTCGAGTACCGGGGCGAGGCCCTGGTGGATACCGACCGAGCGCATGTCTGACCCGATGCGGCGGGACATCCGCTCAATGAGTCCGGGATTGAAGGAAGCGCCCCAGGCCAGGGGCACCGGATAGGCTGTCGCTCCCCAGGTGGCGAAGCCGGCCAGGCATTCTTCATGCGCAACGGCCGGGATTCCGAACCGGTTGGATGCCGCAATCCGGCGCTGGCTGCGCAGGAGGGACAGCGCTCCGAGTGCCGGGTCGACCGGAGCCGAGCCGAACGGCCGGGTCAGCTGGCCGAGCCCGTTCGGCAGGAGCGCGTCGAGGTCAACGAGGTCGTCCATGTCGTTCTGGTGCGGGGCAACGTCCCCGCCCTCATTGGACGCGCCAACCCAGACGCCGAACAGCTGGGCGGTCTTCTCCTCGAGCGTGAGCTCGGCGAGGAGTGCTTCGGCGCGGTCCGAAGCGGATGCGCTGACGTCGCGCCATGCCGGCGCCGTCGTCGTGGATGTTGTGTTGCTCAAGGAAGGTCCTAACCTTTGACCGCGCCGGTGAGTCCGCCGACAATGCGGCGCTCAAACAGCGTGAAAAATATCAGTGCTGGAATCATGGACAGGGAGGTGAAGGCGAGTACCTTTGCCGTGTCCACCGAATACTGCGAAGCGAACGCCTGAACACCGAGCGGCAGCGTGTACGACGCCTGGTCGCTGAGGATGAACAGCGGCAGGAGATAGCTGTTCCAGCTCGCCACGAAAGCAAGAATGCCCGTCGTCACCACGCCCGGCAGGGACAGGGGAACCACCATCCGGAAGAAGAAGCCCAGCCGGCTGGTCCCGTCAATTGCCGCAGCCTCTTCGATTTCATCGGGGATAGCCTTGAGGAACGGAACCAGGATGATGATCGTCACCGGCAGACCGAAGGCGATTTGCGGGAGAATCACGCCGCCCAGGCTGTTCATCAGACCCAGGTCCCTGACGAGGATATAGAGCGGCGTGATTGCCACCGTCATAGGGAACATGAGTCCGGCGGCGAAGAGTGAATACATCGCACCGCGGCCGGCAAAGTTGTACCGCGCCAGGATGAAGCTGGCCATCAGCCCGAGCACCACCACGCCGACGGTCGTGGCAATCGCGGCAATTGCCGAGTTGCCAACCTGCTGCCAGAAGGTCGGACTGGCAAGCACCTCCGCGTAGTTGTCGAAATTCCACGGGTTAGGGAGTCCCTCGGGCGAATTGGTGATCTGCGAATTGTCTCGGAAGCCGCCGAGAATAATGTAGATGACGGGCCCGAGGCACAGTGAGATGAAGACAAAGGCGACGAAGTAGGTCGCTGGGCTGCCCCACGGCTGACGCTCCTTAGGCTGACGCTTTCTGCGCAGGGGCGTGCGGGTTTCGATAGCGGTCATCACTTCTTTCCTGACGTGAGGGCACCGTCGGTGTCGCGCCGAAGAACGAACCGCTGGTAGATCAATGCGATGACGAGGGAGATCAGGAACATGACGACGGCGACAGCGCTGCCGTAGCCAAAGTTGCCCGATGTGCGTCCGTTGGCGACCATGTAGGTGGCCATGGTCGAGGTCCCGGCAGTGGAGGCGACGTACTGGCCCCAGATGATGAAGACCAGGTCGAACAACTGCAGCGACCCGATGATGGACAGGAACGCCCAGATCCGCACGGTCGGCCCGAGGAGGGGCAGCGTAATGGCGCGCTGGGTTTGCCAGTAGCTGGCGCCGTCAATGGCGGCTGCCTCGAACAATTCGCTGGGAATGCTCTGCAGTCCGGCGAGGAAAAGAATGACTGCAAATCCGATGTACTTCCACGAGATAATCACCATCAGGGACCAGATGGCGATGCTCGGATCAGAGAGCCAGTCTGCCTTGAGCGCTCCCAGCCCGATGCTGTCGAGCAGCCCGTTGACGGCTCCGGAGGTCTGTAGCATGAGACCCCAGCCGATCCCGACAATGACCTCGGAGATGATGTACGGGACGAAGATGAGGACCCGGATGAGTGACCGGCCCCGGATGCTCCGGTTGAGCAGGAGGGCGAGGACAACGGCGATGGGGCCCTGGATAACCAGGGAGAGCACCAGGATGAACCCGTTGTGGAGCAGCACGTCGTGGAACGCGCTGTCCTGGAAAATGATCTTGTAGTTGTCGAAGCCGACGAAGTCTGTGGCCGGACCAAAGCCCTTCCAGCGGAAGAAGCCGTAGTAGCCGGCGAGGACGACCGGGAAGATGACGAAGCCGACAAAAACGAAGATGGCCGGCCCGGCCAATAGCGTGATCTCGAGACGTTTGCGCCAGTCCGTTGCACGCCGCCTGGGCCGCGGTGCGGCAGGGGACGCCGCGCGGGCGCCGTCCCCTGCCGTAACCGTGCCCCGCGGCGGCTGAGCGTCCGTCATCAACGGAGCGCCGCCTGCAGGTTCAGTCATTGTCTACTGCTATCCCTTGGCCGCTGCGTCGTTCACAGCGGAGACGATATCTTCGGCAGAGCCCTGGCCGGCGAGCATGTCCACCACGCCCTTGTTCAGCGCGTTACCGACGTTCTGGCCGAACAGGGTGTCCAGCCACACCGTCACGTACGGCGCGTCGTTGTAGGCCTGGAGGATCGACTGGAGCGCCGGGTCGGTGACAGCTTCCTGGGCGTCCTGGTTAGCGGGGAGGGTCTGGAACGCATCCGCGTAGTCCTCCTGGTATTCCTGCTGCATGAAGAAGTTCAGGAATGCCGTGCATTCTTCCTGCGGCGCCTGCGCCGAGCAGGTGAATCCGTCGACTCCGCCCATCATGGCACCCTCAGCACCGTCGCCTCCGTCAACGGCGGGGAACGGGAACCAGTCCAGGTCTGCCAGCGGCTCCTGGTCCGGGGTCAGCGATGCGATGACGCCCGGGTTCCAGGCACCCATGAGTTCCATGGCTGCTTTGTGATTCGCCAGCAGACCAGCAGAGCTTCCTGCTCCCTGCTGGGCCGAGGTGGTGAGGAATCCGTCGTTGAACGGTTCCGTTTCCACGAACGCTTCCATCTCTTTTCCGGCCTCGACCCAGCACTCGTCGTCAAACTTCTTCGACTCGGCCGCTTCGTTCATCGTGTCCTGCGAGCATGAGCGCAACGCGAAGAAGTAGTACCAGTGGGCAGCAGGCCAGGCGTCTTTGGCGCCGACGGCGACGGGGGCGATTCCGGCAGTCTTGAGTTTGTCTACGGCGGAACCGAGCTCGTCCATTGTCGTCGGAGCCGCGTCGACGCCGGCTTCGGTCAGGAGGTCCTGGCTGTAAAAGATGCCGCCGGGCAGCACGGCGGTCGGCATGCCATAAATCTTGCCGTCGACCTCGAAGGCTTTCAGTACGCCTTCGGGCACAGCGGCCCTGGTGGCGTCGTCGATGGAATCGGTAATATCCATGGCCTGTCCGGCCGCCACCACATCCGCAAGCTTGCCGCCGCCCCGCGCCATAAAGATGTCGGGCGCATCGCCGGAGTTCAGCGCCGTCTGGAGCTTCCCGTCCATTTCCTCGTTCTGGACGGACTGGATCTCGATCTTTACACCGGGGTTCGCCTCCTGGAACGCCGCGACCGTCTTCTCCCAGTGCGCCTTGCCGGCGCCCGTCGTTGAGTTGTGCCAGAACGTCATGGTGACGTCACCGTCTTCTGTTGCTCCGCTGTCGGAGCCACACGCTGACAGACCTCCGAGGGCGATTGCGGCCGCCGCCCCGACTGTCATCAGCTTCCTGATACCGTACTTGTTCATCTTTGAACGCCTCTCGAAAGTTTCGACATTTACGCCGAAAGCATCTAATGTGGTGTGAGCCTAGCAGTGGCACATTTAAACACAAGGGTTTTTCGTAACTAATACAGATTGGACCCCCATGGCCGACTCAGGCGGCAAGGTCAAACTCAACGAATTGGCCGTCGAGGCGGGAGTATCACTCTCCACGGTTTCGAAAGTCCTCAATGGACGATCAGACGTGTCCGCACAGACGCGGGCAAAAATCGAGGAGCTCCTCGGCAAGCACGGATATCAGCGGCGCCCGGGCCTGCCGAACAGAGACAGCTTGATCGAGCTCGTTTTCCCCGAACTCGAGACTGCCTGGGCCATGGAGATCATCCGAGGAGTCGAAAATGTCGCCCGGGCCAACGATTTGAGCGTCGTACTTACCGAGTCCGGTGACCGCCATTCCCCGTCCCCGGCCTGGATCACCGGGGTTCTCCGCCGGCGCCCGGCCGGTGTGGTGCTGCTCTTCGCCGATCTCGCGGCGGAAGCGAAAGCGGCCCTCAAGTCACGTGCCATTCCCTTCGTAATCATCGACCCGGCCGGCGATCCGGCCCCAGATGTCCCTGCGGTCGGGTCGGCGAACTGGTCAGGCGGCCTCGTTGCCACCCGCCATCTCATCGAACTGGGACACACCCGGATTGCCGCGATCACCGGCCGCGACGACATGATGTGCTCCTTCGCCCGCGTCGACGGATACCGATCCGCCATGAACTCGGCCGGACTTGAGATCGATGAACGCTTCGTCCGATTCGGCAACTTCCGGGTCGACGGCGGCCGCCGCATCGCACTCGAACTCCTGACGCTGCCGGACCGCCCCACAGCGATCTTCGCGGGAAGCGACCTCCAGGCGCTTGGCGTCATCGAGGCTGCCAGAACCCTCGGGCTCAGGGTGCCCCTTGACGTGTCCATCGTCGGTTACGACGATCTGCAGCTCGCCCAGTGGTCCAGTCCCGCCCTCACAACCGTGCATCAACCACTGACGGAGATGGCCGAGGAGGCGGCGCGGCTCGTGATCCGCATGAGTGAGGGCGCCCTCGAAACCATCCCCCGGATGGACCTCGCAACCCGGCTCGTCATCCGCGACAGCACGGCCGCACCGGCTGCGGACTGACGGCCGGGGAAGTCAGGCTCATCCCCCGGCGCAGCCCTACAGTTCCGTACCGGCCCAGAGGCCAATCACTGCGGCGGCAACGGAAAGCACGAGCATGCCAATGCCGCTCACGAATGAAGCACCGTAGCGGCCCTTTTTGATCAGCTGCACCGTTTCGTAGCTCGCCGTACTGAAGGTCGTGTAACCGCCCAGAAACCCGGTGCCGAGCACGATGCTGAAGGCAGCAAACGCCAGATGTTCAAGAGTCAGGCCGGTCAGGAAGCCAAGCCCGAGGGAGCCCGAGACATTGATAATCGTCGTCGCCCAGGCGAAAGAGGACTTTTGCCGGGAACGGATGAAGCCGTCCGCCATGAAGCGCACCGCAGCTCCGGCTCCGCCGGCCGCAGTGAGCAGAAGAAAGATCCCGGGGGTCATGCTGCGTCCTGCTGCCGATTGCCACCCGGGTGTCCCGGGCCGCGTCCGGTGACCGCTGCTGCAGCGGCAATACCCGCCCAGGTGGCGCAGGCTCCGATGATCACGGTGGCAAGAGGATAGATGACTGCAGCCCCAGGCCGTCCGCCCAGAAAGAACAGCGCGGTATCGGTGGCCAGCGAGCTGTACGTGGTGAAACCGCCGCAGAACCCGGTGCCCAGAAGCAGCTTCAGGTTCCCGGCGGCGGGGCGCCCGCTGTCCGGACGGGTGACGGCCTCATAGAGCCAGCCGAGGAGGAAAGCGCCGGCCAGGTTGATGATCAGGATGGCCGCCGGCACCTCGCCGAGGTTGGGGATGGCCAGGGACAACCCTCCGCGCCCGGCGGCACCTGCGGCACCTCCGAAGAAGACCAGCCCGATCGATCCCCGGCGCAGATGTGGTGGGCGCATAGCGGGGTTCTCGCTCCTTGCTCGGCAGCCGGGTTTTTACGGTCCGGGACGGCTGCAGCGGTGAAATTCTGCGGGCGTCCGGGGCAACTGTACCTCTCCCGGACGCCGCTCCTGCATTCCCCGCCTCCGGTCTCGGGTGGCCGGCCGGAGGCCGGCCAGTCCGCTTCCGGCAGGCCTGGGCGGGGACCGGGCTGGGCCTAGTGCCGGCCCGGAACCGCAGCCGAGGCCGCAACCGGACCCGGAACCGCTCCTTCCGATGCTGCTGTCCCTGCCGCTGACCCTGCGGCCGCCTGCGGACGCGGGGGAAGCGGAGCCGGTTGAAGCGAGCGGTAGCCGGTCATGGCCGGAGGTTGATCGGTGGGTATCTCGGACAGCATTTCACGCAGGATGCCAACCCCGTGCTCCAGCTGCGGGTCATCGCCGGCCACGTAGGCGTGCGGCGGGAAGGCCACCTCGATGTCCGGCTCCACCCCCCGGTTCTCCACATCCCAGCCAACGCCTCCGGTAAACCAGAAGGCGTACCGCGGCTGGTTGACGGCGGTACCGTCCACGAGGCGGAACCGGCCGTCAATGCCAACGACGCCGCCCCAGGTCCGGGTGCCGATCACGGGTCCGATGCTGCGCAGCTTGGTCGCCTGGGTGATGATGTCGCCGTCGGAACCGGCGAATTCGTCAGTCAGGATCACCACCGGCCCCCGCGGAGCATGGTCCGGATAGGGAGTCGGTTTTCCGCCGCGGGGGTTCGCCCAGGCTGTCACCTTTCGGCCGATCAGTTCGGCCACCAGCTGGGACGTGTGTCCCCCGCGGTTGCGCCGGACGTCCACCACCAGGGCTGCCTTCGAGGCTTCCTGGTCAAGGTCCCGGTGCAGCTGCGACCAGCCGTTGGCCACCATGTCCGGGATGTGCAGGTAACCAAAAGCACCGTCGGAGGCTGCACGGACAATGCGCCGGTTGGCGTGGACCCAGTTCTGGTAGCGGAGGCGTTCCTCACTGCGCAGCGGCACGACGGCGATGCGGCGCTGGGAGGGTGCGCCGTCGTCGTCTGCACGGACAATGGTCAGCTCCACGGTGCGGCCGGCTGCCCCCGCCAGCAGCGGAGCCGGGCCGTCGCTGGCCGGGACCGGCTGTCCGTCAACAGCGGCAATGACGTCGCCGGGGTGAACGTCCGCTCCAGGAGCGCTCAGCGGTGACGCGGCCTGCGGGTCCGAGGACTCGGCACCGAGGATACGCACCACTTCCCAGCCGCCGGCACCGGGACGCAGGTCGGCTCCGAGGAAACCCTGGCTTCCCCAGCCCGGTTCCGTGACCGGAACCGGAGTGACATAGGCGTGCGAGGTGCCCAGCTCTCCGTGCATTTCCCAGAGCAGGTCCACCAGATCATCATGGCCGCCAAGGTTCTGCACCAGCGGGCGGTAGCGGGCGTGGATGCCTTCCCAGTCCAGCCCACCCATGTCCGGCGCCCAGAAGAAATCCCGCTGCAGCCGCCAGGCTTCGTCAAAAGCCTGCCCCCACACCCGGACCGGATCAATCCGCACCCTTATGCGGTCCAGGTCCACCCGCACGTTGTCACCGGAGTCCTCGGCTATCTTGTCTGCGGCAGGAACCACCCGGACGCCGCCGTCGTGGCGCAGCACCACCTTGGCGCCGTCGCCGCTGACCTCGAAGCCGTCCAGGGCCGGAACCAGGACGGACAGCTCCTTCTTCGCCAAGTCGAAGCGTTCCAGCCGCGGGGCGGGGTCCCGGTCCGCGGCGGTGGCCCGGCCGTCGCCGGTTACCCCGTAGATGTCCGCCGCCAGCCAGAGCAGGGCGGAATCAGCCGCCCGAAGCTTCTCATAGCGTCCCTGCGGGACGGGGACAGCAATAATCCGGTCCCCTATCCGTTCAGCGTCCACCACCACAGGTGGAACCGCAGCGGCAATGTTTCCGCTTTCAGCTTTGACCTCATCCGCTGCGCCAACTGCCGCATTACCCGAGACGGAAGGACCAAACGGCGACGGCGTGCCCGCCGCCAGCGCTACCAGGAACGGCTTGGTGGAGGACGGGAAACTCAAATCAAAGCGGTGAGTGTCATAGACGGGATCGAAGCTGCGCTCGGAGAGAAAAGCCAGGTAACGGCCGTCCGGGGTGAACGAAGGATCGTGGTCGGAGAACCGGCCGTCCGTCACATCAATGGCCGGTGCCTCCGTATCCAGCACGGACCGGATCCGGATCCGGGTGCGGCCGTCCGCACTGGACGGTTCCGCCCAGGCAAGCCACTGCGAATCCGGCGAGAAGGCGAGCTGGTCAACGGCACCGAAGCCGGTGGCGGCCACCGGGGACAACCGGGCCGAGGCGACGTCAAGCACAAAGACTTCTCCGTACTCGGTGGCCACACCCACGCGCTTTCCGTCCGGGCTCGGCACCAGCTGGCTGACCCTGGTGGGCCGCTCGAACTCCACGCGGACAGTGTTCTCCGCCGGTTTGACGGCGGCTTCAGACGGCGGAGCCACGGACGCCGGAACGCCCGTGCGGGACTCCGGAGCCGCAGGTGTTGTGTGCCCGGGTGTGCGCGGCAATGAAGCTGACCCGGCCGCGGATACCGGGCTGGGCAGAACCAGGCCCGCGTCGGCGTCGCCGGCGGCAGGTTCCGGGGCGGGCATTGCCTGCGCAGGCCCGGAGCCGGCAGCGGGGCCAAGCGATATCTGGGCGAAGACGTCCTTGATATAGATGGCCTCTTCTCCGTGGCGGTCGGCCACGTAAACGGCCCGCGAATTCCCCAGCGGGCGGCCGAGGCGGGCACGGACAGCGGAGTCAGCCTCAATGACCCGCGCAGGTCCGTCGCGGTGGGTGAGCCAATGCAGTGTGCCGTGGGTTTCCACCACGCTGGCGTTTCCTGCGGCATCGGGAACAACGTCGGCGAGATGCCGGGCAACGTCCAGCGGGCGCGGGCGCCGGGCGGTGCCCGCGGATCCGAGGGCTATGTCCAGCGGCTGGGCTTCAGTGTCCAGTGAAGGCAGGAGCCACAGACGTCCCGCCGATTCGAACACAATGCGGCTGCCGTCCGTGGAGGCATGGCGGACGTAGAAGGTGTCAAAGTCCGTGTGCCGGCGGAGGTCACTGCCCGCGGGCGTCACCGAGTACAGGTTTCCGTATCCCTCGTGGTCGGACAGGAAAACCACCCGGCCGTCAATCCACATGGGGTCCGAAAGATTGCCGTCCAGTTCAGGAACGAGGCGTTCGAATTCACCGTTGCCGTCCGCATCAATCCACAGCTTCCCTGCTGTTCCTCCGCGGTAGCGCTTCCACCAGGCCTGCTCACGGGTGAGCATGCTGCCGATAACCAGCGGGCGTTCGTCGCCCACGGCCGGTCCTTCAGCGATGGTTTCCACCGGGCCGTACGGAAGCTTTGCCGGCGCCGCCCCGTCCAGCGGAACCGTGAAGGCCCAGCGCAGGCGGTTGTCCTCCTGTTCCACGGACGTGGTGGCCATGACCTGCCCCGCAGCGTTGAATCCCTTCAGCCGGGTGCTCTGACTGCCCCAGAAAGTCAGCTGCCGGAAGTTGCCGCCGTCAACGTCCGCCGTGACGATCTCCGGGGCACCTCCCTGGACCACCTGCCAGGCCAGATGCTTTCCGTCGGGTGAGAACTTGGGGCTGCGGGCCGGCAGCTGCATGGAGGAGATCCGCCAGGCACGTCCGCCGGCGACCGGAGCCATCCAGACGTCGTCTTCAGCCACGAAAGTGACGAGGTCGCCATGCAGATCGGGGTAACGGAGGTAAGCAGTTGGACTCATGGAAACGATCCTATCTTTCGGGGACCGCCGGCCCGGTTCATGCAGGCGGTGCCAGAATGTCCTCAATGCGCCAGCCGTCAGCGGCCTGTACCAGTACCAGGACCACGTCCTGGCGGGAAACCGCCGCCACGTTCCGCACCGCTGCACCGCGCGCGTCACGTTCTGCGTAGGCGGAGGTGGAGACGACGGCCCCTATGCTGACTCTGCCTTCCGGCTCCGGGACGGCCTCCCCCGCAGACACAATCTCGACGGCCAGTCCGGAGAGCTCCGTGCCTGCTGCCTGGAGTTTGGCGATTTCCGCCTGATCAGCCTGCATGGCCGGCGAGCGCGGCGCGTTGATGTCCTTGAGCAGAGCCGCGTCAGCCTCGGCGAAGGCACGTGCCCGCAATTCGGCGAGGGCACGCACGGCCGCCACCGGATCGCTGCCGCTGACCATGAGCCGCAGCTCCGAAACCTCAGTCCGGGCCAGCGAAAACTGTTCGGCGGTTTCGCCCGGCTCCGTTGCCGGTCCGCCTGCACCCGGAGAAGCGGGGGTGCCGGCTTCCGAATCGGGGTCCGCGTCCGCGCGCAGGCCCGGGTCTGTGTCCGCCTCAGTAACGGTGGCTGCGCCGGACGCAGTCGGAGGGATCACGGCTTCCCCCGGCGCTGCGCCCTGCAGCATCTGCGGTGCGGCTACCGCTACAGCCCCCAACCCCACGGTGGCCGCCACGAGCGCGGCAGCCGCGCCCAGCAGTACCCGGTTCGGCTGGTGCTTCTCTTCCCGGTGTTCCGGAGAGGATTCCCTGCGTCTCTGCCCCCGGGGTGCACTCCGGACGCGGCGCCGCAAACCCCCGGCGCCGCGTCCCCGCTCCAGCCGTGACCGGGGCGTGTTCAATCCACCAGCGGGACCCGGCTCCTTCGCCAGGGCCAGGTCCAGCGGCTCAGCAGGGATCGATTCAAACACCCGGCGGGCAAACTCCGCAGCATCAGGCCGAAGTTCAGCGTCCTCCTGCAGTCCCGCATCAATCACCTCGGCGAGCGCTGCCGGGAGGTCCGGAACCAGAACAGACAGCGGCAGGCGCCGTTCGGCCGGCGGCAGCGCACGTCCCGTCAGGATGAGCCATCCCACCATGGCCAGGGCCAGGATGTCACCCTCCTTCGAAGCGGCTGATGTCCGTTCCGTTCCCAGCAGACCCGCTGTGCCGAGATCAGCCAGGAGTGGTTTGCCGCTGGAAGTGAACAGGATGTTGCCCGGCGACACCCCGCCGTGGCAGACGTTCAGGGAATGCAGATAAGCGAGCACTGACGCCGCCCCCACCAGCACCGTCACCGCTTCGCCCGGGTGGAGGGCACCGCGGGCCTGCAGCACCCGGCCAAGGGAACCTCCCCGGGCCAGCTCCATCAGCAGCGCCGGCCCATGATCGGTATCAAGGACGGTGTGCACGCGCAGCAGGTTTTCATGCTCGAAACGGGACAGGATGTTCAGCTCCCGCCGGGTTTCGAAGGTGGTCCAGGAACCGCCCGGCGAGGCAGCGGGGACTTTCAGCGCAAAGCGGGCGCCGTCGCTCTCCCGCACTGCCGCCCAGACCCGGGCCGCCGCACCCGAGCCCAGCAGATGCTCGGCCCGGTATCCCTCATCCACTTCCGGGGGGCGGGCCGGAACCGCCGGTTCGTTGAGCTCCATGCACTCTGTTGTAGTCCGAACCGCGGCATCGTGCAGAAGTTATCCACAACGCCCGCCCGGAACCGCCCCTGAATCAGGATGTGATGAAGACCATAGTCGGAACTTCCGCTGAGGCAGTCTAGGCTGTCCCCATGGCATTGGAGTTCCTGCGCATCGGTCTTGCCCCGGATTACGTGGATTATCTGGAGGGCTGGGACCGGCAACGTTCGCTGCATGAACGTGTACGGGCCGGTTCTGCCCCGGACACGGTCCTGCTGCTGGAGCATTCCCCGGTATACACAGCCGGCAAGCGGACCGAGGATCATGAACGGCCTTTTGACGGAACACCCGTAATCCCCGTGGACCGCGGCGGCAAGCTCACCTGGCACGGCCCGGGCCAGCTGGTGGGATACCCCATCCTTCGACTGCCCGACCCCAGCAGGGTCGCAGACTATGTGGCCACGCTTGAGGACGCGATCATTGCGGTGCTCGCCGATTACGGCGTCACCGGTGAACGGGTTGCCGGGCGGTCCGGAGTGTGGGTGCGCGGAGGCGGCCCTGACCGGAAGATTGCCGCCATCGGCATCCGTGTTGACCACGGGGTGACGATGCACGGGTTCTCGCTGAACTGCAGCAATGACCTGGCTCCCTATGCCCAGATTGTGGCCTGCGGAATTACCGACGCGGGAACCACCTCCCTCTCGGCCGAAACCGGCCGGCTTGTCACGCCTGCCGATCTGGTGGCCCGGGTAGAGGACGAACTCCGACGCCGCAGCGACCGCCTTGTCCGCGAACATCCAGTTCGGGCCACGGACACCATCTCCCCGGAACCGGCTGCCGCGGCGCCGGGCCGGTCGAAAGGATCCCTTCTATGACTCTCGCCCCCGAAGGACGCCGTCTGCTGCGCATTGAACAGCGCAACGTGGCCGTACCCGTGGAACGCAAACCGGAGTGGATCAAGGCCAAGGTAACCATTGGCCCCGAGTACGTTCACCTGAAGGAACAGGTCAAGAAGGAAGGCCTGCACACTGTCTGCGAAGAAGCCGGCTGCCCCAATATTTTCGAATGCTGGGAGGACAAGGAAGCTACCTTCCTGATTGGCGGCTCCGAATGCACACGACGCTGTGACTTCTGCCAAATCGATACCGGAAAACCTTCAGCCATAGACCTTTTCGAGCCCACCAAAGTTGCCCGTTCGGTGCAGAAGATGAACCTGCGCTACGCAACGGTCACCGGCGTGGCCCGTGACGACCTCGCAGATGAGGGCGTCTGGCTCTATGCCGAAACCATCCGGAAGATTCACGAACTCAACCCGGGCACCGGCGTCGAAATCCTGATTCCGGACTTTTCCGGCAAGCCCGAGCACATCGAGGCCATCTGCGACGCACGACCCGAGGTTTTTGCCCACAACGTGGAAACCGTGCCGCGGCTCTTCAAGCGCATCCGGCCCGCGTTCCGCTACGAGCGTTCACTTGACGTCATCACCCAGGGGCAGAATCTGGGCATGGTCACCAAGTCAAACCTGATCCTGGGGATGGGGGAAACGCGCGAGGAGATTTCCGGTGCGCTCCGGGACTTGCGCGACGCCGGCTGCGACCTGATCACGATCACCCAGTACCTGCGCCCCAGCGAGCGCCATCTGCCGGTGGACCGGTGGGTGAAGCCGCAGGAGTTTGTGGAGCTCAGCGACGAAGCCACCGAGCTGGGTTTCCTTGGCGTGATGAGCGGCCCGCTGGTCCGCTCTTCCTACCGGGCGGGACGGCTGTGGGCGGGTGCCATGCGCCGTAAAGGCCTTGACCTCCCCCCGGAGCTGGCGCACATCGAGGATTCGGGCTCAACCCTGCAGGAGGCCTCCTCCATTCTCGCCCGGCGCTGACCGCTCTGTACGCCGGGCGCGAACCGGTACCCCCAAACCGCCGGAGTTCTTCATCCCGCGCCGGTTCACGGCACGGACCGGACACGGCGATCACGTAGAATTGAACCACTATGGCCAACAGCACAGATTCCGACGCACCCAAGAGCGCCCGCCGCGGCCTCTTCTCCCGCAAACCCAAAGCAGAGAAGAAGAAAAAAGGCCCGGGGCGCATGAAGCAGATCGCCGACGTCTTCAAGATGACGCGGCGCAACGACCCCAACCTCGTGTGGGTGATGGCAGGCGCGTTCCTGGGCATCGTCGCCGTCGGGCTGCTGATCGGCCTGTTGATCAACAACTGGATCACGATGCTCATCATCGCGGTCCCGCTGGGCCTCCTGGCCGCTGTGTTCATCCTGTCCCGCCGCGCCGAACGAGCCGCGTTCACCCAGATTGAGGGCCAGCCCGGTGCTTCCGGTGCAGCGCTGAGCATCCTGCGCCGCGGCTGGATCCTGGAAGAGCAGCCCGTAGCCGTGAACCCGCGCAGCCAGGAAGCCGTTTTCCGTGCCATCGGCCGCCCGGGCATCGTCCTGGTCACTGAAGGTTCCCCGGGCCGTGCCAAGGCACTGGCCGACGGCGAACGCCGCCGCATGAACCGCATTGCACCCAACGTACCCGTACATGTCATCCAGACCGGGCAGGGCGAAAACCTGACCCCGCTCTCGCAGGTCGCCAAGAAGGCCAAGAAACTGCCGAAGTCACTGACCAAGCAGGAAGTCCAGGCCGTCAACAAGCGCCTTGCCGCCTTGGGCACGCGCCTGCCGATCCCCAAGGGCATTGACCCGTACAAGGCCCGCCCGGACCGCAAAGCTTCACGCGGACGGTAGAGCCTCCACAAACGCTCAACGAATGAAGGACCCCTCCGGCGGAGGGGTCCTTCATTGTTTATGCCGGTGCCTTCCCGCCTCGGGGCGGCGCGGACAACCCTAGTGCTTGACCTTCACCAGGACGGTTCCCATGGCGCGGTCGTGCAGTCCGCGCTGGTCCTCGTCAAACACGACGGCGGGAATCACCAGGCACAGCAGCAGGGTGCGGACGACGGCGGCCAGCGGCCCGGCGGGCCGGCCGTCAAGCTTCTGAACCTGCAGGCTGAACGCGCGGTGGCCAATGCTGTATCCCAGCAGCGACACCAGCACGATCTGTTCCACCGCAAAAATGGCCAGGATGGCGGTGGAGGAGCCGTCAAAAAACGCGTAACCAATCACGGACGCGATGGCCCAGTCAATGATGATCGCGCCCAGCCTCGGGCCCACGCGCCCAATGCTGCCGGGACCGGTCCTGGGCCGGCCCAGGCGCTTGCCCGGCCAGGAATTCTCGTCGGAGGGAGGGCCTTCAAGCCACGAACCTAAACTTCTTCTGTCAACCACCGTTTAAGACTACCCGGCCCGTGTGTTGCGGCGGCCCGAGATGTAAATGCCCGCCTCTGTCCCGTTCACGCTAGGGTGGAGGGGAGACTTCGGTTGCGTAACTTGGCTGAAACACAGCCGTCACGGATGAGAAATTAGTTGGCCCTAGAGTTCTTAGCAGTTGACAGGGATCCCGTTTCCAGCCCGCTGCAGGTCAGGATGTGCAGTCCGGAGTCATCCACCCAATTGTGTAAAAGGAGCAAAGTACCGATGTTCAAAACTGCGGACGAAGTCCTCAAGTTCATCGCTGACGAAGATGTGAAGTTCGTCGACATCCGATTCACCGACCTCCCCGGAGTGCAGCAGCACTTCAACGTACCGGCGAAGTCCGTAGATGCCGACTTCTTCATCAACGGCCAGCTCTTCGACGGGTCTTCCATCCGCGGGTTCCAGGGCATCGCCGAATCCGACATGCAGCTGATTCCGGACGTCACCACGGCGTTCCTGGATCCGTTCCGCATGGAAAAGACCCTGGCGCTGAACTTCTCCATCGTCAATCCCCGCACCGGCGAGCCCTACCACCGCGACCCGCGCGGCGTCGCCGAGCGCGCCGAAGCGTACCTGGCTTCCACCGGCATCGCCGACACCGCATTCTTCGCGCCCGAGGCCGAGTTCTTTGTCTTCGACAACGTGCAGTACGAGTCCTCTCCGCAAGGCAGCTTCTACAAGGTGGACTCCATTGAGGCACCGTGGAACAGCGGCCGCGAGGAAGAGGGCGGAAACCTCGGCAACAAGACTCCGTTCAAGGGCGGCTACTTCCCGGTGGCTCCCGTGGACAAGCAGGCGGACCTTCGCGACGCGATCTGCGTGGAGCTGGACAACGCCGGCCTTGAGGTTGAGCGCGCCCACCATGAGGTTGGCGGCGCCGGCCAGGCCGAGATCAACTACAAGTTCACCACCATGACCCATGCTGCCGATGACCTGCTGAAGTTCAAGTACATCGTCAAGAACGTCTCCGACGCCTGGGGCAAGTCCGCTACGTTCATGCCGAAGCCCGTCTTCGGTGACAACGGCTCGGGCATGCACTGCCACCAGTCGCTGTGGAACGGCTCCACTCCCCTGTTCTACGACGAGAAGGGCTACGCCGGCCTGTCCGACGTCGCGCGGTGGTACATTGGCGGCCTCCTCAAGCACGCTTCCGCCGTCATGGCCTTCACCAACCCGACGGTTAACTCTTACCGCCGGCTGGTCAAGGGCTTCGAGGCTCCGGTCAACATGGTGTACTCGCAGGGCAACCGCTCCGCCGGTATCCGCATCCCGATCACGGGTTCCAACCCCAAGGCCAAGCGCATTGAGTTCCGCGCTCCGGATGCTTCCTCGAACCCGTACCTGGCGTTCGCAGCACAGCTGATGGCCGGCCTCGACGGAATCAAGAACCGCATCGAGCCCGCCGACCCGATCGATAAGGACCTCTACGAGCTTCCCCCGGAAGAGGCCCGCGGCATCCAGCTGGCCCCCGGATCCCTCGAAGAGGCCCTCGACGCCCTGGAGAACGACAACGAGTTCCTCCAGGCCGGCGGCGTCTTCACCCAGGACCTGATCGATACCTGGATCGAATACAAGCGTGAATACGAGATCAAGCCGCTCATGCTGCGCCCGAACCCGTACGAGTTCGAGCTGTACTACGGCTGCTAAGCCCTAGCGCGCAAGGCAGCGGGTCCGCCCGCTGAAGAGCCCGTACCGTCTGCCAAACTCCGGCCGACGGTGCGGGCTCTTTCCTTTCCGCCCGCGAAAGTCAGGCAACCTTGCGGCGGTACTTGGCAGCCGCGAGGACGTATCCCAGCAGCAGGATCCCCACGAGCCAGGCGAGGGCTGCCCAGATTCCGCTGCCCACCGGCTGCTGTTCGAACAGGGCCCGGAGCGTGTCCACGATGGACGTGACGGGCTGGTGCTGTGCAAACCACCCCACCGGGCCCGGCATCGAATCGGTGGGCACAAACGCCGAGCTGATGAACGGGAGAAAGATCAACGGGTAGCTGAACGCACTCGCCCCGTCCACGGTTTTTGCCGAGAGCCCGGCCAGGACAGCAATCCAGGTCAACGACAGGATAAACAGCACCAGGATTCCGGTAACCGCGAGCCAGGGGGCAACGGACGCGCCGGTCCGGAAACCCATGATCAGCGCCACTGCCAGAACGACGGCGACGGCGGCCAGGTTTGCTGCCAGTGACGTGAACACATGAGCCCACAGCAGACTGGATCTGGCTATCGGCATGGAGGAAAAGCGTTCGAAGATGCCGCCCTGCAAATCCATGAACAGCCGGAAGGATGTGTAGGCGACACCGGAGGCAATGGTGATCAGCAGGATGCCGGGAAGCATGTAGTCCAGGTACGGCTCACCGGATCCGGTGGTAATTGCGCCGCCCAGGACATACACAAAGAGCAGCATCAGAGCCACCGGAGTGACGGCGGTGGTGATGACCGTGTCCGGGCTGCGCAGAATGTGGCGCAGCGACCGCCCGGTCAGCACCCGCGTGTTGTTGAGCATAAGGGAGCTCATGGCTGGTCCTTTCCGCCGTCGTCACCCACGAGGGCAAGAAAAACATCCTCGAGCGAGGGCTGCTTCTCGATGTACTCGACCTTGGCCGCGGGAAGGAGCTGCTTCAGCTCAGTAAGGGTGCCGCTTTGGATCACGGCGCCCCGGTGGAGGACCGCAATCCGGTCGGCCAGGTGCTCGGCCTCCTCGAGGTTCTGGGTGGTGAGCAGCACTGTGGTGCCGCTGCCCGCGAGTTCGCGGACCATCCGCCACACCTCGTTGCGCGCCTGGGGGTCAAGCCCGGTGGTTGGCTCATCCAGGAAGATGACCGGTGGATTACCCGTCAGGCTCATGGCAATGTCGAGCCGCCGGCGCATTCCGCCCGAGTAGGTGCCTGCCCTCCGACCGCCTGCATCCGAGAGCGAAAAACGGGTCAGGAGGCCGTCGGCGATTCCGCCGGGGCCGTCGAGCCGGCGAAGTTTGGCCATGAGGACGAGGTTCTCCCTGCCGGTAAGCACCTCGTCGACAGCGGCAAACTGTCCGGTCAGGCTGATGCATTCGCGCACCCGCCCGGGTTCACTGCCGACGTCGAAGCCGCAGACAGCGGCGGTGCCGGCGTCGGCCCTCAGGGTGGTTGCCAGGATGCGCACCAGCGTGGTTTTGCCGGCGCCGTTGGACCCCAGCAGCGCAAAGATGCTCCCGGCCGCCACCTCAAAGTCCACGCCACGCAGCACGCGAACATTGTGAAACGATTTTTCGATGCCCCGAACCCGTACCGCTGGTGCAGTGGCTTGGTTTTGCGTCATGGTCCCGGCCTTCCGCCGTGGTTACGCTTCCTCTGCGGCCTGGTCAATGGCCTCGTTGAGGCGCCTGCGCTCCTTGTTGATCCACTGACCGTCCGTATAGTTCCGGAGAAAGTCCTCGGCGAACTCCACCGGGTCCTCTCCGACGATGCCGCGGATCGGAGTTCCGTCAGCAGCTGCTCCCTCAAACAGGTCGGCAAGATCCTCGACCATCTGCAGGAAGACATCACTCTTTGCAATCGTTCCGGCGTACGTGATGTAGCGCTCCAGCCCCTCAATAGCCGTGCGGTACCCCGGAGGCAGCTGGGCTTTGCGGGCTTTGTACTTCCGCCAGCGCTTCTTGTCCTCACTCACGCCGATGACCTGCCCGATCCATTTTGCGGTCATGGTGACAGCCCTTCCTCCTGCGTGTGCTCCGCCATGCGGTGAAGCTCTCTGATCCGCCCGGCCAGGAAGTCCCAGGATCCCCAGAAGTCTTCGAGGTACTCCCGGCCTGCGGCATTTAGCGAGTAGACCTTGCGGGGCGGCCCCTTTTCCGACGCGATCCTTTCAACGTCCACAAGTCCGCGCTTCTCAATTCGGACCAGCAGCGCATACACGGTGCCTTCCACAATGTCCGAAAACCCCTGTTCGCGCAGCCTGGCGGTAATTTCGTAGCCGTACGCCGGCCGCACAGCCAGCAGGGCAAGGACGATGCCCTCCAAGGTGCCTTTGAGCATCTCGGTCATTTGCTTACCCATGCGGTCCCGCCCTGTACTTGGTGTTACTAACTACCACTAAATAGTAACGCTATGTAGTTGAGGGTCAAGGGGTCCGGGGCACACAAAAACCCGCAAGCCCCCCGGGGATGAATCCGGTCAGGGCCAGCGGGTTGGCGTTAAAAGCTGCGGTTGGTATCCGGGCGGGATTCCCGGCACTTCGTCAGGACAACATCCCGGTGCTTACCGAGGGATCTGCGGTAGCGCTGTTCAGCATACTGATTTCAGCGGCCGAAACCCCTCCGGCTACAAGGGTGCAGCCAAGGACAATGGCTGCCATTTGTGCCTTTACTGATGAATTCGTCCTGCGGCGGGTCTTGGCGACATGCTTCAGCATGGGTGAATCTCCAATCGATTGGTGGTGCATTCCTTCGTGAACGGATGCCTTCCGGCTGGCATGCAAGCGCACGGATGCGGCGTCTCTGCGCCGAATGGGGAATGCGGATACTGCTCCTGCCGGGAAGGCAGTGCGGCTGCTGCAGTGCAGTCTTTGACGTACAGCGCGGCCGCTGCAGTGCAGGGCGGCGTCTTTCGGCGAAGGCCGATGCGCCGCAATCCCTGTCTGTTAAAAGCCTAGGAGCCTTTCGGAACTTCCACAACGTGGGTCTGGTCACTGCACCCTCCGCCGGTCCGGCAGAAACGACGACGGCGGCCGTCCCCTACCGGGGACGGCCGCCGTCGCTCGGGTGCCGCGGAGAATCCGCGGGCACCGGGTATGCGGGTTAAAGCACCTTCGCGAGGAAGTCCTGCAGGCGCGGCTGCTCGGGCTGGGAGAACAGCTTCTCCGGCACACCCTCCTCGACAATGTAGCCGTCGGCCATGAAGATCACACGGTCGGCTACTTCACGGGCAAAGCCCATCTCATGGGTCACCACCACCATGGTCATGCCGGCCTTGGCCAAGTCGCGGATCACCTGCAGCACCTCGCCCACCATCTCCGGGTCCAGGGCCGATGTGGCTTCGTCGAACAGCATGATGTCAGGAGCCATCGCCAGCGCACGGGCAATCGCCACACGCTGCTTCTGGCCGCCGGAGAGCTGCGCCGGACGGGCGTCGGCTTTGTCCGCCAGGCCCACCTGGTCCAGGAGGCGCAGGGCGTTGGCGCGGACCTCGGCCTTGGAACCCTTCTTCAGTTCCAGCGGTGCCAGCATGACGTTCTGCAGCACGCTCATGTGCGGGAACAGGTTGAAGTGCTGGAAGACCATGCCGATATTCTGGCGCACCTTGTTCAGGTCCACCTTGGGATCGGTCAGGTTGAAACCGTTGACCTCCACCTCGCCGGCGGTGATGTCTTCGAGCTTGTTCAGGCAGCGCAGGAAGGTGGACTTGCCGGAGCCTGACGGGCCGATCACGCACACCACCTCGCCCTCGGCGACAGTGACGTCCAGGCCCTTGAGGACCTCATTGGAGCCGTAGGACTTGCGCAGTCCGCGGGTTTGGATCTTGCTCACTTGTTGAACCTCTTATCCAAGACGTCCGCCAGCTTGGTCAGCAGCGTAATGACGATGAAGTACAGGGCACCGACGATCAGCAGCACCTCAGCGGTGCGGAAGTTCACGGCGTAGATCTGCTGGGCCTGGTAGGTCAGTTCGGCGAAGCCAATGACTGCCAGCAGCGACGTATCCTTCAGCGTAATGACGAACTGGTTGATGAAGGAGGGGGTCATGATCTTCACGGCCTGCGGAATGATGACCTTCTGCATGGTCTTGCCGTAACCCAGGCCCAGGCTCCGGGCAGCCTCCATTTGTCCCGGGTCCACGGACTGGATACCGCCGCGGACAATCTCCGTCATGTAGGCACCGGCGTTCAGCGACAGGGTCAGGACGCCGGCGGTGAGTACGTCAACCGGCTGGCCGATCAGCTGCGGCAGTCCGAAGTAAAAGAAGAACGCCTGCACCAGCACCGGGGTGCCGCGGAAAATGCTCACATAGGTGGTGGCAATGCCGCGCAGGATCACATTGGAGCTCACCTTGAAGAAGCCGAAGAGAACACCCAGTATCAGGGCGAAGACCAGCGACAGCGCAGTGGCCAGCAGCGTCAGGCCCATGCCCTTGGCAAAGGCAGGGATGTTCTCCGTGAGCAGGGACCAGAAACTGGAATCCTTGGCACCGGCTTCGAGGTAGCGGTCCAGGATCTCATCGTATTCGCCGCTGGCCTTCAGCTCGGCGAGGCCGGAGTTGAAGGCTTCCAGGAGCTCGGGGCTGGTGCCCTTGTTGACGGCGAAGCCGTAGGAGGAACCGGCCTCCTTCTCCGTAACGGTCTTGAGCCCGTTGCCGGATGCCACGCCGTACGCCAGAACCGGGTAGTCGTCGAAGACTGCCACCGAACCGCCGGACTTCACGTCGTCGTACATCTGCGCCGACTGGGCGAAGGCCACAACGGTGAAGCCGTACTGATCCTTGATCGACTCCGCGAAGGTCTGGCCCTCGGTGCCGGTCTTGACCGCCACACGCTGGCCGGCCAGGTCCTCGTAGCCGGACACGTCATTGTTGCTCTCGGCGACAGCCATCTGGATGCCGGACTCGAAGTACGGGTCGGAGAAGTCGAACACCTTCCGGCGTTCCTCAGTGATGGACATGCCGGCGATGACGCCGTCCACCTGGTTGGACTGCAGTGCCTGCAGTGCCGCGTCAAAGCCGAGGGAGCGGATGTCTACGCTGAAACCCTCCTCCTCGGCGATGGCGTTGATCAGGTCCATGTCGATGCCCACCAGTTCGCCGTCCTGGCGGAATTCAAAGGGGGCAAAGGTGGTATCGGTGCCGACGGAGTAGCTCTCGCCCTCCGCGGTCTTGGGGGCTTCTGCTGCAAATGCCCCGGTTGCGGGGACGCCAAGGAGCAGTGCGAGGGCCGCGGTCACCGCGATGAAGGGCGCGGCGAACCTAGCCCGGCCCCTGGGGGCCCGTTTGCCAGTGTGCAAGGTGAAAACGTCTCCTAGAAGTTCCGAATCGGCAAAGAAATGCCGATAATGCCTCATAGAGCCTACCCAGCGTCAGGCTCAGGAACTAACCGGGAGACCGCCGGGAATCTGACAGCCTGCTGTCGGAACCGCGCCGGAAACAGAGTCAGTGGGTGTTGTAGCCGTAGAACCAACGTTCGAAAACAGCCCTGGATCGGCGGGTAATCCGCAGGTAGTCCTCCTCCAGGTCGCCGCCCTGGCCGGAACCGTAACCGCACCAGCGGGCTACCGCTTCCAGCTCCTGGCGTGACGAAGGCAACACGTCCGGGTACCTTCCGCCGCGGATGACATTGGCACTGCGGATCCTGCTTGCCAGCAGCCACGCCTCGCGCAGGATTCCCGCATCCGCCTCGGGCAGCAGGCCTGCCGCCGCCAGAGCGTCCAGGGCCGGCAGCGTGGATGTGGTGCGCAGTTCAGGATGGGCTCCGGCGTGTTCCAGCTGCAGCAGCTGCACCAGCCACTCGACGTCGCTCAGCGCTCCCCGGCCAAGTTTGAGCTGCCGCGAGGGATCGGCGCCGCGGGGCAGGCGTTCATTTTCGACGCGTGCTTTGATCCGCCGGACCTCAACGATGTCCTGCTCACTGACACCCGCCGAATAGCGGATCGGATCGATCAGGGCGATGAAGTCGGCGGCGAGGTTATCGCTGCCGGCCATGGGCCGGGCCCGCAGCAGTGCCTGCGCTTCCCAGATCAGCGACCAGCGGCTGTAGTACTCGCGGTAGGAACCCAGGCTGCGGACCAGCGGCCCGTTGCGCCCCTCAGGGCGCAGGCCTGCATCCAGGACCAGTACTTTTTCAGCCAGGATGGCAGGGGTGCACGGCTGCTGCAGCAGGGCTGAGAGCTGGCCGACAATCCGCTCGGCCTGGGACTGTGCAGCACCCGGCTCGGCGCCCGGCAGCGCCCGGTGGACGTAGAGCACATCCGCATCGGATCCGTAGCCGATTTCCCGCCCGCCCTGCCGGCCCATGGCCACC
>NZ_JASDDG010000030.1 GCF_030407495.1 Arthrobacter sp. APC 3897 | reverse complement strand
CACTTATCCCGATGTCGGGCTGGATCCCTGCCGACGAGCTCCCTGACGACGGCGACGACCCACCACCCTTCTAGGCCCGATACGCCCATCCGGCCAGACCCGTACGGTGACGGCCGACAGAGGGCAAAGAAAAGAGGGCAAAGAAAAGAACCGCCGCAGATGCGACGGTTCTCTTCTTTGCCCGATCAGGGATGGAACTTCACTGCTAGGCGTCGCCGCCTGCGTTGCCGGAGGTTCCGGCGTTCACGTTGAGCAGGTCGTACTTCTTGATCGCTTCCGAGGGCGCGCTGGCGTCCACCTCGCCGCGGCGGGCGAGCATTTCCAGGGTTCGAACGACCATGGAGTGGGAATCGATCTTGAAGTAACGCCGTGCCGCAGCGCGGGTGTCCGCGAAGCCGAAATCATCAGCGCCGAGGGTTGCAAACTCGTTGGGCACAAACTGCCGGATCTGGTCCGGGACAGCCTTCATGTAGTCCGTGGAAGCAACAATCGGACCGGTGGCACCGGCAAGCTGCTGGGTCACGAACGGCACGCGGGGTTCGGCGTCGGGGTTCAGGAACGCTTCTTCCTCGGCGGCCAGGCCGTCGCGGCGCAGTTCATTCCATGACGTCACTGACCAAACATCGGCAGAGACGCCCCAGTCCTCAGCAAGGATCTTCTGGGCCTCCAAGGCCCACGGCACTGCTACGCCGGAGGCAAGCAGCTGGGCCCGGGGGCCGTCAACCTTCGCCGGAGCGAGAAGGTAGATGCCCTTGATGATGCCTTCCACGTCCACGTCTTCCGGAGCCTTGGGCTGCTGGATCGGCTCGTTGTAGACCATGAGGTTGTAGATGACATTCGGATCCTCGGAATCCGGACCGTACATCTGCTCGAGGCCGTGGCGGACAATATGCCCGATCTCGTACCCGTAGGCCGGATCGTAGGTCTTCACCGCAGGGTTGGTGGAGGCCAGGATCGGCGAGTGTCCGTCAGCATGCTGCAGGCCTTCACCGGTCAGGGTGGTGCGGCCGGCGGTCGCGGAGATCATGAAGCCGCGCGCCATCTGGTCGGTGGCCGCCCAGATGTAGTCGCCCGTGCGCTGGAACCCGAACATGGAGTAGAACACGTACACCGGAATCAGCGGTTCGCCGTGTGTGGCGTAGGACGTTCCGGCGGCGGTGAACGCAGCAATGGAACCGGCCTCGTTGATGCCCACGTGCACAATCTGGCCCTGCGGGGATTCCTTGTAAGCCAGGACAAGGTCCCGGTCCACGGACAGGTACTCCTGGCCCTTCGGGTTGTAGATCTTTGCCGTCGGGAAGAACGAGTCCATGCCGAAGGTGCGGGCTTCATCCGGAATGATCGGCACAATCCGCTTGCCGAATTCCTTGTCCCGCATCAGGTCCTTGAGCAGACGGACGAAAGCCATGGTGGTAGCGGCCAACTGCTTGCCGGAACCGCGGTTGGCCACTTCATAGGCCTTCTCGTCCGGCAGGTGCAGCGGCTCATGCTTCACCCGACGTTCGGGAACGTTTCCGCCCAGTTCGCGCCGGCGTTCCAGCATGTACTTGATCTCCGGAGCATCGGGTCCCGGGTTGTAGTACGGCGGCTGGTACGGATCGGCTTCCAGCTGCTCGTCGCTGATCGGGATGCGCAGGTGATCGCGGAAGGCCTTGAGGTCATCCAGAGTCAGCTTCTTCATCTGGTGGGTCGCGTTGCGGCCCTCGAAGTGCGTGCCCAGACCGTAGCCCTTGACCGTATGGGCCAGGATGACTGTCGGCTTGCCCTTGAATTCCATGGCGGCCTTGTAGGCGGCGTAAACCTTGCGGTAATCGTGCCCGCCGCGCTTGAGCTGCCAGATCTCCTCGTCGGTGAGGTTGGCGACCAGTTCCTTGGTCGCCGGGGTCTTGCCGAAGAAGTGATCGCGGACAAAGCCGCCGTTTTCGGCCTTGTAGGTCTGGTAGTCGCCATCAGGGGTGGAGTTCATGATGTCCACCAGCGTGCCGTCTTTATCCTTCTCGAGCAGTGAGTCCCACTCACGGCCCCAGACAACCTTGATGACGTTCCATCCGGCACCCCGGAAGAAAGCCTCAAGTTCCTGCATGATCTTGCCGTTGCCGCGGACCGGACCGTCCAGGCGCTGCAGGTTGCAGTTGACCACGAACGTCAGGTTGTCCAACTTGTCATTGGCGGCAAGCTGCAGCAGTCCGCGCGATTCCGGCTCGTCCATCTCGCCGTCGCCAAGGAAAGCCCAGACGTGCTGGTCCGAGGTGTCCTTGAGGCCGCGGTTCTGCAGGTAGCGGTTGGACTGCGCCTGGTAGATGGCGTTCATCGGACCGATACCCATGGACACGGTGGGGAATTCCCAGAAGTCAGGCATGGAGCGCGGGTGCGGGTAGGAAGACAGGGCATGGCCCTCGCGGGACTTCTCCTGCCGGAACCCGTCCATGTCCTCTTCGGTCAGGCGGCCTTCCAGGAACGCGCGTGCGTACATGCCGGGGGAGGCGTGACCCTGGAAATAAATCTGGTCTCCGCCGCCCGGATGGTCCTTGCCCCGGAAGAAGTGGTTCATTCCCACTTCATACAGGGTTGCCGCTCCGGCATAGGTTGAAATATGCCCGCCGACGCCGATGCCCGGGCGCTGGGCGCGGTGCACCATGATGGCGGCATTCCAGCGCAGCCAGGCACGGTAACGGCGTTCGATTTCCTCGTCGCCCGGGAACTCCGGTTCCTGATCAACGGGAATAGTGTTGACGTAGTCGGTGGTGGTAACCATCGGTACGCCCACGCTCTGGGAACCAGCGCGCTGCAGGAGCGAACGCATGATGTACTGGGCCCGTTCGGTGCCCTGCGAACGGATTAGTTCGTCAAGCGATTCAATCCATTCTGCGGTTTCCTCGGGGTCACGGTCCGGAAGCTGGTTGGTTAACCCGCTCAGGATGTCCGTTGTGTCTTCTGCGGCCACGGCAAACCTCTCTCGGGTGCAGATTGTGTCTGCACCAATTACGACTGTGGGGATCCGGTATCAATCCGGACGAACACGGCGGCTATGCGGATGCTGATTGCCTCCGGAGCCTCTTTCATCCACTCTAGTCCCGGAGGGCACATCTTGCGTAGCCTGCTCGCTTCCGGCGGCGGGCCAGCCAGCGTCCGGGGCCTGTACGCCCGTTGTCCCACCTGCGGGTACATGTGGCAACCCTTCGGTGCATGCCGTGGAACCTTGAAGGTTCTGTCCAAAAGGTGTTGGCTTGTGTCCAAGACACCGCATCTCATCCAAATATGTGATTCCCTTGTATTTATGCAGTCAACCAGGAGGAGTGAAGTGAGCGAGGCCGAAGCCGTCACGGAAAACAGCGTGGCGGGAAGATTGGGTTTCAAAGACCAAGACCTGATTCAGGAATTCGGCTACGACGAGGACGTCGATTTCGACCTCCGCGACGGCCTCGAGGACCTGGTCGGAAGTGAGCTCCTCACCGAAGAGGATCATGAAGTCGTAGACGGAGTCATCCTCTGGTGGCGTGCCGACGACGGAGATCTCGTGGACGCGCTGGTGGATTCCATCACCACGCTCGACGACGGCGGAGTTGTCTGGGTCCTGACGCCCAAGTCCGGACGGGACGGGTACGTTCCCCCCGCAGACATCGAAGAAGCGGCACCTACGGCCGGCCTGCACGTCACCACATCGCCCGCAGTCAGCCGTGACTGGGCTGCCACACGCCTGGTTGCCCGACGCAAGAAGTAGCAGCTTTGGATCTGGCACCGTCGCCTCAAGCCGGCGGGCGGTATCAGGCTCCGGACTTTGAGCTCCCCAACCAGTTTGGGGAGCCTGTCCGTTTGTCTGACCTGAGGGGGCAGCCGGTCCTGGTTGTCTTCTTCCCCTTCGCATTTTCGGGCGTGTGCACGGGGGAACTCGATGAGCTGGAGACGGTCCGCGAGGACTTCCACCGCGGAGGGCTCCGCATCTTAGCGGTCTCCTGCGACTCGAAATATGCTCTGCGTGCCTACTCCCAGGCCCGCAGCTATTCCTTTGACCTGTTGGCGGACTTCTGGCCCCACGGCCGGGTGGCAGACGCCTACGGGGCGTTCGACGTCGAACTCGGCCGTCCGCGGCGAGCCTCCTTCCTGATCGATCAAGAAGGCGTGGTGCGGACAGAGGTGCGCTCCGGCGCCGGAACTCCCCGCCCGCTGCAGGCTTACCGCGACGCCTTTCGGGAGCTGACTGCCGCGTGACCAGCACACCGCCTGCCGGCGGCGATTCCGGCGGCTCCGGGCCAGGGCTGGGACTCACCGGCTTTGTCCGGTCCGACCCTGCGCCTTCCGCCCCGCTGCCCACCCCGGATGAAGAGGGTCAGCTGCGCCGTGCCGTTGAGCTGCTTGCCGGCCGCCGGCTGGCCATCCTCACCGGTGCGGGACTGAGCACCGATTCCGGCATCCCGGACTACCGGGGGCCGGAGGCTCCGCCCCGCAATCCGATGACCTATCAGGAATTCGTTGGAGATCCGGAACTGCGCCGCCGTTACTGGGCACGAAACCACGTCGGGTGGCACCATCTGCGCCAGGCGGCACCCAATGCCGGCCACGCCGCCGTCGCCCGGTTGGAGCGCAGGGGACTCACCACCGGGCTGATCACCCAGAATGTGGACCGGCTGCATACGGACGCAGGCAGTGCTCTGACGGTGGATTTGCACGGGCGCTTTGACCGCGTGATGTGCCTGGAGTGCAAGACCAGATACTCCCGTCAGACCATTTCCCGGCTGCTGGAAGACCTGAACCCGGGTTTCCTTGAGCGCACCCGGCTGGACGCTGATATCGCCCCCGACGCCGATGCGGACGTCGCAGACACCGAAGACTTTGTGGTGGCTGACTGTCCCGTGTGCGGTGGAATGCTGAAACCCGATTTCGTCTATTTCGGTGAAAACGTCCCCCGGGACCGCGTAGCCGCAGCCTTTGCCATGCTCAATGCGGCCGATGCCCTCCTGGTTGCCGGATCGTCGCTGACCGTTATGAGCGGGCTGCGTTTCGTCAAGCACGCCCACAAAACGGGAAAGCCGGTGGTGATCATCAACCGGGGCCCCACCCGGGGGGATGACCTGGCGGATCTCAAGATCGAAGCGGGCGTGGCCACGGCCCTTGAATATCTTGCTGCTGAATTGCCGGACTTGTCCCGGGATGCCGGTGGTCCGCAGCAGGGTTGATAAGGGCGGATAAACGGCCGCGGCAGGCTGATTAGGCATTATGCGCAATCATCCGGTAGAGTAATTCCTCGTGATGCGGCGCTGATCAGGGAAAACCTGAAAGGCATAACGGTCACAAAGGGTCTTTAGCTCAGCTGGTAGAGCGCCACGTTTACACCGTGGATGTCATCGGTTCGATCCCGGTAGGACCCACCACAAGAAGCACACCATGAACCCGCCGTCCGGAAGGACGGCGGGTTTTGCTTTGCGTGAACGGTGTTTGAGCCGCCCATGGCCCGGCGGCGCGCGCTGTTCAGCAAGACGGCGCACCATGGGAGGTCCGCGGCGGCGCTTCCGCCGACCGGTGGGCATGATTCCTTACACCCTCTCTCAGCTTTTGAACAGTCTCCGTTGCTATCTGTGGATAGACAGACAAAATGTGCACCCGGAAAGAGGAGGAGGCTGCTTGCACATGACGTTCCGGCGAACAGTGGCGGCCGTTGCGGCGCTGCTGCTCCCGCTCACCGCTGCCGGCTGCGGCATGGTATCCACGGAGAGTGCCCCGGCAGGTGCCGCCCGGGAATCGTCCGCCGCCGTCCCGCTCCCGGCCGACCAGGCAGACATGCTTTCCGGTGCGCTGGACGCCTGTGCCGATGACATCAACGCGTCCGCGGATCCGGGCAGCCGCGATGCCGGTACGGAGTTCTCCGCAGCTTTGTATGAAAAGTCTTCCGGGCGGGCGTGGCACTACAACGCCGGCGGGAGCTATCTGGAAGCTAGCCTCGTCAAGGTGCCCATACTGCTGACACTGCTGCGTGAAGCCACTGAGGAGCAGCGGGACCTGACCCCGGAAGAGGAATACCAGGCCGTGATGATGATCGAGTACAGCGACAATGACGCCACGTCGGCGCTGTATGGAGCCGTTGGGGGAGCACCGGAACTGGCCCGCACCTACGAACTGCTCGGCGTCGCAAAGACAGACGCCTCCGAAGTGTGGGGAGTCAACAGCACGGGCGTCGAAGACCAGTTGAGGATTGCCCGCGCACTGTTGGAGGGTGTGGATTGGATCAACCCGGGACTGCTGGAGTTCGCCGTACAGCTGATGGAAAATGTGGACTACGGGCAACGCTGGGGGATCAGCTCCGGGGTCTCTGACCGCGGAGCTGAGATCGCCCTGAAGAACGGGTGGCTGCAGGATGACTCACTGTCCTGGAATGTCGGCAGCATGGGCTTTGTCCGAGCCGGCGACGCCGAATACGCCGTGGTGGTCCTTACTTCCGGCACCGACACGATGCAGGACGGAGTGAGTGTGGTGGAACGGGTGGCACGCATCATCAACTCCTTCGTCTCCACGGGGACCGCCGGCCTTCCCGACACGGAGAGTCCCATGTGGCGGGCGGGCGGCTTGGAAGCATAGGCTGGGGGATAAAGACGGCGGGCGAGCGCCAATCGCCGTGCCCCCTTGCCGGGCACCCGAAGAATCGTGGAGAAAACTTGAGCGCACAAATTGGTGTCACCGGTCTGGCCGTCATGGGCGCAAACCTGGCCCGGAATCTTGCCCGGAACGGCTACACCGTAGCCCTGCACAACCGGTCGATCGAAAAGACGGACGCCCTGCTGTCCGCGCACGGCGACGAGGGCGACTTCATCCGTACCGAGTCCCTCCAGGAGCTCGTTGATTCCCTGGAGAAGCCGCGCCGGGTCCTGATCATGGTCAAGGCCGGGGCCCCGGTGGATTCCGTGATCGACCAGCTGGTGCCGCTGCTGGAAGCCGGCGACATTGTGATTGACGCAGGCAACTCGCACTACGAGGACACCCGTCGCCGCGAGGCGGCACTGGCAGAGAAAGACCTTCACTTTGTGGGTGTGGGTGTTTCCGGAGGCGAAGAGGGCGCCCTGCTCGGCCCGTCCATCATGCCCGGCGGATCCCGCGAGTCCTACGACTCCCTGGGTCCGATGCTCGAGAAGATCGCCGCGAAGTACGACGGCGAGCCCTGCTGCAGCTGGGTCGGCACCGACGGTGCGGGCCACTTCGTAAAGATGGTGCACAACGGCATCGAGTACGCCGATATGCAGGTCATCGGTGAGGCGTACGACCTGCTGCGTTCCGCCGCCGGGATTGAACCGGCAGAGCAGGCCGAGATCTTTACCGAGTGGAACACCGGCCAGCTCAGCTCCTTCCTGATCGAGATCACGGCCGAAGTGCTGGCCCACACGGACGCGAAGACCGGCAAGCCGTTTGTCGACGTGGTAGTGGATTCCGCCGGGCAGAAGGGCACCGGCCGCTGGACCGTTGTGTCCGGCCTGGACCTGGGTTCGCCCGTTTCCGCTATTGCCGAGTCCGTTTTTGCCCGCGCTCTGTCCTCCCAGCGGGGACAGCGTGCTGAGGCACAGGAAATCCTTGCCGGCGGCGAAGCCGCCGTAGAACTGCCGGAAACCTTCGTGGAGGACGTCCGCCAGGCGCTGTACGCTTCCAAGCTCGTCAGCTACGCCCAGGGCATCGACATGCTCAACAGTGCCGCCAGGGAGTACGGCTGGGACCTGAAGCTGGACCAGATCGCCTCGCTGTGGCGCGCCGGCTGCATCATCCGGGCGGAACTGCTTGATGACATCATGAAGGCCTACGAGGGGGACCAGGCTCCGGCCAACCTGCTGCTGGCTCCGGCCTTCGCGGAATCCATTGCCGCCGCTCTGCCGGCCTGGCGCCGCGTAGTGTCCGTTGCGGTCCAGCTGGGCATTCCCGTGCCCGTCTTCAGCTCTTCCCTAGCCTACTACGACGGACTGCGCCGCAAGCGTCTGCCTGCCGCACTCACCCAGGGCCTGCGCGACCTCTTCGGGGCGCACACGTACAACCGGGTCGACGCCGACGGTACCTTCCACACCCTCTGGAGCGGTGACCACTCCGAGGTGGAAGCAGTGGACACCCACTAACAAACCGCAGCGCAGATAAACCCCAGCGCAGATAAACCGCAGAGGTACATAAAAGGCCGCCGGCACCCAACGGGTGCCGGCGGCCTTTTACGTTCGCTGTGCCAGATATAAAACGTGTGCCGGACAGACCATGTGCCAGATGTCTAAACGTCTGCCAGATGCTAAACGTGCGTCAGATATAAATGGCAGGATCGATGTACTCGGCCGGATCCACGGCTGCCTGGGTCTCCTTGGCCTGGCGGTGACGCCAGCGGGCGGGGATTCCGGTGATGATGGAATCCGCCGGGGCGTCCTTCACGACGACGGCGTTGGCGCCCACGGCACTGTTCCTGCCAATCGTCACCGGGCCCAGGATCTTCGCGCCCGCGCCCACTGTCACGCCGTCGCACAGGGTGGGGTGGCGCTTGATCCGGGCCAGGGACCGTCCGCCCAGGGTGACCCCGTGATACAGCATGACGTCGTCACCGATCTCCGCCGTCTCGCCAATGACCACGCCCATGCCGTGGTCAATAAAGAAGCGGCGCCCGATGGTTGCCCCGGGATGGATTTCGATTCCGGTGGCGAAGCGGGTCAGCTGCGAGAGCACCCGGGCAGGGAACCGCAGTCCGGGCCGCGCCCACATCCGATGGGTCAGCCGGTGCATCCAGATGGCGTGCAGTCCGGAGTAGACCACGAGGTTCTCCATGGAACCGCGCGCGGCCGGGTCATGGGACGCAGCGGCGTCGAGGTCTTCACGCAGGCGTGCAAGGAAGCTCACAGGTGACTTTCTGATCGTGCGGAACTAGGCGGGGCGGGATCAGCCCCGGATATCGTCGTAGAGCACGGTGGAGATGTACCGCTCACCGAAGTCGCAGACGATGGCGACAATCAGCTTACCGGCGTTTTCCGGCCGCTTGGCCAGCTCCAGGGCAGCCCACACGATCGCACCGGATGAGATGCCGCCGAGAATACCCTCCTTGGCGCCCAGGGCACGGGCAGTGGCCACCGAGTCTTCAACTGAAGCGTCAATGACCTCGTCGTAGATGTCGGTGTCCAGCACTTCGGGAACAAAGTTGGCGCCCAGGCCCTGGATCTTGTGCGGTCCGGGGGAGCCGCCGTTGAGGATCGCCGAGTCCTTCGGCTCGACGGCGACAATCTGGACACCGGGCTTGCGCTGCTTCAGGACCTGCCCGACGCCGGTCACGGTACCGCCGGTGCCGACGCCGGCCACGAAGATGTCCACCTTGCCGTCGGTGTCCTCCCAGATTTCCTCTGCGGTGGTCCGGCGGTGGACTTCGGGGTTGGCGGCATTGGCAAACTGCTGCGCCCAGATGGCGTTCTCGGTGGTGGCCACAATTTCCTTGGCCTTATCCACGGCGCCGCGCATTCCTTCGGAACCCGGTGTGAGGACAATTTCTGCACCGTAGGCGCGGAGCATGACACGGCGCTCGGTGGACATGGTTTCAGGCATGGTCAGGATGACCTTGTAGCCGCGGGCCGCACCGACCATGGCCAGGGCGATGCCGGTGTTGCCGGAAGTGCCTTCCACGATCGTTCCGCCGGGCTTGAGGGCGCCGGCCTTCTCTGCGGCATCCACAATGGCCACGCCAATCCTGTCCTTCACGCTGTTGGCCGGGTTGTAGAACTCGAGCTTGACCGCCACCTCGGCATCGAGGCCCTCGGTCAGGCGGTTGAGCCGGACCAGCGGGGTGCCGCCTACCAGCTGAGTGACGTCGTCATAAATCCGTGCCATGGTTTGTCCTCTATCCGTTGGAATGAAAGTGAGTCAGGGGCGGCTGGAGGTGCTGCTCCCGGGAATGTCCGCACCGGGGCCTCGTTCAAGCCTACCCCTCAGCATGGGGCTGGTTAGTTGTCAAGCCATTCGGCGTAATATTTCCGTGCCTTGGCGAGCTTGGGATTGATGATCACCTGGCAGTAGCCCTGTTCGGGGTGCTTGGCGTAGAAATCCTGATGGTATTCCTCGGCCACGTGGAAGCGGGGCAGCGGAACGATCTCCGTCACAATCGGGTTGTCCCAGTGTTCCTGTGCGCGGTCGCGAGCCTTCTCGAACTCTTCGCGTTCGGCCTCGCTGGTGTAGAACATCGAGGACCGGTACTGGGTGCCGACGTCGTAGCCCTGCCGGTTCAGTGTGGTGGGATCGTGGGAAATGAAGAACATGTCCAGGATCACCTCGCCCGGAATGATGTCCTCGTCAAAGGTCACAGCCACAACTTCCGCGTGACCGGTGGTGCCGGAGCAGACGCTGTCGTAATCCGGATGGGCGGTGTGCCCGCCGGTGTAGCCGGAAACGACGTCGGTGACACCGCGGGTCTTCTGATAAAGGGCGTCAAGGCACCAAAAGCAGCCTCCGCCAAGTACATAGGTCTTCATACCCTGTATCAATGCGCGCATGTCCGCAATGATTCCCGATCTTCCCTTTCAATACCCTGTGCGGCGGGAATCATGCCAGGCTCCGGTGCGGCCGAATTGAGCCCAGGAAACCCAGCAGGTAGAACTGAAGCCATGGATACAGACATGCCCGCTGAAGGCACCGAGCCGGCGGCACCGGGACAGGACCCGGAAACTCCCGCCGACGCAGCAGCACCGGACGGGTCGGTCCCCACCCTGGGCGACGTGCTCCTGGCAGCCGAAGAACTGTGGCCGGAATCCCTGGCTGAAGGCTGGGACGCCGTCGGGTTGGTGGCCGGCAGGCCTTTCCGCCCGGTTAGGCGCATTCTCTTCGCGGTGGACCCCACCTCCGAGGTCATCGACGAAGCCGTGGAATGGGGTGCCGACCTGCTGGTGACGCACCACCCGCTCTTCCTGAAGCCGGTCCACTCGGTGGCGGGTACGGGTTTCAAGGGTGACGTGGTGCACCGGCTGATCGAAGGCGGCTGCGCACTGCTGACGGTCCACACCAACGGTGACAGCGCTGTGGGCGGGGTGTCCGATGTACTGGCGGACGCGTTTGGGCTTGTCGGGGTTCAGCCGCTGGTTCCCGCTGAAGACGGACTGCCCGAAGAGGGTATTGGACGGGTGGGGGACCTGCCGGAGGCCACCACGCTGGCGGACTTCGCCAAACTGGTTTTCAGCATCCTGCCGGCCGTTGCCGGCGGAGTCCGCGTTGCCGGGGATCCGCACGGAGTGGTCCGCCGGGTTGCGGTCTGCGGCGGCGCAGGTGACAGCCTTTTCGACGCCGTCCGCCGGCACCGGGCTGACGTTTACGTCACAGCCGACCTGCGCCACCATCCCGCGTCCGAAGCCCGCGAGGCCGCCGTCAACGGCCGCCCCTATCTGATGGATGTCTCCCATTTCGGCAGCGAATGGCTGTGGTTGACGCCTGCGGCCAATGCCCTGGAAAACGTCCTGAACGATCAGGGGTTCAGTGCGGAGATCCGAATCAGCGGCACCAACACGGATCCGTGGGACTTTGTGCTGACACCCGGGCTGAACTGACCTTCCCCGTTGGCATAGGCTAGGGGGAAGAAACGGGTCAGGTTGGCCCGGTCATAGGTGGAGGTTTTACGGTGGCAAAAGCATCGTCGGAGGAGCAGCTGCGGCTGCTCGATTTGCAGGCTCTGGACAGTACTGTCCGCAAACTCCGGAACCGGGCCCGCACCGTCAGCGACAACTCGGAAATTGCAGCCCTCGCCCTGCAGCGTGCCGCGGCGCAGAGCAGGCTTGTTGCCGCTTCCACCGAGGCCGCCGATATCGCCCGTGAGCTCACGCGGGCGGAAGCCGATGTGGCCGCCGTGGCAGCCCGGGTTGAGCGCAACCAGAAGCACCTGGACAGCGGCCACGGCACCTCCAAGGAGCTCACCGCCCTGCAGAGCGAAATGGAGTCGCTGAAGCGCCGCCGTTCCGATCTGGAGGATGTGGAGCTTGAGGTTATGGAGCGCCTTGAGGCGGCCCGGGCAGCCGAGGAGCAGTCCCGTGAAGCCGCAGCCGCCCTGGACGCTGAAATGGCGGCGCTGGAAGAAAAGCGCGACGCCGAACTGGCCGAAATCGAAACCGAGCGCCAAGCAGTGGTCGCCGCCCGTGACGAATTGGCAGCCACTTTTGAACCCGGCCTGCTGGCCGTTTACGAAAAGACGCTGGCCAAGCACGGCATTGGTGCCGCACGGCTGTTCCACGGCACCTCCGAGGGCTCAGGGATGCAGCTGAGTCCCGGAGACCTTGCAGATATCCGCAAGGCTGCCGAGGATGACATTGTCTTCTGCCCCGACTCCGGCTGCATTCTGGTGCGCTCCGAAGAGTGGAGCAGCTGACCGGTGACCCTGTTTGACCCGGCCGATACGCCTGCTGAGCCTTCGGGCACGGCTGCGGCTTCATCGAACGCGCCCCGCCGCACGCTGATCGTGGAAGCCGACGGCGGCTCCCGCGGCAACCCCGGACACGCAGGCTACGGCGCCCTGGTGCGGGACCCTGAGACCGGACGCATTCTGGCGGAGAAGGCACAATACATCGGCAAGGCCTCCAACAACGTGGCGGAATACTCCGGCCTGGTGGCTGCCCTGGAAATGGCCCACGAGATCGACCCCGACTGCTGGATCCTGGCCAAGATGGACTCCAAACTCGTGGTGGAGCAGATGAGCGGCCGCTGGAAGATCAAGCACGAGGACATGCAGAAGCTGGCAGCCAAAGCCCGGGGCATCGTCAACCCGCGCCGGGTGAAGTACCAGTGGATTCCGCGTGAGCTGAACAAGGATGCTGACCGGCTTTCCAACGAGGCAATGGACGCCGGCATGGCCGGAGTTCCCTGGGTGCAGAAGGGGGCGGCCGCCGGCGAATCCAAGGCCGCGGCCGCGCCGGAACCTGCTGAAGCAGCGCAGCGGACAGCGCCGCCGGCAGCCACCGGCAGGCTGCACCACACCGAGCTGTGGGTCCGGGACTTCGCCGCCGCCGAACAGTCCCTGGGCTGGCTGCTGGAGCGGCTGGGCTACCTGCGCGCAGACAGCTGGGAAACCGGCGCACGGTGGCAGGGAGCCGACGGCTATGTCGTCATTGAAGCAGGGCCTGACGTGCTGGATGCAGCGCACGAAAGGCGGCGTCCGGGCCTGAACCATCTGGCGTTCCGTGCCGGATCCCGGGCGGACGTGGACCTGCTGGCCCGGCGCGCTGCAAGCCATGGGTGGACGCTGCTCTTCGCCGACCGGCATCCCCATGCCGGCGGCTCGGACCACTACGCGGCCTACCTTGAAAACAGTGCGGGCTTTGAAGTGGAACTGGTGGCCGAAGACTAACCCGCAGTCTCCGGTGCGGGAAGGATGAGGTTGAGCTGGAACGGCTTCCGGGCCGTGGCCGGCACCAGCTCCGCCTCCCACTTCTCCGCCGCGGCGGCGACCAGCTGTTCCGGCGTTTCAGGAGCCGCGCCCGTACGGGTCAGGAGATGACGCGCCAGTTCCCCGCGCGTGTGCTTGGCAAAGTGTGAAACAACGGCGCGTTTGCCGTTCCGGATCTGGAAGACGTTCACGGCCGCGGTCCGCGCGGGGTCTGGTGCCCAGGCCGCTGCATAGGTGCTGGACCGGCAGTCCACCACCAGTTGATCCGCCGCATACTCGTTGAGTGCGGGCGTCAGATGGGTCTTCCAGAAAGACGCAAGTTTGCCCGTCTCCGGTAGTTTCACCGCCATGGACAACCGGTAAGCCGGGATGGGATCGCCAAAGCCCAGCGCCCCCCATAAACCTGAGATGACGACGACGGCGTTGTCCGCGGCGTGCTGCTGGGCGGAAGACAGGGTGGAATATCCCAGGGCGTCGTAGAGCACCCCGCTGTAGATGCGGTGTGCCGGAGCGCAGGGCTGATCCTGCAGGACGGTGTTGCGCTGTACCTCTGCGGCCAGCGAGGGGCCGACGCCGAGAACGGCGTGCGCGTCTGCGGCGGCGCTGGTCCGGGCTACAGCCTCAAGGACCTGTTTGCGGGCGTCGTTAAGTCCGGGAAAATGCAGCTTGTCGGGGTCAAAAGCCGGACCTGAGACGGCGGCCGTTTTTCCTTCGGAGGGCGGGAGCAAAATCAACACCAAATAATCCTACGCGAGGCGGGTTGGCCTCCCGGTCCGTGCCCTGGAACCCAACCAGCCCGGCGGAGACGGTAGCATTGAGGCTGGACGGGTTGGCCAGGCGATCGCGTTGGGTCCCTCTTGAGGGAGCCACCGAGGAAAGTCCGGGCTCCGCAGAGCAGGGTGGTGGGTAACGCCCACTCGGGGAAACCCGCAGGCCAGTGCCACAGAAAAGAAACCGCCGATGACGGTGATCCGCTTGGAACACTGTCTGTCGGTAAGGGTGAAAAGGTGGTGTAAGAGACCACCAGCGTTCCGGGTGACCGGATCGGCTAGGTAAACCCCACCCGGAGCAAGGCCATACAGGACGCGTTTGAGGGCTGCTCGCCCGATGCGTCCGGGTAGGCCGCTTGAGGGCGCCGGTAACGGCGTTCCCAGATGGATGATTGCCGCCTCCGGCCCGGTAACGGACCGGAGATACAAAACCCGGCTTATCGGCCAGCCCGTCCACTTAAGCATTCCTCATCCACCCGGGATCCTGTTTCACTGAAACATCCTGAGCGGCAACCCTGCCTCAAGATTTGGGGTCGTTTTTCCGCAGGATTTGCACAAGCGCTGTACAAAGCAGGCGCACCGGCATCTGCGCGGCTAGTCTTTGGCAATGTCCAGAACTACGACAAAGGGCCGCCCGCTGGTCATCCGTAATGCGAACTTCCGCGCGCTGTGGATCTCCTCAACCGCCGGCATTTTTGGCACTTCCGTTGCCGCTGTGGCGCTGCCCCTCATCGCCGCCGTCGAATTGGATGCCTCGGACTTCGCTGTTGCAGCCTTGTCCGGCGTGGGATTCCTGCCGTGGCTGCTGTTTGGATTGCCGATTGGCGTGCTGGTGGACCGATACCGCCGCAAGCCCGTGGTCATGGCCGCGCTCGTCCTGCGGATCACCGTTTTGATGACCCTGCCGGTGGCGTTCTGGCTGGACCGGCTCACTGTCGTCCAGCTTTTTGCAGTGTCCTTTCTCTCCGGTTTGGCGGCCGTCTTCTCCATGCTGGCGGAATCCGCCTTAGTTCCCCGGGCGGTCAAGCGTGAGGAACTGATCGAGGGCAACGGTCTCATGACCGGATCCGCTGCTTCCGCGGACGCGGTGGGCCGCGGACTGGGCGGCTGGCTGACTTCTGTCTGGGGGGCATCAAACTCTCTGCTGCTGCAGGTGGCAGCGTCCACGGCATCGCTGCTTTCGGTGGCAACACTCAGGGTTCAGGAAGAGGCCGCTCCGTCAAAAAAAGGGAGCAGGATCTTCCGGGACATGAAGGAAGGGCTGCGGTACAGCTTCAGCACCGCTCCGCTGCGGGCAATCCTGCTGGTCGGTGCGTTGTGGAATCTGGGCGGAGCCATCGTTGTCTCCCTCATGGTCATCCTGGTGGTGCGGACGCTGGGGGAATCCGGTGCCATGCTCGGATTCCTGACCGCTTCAACGGCGCTGGGCGGAACGCTGGGCGGGCTCACCGTAAAGCACGTCACGCACCGCCTGGGCTCGGGGACGGTGTGGCGCTGGTCCATGCTGCCCGCTGCGGCCGGCTATTCCAGCCTGCTCTTGATGACGCCGGGCTGGGGGCTGCTGCCGGGGTTCGCCGGGCTCTTCCTGGCCGGATATGCCATCTCCATGAATGTTGTGGTGTCCACCAGCTTCCGCCAGCGCGTGTGCCCACCCGGGATGCTGGGCCGGCTGGGGTCTGCGTCCCGGATGGTGACCTGGGGAATGCTGGCCGTCGCCGGCATCATCGGCGGCTTCCTGGTGGAAGGGCTCGGGATCCGCGGCGCCATCCTTGTTGGACTGGCCATTGCGTTCGTGGCCCCGGTCGTTGCGGCGTTCGGTCCGCTGCGGGGAATCAGGGACCTGGAGGACCTGGAACCCGAACCGGTTGATGAAACCCTCGAGGTCCGCTGAGCACAGGCAACTGTGACAAACATCTCGCTCAACAAAGCGGTGCGGCAAGTGTGTCCTAATACACTTGGAGGGACGACAACCGGCACAAAGCAGTGCCGGCTGAGAAAAGGAAGTGAAATATCTTGAGCCAGTTCTCCGATACCTGCCTTGACACCTGGATGGACCGTGAGGCCCTTGCCGAGGCAATGATTCCGCTGATCGGGCGGCTGTACCGGGAAAACAGCGTGGTCACTTCGGTCTATGGCCGTCCGTTGGTCAACCGTTCCGTCATCGACATCCTCAAGGCACACCGCTTTGCACGGCAAATCGATGAGGTTGAACTGCCGGTCTCTGACACGTTCCCGCTGGTGCAGGCACTGACTGAACTGGAACTGGGCGCCGCGTCCATCGACCTGGCCCGCCTGAGCCTTAAGTACAAGGCCGAGGGCGCCGGAGTGGATCTCAAGGATTTCCTGCGCCGCGAACTGGCCGATGTGGCCGGCAAGCAGGGCGCTGACGACCGCACCAGCACCGACGTCGTGCTCTACGGGTTCGGCCGGATCGGCCGCCTCCTGGCCCGCATCCTCATCGACCATGCCGGCGGCGGCCGGGGCCTGCGGCTCCGGGCGATCGTTGTCCGCAAGGGAGCGGAAAATGACCTGGTCAAGCGCGCGTCCCTGCTGCGCCGGGACTCCGTCCACGGCGCCTTCGACGGAACCATCACCGTTGACGAGGAAAACAACACCATCCTGGCTAACGGCACGCTGATCCAGGTCATCTACTCCAACGATCCGTCCACTGTGGACTACACGGCCTACGGCATCAGCGACGCCGTAGTGGTGGACAACACCGGCCGCTGGCGCGACGAAGAGGGGCTGTCCCAGCACCTGTCCGCCAAGGGTGTCTCGCGCGTGCTGCTCACCGCCCCGGGCAAGGGCAACCTGAAGAACATCGTGCACGGCATCAACCACGCATCCATTTCCGATGATGACAAGATCGTCACCGCTGCTTCCTGCACCACCAACGCCATCACTCCGGTCCTGAAGGTGCTCAACGACAAGTACGGCATCATTCACGGCCATGTGGAAACGGTGCACTCGTTCACGAATGACCAGAACCTGATCGACAACTTCCACAACGGCGACCGCCGCGGCCGCTCCGCCGCCCTGAACATGGTGATCACCGAAACCGGAGCCGCCAAGGCTGTTGCGAAGGCGCTGCCGGAACTGGCAGGCAAGCTCAGCGGCAATGCCATCCGGGTTCCCACCCCCGATGTCTCAATGGCCATCCTGAACCTGAACTTCGAGACCGCCACCACCAAGGAAGAGATTAATACCTTCCTCCGGGAAACCTCGCTGAACTCGGACCTGCACAAGCAGATCGATTACATCGATTCACCCGAGGTTGTTTCCACCGACTTTGTCGGGTCCAAGCGGGCCGGCATCGTGGACGGACTGGCCACCATCTCCAACGGCAAGAACGCCGTCCTCTATGTTTGGTACGACAACGAGTTCGGCTACAGCTGCCAGGTCATCCGGGTTCTGGAGGAAATGGCCCATGTGAATCCGCCGGCCTACCCGCGCGTTGAGGAACTGGCCGCCTCGATCTAGGCGGGATTTATCGAAGACGCCTCAAAGCGAAAGGCGCGTTTCCCTGTCGGGAAGCGCGCCTTTCGCTTTGGTTCAGTCCGAAGTCCCTAGTGGCCGAAAGGATCCGGATCCACACCGGGCATCCATGTCAGTCCCGGAACGTTCCAGCCGTGAGCCTTGATGGCCTTGCGTGCCTTTCGGCTCCACCGGTCATTGAGCTTGTCCACGTACAGCTTGCCGTCCAAATGGTCGTACTCGTGCTGCAGAACCCGGGCAAACCAGCCGGTCGCTTCGAATTCCAGCGGTTCGCCGTTCTCATCGAAACCGGAGATCTTCGCCCAATCGGCACGGTTCACCGGGAAGTTCTCGCCGGGGACGGACAGGCAGCCTTCAGTGTCCTCCTCGGGATCCGGTGCGGAGCCTGGAACCTTGGAGGTGATGAGCACGGGATTGATGACAACGCCGCGGTCCGGGGCGTCGTCGTCGTTCTGATAGGCGAAGGTGAAAAGGCGCAGGCCCACGCCAACCTGGGTGGCGGCCAGGCCGACGCCGTTGGCCACGTCCATGGTCTCGTACATATCCGCCACCAGGGTGCGCAGTTCGTCATCGAACTTTTCCACCGGAGCGGCTCGGCGGTGCAGAACGGGTTCGCCGTGGATAACGATGGGACGGACGGTCATTGCTGGTCTTCCTGTTGGACGGGTAGTGCTGACATGCTGTCTGTGCACCGGGGGACTTGGCTAGGCGGTGATCTGCCGGCCTATAACTTCGCGCATGATTTCTGATGTACCGCCGAAGATGGTCAGCAGCCGGGCGGCCAGGAACGCCTGGGCCACCGGGTATTCCAGGATGTAGCCGTAGCCGCCGTGCAGCTGCAGGCAGCGGTCGGTAATGGACTGGACCCGCTCGCTGGCCCAGAGTTTGGCCTTGGCCGCGGAGACGGCGTCCAGCCTGCCCTCGTTGAAAGCGAGGATTGCCGAATCCACATAGGCTTCCGTGACTTCCACTTCGGTGGCAATGTCCGCCAGGACAAACCGGCTGTTCTGGAAATCCGCGATCCGCTCGCCGAAGGCATTGCGGTTCTTCGTGTATTCCACCGTGGCCTCATAGATCTGCCGGGCGACGGCGGATGATGCGACGGCGATGGCCAGCCGGCCCTGGGGGAGCTGCCCTGCGGCGTATTCCAGGCCGCGGCCCACTTCGCCCACGAGGTTGCCCTCGGGGATGTGGACATCATCGAAGAACAGCTCGGCCGTGTCGGAGGCCTTCAGGCCCATCTTGTCCAGCTGGCCGCCGGTCTTGTAGCCCTCGGTTTTTTCCACCATGAACATGCTGAAGGAGTCTTTGGCGCCGCGGCCGGTTCCGCCGTCGGTGCGGGCAAGGACCAGGGAAGCGTCACCGCTGATCCCGTTGCCAATGAAAGTCTTCTGCCCGTTCAGCCGCCAGCCGCCGTCGTCGTCCCGCACAGCCTTGGTGCGGATGCCGCGAAGGTCGCTGCCGGCACCGGGCTCCGTCCAGGCCACTGAGGTGACCGTTTCGCCGCTGACCATCCCGGGCAGCCAGCGTTCCTTGAGGTCATCGGAACCGTATGCCAGCAGGTGGGGGAGAACCATGTCGTCATGCAGGTGGAAGGCGAGCCCGACGGCGAGGTGGTTGGCTTTGGCGAATTCCTCGTCCATGACGGCGCGGTAGCGGTAGTCCGGCATGCCGGCACCGCCAAACTCCTCCGGCACGGCAAGTCCCAGAAGCCCCTGCTCGCCGGCAGCGCGCCAGAGCTGCCGGGGCATCATGTGCTCGGCGTCCCACTGGGCGTACCCCGGAGCAACCTCGCGGGTGTTGAACTCCCTGGCAAGATCACGGAAAAGCTCGTGGTCTTCGTCGAACAATCTGCGCTCCAAGGCGGCGCCTCCTCATTGGTTGGCCGCAGTACGTTCCGGCGGCGGTGCTGCAGGCTGCCGCAGCACCGGCTGGCGGCGGCCCCATAACAAGTCAAACACAAGTCCAAACACAACAAAGGCCGCCCCGATGAACCGGGACGGCCTCTGTGAAACTGATCCTGCCAGTCTCCCTGGGGTGAGTAACGGGGGTTGAACCCGCGACCTCCTGGACCACAACCAGGCGCTCTGCCAACTGAGCTATACCCACCATGTGCCTCGGATAACATATTCGCAAAATCCAGGCGAGTGGTTTTTGCGAACTCATTTATCTGAGGCAGCGGAATCAAGCTTACACGGTTTTTGGGGCGGTCCTGACCAACTGGCGTCCAAGACCCCAAAATGTGACCGAGCTAACTTCTGATGCCCTCCGCAATCTTCTTGGCCGTGGCCGAATCCGGGCCCGGGGCAGGTACAAAGACGGCCTCGCGGTAGTACCGGAGTTCGTTGATGGAATCCACGATGTCTCCCAGTGCACGGTGGTTCCCGGTTTTCGCCGGTGCCTGGAAGTAGGCGCGCGGGTACCAGCGGCGGGCCAGTTCCTTGATGGTGGAAACGTCAATGATCCGGTAATGCAGATAGTCGATGACTTCCGGCATGTCACGGGCCAGGAACATTTTGTCGGTTCCCACGGAGTTCCCGGCCAGCTGGGCCTTCCGCGGCTCCGGCACCCACTTGGTGATGTATTCGATGACCTGGGCCTCAGCCTCGGCCATGGTCATTCCGTTGGGGAGTTCGTCCAGGAGCTTGGAAGTGGTGTGCATGTTCCGCACAAAATCACCCATCTGCGCCAGCGCAGCGTCATCGGGGCGGATGACCACATCCACTCCGTCACCCAGGATGTTCAGCTCGGAGTCCGTCACCAAGACAGCAACCTCAATGAGGGCGTCATTCTTGATGTCCAGACCGGTCATTTCACAGTCAATCCACACAAGTCGTTCATTAGTTATTGGCACAGAACCAATGTACCGCGCGGGCTGAGCGCGGGTCCGGCACAACCGCTGCCTGTCGTTGGCGCTGAACTTAGTGTCTGCAGCGTCTGGCCGGCGCCCCGCAGGCCGTACCGCCCTGCCTTGCCGTTTCGAGGGACTCCGGTCCGCGTGACGTACGCCGCATCCGCACGATCCGCCCCCCGGCGCGTTGAAGCATCCCGGCTTTGTACACCCTGCGGTGCTAATATCTTGGCTACTGACGGTCCGTGCCGCGGGGAGTTTTTCGCGTCTACCGCGGTTCCGGCGGCCGCGCTGGTTTACTGCTGGTGAGCGCTCCCAAGACGTCCGGTTTCACCGTGATGCCGGGTGTGCGCCGCTGCCGTTGGGCAAATTGTACGAACCCAAAGATTGGAACCACGCAGATGACCGCCCAGGTCCCCGCGACCGAGCCTTCGTCTCCCGGCCCGGAGCTAGCGAAAGCCACCCACCCCAACGTCGCAGTCGTCCAGGGCTTCATCGGTTCCCTCATGATGCTGGTGGGCTCGCTAGGCGTCGGGTGGCTGTCTTTGGCCTCCTACGACCTTCGCCGCAACCCGGTGATCATGTGGCTGCGGTTTGAGCCGGAGGGTGCCGTGCTCTCTGTCTTCCTGCTGGCCCTGGGCGGAATGCTTCTGGTGCGGTCCTGGCTGCGGCTGGGCCAACGCATCACCTCATGGGGCCCCGAGAGCCGTCCGGTGGTTTTGAAGGCCACGATCGCCTGGGCCGCACCCATGTGCGTGGCTCTGCCGCTCTTCAGCCGCGACGTGTTCGCATACATTGCCCAGGGCCTGGTCATGGTCAGCGGGCTGGACCCGTACAAAGACGGCTACTCCCAGATCTCCAACTATGTGCAGATCGGCGCCGATGACCTGTGGGCCCAGAGTCCCACTCCTTACGGTCCGATTTTCCTTTGGCTGGAGGAACTCGTGGTCCGGGCCACCGGCGGCCAGCCGGAATACTCCATTTTGCTGTTCCGGGTTATCTCGCTGATCGGCGTGGCGCTGTGCGTGTATTACGTGCCCAAGCTTGCCGAACTGCACAACATCAACCCCAACCGCGCGCTGTGGCTGACCACGGCAAACCCGCTGTTCCTGACCACGTTCATCGCCAGCATCCACAATGATGCGCTGATGATCGGCCTGGCTTTGGCCGGTCTCTACCTCGCCGCAACCAAGCGCGCCATTCCGGGCATTCTGCTCATTACGCTGTCCATCGGCATCAAGCCGATCACGCTGATCCTGCTGCCGTTCGCCGGGCTCATGTGGGCGGGCAAGGGTGCGTCCTGGCCGCGCAGGTTCCTCTACTGGTTCATGACCGCGGGAATCTCCCTGGGACTGCTGTGGATCCTGGGCATCGTCAACGGTCTCGGCTTCGGCTGGGTGAGTGCGCTGAGCACGCCGGGCAGCGTCTGGATCTGGTACGCGCCGGTGGGTTTCCTCGGCATGCTGGTGGCCACCCTGGGCAATGCCCTGGGCCTGCCGGGCTGGACCTTTGCCGACATCGTTCACACCCTTGGCCGTGTGGCCTCACTGCTGATTGTCTTCTGGCAGATGTTTGTGGGCGAGTACAGCCGGCTGGTCCGCCGGCTCGCCCTGGCCTTCGCCGCCGTCGTCATGCTCGCGCCCATGATCCAGTCCTGGTACGTGGTGTGGCTGATTCCGCTGTTTGCCGTGACCGGAATCCGCAACGACTGGCAGGTGAAAACGCTGTATCTTCTGGTCTCGTTCTTCATGGTGTACGCGATCAGCGATCAGCTGGACATCTGGCCGTACTTCGACTTCAGCCTCACTGCCGCCCGCCAGATCGCGGCCGTGATAGCGCTGGGCTTCGCGCTGTACCTCATCTTCCTTGACCCCAAGACCAAGGTCCTGTTCCGGAAGAAACTTACGGAGCCGTCTCCGGGCGAACTTCGGGTGCGCTGAGGGGTCGGCTGTTTCCGGCTTTCGTCAGCCGGACAATCCGCACCAGCGACCAGCCGAAGAGCACCAGCAGTGCAATGTTGCGGACCGTCAGCAGAAGGGCAACCCCAATGTTCAGGTCGTTGTAGAGCGCGGCGTAAAACATGGGGTACACCAGTGTGGTCAGGGACGCAATGGCCAGCATGAGGACCGCCGGGACACGCCAGCTGCGGCCCTCCCAGGCCACGCCTACCGCCACTACGGCGCCAAGCCACAGCATGAACTGGGGCGAGCCCACTTTGTTGAACACAATAAACGCGGCCACCAGTGCCAGCGACCCGGCAACGAGCAGCTGGCCGGCGTCGGCGCCCCGCCGCAGTGCCCAGATCAGCAGGACGACGACGGCGAGGGCTGCCGCTGCGAGCAGCGGCGTCATGAGCGCGGCCACCGGCTCGCCGAGGGCGCCGCGCACTTCGCGGGTGTTAATGATCTTGTCCTCGAAGATGTAGGCGCCGGAGTCGCCGCCGAGGATGGCCTGCCACAGGCCCGGAGTGGTGAAGGGCGCCTCCATCTGCATTCCGCGCGCGCCCTGGGCGCCGACGAAGGACAGCAGATGCCCGATACCGCCTCCTGCGATGACAATCCCGGCCATCACGGCGGACACTGCCGCGCCGGTGACCAGCAGGGTCAGCCGCCGGCGTGAGGCAACCAGAACGGCCAGGATCACGGCTGCCGGCCAGACTTTCATCCATGTGGCCAGTGACAGCAGAGCTGAGGCAACCACGGGGCGGCCCGCCAGCAGCAGCAGGCCCATGATGACCAGGGGAGCCGTGAGACCGTCGACCCGGCCCACAGCCACCGGCCCCAGCAGACCGGTCACTGCCAGCCACCAGTACGAGGCCGCATATCGGGACGGCGTTCCCGGCTTGCTGATAACTGCGACGGCGGCAGCGTTCAGCCCCGTGAAAATGGCGAACCACACCGCCTGATACGCGCCCCAGCCCAGGACCGAGGACAGGAGCATCGGCAGAAGAGCTCCGATTGGATACACCCAGTCCGTGCTGATGCCCTGCCACACACCGTCATTGATGCCCTCGAAGGCCCACAGCCGGTACAGATTTATGTCACTCAGGACTCCGCTGGAAAAGATCAGCGGGGACAATGCCGCAAAAAAAATCAAATGGACCACAGCGAACCAAATCCATAACGATTTGCGGCGCATAAAGCGCTCCTGCAAAGGGGCCGTTTTCTGCGACATTCCGGGTGGTTCTCCTTAGTTGATGCAGGTGCGGTGCGCTGTCAAGGCACAGCGACAAGGGTACCGGCGGGCGCGCCCCGGCATGCAATCCATGGCCGGACACGGGATACTGGAGGCATGACCGACGGAACAGAACAGGTAATTACGGCAGATTTTGATGTCTCGCAGTGGGAGCCCACCCCGTATCAGGTGGAAGGAACCAACAGCGAACTCTCCACTGTCCGGGCGGTGAAGATTTTCGAGGGGGACATTGTGGGAACTAGTGTTGCCGACCTGATTATGGCCGGAAATGACGTCGGTGCCGGTTACGTTTGTTCGGAGGTTTTCGCCGGATCGGTCGCGGGCCGTTCGGGCACCATGGTGATCCAGCACTGGGGTGTCGCCGAAGGTACTGCCACTGCCAGCTCCGGCCACATCATTCCCGGATCCGGCACTGACGGACTCGCTGGAATCGCCGGTAAAGCGATTTTCACGCAGACACCCGACGGCCAGCACCGGTTGGAACTGCGGGTAACGCTGCCCGAGGAGTCCTAGCCTGCCACCTGCCGCAGGCACCATAGTGCTGCGGCAGCCGATGCCGCGATCACCGCGGCAAAAGCAGAAAGCCAGAACACAGCAGGAACTCCGGTGCGCTGATAGAGGATGAAGGCGTCCGAACTGTGCAGGGAACGCCGGCGCCGGGTATGGACGCTGAGCACCTTGAACCAGTCCCGGACGGCGCCGGCGAGCAGGGCCATGCCCACGCCCAGGGTGATGCCCGAGACTGCGGGGGGCGAGGCAAACCAGACCAGCAGCACTGAAATCCCGGCGCACCCCAAGGCGATCAGCAGCCCCTGTGCGTTGCGGATAAACAACAGCGCTGCCAGCAGAACCAGGGCTCCGGCGGACAACGCAAATCCCGCCCAGCCGTTGATGGCAGCCCAGACCAGAAGCGCGCCGACAAGGGCGGGAACCGGATAACCCCAGAACCCGGTCCACGCCGCTGCGAACCGGCTGCGGCCCATGCTGTGCATCTGGCCGGAGTGGTCAAACCGCAGCTGAATCCCCTTGACCAACTGCCCGGTCATCAGGGCGGCGAAGGCGTGTCCCAGCTCGTGGACAAACGTGACGAAGAGTCCGAACCACCGCCATGCCGGCCGCGGCACGGTGAGCAGGGCCGCCCCGGCAGCAATGAGCAGCAGGGCAGGCAGCGGGACTTCCAGCGGGTCCCCGCGGGTAAAGCCTTCTGCTGCCTTCGAAAACCAGGTACTGATGATGGAGCCGGCAGTTCCTGCTTCCACTAAAGATCCAGTTGCCCGCGCAGAATGGAATCTCCGGAGTGCGCGGGATCGCCGTCGTACGGTTCGTCTGAGATGTCCACCACGGGATACTTGCTGAGGTCCAGGTCCTGCGGCAGCACGAAGTGTCCTTCGGTGCCTTCCATGGTTCCCAGACTGACCATTGACGTAGCGTCCGGAGCGAGCAGCCAAACCTCCCGGTATCCCCGGGCCGCATCGCTGCTGGACGTCACCACAAGTTCCCGCTCGCCGTCCGGAAGCTCGTCCACGACGGCGCTGCCCGTGTCCGAGTAGGACGCCAGCGGGGACAGCTCCACCGATGCGATGGCAACAGGTTTCGGATCGGACTCAAGTGTTCCCAGAGCACCCCAGGTGCCCGCTGCCGCCACAACGACGGCGGCTGCCGCAGCTGCCGACCACGCCCCGGCACGCCTGCGCCGGCGGGCTGCGTCAAGGGAGGCCACGGGCGAGCCGGAGCCTGCCGCGGTGCTGGATGCAGGCGCGCTGGACGAAGAAGCAGCGGGAGCGGACAGCGGGTCCGGCTTCAGTTCTTCATCCAGATTCAACTCGCGGTGGATGTTCTCCCACACCGAGGAGTCCGGTGCCTGGAGGGTTCCGGTCTGCCCGCCGCCGGCTGTTGCTCCGGCGGCCAATGGGTTGTCGTCCAGATGTGAGGCACCGGCCAGGCGCGCGGCAGACACCACACGGCGGAACGAATCCAAATCCGCGCTGCAGCGGGGGCAAGCCTCAAGATGGGCACGTTCCTCGTCAGTGGCTTCTTCACCCAGTGCCAGGAGGGTGAGCGCGTCATCGTGCAGGTGCTGCATCACTGACCTCCAATCTTTGCCTCAACTGGACGAGACTTCGGCGTATATGACTCTTAACGGTTCCCAGCGGCATTTCGAGCCGGTCGGCGATCTGCTGATGGGTCAGGTCCGCATGAAATGCCAGCCGGAGGATGGAACCCTGCGGTTCACCCAACCGGTCCAGCTCCGCGTCGATGACCACTTTGTCGGCAACCCGGTCGGGATGCCCCGTCTCGTCGTCGTCCTCTTCCCGGTGCTGGGCGGCGGCCAATTCCCGCATGTTTTCTTCGCGTGCCCTCGACGTGCCCATGCCGGCTGCAACATTGCGGGTTATGCCAACCAGCCAGGCCACCAGGCTGGAGCGCTCCGGGGAGTAGCTGTCCCGGTATTTCCAGGCCCGGATAAAAACTTCCTGCACTACATCATCTGCTGCTGCTGAATCGTAGAGCCGCCGCAGGGCCATCGAACGGATCAGGGGTGCAAACTGCCGGTAGGCTTCAGCGAGCGCGCTCTGATTGCCGGAAGCGAAGGCCTGATCGAGGCCTGCGTCCTCCTCCGGGGAACCAAGTGGCATCGGGTGCGGACTCCTGATCTCGGGAAGCCGGTCCTCTGCGGTGCGGCCGTCCGGCACGCCCCAAGGATCGGCAGTTTTCCCTATGATACCGGTGCCGCGGTCAAGACCACGTTATCTTCGTAGTCGTCCTCTGCCTCAAGCCATTTGCCGCCGCAGGTGACGAGTTTGAGCCGGGGTTCTCCGGTGCGGTCGAATAGCCTGTGGCCGTCCAGGCTTCGCTTGGCGATGTTCTCCACCTTCTCGGTGGCATAGCGCTGCACCGATCCGTCCTCCCGGGTAACAGTGACGATGGTGCCCGGGGGCACATCCTTGAGGCCGGCGATGGGCAGCTGCTCGGTGCGGGAATCCACGTGCGCGGCAAGTACGCTGGATCCCGCATCTGCTCCCGGGGCCGGACCGTACTTGTACCAGCCGGCTTGATAGTGGTTGTCGGGAATGGTCATCGCGCCGTTGTCCTCCACACCCACGGGCACTACCTCCAGGCTGATCCCCGTTCCCTCGACCTCGACCCGCACCGGGGCCGGGATGCTGACGGCCGGTTCCGGAGTAGCCGGGCGGACGGGGATGCTTGACGGCGCGGGAATCTGCGCGGCGGGACTGGAAGCGGGGACGGGACCGGACGGCGGGGTGGGGTCGGCGGTCTGGGTTGCAGCGGCCGTTGCCGGCGCGCTGACAGCCGCCGGGGAATCCCCTGCCGGTTCTGCCGGGGTTCCGCAGGCAGCCGTTCCTGCGGCCAGCGCACCAAGAACAGCGGCACTGGCCCAAAGTCTGCGTCCGGCGGCGGTACGGGACATGCGGCGAACTTCCAATCCAGAGGTGCGGTACAAAATGGTCGGGGGAGTCCGCCGCCGGCGGCCGGAAAACTTCTCCGGCCGCCGGCAGCGGACTTCAGCCAGCGCCCACCCGGTGTGCCGTCCGGCACGAGGGGCGGATGGAGCAGTTAGCTGCGGGCTGCGGCAGTGTGCTTGCGGCGTGCCACCGCTGCTGCGCCCACCAGGAGCATCAGCGCTGCGCCGGCACCTGCGGCCAGAGCGCCGCCGTTGCCCTCGTCAGAGGTTGCCAGTGCACCGGGGACTGCGTTCGGAGCCGATTCCATGCCGTGGATGGTCTGGGTGGCGAGGGCAAGGTTACCGTCCTCCAGCGAACCCCAGGCGTACACGAAGGTGTGGGTGCCTTCAGCCAGGGTCAGGTCTGCCGGGCCGATGACGGGATCGGTGGTTCCGGCCGCAGCCACGGACGCGGAGATGGTTCCGGCATCAACGGTCAGAGACTTCTCATCAGGGTTTTCCAGTCCGGTGATGACCGGGGTTCCGTTGGCCAGGACGTCCACGGCAGGTGCCGCGGCGTCGTGACGGACAGTCAGGCCTGCCTTGCCCGCTTCGAGCATGGACAGGTCATTTGTGTAGAAGTTGGCCGTCGGCTGACCGGTTGCATCAAGGTTGGCCACGGCGGTGTAGTTTCCGCCCGCAGCCAAATCCACCGTCACCGGACCGATGATCGGTGCCGAAGCATCGGCGGCGTCGGGCGCGGTGATCGCCAGGTCATAGCTGCCTCCGGGCAGGTCGAGCGGTCCGGCCAGGGTGCCCGGAGTGAAATCGTCGAGGGTCAGTGCACCGTTGACGTACACATCCACCGTCGTGTCGGGTATCCCGTGCAGAACCGAGAGCTGAGCAGTGTCTGCTGCTGCCGCTGGGGTCATGAAACCAACTGCGGCAGTCAAACCTGCGGCTGCTGCAAGGGCGGTGACGGTCTTACGCATGATCTCTCCTGAAGGTCGCATCTCCGCCGGCAGCGAAGAATTTATAAGTTGCTTACACTCCCTCTACTTCCGGGGCCCGCGGTTTGGATGCAAACTCATGAAAACTTTTTTCATTTATTTTTTTCGTGTCCTCCCGGGACGTGCCGGGCCCGGTCGGATACCCCGTGGATAAGCCCCTGCCGCTGCGTAGTATTATCGTGAGGTCGCCTCCGTAGCTCAGGGGATAGAGCAGGAGCCTTCTAATCTCTTGGTCGCAGGTTCGAATCCTGCCGGGGGCACAGTATTTGCAGGTGTGAACTTCTGCAGTTTTTCCGCGGTGCCGAAACGGCCGACCGGATCTCCGTACACGTCGGGAGATCCGGTCAGCGTTTCGGCACCATTGCTTTAACCGGTCGTGCCTCTTACCGCACTTGCCGCTCCGGCCGGTTGGTTCTCTGCCGGTGTTCCCTCCCCAGCGCCCTGATTGCCGCACCTCATCCACAACAGCGCCAACTGCCCCCCGTTGTTGCTGTGCACGGCCAAGACTTGCCTCAGCGGGCCGGAAGCGGCCGGCGGTGACTTCGCAGCGACCCCCATGACCCGGTTGCCCGAGCGAAGGAATCGGACCATCCATAGACAGGCAGGTAACAGCATGAGCGACACGATCACAGTCCGGGGATACGTTGCCACGGACGTTCGGAGCACCACTGCGGACAGCGGACTAGCGATTGCGGGCTTCCGCATGTGCACCACGGAGCGGCGATATGACAGGGACACCGGAAGCTGGGCGGACGGCCAAACAAACTGGTTCTCCGTGTCCCTGTTCCGCCAGTTGGCTACCAACGCCGCGTTTAGCATCCACAAAGGGGATCGGGTCATTGTCACGGGCAGGCTGAAGGTGCGGCAGTGGGTCTCGGATGACGGAAGGAGCGGTACTTCGGTGGACATTGACGCCGAGAGCGTCGGGCATGACCTGATGTGGGGTACAGCCAATTACCGTCGAAATGTGCAGAACCGGGCCGCGGGCGAGGGTGGGGCTGAGGGAAGTGAAGGTTCAGGCGGTGAGGATGCCGGGACCGGTGACCTCACCGATGACCTGCCGGCGGATTTGGACCTGGACACAGGCGAACTCGTCGGAACCACCTCAGACGAGCATTCGGGGGACGGACGTGGGGACGGACATGAGGACGGACATGAGGACCATCCGCAGGATCCCTTTGAGCCGTCCGCGAGCGGGTTGGCGGCTGCCGTGTTGTCCAAAACGAAGCACTGAGCCGTGCGCGCGGCGGGTGCGGTGCAGGGGCGTGGCAGAATAGGCGGATGATTCGCGTTCGCCGCAGCAACAGGCTCTCAGGGGTTAGTCTCTCCGTGCTCTTGATTGGCTCCGCAGGCCTGCTTGCTCCGGCGGCCGTGCCGGCGTCGCCCGCAGAGTCCCTGCAGGGCAGCGCCGCAGCCCGGGCAGTGGCCCCCGTCCACGAGGCAACCGTAGTGCCGGACGCGAACACCATGCCGCCGGGGGCAGCAGAGCGCACCCCTGAAAGCCTGACGAAGGCACTCGACGCGCTCGCCGCCGCATCGCCGAGTCCGGACCGTGCCATGATCCGGAAAGCATTCACGGAGGCCGGGTTCCCCGCTGAAACAGTGGAAGTGTCGCTGGACATTACGCCTACCGGCCTGGCCGTCGATTCCATTCGCGGAGCGGCGGCAGAGGACGGCTCCTGTTTCTTCGGAGAAGTGCGCGAAGGTGCAGTCGCGGTCAGCGTTCTGCCCGTACTGGACAGCGGATACTGTTTCGTGGGAGACCAGCGCTAGGCCGAGCACGGGACGGGCATACGGGCTGACGGCGGGGGAGTGATTCTGCCGGGCGGCCGGCTGTCCGCGGAAGTGCGTCACCGGCCAAATGGAACTTATCCGGCCTGACCCACTAGCCTTGATCCTATGGCGGAATTTATCTACACGATGACCAAGGCCCGCAAGGCCGTTGGCGACAAAGTTATCCTCGACGACGTAAGCATGTCCTTCTACCCCGGTGCCAAGATCGGCGTGGTGGGTCCCAACGGTGCGGGTAAGTCCACCATCCTCAAAATCATGGCCGGACTGGACACCCCCTCCAACGGTGAAGCACGGCTGAGTGCCGGTTACACCGTTGGCATCCTGCTCCAGGAACCACCCCTGAATGAGGAAAAGACCGTACTCGGCAACGTCCAGGAGGGCGTTGGCGAGATCTATGCCAAGATCCAGCGCTTTAACGAGATCTCCGAGGCAATGTCCGAGCCCGACGCGGACTTCGACAGCCTGCTCGAAGAAATGGGCAAGCTGCAGGAAGCCATCGATGCCGCCGACGCCTGGGATATCGATTCCCAGCTCGAGCAGGCCATGGATGCGCTGCGGTGCCCGCCGGCCGACGCCGATGTCACCCTGCTTTCCGGTGGTGAGCGCCGCCGCGTTGCGCTGTGCAAGCTGCTGCTGCAGAAGCCGGACCTCCTGCTCCTGGATGAGCCCACTAACCACCTTGACGCTGAAAGCGTGCTGTGGCTCGAGCAGCACCTGTCCGCTTACCACGGCGCCGTCCTGGCCGTGACCCACGACCGGTACTTCCTGGACCACGTTGCCCAGTGGATTGCCGAAGTGGACCGCGGACACCTCTACCCGTATGAGGGTAACTACTCCACCTACCTGGAGAAGAAGCGTGCCCGCCTCGAGGTCCAGGGCAAGAAGGACCAGAAGCTGGCCAAGCGCCTCACCGAGGAACTGGACTGGGTTCGTTCCAATGCCAAGGGCCGCCAGACCAAGTCGAAGGCCCGTCTGGCCCGGTATGAGGAAATGGCCGCCGAAGCGGACCGCACGCGCAAACTGGACTTCGAAGAGATCCAGATTCCGCCGGGCCCGCGCCTGGGCTCCCTGGTGCTGGAAGCCAAGAACCTGGAGAAGGGCTACGGTGACCGCAAGCTCATTGACGGCCTGTCCTTCTCGCTGCCGCGCAACGGCATCGTCGGCGTGATCGGTCCCAACGGTGTGGGTAAGTCCACGCTGTTCAAGACCATCGTTGGCCTTGAAGAGCTCGACGGCGGTGAGCTCAAGATTGGTGATTCGGTCAAGATTTCCTACGTCGACCAGTCCCGCGGCGGCATTGACCCCGAGAAGAGCCTGTGGGAGGTAGTCTCCGACGGCCATGACTGGATCCAGGTGGGCCAGGTGGAGATGCCTTCGCGCGCCTACGTCTCCGCCTTCGGTTTCAAGGGCCCGGACCAGCAGAAGAAGGCCGGTGTGCTCTCCGGCGGTGAGCGGAACCGCCTGAACCTGGCCATGACCCTGAAGCAGGGTGGAAACCTTCTGCTGCTCGATGAGCCCACTAACGACCTGGACGTCGAGACGCTGTCCAGCCTCGAAAACGCGCTGCTGGAATTCCCCGGCTGCGCCGTGGTGGTTTCTCACGACCGGTGGTTCCTGGACCGCGTGTCCACCCACATTCTGGCCTATGAGGGCACCGAGGAGAACCCGGCGAACTGGTACTGGTTCGAGGGTAACTTCGAAGCTTACGAGCAGAACAAGATCGAGCGGCTGGGCCCCGATGCAGCGAAGCCGCACCGCGTAACCCACCGCCGTCTGACCCGCGACTAGTACAGCGGCCGGACCGGCAACGGCAACCGGTCCGGGTGAGCCGGTTCCTGACTAACCCGGTCCTGAATCCAAGGAACCCGCCCCGTACACACGGGGCGGGTTCCTTGGTTAACGCGGTTCTGCTTTATACAGACGTTCCTGTTTTAATGACGTTCCCGAAAGCAGCAACGAGGTTCCTGCCGGGACGGGCCGGCGCGAGGTCCTGACCGGCGCCGCCGTTACGCCTGTTCCGGAATGCGGATCATGCCTTCCTGCGCCACAGTGGCTACGAGCTCGCCGGCACGGTTGAAAATCCTGCCGCTGGCCAGTCCGCGGGCTCCGGAAGCACTCGGTGATTCCTGGACGTAGAGCAGCCAGTCATCCACCCGCAGCGGGCGGTGCCACCACATGGCGTGGTCGAGGCTGGCCACCGACATGCCGCGGGCGGACCATGCCAGGCCATGCCGGCGCAAAACAGACTCCAAGAGGGTGTAATCACTGGCATAGGCCAGGGCCGCACGGTGCAGGTTCTGATCATCCGGCATCGGCCCGAAGGCCTTCATCCAGACAGCGTTGCGGGCCACCTTCTCCGGTCCGGCTTCGAAATACACCGGCTTTTCCACGTGCCGGATGTCCATCGGCCGCTCGTGGGACCAGGCCTTGGCCACGGGATGATCGATGCCTTCAAGCAGCTCCGCAGTGGTCGGAAGGGACTCCGGCTCCGGAATTCCGTCCGGCATTTCCACCTGGTGGTCCAGCCCTTCGCCCGGCTCCTGGAAGGAGGAAATCATGGAGAGGATGGGAACGCCGTTTTGGTACGCATGCGTTCGCCGGGCCGAGAAGGACCGGCCGTCACGCAACCGCTGCACACCGAAGGTAATGGGAATGTCAGTGTCTCCGGGCCGCAGGAAATAGCCGTGCATCGAGTGCATCAGGCGTCCGGGTTCCACGGTCCGCGCGGCGGCCACGAGCGACTGGCCGAGCACCTGCCCGCCAAACACCCGTTTCCGCGGTTCCTGTTGTGAGCCGCCCACAAAGATGTCCTCATCCGTTTGCGCGCCGTCGGCAGGGCTGAGGTTCAGCAGGCTCAGCAGGGAAGCGGTGGGATCGACGGTGTCGGCCATGGGTGGTTGGTCTCCTTGGACAAAAGAAAAAGATGCACTGGTGTTGGCCCCGAAAGTGTCCCGGGGCCCCCTTCGAGATTAGACGTACCCTCCGGCCACACCCAAGCCGGAGCAGGAATGCGCGGCTGCCCGCAGCGTTTGAGAGGATGGGGTTATGCCTATGAATCGCTTTCCCGTCCAGCTGCGCTTTGGTGACGAGGATTCCAACGGTCACGTGAACAACGTGCGCTTTGTCCAATTCCTGGAAGAAGCACGGGTGCGCCTGAGCCTCCTGCCGCTTGGCGCGGAACTTAGCCCGGCTGAACCGTCCGAAACTTTCCGGTCACTGACCTCCCGGACCGGGATGACGCTGGTGGCACATCAGGAGATTGAATACCGTGCCCCGCTGGTCTATCGCCGGGAGCCGGTGTGGGTTGAGGTCTGGGTGACCGGAATCGGCGGTTCCAGCCTCACCTACGGCTTCCGCATCGCCGACGACGACGGCGGCACGGTCTACGCCCTCGCCGAATGCACGCTGGTCATGGCCGATGCGGAAACAGGCCGTCCCGCGGCTCTGTCCGATCTGCAGATTCGGGTGCTGGAGAGCTGGCGCGGGGACCCCGTGCCGTTCCGGAAAAGCAGGCAGGCCAACGCCGGCAGCACGATGTCCGCACCCGCGGGAGTAAACCGATGACCGCGGCCGCTGCAGCCCAGGCGTCCACGGAACTGGTCCTGGCGGACCCCCAGGTCACAGCAGACCTGAGGACCTTCGTGGTGCGCGCCAGGGCGGCGGAGGACGGCGCGGTGCGGCTGCAGGCAGTGGGATCCGTGCTGGCTGCCTATGTTTGTGTTCTCCGGCCTCGTGCACTGGGAGAGAACACACCCACCGTGCTGGGCATGCGGACGATGCCGCTCGCCGCCGAGGCCCGGCTTGATACGGCAGTTTCCCTGGCCTCAGTGGCGGACCGGCTGGCCCGCATGGGGGAGACGGACACCGTGCTGCCGGTGCCGCCCATGACGGTGACCGAAAGCTGGACCGGTGTGGGAGCGCCGCGGAGCGGGTGGGAACGCGGCGACGATGTCCCCTACAAACTGCTGGAACAGTCCGCGCACCGGGGCATCAAGGAGGTTGCTGCGCTGGTTCCGGCCAGCTCCGGAGCGCCGCTGGTCCAGACTGCACGCGGTGCCGTCTGGGGGCAGCAGCTGCCGGACGTGGCTGCGCCCATCCCGGCCGGTGCGGCGTTTGCGGCGCTGACCCTGGGCTTCCTTCCCGCCGGATCGGACGGGGCTGCCGCGGCCTTCCGCTGCGGCCGTTGGATCCGGCTGAGCATGCCCCGGGGCCACGTGCTGATCCGATCGGCCGCGGTCCTGGCTTGACGGCGGCGGGCCGGGGCGGGATCCGCCCAGCCCGCTGAACCTGCCGGGCTAGGCGGAATTAACCATCGAGTGCGCGGCACGCTCCAGATAATCCCACAGCGTTGCTTCGTGCAGCGGCGAGAGATCCAGGGCGTCGACGGCGTCGCGCATGTGTTTCAGCCAGGCGTCCCGGGCCTGGGGCGTGACGGCGAAGGGCATGTGCCGCATCCGCAGCCGCGGGTGTCCGCGCTGCTCCGAGTAGGTCTTGGGGCCGCCCCAGTACTGCTCCAGGAATCCCAGCAAACGGTCCTTGGCTGCGGTCAGGTCTTCTTCCGGATACATGGGCCGCATCAGCGGATCCTCAGCGACGCCGTCGTAGAAGACGTCAACAAGTTTGACGAAGGTTGGATGTCCGCCCACGGCCTCGTAGAAGTTCTCCGTATAGGCTGGCTGCGTAAAGGCAGGCTGGACGGACAGCGGCATGGACGGCCGGTTCTCGGACGGTGTGCTCACAGTTTTTTCCCCTTGAATGAATCGGCAGGTGCGGCCGGCGCAGCTTCGGCGGGAGCGGCAGCGGTGTTGCTGACGGCAACCCGGCCCGCGGTACCCTCTTCGGAAACCTCTTCAGGCTCCCGGTAATTCCCCTGCGAGCGGTTGCCCACCTTGGCCAGCTCCCCGTTGCGGATGTACCAGATCACGCCGCGGCCGTCGACCACGCGGGTGATGCGGATGCCCACTGACTGCACGGTTCCCACGGTGTCGCCTACTTCAATCACATCGCCGATCCCGTACTGGTCCTCGATGGTGATGAAGAACCCGGCCAGGGCATCGCGGATCAGCTCGCGGGCACCAAAACCAAGGGTGATGCCGACAATTCCGACGCTGGCAATCAAGGGAGCAACGTCGATGCCGATGGCCTTAAGCACCATGATGATCACGGTGGTCCAGATGAACAGGCTCACGGCGCTGCGCAGAAGCGCCCCAATGGTGTCCGCGCGCTGGGCGCGGCGTTTCTTGTCCAGGGTGCGCATGACGGGCTGGGCCCATTTCAGCTTCGAGGAGCTGAAGAGCGCATATCCCTTCTGCGCGCGCTGGACTACGCGGTTGATCAGGAACCTTGCGGCCGTCCAGATGAGCAGGCCGGCCAGGATGATGAACCCGGCCTGGATCAGCCCGGACCAGTCAAAGTCCATGGGGACGGATGGGGCGTCGACTTCTGCGGCGGTCAGCAACGGACGGGTACCGTCCCTTTCGTGTGATGGAGCTTCTCTGCCGTGTTGGCAACCAAGCTGCGGGCACAAACAAGGCTACCGGGATAGGCTCCCAACATGCGCATCCTTATTCTTGGTGGAACCCGTTTCCTGTCCCGTGAAGTTGCCCGGCAGGCCGTTGCCCGCGGTCATGACGTGACATGTCTGGCCCGGGGGGAATCCGGGCCGCCCGTCACCGGCGCTGCCTTTGTCCAGGGCGACCGCGACGCGGGTTTGTCCGCCTATGAGGGGCTCGGCGGCGCGTGGGACGCAGTGATTGACTTCGCCCGAAAACCGCAGCAGGTTCAGGAAGCCCTGAGCGCACTGGCAGAGCACGCCGCATATTGGTCCCTGGTGTCCACAGCCTCGGTGTATTCGTCCCATGACACCCCCGGCGAAGACGAAAGCGCTGTCCTTGTTCCGGCAATGGCCTCTGATGACGGAGTGTTCCCGGACCCCGCCGACAACGAATACGGTGCCGGCAAGGTTGCCTGTGAAGAGCTGGTCCGGGAGCTGGGGCCGGCGAACGTCCTGGTGACCCGGCCCGGCCTGATCGCCGGCCCCGAGGATGAGAGTGACCGGTTTGGCTACTGGCCCGCCCGTGTGGCCCAGGAACGCAGCCCGGTCCTGATCCCCGACATGGCAGAGGCCGTGACACAGACCATTGACGTACGGGATCTGGCGCTGTGGCTGGTCACCGGAGCGGAAGACACCCGGACCGGAACCTACAACGCCATGGGCCCCTCGGTTCCTTTTGGTGAGCTCCTGACGCTCTCCACGGCTGCTTCGGGCTACCACGGCAGTTTCCGCACAGCCGATCCGCAGTGGCTGCATGAGCAGGGAGTTGCCTACTGGGCCGGAAACGAATCCCTGCCGTTGTGGATGCCGGAAGGATATGAGGGGTTCTCCACACGGTCGAACGCTGCTGCCCTCGCTGCCGGACTTGAGCTCCGGCCCGTTGAGCACACCGTCCGTGACGTTCTTGCCGATGAGGAAGCCAGGGGGCTGCACCGGGAGCGTAAATCCGGACTGTCTGCTGCCCGCGAAACGTCCCTGCTGGCCGCACTGGATCAGGCGGACGCCCACGGCCGGAACTAGCAGGCAGCGGGTTCAGTCCGCGGCGGTGATTTCGGGCTCGTGCAGCACCGGAAAATTCACGCTCCGGGCGATGAAGCACAGACGGTTGGCCTCCGCGTGCAGCTCCAAGGCGGTGTGTACCGGGTTGCCCGCGGCAACGGTGACCCGGGGCCGGAGCACGGCTCCGGTGAACTCACCGCTTCCGTCCCGGTTCAGGCGCAGCGTGCCTTCGGCGTCGTCGGCGTAAGCCACCACAGTGATGCCGTGCTTCACTGCCACGTGCAGATAGGACAGCATGTGGCACTGCGAGAGTGCCGTGAGCAGCAGCTGTTCGGGGTTCCACCGGTCCCGGTCGCCGTGGAAGGTGGGATCGGCGGTGCCGGCCAGGTCCGGGAGGCCGGGGGCACGGATAACGTGGTCGCGGCCGTAGCCGCGGTAGGAGGAGGTGCCGCTGCCCCGGTTCCCCGTCCATTCCAGGGAGACGCCGTACCGGTGTTCGGAGAGGTTCATCGTTGCTGGGGCTCCTTGGATGCGGGAGGTATAACAAGCGGACGGCGGCGGTGTCCCGGGATCTGCCCGGGACACCGCCGCGGTGTTGGTTGGCTGAACAGGTGGTACGCGGGTGTTACTGGTCCGCGGCCTGGGCCTTCAGGGCACGGACGACTCCGTCGCGGCTTTCCAGCAGGAGCCGGCGCAGCGAGGGAGCTTCGTCGCCCAGTGACGCCAGGAACTCATCAGTGGCATCCACTGTGGCCTGAGTGGTCAGCCGGGACGGGTACAGCCCGGTGACGATCTGCTGGGCAATTTCATGCGTCCGGGTATTCCAGACTTCACGCACTGACGAGAAGTACTTCTCGGCGTAGGGTTCCAGCAGCGCCGTGTCCTGTACACGGCTGAAACCGACAATTGCCGAACGCTGGGCCGCGTTGGGCATATCGGTGCGCTCCACGATGGCTTCCCATGCTGCGGCCTTGGCTTCAGCGGCGGGAAGGGCTGCCCGCGCCATGGCGGCAGCCAGCTGGCCGGTTGCCGTGGCATCCTTGTCCAGCTCCGCTGCGATGTCCGCCTCGCCCAGACGGCCGCCCGCCACCAGCCCGGTCAGCAGTTCCCAGCGCAGGTCGGCGTCGATCTGCAGGCCCTCCAGCGTGCGGTTCCCGGAAAGCAGCCCGGCCAGCGTGTCCAGGTGCCCGTCCGTCACTGCATGTCCGGCGAAGGACTTGACGAACTGCAGCTGGGAATCCGACCCGGGGGCTGCTGCGGCTGCCAGTTCCCACAGGCTGTCCGCAGCGGCGGCCATCATGGCCTCGCGGTCCTTCGGGGCCACGTAGAAGGCCAGGGTGGTGGCGAGCTGGCGCAGGAGCACCTGGACCACCGAAGAATCGGACTCGGAGCCAATGTTCTTCAGCACCAGTTCCACATAGCTGCGGGCCGGGGTCTCGCCGTCGCGCGCGGCGTCCCAGGCGGAAGCCCACACCAGGGTGCGGGGCAGCGACTCGGCAATGTCACGCAGCCGTCGGACGGCGGTGTCTTCGGACTCCGGATCCAGGCGGATCTTGGCGTAGGCCAGGTCATCATCATTGAGCAGGATAAGATCCGGCCGTTTCCGTCCCGCGAGCTCGGCAACGTCGGTGCGTTCGCCGTTGACATCCAGCTCCACCCGGTGGGTGCGGTGCAGCTTTCCGTCCTCGCCGCTGTCGTAGAAACCAATGGCGAGCCGGTGCGGGCGAAGCGTGGGGTATTCGGCCACGGCGCTCTGGAGGACAGCGAACGAGGTGATCACGCCGTCGTCGTCCACTTCCAGGTCAGGACGCAGGGTGTTCACGCCCGCAGTCTCAAGCCACAGCTCGGACCACTGTTTCAGGTCGCGGCCGCTGGCCGCCTCCAGCTCCGACAGCAGGTCCTTGAGCTCGGTGTTGCCCCAGGCATGCTTGCCGAAATACCGGCGGACACCGGCCATGAACTGGTCCTGGCCAACCCAGGCGACCAGCTGCTTGAGCACGGAGGCGCCCTTTGCGTAGGTGATGCCGTCGAAGTTCACCTGCACGTCTTCAAGGTCGCGGATTTCGGCAACGATCGGGTGGGTGGTGGGCAGCTGGTCCTGGCGGTAGGCCCAGGCCTTCTCCATGGACGCAAACGTGGTCCAGGACTGCTTGAACTCAGTGGCGTCGGCGGCTGCCAGTGTAGACATGAACTCGGCAAAGGACTCGTTCAGCCACAGGTCGTTCCACCAGCGCATGGTGACCAGGTCGCCGAACCACATGTGGGCCAGTTCGTGCAGGATGGTGATGGCACGGCGCTCCACCGTGGCGTCGGGCACCCGGGAGCGGAAGACATAGCTTTCCAGGAAGGTCACGGCGCCGGCATTCTCCATGGCTCCGGCATTGAATTCCGGGACGAACAGCTGGTCGTACTTCTCAAACGGGTACGGCGTTCCGAATTGTGCTTCGTAGAACTCGAAGCCCTGCCGGGTCAATTCGAAAACATTCTCGGCATCCAGGTGCTGCATGAGCGATTTGCGGGCAAACACGCCCAGCGGAATGACCCGGCCGTCGGAGCTCGTGAGTTCGCTGCGCACTGACTGGTACGGTCCGGCGATCAGCGCGGTGATGTAGGACGAAATCCGGGGAGTGGGTTCAAAGGACCAGGTGGCGTTCCTGCCGCCCTCTTCCAGCGAGCCGGCCGGCACCGGTTCCGGGGTGGGGGAGTTGGAGATGACATCCCAGTGCGACGGCGCCGTGACGGTGAAACGGAAGGTCGCCTTCAGGTCGGGCTGCTCAAAGACGGTGAACATACGGCGGGAATCCGGCACCTCAAACTGGGAGTAGAGGTATACCTCGTTGTCCACCGGGTCCACGAAGCGGTGCAGCCCTTCGCCCGTGTTCATGTAGAGGGCGTCTGCCTCCACCACGAGTTCATTGGTGGCGGCAAGGTTCGGCAGCTGGATACGGACGCCGTCGGACACCTCGGCGGGATCCAGGTCAACACCGTTCAGCGTGACGCGGCGAACTGATGCCGTCACGGCATCAATAAATGTGGAGGCGCCCTGCCGTGCGGAGAACCGCACCACAGTGGTGCTGCCGAAGACCTCGTCTCCGCGGGTGAGGTCCAGATTCACGTCATAGGAATCGACGCTGATCAGTTCTGCTCTTTCACGGGCTTCTGAGCGCGTGAGATTCATACCTGGCAAGGTGTTGCCTTTCCAATATGTGTGAAGTGGAGTCCGCCGTCGCCGTATTGCAGCCCAGTGGAGCTCGCCCTAACGGCTGATAACAATTGCAACATTGTCTCACTGCTTAGCGCCGGGAACGGAAAGGAACCGCGGATTATCCGGCAAAAGAGTGCAGGTTTCCGGGTCCGCGCGCACCATGACGCGAGCGGCCGGAGCATTGTTTGTGCCTGCCGGTCACGGGCTAGGCTTGAAGGGCAGGATTTCGACTCACAGAAAACGGATGGAACATGCGCGTCCATATTGCAACCGACCACGCGGGCATGGAACTCAGTGCCCACCTTCTTGCCCACCTCCGGGAGAAGGGGTACGAGATGGTAGACCACGGTCCGCAGGTTTACGACGCCGAGGATGACTACCCCGCGTTCTGCATTGCAGCAGCCGAGGCCGTAGTGGTTGACCGGCAAAGCGGTGTTGATGCGCTGGGGATCGTGCTTGGCGGTTCCGGCAACGGCGAGCAGATTGCGGCCAACAAGGTCCGCGGCGTCCGTGCCGCGCTCGCCTGGAACCTGTCCACGGCCAAGCTTGCCCGTGAGCACAATGACGCGAACGTCATCGCCGTGGGCGGCCGCCAGCACACGGTTGAGGAAGCCACCGAGATCATTGAAGCCTTCCTCGCGGAGCCCTACAGCAACGCCGAACGGCACAACCGCCGCATTGCGAAGATTGCCGAGTACGAGACCACCGGTACCATCGCGGACTCCTGATGCCTGAAGGGCATTCCATCCACCGGCTGGCCCGGCAGTTCACCTCGGTGTTTGCCGGCCACCGGCTGGAAGTATCCAGCCCGCAGGGACGGTTCGCCGCTGGTGCGGCCCGCCTGGACGGGCAGGTTCTGACGGGCGCTGCGGCGCACGGCAAGCAGCTGTTTTTGGCGTTCGGCAACGAGCTGTACCTGCGCATCCACCTTGGCCTGTACGGGGCCTTTGACTTCGGCGGAGACTCCACATTCCTTGGTGCCTCCAGCATTGGCGCTCCGCGGAAGGTGGGGGAGCGGGAAATAGCGTCCGACGACGACGGCGGCACCTACGCGGGTCCGCCGCCTCCCAGGGGCGCCGTCCGCGTGCGGCTGGTGTCCGGGCACGGCTGGGCCGATCTCCGGGGTCCCACTGCCTGCGAGGTCATCACGGATGCCGAGCGTGCCGCCGTCGTGGCCCGTCTGGGACCTGACCCCCTTCAGGACGAAGCCGACGGTGCCGAGTTCGTGACGCGGCTGCGGAGGAAGGGCTCTCCGGTGGGCCTGCTGCTCATGAACCAGGAAATCCTGGCCGGAGTAGGCAATGTCTACCGTGCCGAGGTGCTGTTCCGGCAGCGGATCTCCCCCTTCCGGCTGGGACGGGACGTGGCGGAGGGCGAAGCAGCGGACCTGTGGAAGGACATTGCGTCTGTCATGAGTGACGGCGTTGCCGAGGGCAGGATCATCACCACCCTGCCGGCGGACCGGGACAGCGGTGCTGTACCCGTTCCGGTGGAAGAGGCCCATTACGTGTACAAGCGGACCGGATTGCCGTGCCGCCGCTGCGGGACGCCGGTTGCAGGAACCGAAATGGGTGCCCGGAAACTCTACTGGTGCCCGGTCTGCCAGGAACGCTGAACTGCCGCTAGCCCGCCAGGGATTCAAGGAACGCCGCCGCCACGGCCACTGCGTCAGCGGAGCTGCCGGGCAGGAAGACGGCGACGGCGAGATCGCCCTGGATGGCCGCCACCCAGGCGTGGCCCGGCTTCTCACCGCCGGTCCCCGCAGTGCCTGCAGCAGCCATGACAGGTTTGCCCGGGAGATACCCCAGGACCTCCAACTCCTCCGAGGCACCTCCGCCGGCCACATTGGCGCGCAGAATCGACTGCAGCTGTTCCGCCTCGTCGGCGACCAGAGCCGGGGTATGGTCGGCGGACGACGGGGGCTCAGTCTCTCCGTCCCCGGAATCCTGCCGAGCCTCGGGGTTGAGGACCAGCACGGGAGAGACCCTTTCGCCCCTGCCCACAGAGGCCGCCACGGCTGCCACGGCGAAGGGCGAAGCGAGTACCGCGCCCGGAACATCCGCGGACGCTGTCTTCTCGGCTCCGCCGTCCGGCACTCCGCCGTAGAACGCGGGTGTCCCCGGATCCTCGGCTGTGCCCAGCCCCAGGCTCTGAGACGCTGCCGCCAGGTCCGCGTCAGCGGGAATGCCGGATTCTTCGGCTCCTCCCGCTGCGCCGGCACGGAGCCGGGCCAGCACAGTAACCGGGAACGTACTGCCCAGGGAGTATTCGCCCAGCAAAGCAGTCTGGGTTCCCTTGCCGCCGGATGAACTGGCGACGGCCAGGACATTGCCGGTGGAGGGTTGGACGGCCACCAGCGAAGCACCGGGTGTATCGGCAAGCAGAGTATCTGCCTGGGACTGAATCCGCAGGTCAAGGGTGGTCTCCAGGGCCACGCCGGGTTCCGCCGGTGCTTCAAAGAGAGGCGGCGACGGAGTGTTGTCCGCGTTCAGGATACGAACCGTCACCGCGTCTGAACCCCTGAGCTGGGAATCGTATTGACGCTGGAGTCCGGAGAGCCCGGTGAGGTCCCCCGGAGCCAGCAGACTGTCAGCGGACATCTCATCTGTTGCGGGTCCCACCGTCCCCAGCAGGTCTGCCGCAAAGCCGGGGCTTGGGCCCAGTACCCGCCTTTCCGGCATGGCATCGGCGCCCGGAATGGTTGCGATCTCGGAATCGAAGGACGGTGACACCTTGTCCTGCCGCACGGTGGTGACTTCAACGAAATCATCGGGCCCGGCAGCCTGGACTTTTGCCGTGAGCGCGTCCGCATCCAGACCGAGGAAGAGAGAAAGGTAATATGCCGAAGCGGCGTACTCATGTGCGCCCAGCACTGACTTGTCCATGACCACCCGCCAAACCGGCCAGTGGCGCACCAGCACGGACCCGCCGGCGCCCAGAATGTCCGCACGCGTGGGCGGGGATGCCTTGCGCACCATCCTCTGCCACGGAAGAAGGTCCGGATGCACCGTGGTGGAACGGAAACGGGTTTGCCAGCCGGTGTCCCTTCCGCGCTCCAGGGTCACAGTGGTCTCGTAGGTGTAGTCCTCCGCTGACGCGTTGACGTCCCACACGTATTTCAAGGTGGCAACGGCCTCGTTGGCTGAGACTTCCTCGACTTTTGACACGGTGACGGAAGGTTTAACCTTCATGCCGGAGACCACGTACTCAAGCATGCCGTTCACGGCCTCGACGGTTGAATGGGCGAACTCGTTTCCGGTGACGTCCACGCGGGAGAGCCCGTCTGCCAGTGAAGCGACGGCTTCTTCCGGCCCGGGGCGCTCTTCAGCGGAGCATCCGGCCAGCGGAAGGCCCAGGAACGAGAAAACAAGGATGGCGGCTGTCAGGCGTTTCTTCCCCATGCGGGAAGAATAGCTGCGCGCAGGGAAAAAGGGACGGGCAAAGCTCCGAATTGGTCCTGCGGGGATCTTATTGGCCGTTTCCGGCCAGGCCGCCCGGGCCTGCGGGTGAATTACCTGCATTCTGCGGGCCCAGGCACCCGAGAGGGCAGCTCGGCGAACTCACGCCTGCCTGTGGTTCGTAAAGGCAAACAAAAAGGGCCCCGCACAATAGTGCAGGACCCTTTCGAAGCCGGCGGCAGCCGGTTATATTGACTGAGGGGATGACGGGAATCGAACCCGCGTAATCAGTTTGGAAGACTGAGGCTCTACCATTGAGCTACATCCCCGGCGCCCTAAGGCAGGTTTTACCTTAGCACGGGAATTGAGCGGTTCGTTAATCCCGTCGGGGAACAGGCCCGTTGCAGGTCAGGGCGCACTCCAATTGTGCACAGGGCGGTTTCTGCCGGTAGGCTGTCAGGTGCACTGACGGGGTGTAGCTCAGCTTGGAAGAGCGCCTGCTTTGGGAGCAGGAAGTCGCAGGTTCAAATCCTGTCACCCCGACTCTGTAGTACACATGGTGCAGACCCAATCCCCAGAACCCTCAGGAGAACTACGCTGTGAAGAGCGCTGTAGAAAACCTCACACCCACGCGGGTAAAGCTCGTCGTCGAAGTTCCGTTTGAGGAACTGAAGCCGAGCATCGACGAGGCCTACAAGACCATCGCCACCCAGGTGCAGGTGCCTGGCTTCCGCAAGGGCAAGGTCCCCAACAGGCTCATCGACCAGCGCGTTGGCCGCGGCTACGTCCTGGAAACCGCCATCAACGATGGCCTGAACGGTTTCTACCAGGCTGCCGTGCAGGAAACGGGTATCCGTCCGCTGAGCCGCCCCGAGGTTGAGATCAGCGAAGTTCCGGACCCCGCCACCAACGAAGGCCAGCTGGTCTTCAACGTTGAGCTGGACATCCGCCCCGAAATCGAGCTCCCGGACTACGCCGGCCTCGAGGTCACGGTTGAGCCCGCCGAAGCCTCCGACGACGACGTCACCAAGGCACTGGATGAACTGCGCGGCCGCTTCGGCACGCTGAAGTCCGTAGACCGTCCCGCTGCCGAGGGTGACTTCCTCACCATGGATCTCGTAGCCAAGGTTGACGGCGAAGAGGTCGACTCCGCTGCCGACCTGTCCTACCAGGTTGGCGCCGGCACCATGCTCGAGGGCATGGACGAAGCAGTCACCGGCCTGTCCGCTGACGAGTCCGCCACCTTCGAGACCAAGCTGGCCGGCGGCGAGCACGCCGGTGAAGACGCCACCATCACGGTGACGGTCAAGGCTGTCAAGGAGCGCGAGCTCCCTGAAGCCGACGACGACTTTGCTCAGCTGGCCAGCGAATTCGACACCATCGAAGAGCTCCGCGAAGACCTGACCAAGCGTGCCGCAGAGTCCAAGCTCATGGAGCAGGGCGTTGAAGCCCGCGACAAGGTGCTGGAGAAGCTCCTGGAAATGATCGAGGTTCCGGTTCCGGAATCCGTCATCGAAGAACAGCTGGAACAGCACTTCAACTCTGAGAGTGCACACTCCCAGGGTGCGGATCACGACACCGAAGAGCACCGCGCAGAGGTTCGCGAGAACACCGCCGCCGCCTTCAAGAACGAGATCATCCTTGACGCCGTTGCTGACAAGGAAGAGGTAGGTGTCAGCCAGAACGAGCTGATCGACTACATCGTTTCCGCAGCCGGCCAGTACGGCATGGAGCCGAACCAGTTCGCACAGCTGATCGACCAGAGCGGCCAGGTCCCCATGATGGTTGGCGAAGTCCGCCGCCGCAAGGCGCTGGCCAAGGTTCTCGAGCTGGCCAAGGTCACCGACACCGCCGGTGTCGAGATTGACCTGACCGAGTTCGTTCGCCCCGCAGGCGAAGAGGCACCGGTCGAAGACGCTGAAACCGAAGCCCCCGAGGCAGAGGTTGCCGAAGAGGCCAAGAGCGACGACAAGGCATAGCCTGCCCGCCGGCAGCGCGTGACCTTTGGTCAAGGCAATGCGCCGTCAGCCCGAAAGGGCAGGCGGCGCATTTGCGTTTTACTGCCCGCGTGCGCCCGCTGTGCTGTGACCCGTCCCGCACGGAGCCGTGACTGGCATCGTGCGCCGTCAGCGAACAGTCAGCGAAACGCAAGCAGATCACACGCGCAACAGGTTAGTGTCCTAGGAGAGATAAACGGCGGGACCAGCTGACGCGGTTAGCGGTTCTGTACCCCGCCAGAGCGAGAGGTCACTCAGTATGGCAATTGCACCCAACACACCCACAATGGCAACGGTGGACCCGGCCAGCCGGGACGACTACATCTACAATCGTCTGCTGCGTGAGCGGATCATCTGGTTGGGCTCGGAAGTCCGCGATGACAACGCCAACGCCATCTGTTCCCAGCTCCTGCTGCTCTCGGCTGAGGATCCTGAAAAGGACATCTTCCTCTACATCAACTCTCCCGGTGGATCCGTGACGGCCGGCATGGCCATTTACGACACCATGCAGTTCATCCCCAATGACGTGGTCACCGTGGCAACGGGCCTGGCTGCATCCATGGGACAGTTCCTGCTGTCCTCGGGCACCAAGGGCAAGCGCTACGCCACGCCCCACGCACGCATCCTCATGCACCAGCCCTCCGGCGGCATCGGCGGCACCGCTTCCGATATCCGGATTCAGGCAGAACTTATCCTCCACATGAAGCAGGTCATGGCGGAACTGACCGCCGAGCAGACCGGCCAGACCGTGGAGACCATCCTGAAGGACAATGACCGTGACAAGTGGTTCACGGCCCAGGAAGCTCTGGAATACGGATTCTTTGACAAGATTTCCGCGCATGCCGGCGGCGTCACAGGCGGCGGCGGAACGGATCAGGACAAGGGCGCAGCTCCGGTCGAGGACTGACCCTCCCTTCCCTCCAGCGCACCTTTCTTAGACTTCAGGAGTAACAATGAACATGAATTTTGGCACCGCAGGCGGAACGGCTCCCCAGATGCCCTCCAACCGCTACGTCCTGCCGCAGTTTGAAGAGCGCACGCCGTACGGCTTCAAGCGCCAGGACCCCTACACCAAGCTGTTCGAGGACCGCATCATCTTCCTCGGCGTCCAGGTGGATGACGCGTCAGCCGACGATGTCATGGCCCAGCTGCTGGTTCTCGAGTCCAATGACCCGGACCGCGACATCACCCTGTACATCAACTCTCCGGGCGGTTCGTTCACGGCCATGACGGCCATCTACGACACGATGCAGTACATCCGCCCGGAAATTCAGACGGTCTGCCTCGGTCAGGCTGCCAGCGCCGCAGCTGTGCTGCTGGCCGCCGGTACGCCGGGGAAGCGGTTGGCCCTGCCGAACGCCCGCGTACTGATCCACCAGCCCGCCCTCGGCGGCGGCGAGCGTGGGCAGGCTTCTGACCTGGAGATCCAGGCGGCTGAAGTCATGCGGATGCGGACCTGGCTGGAGGACACTCTCGCCCTGCACTCGAACCACACGTCCGAGGAAGTCAACCGGGACATCGAGCGTGACAAGATTCTCACGGCCGCCGGCGCCCTGGAGTACGGACTGATTGACCAGGTGCTGGACTCCCGCAAAATCAAGACTCCGGCCATCAACCGGATGTAAGTATGACGGAAGGCCCGCGGCGCGAAATATCGCACCGCGGGCCTTTCAGTTGCTGTAACACCCAACCAAGTGTCCTAGAGTGGAACATGCCGACCGGCTTCTGCCGTCCCGCACGGGATGCCTGCCGGCACCGCACAACGATGGACCATCTAAGGGGACTGAACTATGGCTCGCATTGGTGAGAGCACGGATCTGCTCAAGTGCTCTTTCTGCGGAAAGAGCCAGAAACAGGTTCGCAAGCTTATTGCCGGCCCCGGAGTCTACATCTGCGACGAGTGCATTGATCTCTGCAACGAGATCATTGAAGAGGAGCTTTCCGAAGTAGCGGACCTCGGTTCCTTTGAATTGCCCAAGCCGAGGGAGATCTTCGACTCGCTGCAGGAGTATGTGATTGGCCAGGAACCGGCCAAGCGCTCCCTCGCCGTCGCCGTTTACAACCATTACAAGCGCATCCAGTCCGGCCACGCGCCGCGCAACACGGGCAACCTCTCCGACGCCGTGGTTTCGGATGACGTTGAAATCGGCAAATCCAACATCCTGCTGATCGGTCCCACCGGCTGCGGCAAGACCTACTTGGCGCAGACCCTGGCCCGCCGTCTGAACGTACCCTTCGCCGTCGCCGATGCCACCGCGCTGACCGAAGCCGGATACGTGGGCGAGGATGTAGAGAACATTCTGCTCAAGCTCATCCAGGCCGCAGACTACGACGTCAAAAAAGCCGAGCAGGGCATTATTTACATCGACGAGATCGACAAGATCTCGCGCAAGAGCGAAAACCCCTCCATCACCCGCGACGTCTCCGGCGAGGGCGTGCAGCAGGCGCTGCTGAAGATCCTGGAAGGAACGGTGGCCTCGGTGCCCCCGCAGGGCGGCCGCAAGCATCCGCACCAGGAATTCATTCAAATCGACACCACCAATGTGCTCTTCATCGTTGCCGGTGCCTTCGCCGGGCTGGAAGAGATCATCGGGTCACGTTCGGGCCGCAAGGGAATCGGCTTTGGCGCACCGCTGAATGAGACCGCCAAGGAAGCCGACTCCTACGCCGATGTCATGCCGGAGGATTTGCTGAAGTTCGGCCTGATCCCGGAGTTCATTGGCCGGCTTCCGGTGATTACCACGGTCTCCAACCTGGACCGGGAGGCACTGATCCGGATCCTCACCGAGCCGAAGAACGCGCTGGTCAAGCAGTTCCAGAAGATGTTCCAGCTCGACGGCGTGGAGCTCACCTTCGAACCCGCCGCCCTGGACGCCATCGCTGATGCAGCGCTGTCCCGCGGGACCGGTGCACGCGGTCTGCGGGCCATCCTCGAAGAAGTCCTGCTGCCGGTCATGTTTGACCTGCCCAGCCGGGACGACGTCGCCACCGTGGTCATTACTGAAGAAGTGGTGACGCAAAAGGCCGAACCTTCGCTGATTTCGCAGGCCGTTGCCACCAAGCGCCGGAACAAATCCGCCTGACCGGGGGTTGGCACGGTTAACCCATGCTGTCCTCAGCAGCCCGCACCCTTCGGCGCGGGTCCGCAACGCCTTGAAGGAGAATTCTGTGAGCCTGCCCGATTCCGCAGCAAAAGCTGATTTTTGGTTTGATCCGATCTGCCCGTTCGCCTGGGTCACCTCCCGCTGGATGGGCGAAGTGGAACAGGTCCGCGAAGTGAGCACCGACTGGCACGTGATGAGCCTGTCCCTGCTGAATGAAGGCAGGGACCTGCCGGCGGATTACATGGAGCGCATGAAGGCGGCCATCAAGCCGGTGCGTGTCATCATCGCAGCCGCCGAACTCCACGGCGACAAGTACATCAAGCCGCTTTACGATGCCATGGGCACCCGGATCCACATCGGCGGCAATGACGATCTGGACGCGGTCATCCGCGAGGCCCTCGACGAGGTGGGTCTCCCGGCCGATCTGGCACGGTTCGCCGGGAGCGACGAGTACGACACCCAGCTGCGTGCCTCGCACCAGGAAGGCATCGCCAAGGTGGGCGACGACGTCGGAACCCCCATTGTGGCCTTCAACGGCACCGCGTTCTTCGGGCCGGTCCTGACCCGGATCCCGCGCGGGGAAGAGGCGGGCCGGATGTTCGACGGCGCCGTCATGCTGGCGGAGAACCCGGCGTTCTTCGAGATCAAGCGCAGCCGCACCGAGAGCCCGCAGTTCGACTAGGCAGCCATTCGACTGGATAGCAGTCCGACTGGATAACTGTCTTACGCAGGCGCCCGGCTGGTCTTCCAGCCGGGCGTTTTACGTGTGCAGCGGCCGGGCCGGTGCGCGTGGCCATGCTAGGTTCGGGGGATCTGAACGGCACGGCAACCTGAACGGACGGACACTATGACGGCACAGCTCACCTCTGCGCACGTTGCCGCCGACAGGAGGGCCGACGCTGCCCTCCTGGGAGCAGCATCCGCAGGTTCCGCGGCTGCAGCGGTCAGGCTCCTGACGGATGGCGCTGTGCCTCCCGCTGTTGCCGGGTGGGCATGGGTGGCCGCTCCCGCATTTTTCATTCTCCTGGCATACGTGCCGGTTGCATCAGGGGAGGGCAAGGCAGGTATCCGACAGCAGCGCGGGGCCTTGGCCGCGCTGTCGGGCCTGGCGGTGCTCTCTGTTGCCTTCACCGTCAGCATGCCGTTCAGTCCGTTTTATGGAATTGCACTGCTGCTGCTGGGGGTTCGGACAAGATACCCGGCGACGGCGGTTGTTGGCGTGGCGGCCGTGCTTGCCTCGGTGATTGTGGTTCCCCTGTCCGTCCCTCAGGGTGCTCTGTGCCTCGGCCTGCTGGCTGTTGCTTGTGCCGCCAACTGCGTGCGAACAGCGTCCGCGGCCCGCATCTAGGCAGTCACGGGATCCGGGCGTATCCCTTTGTTGAGCGGCGTGGTTGTTAAACGACATGGCCGTTGCAGCTCCCGCTAACTTCGGGGAGCTGCAACGGCCACTGGTGCCCGCTGAATGCGGCGGAAATTCGCCGTGCCTGTGGCGTGCGGCCTACTCGGCCGGAGGCGCCAGCTCGACGTCGGACACGGACAATTCGCCTTCGCCGGATGCCAGGGACAGTTCCCGGACGTTGCCGGCAGCCTTCAGGTCGGCGAGGCCGGCCTGCAGCTGTGCCACCTGGGCCTCGGACGCCGTTACCGTGGCTGTCAGGACCTCAGTGCGCTGCTTGACCTTCGCCTCGGACTTGGCCTTGCGGATGCCGCCCAGGGCGGTTGCAACGGTAGCCAGGATACCGGCGTCGGCCGTTGCCACGGCGGAGGACAGGGCGTCAACGTTCGGCCACGGCGCGCGGTGCACCGAGCCGTGGCGCCACCAGCCCCACACCTCTTCGGTGGCGAAGGGCAGGAACGGGGCGAACAGGCGCAGCAGGGCGTCCAGCGTGGTGGCCAGCGTGGCCAGCACCGACGCCTGTTCAGCTTCACCGGCGGCACCGTAGGCGCGGTCCTTGATCAGCTCCACGTAGTCGTCAGTGAAGGACCAGAAGAAGGACTCCGTCAGCTGCAGGGCCTTGGCGTAGTCGTAGCGCTCAAAGGCCGCGGTGGAGGCATTGACCACTTCGGCCAGCTGCTTGAGCAGTGCCGAGTCCAGGGCGTTGGTGATGACCGAAGTGTCCGAGGTGACGACGTTTGCCTCGGTGGCACCCAGGTTCAGGACGAACTTTGAGGCATTGAGCAGCTTGATGGCCAGACGGCGGCCAATCTTCATCTGCGCAATTTCGTAGGCAGTATCCGCGCCCAGCTTGGCGGAAGCCGCCCAGTAGCGCACGGCGTCGGATCCGTAGTCGTTGAGCACGTCGGTGGGAACCACCACGTTGCCCTTGGACTTGGACATCTTCTTGCGGTCCGGATCCAGGATCCAGCCGGAGATGGCGGCGTGCTTCCACGGTGCCGCGTGGTTCAGGGCATCGGCGCGCACCACGGAGGAGAACAGCCAGGTCCGGATGATGTCGTGGCCCTGCGGCCGCAGGTCAAACGGGAAGACCTTGCTGAACAGGTTCTCGTCCCGGCTCCAGCCGCCCACAATCTGCGGGGTCAGCGAGGACGTGGCCCAGGTGTCCAGGACATCTGCGTCGCCCACGAAGCCGCCGGGCTGATTGCGCTGGGATTCCTCGTAACCCGGTGCCGGCTCGGCGGCCGGGTCCACGGGCAGTTGCTCGGAGGAGGGCAGCACGGGATTGTCGTAGTCCGGGTTGCCCGAGGCATCCAGCGGATACCAGACCGGCACCGGAACACCGAAGAAGCGCTGGCGGGAGACCAGCCAGTCACCGTTCAGGCCCTCGATCCAGTTTTCGTAGCGTGAGCGCATGAAGGCCGGGTGGAAGTCGATTTCCCTGCCGCGGGCAATCAGGGCTGCGCGGCGGTCCTCGTCGCGGCCGCCGTTGCGGATGTACCACTGGCGGCTGGTGACAACCTCGAGGGGCTTGTCGCCCTTTTCGAAGAAGTTGACCGGGTGGGTGATCTTCTTCGGCTCGCCTTCGAGGTCTCCGCTTTCGCGCAGCATTTCGACGACGGCTTCCTTGGCGCTGAAGACCGTCTTGGCGGCCACGGCGGCGTAGTTTTCCTTCGCCTTGTCCGTGGTGATCCAGTCCGGGGTCTCTGCCAGGAGGCGGCCGTCACGGCCGACGACGGCGCGCGTGGGCAGGTTCAGTTCACGCCACCACGTGACGTCGGTCTGATCGCCGAAGGTGCAGATCATGGCGATGCCCGAGCCCTTGTCCGGCTTGGCCAGCGGATGGGCACGCACCTCCACCTCGACGTCGAACAGCGGGGAGGTTACTTTGGTGCCGAACAGCCGCTGGTAGCGCTCGTCGTCGGGATGGGCCACCAGCGCCACGCAGGCCGGAAGCAGTTCGGGACGGGTGGTCTCGATGAAGACCTTTTCGCCGTCGGGCGCATGGAAGCTGATGCGGTGGTACGCGCCGGGCTGCTCGCGGTCCTCTACCTCGGCCTGGGCCACGGCGGTGCGGAAGGTGACGTCCCACAGTGTGGGGGCCTCGGACATATAGGCGTCCCCGGCCTTGAGGTTCTCCAGGAAGGCACGCTGGCTGACGGCGCGGGAGTTGTCATCAATGGTGCGGTACGTGCGGGTCCAGTCCACCGACAGGCCGAGGGTGGAGAAGAGGTCCTCGAAGACCTTCTCATCCTCCACAGCCAGCTCTTCACACAGCTCAATGAAGTTCCGGCGGGAGATCACGTCAAAGTCGCGCTGGTTCTTGGGAGCGGTTGCCGGCGGCCGGTAATCGGGATCGTACGGCTTTGTAGGATCGCAGCGGACACCGTAGTAGTTCTGCACCCGGCGTTCGGTGGGCAGGCCGTTGTCATCCCAGCCCATCGGGTAGAAGACGTTCTTGCCGGTCATGCGCTGGTAACGCGCCAGGACGTCGGTCTGCGTGTAGGAGAACATGTGCCCCACGTGCAGCGAGCCGGAGGCAGTGGGCGGGGGAGTGTCAATCGAGTAGACGTCCTCGCGGACCGTGTCTTCGTTAAACGCGTACGTTCCCTCATCACGCCAGCGGCGGCTCAGGGTTGCTTCCAGCCCTTCAAGGGCGGGCTTGTCGGGGACGGATACGGTCTTGGGTTCGTTGTCGGGCGTGTCTGTGCCCGGAAAGTTTTCAGCCATAGTGCCATTCTTCCATGCGGGCAGTGGAGCGCGGCGAACTGTTGCGCCGTCCGGCAGCGGTCCCCGGCCGGCAGCTCTGTCCCGTCCTGCCCGGCGGCCCGTAGCATCCGGGGTATGGCGAAGATTGTGCAGAACCCGGATTCCATCCGTATCCGCCGCATCTATGAAAAGCCCGACGGCGGCTACCGGGTCCTGGTGGACCGGTTATGGCCGCGCGGGGTTTCCAAGGCCCGGGCAGAACTGGATGAGTGGCTCAAGGACCTGGCACCGAGCACTGACCTGCGCAAATGGTTCGGACACCAGGAAGAGCGCTGGTCCGGATTCCAGGAACGGTACCGCCGGGAGCTTGCCGCCAACCCGGCGGTTCCGGATTTTTCCCGTGACTGTGCCTCCCGGGAGGACAATGTGCTGCTCTACGGGGCACGCTCCGCGACGGAGAATGAAGCGGCGGTGCTGCGGGAGTATTTGTTGGGCCTGACCGGAGGGCCATGACGGTACGCCCTTCATCCGTACATGCGGCAAAATAACAGGATGCCTCTTGAAGATCTGCTCATCAGCCTCCGGGCACGTCCGGAATCGAAACAGCGGGACGAGTATCTGCGGTTCCTGACCGGGTCCGGGGATGCCGCTATGCGGCGGGACGGCGGCCCGGAACATGTGACCGGGTCATGCTTCGTATTCTCCCCGGATTTTGACCGTGTGCTCCTGTGTTTCCACCGCAAGGGGCAGTTCTGGGTGCAGTTCGGCGGTCACGTTGAGCCCGGTGATGCATCGGTTGCCGAAGCCGCCCGGCGGGAGGCCCGGGAAGAGTCGGGAATCGATGAGCTTGTGCTGCTTCCGGCTGCATCCCCCGTTCTTCTGGACCTTGACCGGCACGAGCTGAGCGGAGGTTTCTCCTGTGCCGCCCATTGGGACGTGGGATTCGCTGCGGTTGTGAATCCCGACGTCGTCTTTTCCGTCAGTGCGGAGAGCGAGGATGTCCGCTGGTTCCCGATCGACGAACTTCCGGACCGGGTGCCGGCCGGCTTCGGTGCCCGGCTGGATCAGGTCCGCCGCGCGGCAATGTCGCTGCAGGGCTGAAACGCTGCCGCACTGACACACAGCAACACTGAAGCCTGTCCGGAAGGAGAAGTCGCTAGGGTGGTGCCATGACCCCTAAGCGCGCAGTAGTTACCGGAGCAAGTTCAGGAATTGGAGCGGCGGCCGTTCGTGCCCTGCGGAACTCAGGTTGGGACGTGGTGGCCGTGGCCCGCCGCGAAGACAGGCTGCAGGCACTCGCTGCTGAGACCGGAGCCCAGGCCGTCACCGCGGACGTGACCGACAGCGAATCCGTGGCCCGGCTGGCTGAAGAGGTGCTGGCCGCCGGGGGAGTGGACGCCGTCATCAACAATGCCGGCGGCGCCTGGGGCGTTGACTCCGTGGGTACGGGAAAGCTCGCCGACTGGGAGGCCATGTACAACGTCAACGTACTCGGGGCGCTGCGCGTCACCCAGGCCTTCCTCCCCGCACTGCGTGCCTCCGGACAGGGCTCCGTCCTGATGCTGACCTCCACCGCGGCGCTCGCCTCCTATGAGGGCGGCGGCGGATACTGTGCGGCGAAGTCCGCAGAGCAGGCGCTTGCCGAAACACTGCGGCTGGAAGAAGCGGAGAACAACGTCCGAGTCATCGAAATCCTGCCGGGCATGGTCAAGACCGAAGAATTCTCGCTGAACCGGCTCGGCGACAAGGAGGCTGCGGACAAGGTCTACGCCGGCGTGGAGAAGCCCCTGACCGCAGAAGACGTTGCGGACGTCATGGCCTACTCCCTGAACCTGCCGCACCACATCAACCTGGACAAGGTGGTACTGCGCCCCGTGGCCCAGGCCGCCAACCACAAGGTCATCCGCCGCCAGCCGGCGCAGGGATAACCACGCCGGGCAACTTCGACAACCCCGGGGGTGTGGCCTAAACTGGCGGAAGCAGCTTTGACCCGGCTATCACCGGTGAGCTTCCGGAAGAACGGCGCCGCACCCCCTTTGCAGATGTCCTGGGATGTCTGGGGATGCTGACGCCCAGTAGAACCGGACGGGTAAGCCCGTCACAGCAGTCAACGAGCGGCAGCCCGAGTCGGCAGCGCGGTGCACCAAGGTGCACAGGGCAGACGACGACGGCGGCAAGCGAGGTGGTACCGCGGGTTTGCCGCCGGCTCTGAGCCGGCCAAAGACTCCGCCCTCGCATCCTGTACTTCATCAGAACTACTTGCCGCTATCAGGATGACGAATATGCCTTCTATCTATCCCAAGGCCACCACGGCCGCCGCCCCGGCAGAAAACGCCGCCCCGTCCTCCCCGAAGTTTCCGGAACTCGAAGAACTGGTTCTGAAGTACTGGGATGAGGACGGCACCTTCCAGGCCTCAATTGACGCCCGGTCCGCCGGCAAGGACGGCTCCAACGAGTTTGTCTTCTACGACGGACCGCCCTTCGCCAACGGCCTGCCGCACTACGGCCACCTGCTGACCGGTTACGTCAAGGACCTGGTGGCCCGTTACCAGACCCAGCGCGGCCGCCGCGTGGAACGCCGTTTCGGCTGGGACACCCACGGCCTGCCCGCCGAGCTGGAAGCCATGAAGCAGCTGGGCATGTCCGACAAGGTCCAGATCGAGAAGATGGGCATCGATAAGTTCAACGATGCCTGCCGCGCCTCCGTGATGGAGTACGCCGGTGAGTGGAAGGACTACGTCACCCGCCAGGCCCGCTGGGTGGACTTCGAGAACGACTACAAGACGCTCAACGTCGAGTACATGGAGTCGGTCATCTGGGCCTTTAAGACCCTGCATGAAAAGGGCCTGACCTACAGCGGCTTCCGGGTGCTCCCGTACTGCTGGAAGGACGAGACGCCGCTGTCCAACCATGAGCTGCGCATGGACGATGACGTCTACAAGGACCGCCAGGACCAGACCGTCACGGTCACCTTCCCGATCACTGCCGGGGACAACGCGCTCTCCGCTGAGCTCGACGGCGTCCTCGCCGTCGCCTGGACCACCACCCCCTGGACGCTGCCCACCAACATGGCCCTCGCCGTCGGGCCCTCGGTCCGCTACGCCGTGGTGCCCGCAGGCCCCAACGGCACGCCGCAGGAGAACCCGGACGCCCGCTACCTGCTGGCCGAAGACCTCGTGGGTGCCTACGCCAAGGACCTGGGGTACGACGACGCCGAGGCCGCCCGCGCGGCCGTCACCTCCGTACACCTGGGCAGCGAGCTGGCCGGACTGTCCTACGAGCCGCTGTGGAACTACTACACCGATACGGAGAAGTGGGGCACGCAGAACGCCTGGCGGATTGTCCCGGCGGACTACGTCACCACCACCGACGGCACGGGTATTGTCCACCAGGCACCGGCCTACGGTGAAGATGACCAGAAGATCTGCGAAGCCAACGGTATCCCGGTGATCCTGTCCGTGGACGAGGGCGGGAAGTTCCTGCCCATGTTCGCCGACGGCCCGCTGTCCGACATTGCCGGGCTGCAGGTTTTTGACGCCAACAAGCTCATCACCCGCGTGCTGCGCGCTGACGGACGGCTGCTGCGCCAGGCCAGCTACGAGCACAGCTACCCGCACTGCTGGCGCTGCCGGAACCCGCTGATCTACAAGGCTGTTTCCTCCTGGTTCGTGGAGGTCACCAAGATCAAGGACCGCATGGTCGAACTGAACCAGCAGATCAACTGGATCCCGGAAAACGTCAAGGACGGCCAGTTCGGCAAGTGGCTGGAAAATGCCCGCGACTGGTCCATCAGCCGCAACCGGTACTGGGGCAGCCCCATCCCGGTCTGGGTATCCGATGATCCCAACTACCCGCGCACCGACGTGTACGGTTCGCTGGAAGAGATCAAGGCCGACTTTGGCCGGCTGCCGGTCAATCATGCCGGCGAGCCGGACCTGCACCGCCCGTTCATCGACGAGCTGACGCGCCCGAACCCGGACGATCCGCGCACCCCCGAAGAGGGCCAGTCCACCATGCGCCGCGTTGAAGACGTCCTGGACGTCTGGTTCGACTCCGGCTCCATGCCCTACGCCCAGGTGCATTACCCGCATGAAAACGCCGACTGGTTTGAGCACCACAACCCGGGTGACTTCATCGTGGAGTACATCGGCCAGACCCGCGGCTGGTTCTACACGCTGCACGTCCTGGCCACCGCGCTCTTTGACCGCCCGGCCTTCCGCAACGTCATCAGCCACGGCATTGTGCTGGGCTCCGACGGGCAGAAGATGTCCAAGTCCCTGCGCAACTACCCGGACGTCTCCGAGGTCCTGGACCGCGACGGCTCCGACGCCATGCGCTGGTTCCTCATGGCCTCTCCGATCCTGCGCGGCGGCAACCTGATCGTCACCGAACAGGGCATCCGCGAGGGTGTCCGCCAGGTCATCCTGCCGCTGTGGAACGTGTGGCACTTCTTCACGCTCTACACCAACGCCGCGAACAACGGCAGGGGCTACGAGGCGAAGCCGCGCTACGAGTCCACCGAACCGCTGGACAACTACATGCTGGCCGCCACCGGCGACCTGGTGCGGACCATGACGTCCGAGCTGGACAGCTACGACGTGTCCGAGGCCTGCGAAACGCTCCGCCAGTACATGGACACGCTGACCAACTGGTACATCCGCCGCAGCCGCAACCGGTTCTTCGATGAAGACACCCAGGCGTTCGACGTGCTCTACACCTGCCTGGAAACGGTGTGCCGGGTGGCTGCTCCGCTGCTGCCGCTGGTCTCCGAGGAAATCTGGCGCGGACTGACCGGCGGGCGCTCCGTGCACCTGACCGACTGGCCCGACGCCGGCCTGTTCCCGCAGGATCCCGCTTTGGTGGACCGCATGGACCGCACCCGCCGCATCGCTTCGGTGGGCTCGTCCCTGCGCAAGGCCGCCAACCTCCGGGTGCGGCTGCCGCTGTCCGAAATGACCGTGGTTGCTCCCGACGCCGAGTCGCTGCAGGGCCAGTTCGCGGCAATCATCGCCGATGAACTGAACCTGAAGTCGGTTCGCCTGATGGAAGCCGCTGCCGCTGATCCGGCCGAGTTCGGCATCACGCAGAAGCTGGTGGTCAACGCCCGCGCCGCAGGCCCCCGCCTGGGCAAGAACGTCCAGACCGCGATCAAAGCTTCCAAATCAGGGGACTGGTCAGTGGATGACGCCGGCACGGTCACCGCGGGCGGGCTGGAACTGCAGCCGCAGGAATACACGCTGGAAACGGTGGTGGAAACCGCCGACGGCGAATCCTCCAAGGCTGTCTCCGTGCTGCCCGGCGGCGGCTTCCTGGTGTTGAACACCGAGGTCACGCCGGAGCTGGCTGCCGAGGGTACCGCCCGCGACGGCATCCGTGCCATCCAGCAGGCCCGCCGCGACGCGGACCTGCACATCAGCGACCACATCCGCACCGAGGTAAAGACATCGCAGGAATCCGCTGCAGCCCTCGAAGCGAACGCCGAACTGATCAAGTCCGAAACCCTGACCGACCAGCTGGTGGTCACCGCCGTCGAGCTTGCCGGCGACACCGAAGAATTCACCGTCACCGTGGAGAAGATCTAATGAGCATGTCCGACGGACCCTCCGGGGCAATCGACGGGTTCTCCGTGGAAAGCGTCTACGCCGAGCTGCTGAGCCGCGCCCCCGAGAACAAGATGGAACCGCGCATGGCGCCGCTGTTCCGGGCCATGGAGGTGCTCGGGGAGCCCAACAAGGCGTTCCCGATCATCCACATCACCGGAACCAACGGCAAGACGTCCACCGCGCGGATGATCGAAGCCGGGCTGCGGGCCTACGGGCTGCGCACCGGCCGGTACACCAGCCCGCACCTGAGCAAGGTCACCGAGCGGATCAGCATTGACGGCGAACCGGTCTCGGACGAGACGTTCGTTCGGATCTGGGACGAGATCCACCCGTATCTGGACATTGTCGATGCCGAGCTTGAGGCGGCAGGTGAGCCCCGGCTGACCTACTTCGAATGCGTGACAATCCTGGCGTTCGCTGTCTTCGCCGATGAGCCTGTGGACGTGGCGGTCATTGAGGTGGGGCTGGGCGGCATCACCGATGCCACCAACGTGGGAGACGGATCCGTTGCCGTCGTCACACCCATCTCCCTGGACCACACGGAACTGCTGGGCGACGACGTCGCTGACATCGCGGTGGAAAAGGCCGGCATCATCAAGGAGGGCGGCTTCCTGATCAGTGCGGCCCAGCCGATGGAAGCGGCGCAGGTCCTGCTGGAAAAGGCACGTGAAGTCGGTATTCCGTACCGCTTTGAAGGCGTCGAATTCGGCGTCGAATCCCGCGTCATGGCGGTGGGCGGGCAAATGCTTACCATCGCCGGACTCGCCGGGCGCTACGAGGAGCTGCTCCTGCCGCTGCACGGCAAACACCAGGCGGAAAACGCCGCCGTAGCCGTGGCTGCGCTGGAAGCCTTCATCGGCGGCGGCACCAAGGAACTGGACGTGGAACTGCTGCGGACCGGATTCTCCACCGTCTCCTCTCCCGGCCGCCTCGAGGTGGTCCGCACCGCGCCCACTATCGTGGTGGACGCCGCGCACAACCCCGCCGGCGCCAAGGCATCAGCCGAAGCCGTACTGGAAGCCTTCAGCTTCACGTCGCTGGTGCTGGTGGTCGGCATCCTGGCGGAGAAGGACTCGGTGGGCATCCTCACCGAACTGCGGGAAACCCTCGGTGACCAGATCGCCGGCGTCTGCCTGACCCAGTCCAGCTCCCCGCGCGCACTTTCGGCCGAAGACCTGGTCCAGGACGCCGTCGATGCAGGCTTTGCCGACGAAGACCTGCAGGTGGAGCCCGGCCTGGACAACGCCATTGAATGGGCGGTGGCCAAGGCCGAGGAAAACAATGACCTCGCCGGCGGCGTGCTCATTATCGGCTCCATTACCCTGGTGGCCGAAGCGCGCACCCTTCTCGGAAAGTAATCACCATGGCAAAACTCACCAAGGCGCAGCGCGAGTGGCGCCCGGGAATGCCCAAGAAACGGCGTTCCATCCGCATTATGTTCGCCTCCACGGTCCTGGTCCTGGAAGCGTTCCTGGTGCTGTTCGCGACGCTCGCCGTTTTTGGCCTGCAGCGCGATGTCCTGTCCCCGGCGATCATCCTCACCGGCGGACTGGTGCTCTTCGCGGCTCTGGTTGCTACCTGCGCCATTCTGTCCAAGCCGGCCGGGCCGATCATCGGCTGGATCCTGCAGCTGGTCATCATCGCCACGGGCTTCCTGGAACCAATGATGTTCCTGATCGGTGCCATCTTCGCCGCCACCTGGTGGTACGGGCTGAAGACAGGCATGCGCCTGGACCGGGAGAACCGCCAGCGCGACCGCGAGCAGGCGGAATGGGAAAAGGCCCATCCCGAGGCCGTGGAGGGCACAGGCACTGCCGGCACCCCCGTCACCGACTAGGCTTAGACTCGAAAACCGCTACCTCGCAAGGAGATTTACCGTGAGCACCGAACGCACACTTGTACTGATCAAACCCGACGGCGTGAAGCGGAATCTCTCCGGCGCAATCCTGGCCCGCGTGGAAGCCAAGGGCTACACCCTGGCCGAACTGAAGAAGGTGAACGCCACCCGCGAGGTGCTCGAAGAGCACTACGCCGAGCACGAGGGCAAGCCGTTCTACGAGCCGCTGGTTGAGTTCATGCTCAGCGGCCCCGTTGTGGCGGCCATCTTCGAAGGCGAACGCGTCATCGAGGGCTTCCGCTCACTGGCCGGCACCACCGATCCGACGACGGCGGCTCCGGGCACCATCCGCGGTGACTTCGGCCGCGACTGGGGCACGGCGGTCCAGCAGAACCTGGTTCACGGTTCGGATTCCACCGAGTCCGCAGAACGCGAGATCGGCATTTGGTTCGGTAAGTAACCCGCCTAACCAGCATTAAAAGGCCGGGGGCCCGGGCACGGAACAGATCCGTGCCCGGGCCCCCGGCCTTTTAAAACGGGACGGGCGGTATTACCGCGGGGTGCTTGCTACGGAATCAGGCGTTCGGCCTTGAGCCGCGCAAAGAGCTCCTTGAAGGCGTCTTCGGTCCGGCGGTAGCCGGTGAACCCTGCCACTCGGCTCTTGCTCATGTCGGTGAGGACTTCAATATTGCGCCCCAGATCCGCGTCAGTGTGCCACCACGTCGCCAGCCGGGAGAGGTCCGGTTCAGCCAGTGAATGGCGTGCTGCCAGGTCTTTCCATGCCCCGTCCATGTCCGCCATCTGCTCCTCGAGCGGACGCGGCTTGGTGTCGAAGCCCGCCGGTTCCACGCCGAAGTACTCAGCCAGGCGCGGCCACAGGGAACGCCAGCGGAACACATCGCCGTTGACCACGTTGAACGCCTCGTTGGCTGTCTTCGGATCGGTGGCGGCCCACAGCATGTGTTCGGCCAGCAGGCCGGCGTCGGTCATGTCCGTGACTGAGTTCCACTGGGTTTCCGAGCCCGGGAAGACAAACGGCAGGCCGAGTTCGCGGCACAGCGTTGCCTGCGCAGCCAGCGTCTGGCCCATGTTCATGGCATTGCCGACGGCAAAACCAATGACCGTGTGCGCCCGGTGCACGGACCAGGCGAAACCCTGCCGCTGAGCGGCGGCCATGAGCTCGTCTTCCTGGGCGTAGTAGAAGTTGTCCACCGGAAGACGCGGTTCTTCCTCGGAGAACGGGGTGTCCGGCATGGGACCTTCGCCGTAGGCCTCAAACGGTCCCATGTAGTGCTTGAGCCCGGTCATCAGGGCCACGTGTTCCAGCGGTGCATGTTCCAGAGAGGTCAGGAGATTACGGACCATTGCAGAGTTCACCGCAATGTTCTCCGCCTCGGTTTCCTGCCTGGACCAGGATGTGAAGAACACGTGAGTCGGAGCCTGCTCTGCCAGGGCGGCAGTGAGGGTCTCGGGGCTGGTCAGATCCGCGGCAACGGGTACGACGGCGGGACGTGCCGGGTCCGGATCACCTCCCTTGCGCGACAGGGCCAGGACGGTCCAGCCCTGCTGTACCAGAAGGTCAACAATGGCGTCGCCGGCAATTCCGGTTGCCCCGGCCACCAGTGCGGTGGGAGCAGCGTTGCCGGGCCGGGGTGCGGGGGTTTCTCGAAGCATGGTTCTCCTGAAGACTGGGGGATGGTGCCTAGAGGCGACAACCCGGCACAGCCGGGGGAAATTCCTGACGCAGGCGCCCAATACCCCTAGGCTGGGCGCATGGCACTCATTTATCACGCAGAATTGCACCCGGACAAAATGGAACTTCTTGCCTCTTGGCTGCCCACGAGGCCGTGGTTCCCCCGCGTCGGTCAGCTGCCCCTTGAGCGGGTCGGCTCGTTCCGCTTCGATGACCCGGAGGGACAGGTGGGTATTGAGACCCATCTCGTCGCCGTCGGGGCCGATGTGGTGCAGGTCCCGCTGACCTACCGCGGAGCCCCGCTCGAAGGCGCTGAGAAGCACCTGATCACCACCATGGAACATTCGGTACTGGGCACAAGGTGGGTCTACGACGCCTGCGGGGACCCTGCCTATGCCGCGGCGCTGACAGCCTCGATCCTTTCGGGCCAGGGACAGGCGCCGCAGTACTTCGAGAACGACGGCGTCCGGGAGGACATCCCGGAGTCGGTCAGCGTTGTGGCCAGCGGACTGCCTGGCGGCGAGGAGCTCGTTGAAGGCCCGCAGCCGGGCCCGGCCGATCTGACTGTTGCGCGCATCCGGACCACGGACTGGGACCTGTCAGTGGTGCGGGTGCTGGAACTGGGGGGAGAAGCAGTGGCAGATCCGTCATTGACCGCCACCTGGAGCGGACAGGACGTGCCGGTCCTGCTGGCCTGGGCTCTGCCGGCTGAATAACGAGCTGGGGCCCCGACCAGCCGGAAGGCGGGCCGGGGCCCCAGCGGGCATCAGCGTACTCAGCCGATGAAGGAATTCATAAATCGGAAGAAAATTGAGGCTGCAGTGGCCACCCAAAGCAGCGCCACAATGACCCAGACCCATTCCGAGAGGAATTTCACCAGACCGGCCGGTGCCGGAAGGACGCCGCGGGAAAAGTTGCGTACGGTCGTGAAAACGAAAAGCGGAATCATGGCGGCCCACACCACAATGCAGTAAATGCACAGCACGTAAATGTCGAACAGGGCCTGGCTCCACAGCCACACCACAAACACCATGCCCAGTGTCACCCCTGCCTGCATGCCGAGCCAGTACCAGCGGGCAAACCGGGCTCCGGCCAACAGCCCCATGGCGGTCGTGATGATCACGGAGAAAGCCACAATGCCGATCAGCGGGTTGGGGAAACCGAAGATTGCCGCCTGCCAGGTTTTGAAGACGGTTCCGCAGGAAACCCACGGGCTAATATCGCAGCTGGTGATGTAATTGGCGTCGGCATAGACACGAAGACGTTCCAGGACCAGGATGCCGGAACCCAGCCATCCCACAACGCCGGTCACAAGCATGATCCAGGCAAAACCGCGTTCCGAACCCTGCTGCTCGGCGGCCGGGCGGGTGGCCTGTTGGTGGGCTGCACTGGAAGGCACGGGAAACTCCTTTTGGCTGATGGTGATACCGAATGAGTCTATGCGTTGTTGCGGGCCAAAAAGACGGGCGTGTGAGATAATGGCTGTGGCTGATGGCGGAACCACATTCCGGCACCGGTCCAGCGACAGGCTTCCGGTTCTGTCGGTGACGCTTCCCAAGCAGTTCGCCCATCAATCCGGATGGGAACCAGGGAATCCGCCGATAAGACCTACCCGCAGCGGCAACGTCGTGAACGTGCCGGGAGTAGCAGGAAAAGCGCCGCTGGTCTTCGAGTGATCCCGCGCCCTACAGATGGTGCGACCTCGGATGACATCCAGACGACTTCCGGCTGGCGGCAGCAACTGATGCGCCGCACAGCTGACACATTGCCCGCTGGGCATTGGAATGTGGCCAGTGCCGCAGGGGCCGGAGCGAAGTTTTTTATGAGTGATGCACTGAATAATGACCTAGCAGCAAATGGAAGCGGCACAGATTCCGCACCTGTGGCAGATGCACCGCAGGCCAAGGAACCGGCAAAACGTGCCACCCGCAGCCGCCGCAAGTCGGTGGCTGTTTCTGCACCCGCTGCCGACGGCGCCGCCGGTGAAGGCCCGGTAGCCGCAGCCGCAGAGACAGCCGCAGCCGCAGAGGCAGTTGCCGCAGAGACAGCGGCAGCCGAACCCGCCGCCGAGAAGCCCAAGCGCGTGCGGGCGCCGCGCCGCAAGAGCGTTCCGGCAGGCGAAGCCGGTCCCGCCGCAGAAGCAGCCGCAGAGCCGGCAGCCGAAAAGACTCCCTCCGCTGAGAGTCCCGCCGCTGAGACTGCCCCGGGAACTGAGCCTGCAGAAGCCGCTCCCGCTGCTGCAGAGCCCGTCAAGGCCGTGCGCCGCCGTCGTGCGCCCGCCAAGAAGCCGGCGGCTGCTGCCGC
>NZ_JASDDG010000003.1 GCF_030407495.1 Arthrobacter sp. APC 3897 | reverse complement strand
GCGGGCACGGTCGCTTCCGGTGCGGCGCCGGCCTTGGAAATTCGCACGGCGTCGTCGAATTCGGCGTCGATCTCAGCTGAGGGCTTGAACGTCACGCGGCTGACGATGACGGCCAGCAGCAGGTTGATGAGGAAGCCGGGAATGATTTCGTAGACGTCGCCCAGGACGCCCGGCATGGCCAAGGTTCCCCACAGGAAGGCAACGGCTGCACCGGCGATCATGCCGGTCAGGGCTCCGGCCGTGGTGAGCTTGCGCCAGAACAGCGCCAGCAGGATGGTGGGACCGAAAGCGGCACCGAATCCGGCCCAGGCAAAGCCCACCAGGTCCAGGATGGACGCGTTTCGGTCCAGCGCAATCAGGATGGAAATGACTGAGACCGCCAGCACGGCCAGCCGTCCGAGCATCACCATGGACTTAGGGGAGGCGTCGCGCTTGAGCACGATCTTGTAGAGATCCTCCACCAGGGCGGAGGAGGTGACGATCAGCTGCGAGGAGATCGTGCTCATGATCGCGGCCAGTACCGCAGCGAGGACAAAGCCTGCCACCAGCGGATGGAAGAAGATCTGCGAGAGCTCCAGGAAAACAGCCTCGGGATCGCTGATGCTGAGGTTGTTCTGCTGGAAGTAGGCAGCACCGATAAGCGCGGTCATGAGGGCGCCAATGACGGTCAGCAGCATCCAGCCCACGCCTATCCGGCGGCCGGCAACGGCGTCCCTGGAGGAGCGCAGCGCCATGAAACGGACAATGATGTGGGGCTGGCCAAAGTAGCCCAGGCCCCAGGCGAGGGCGGAAATGATGCCGACGGCGGTGCCCCCGGCGATCGGGTCCAGCATGTCGGGGTTGATCTCGCGGAGGGATTCGGTCATGCCGCCGAAGCCGCCCACCTGGCCCAGGCCTACAAGCGGAACGACAATGAGTGCCAGAAGCATCATCAGGCCCTGCACCACGTCGGTGTAGCTGGCGGCCAGGAAGCCGCCGAAGAGCGTGTAGGCGATGGTCACGCCGGCAACAATCAGCATGCCCGTCAGGTAGGTGGAGCCGAAGGAGCTTTCAAAGAAGACGCCGCCGGCCACCATGCCGGAGGAAACGTAGAACGTGAAGAACACCAGGATGATCACTCCGGACACCACGCGCAGTACCCGGGACCGGTCCTTGAGCCGGTTCTCCAGGAAGCTGGGCACCGTGATCGAGTTGTTGGACACCTGGGTGTAGGAACGCAGGCGCGGAGCCACGAACTTCCAGTTCAGCCAGGCGCCGGCGGTGAGGCCGACGGCGATCCAGCCCTCCACCAGGCCCGAGACGTAAATGGCACCGGGCAAACCCATCAGCAGCCAGCCGGACATGTCCGAGGCACCGGCGCTGAGGGCGGCCACTCCGGGCTTCAGGTCACGGCCGGCAAGCATGTAGTCATCGAGGTCGGTAGTGCGCCGGTAGGCCCACCAGCCGATCGCCAGCATGGCGAGCATATAAATCGCCATGGCGATCAGTTTGTACGTCTGGTCAGTCATCGTTTTGTTAGCCGTTCACTCTGGTTACGTATCGCGGTCGCGGCCCGAAGGCCCGTCCAAGTATGCCAAGCGTCACAGTGACCGGAGAAATCGCGCGGAATCCGGCGGTACTCAGCGGGAGCGGAAGACCGTGTCCTGCCAGTCCTTGTGGGCGGCTGCATCCCGGCCCATCATCACGTGCTTAACGTTGGTGTAATCCTCGAAGGAGTACACGGACATGTCCTTGCCGAAACCGGAGGCTTTGTACCCTCCGTGCGGCATTTCGGAGACGATCGGGATGTGGTCGTTGATCCAGACGCAGCCGGCGGCAATCTCCTCGCCGGCACGCAGGGACCGGGACAGGTCCCGGGTCCAGGCGGAGGCTGCCAGCCCGTAGGCGGTGTCGTTGGCGAGGCGGATGCCGTCGTCGTCGGAATCGAAGGGCAGGGCGGTGAGCACCGGACCGAAGACCTCATCCTGCACAATTTCGGAGTCCTGCGCCGCGCCGGTGACCAGGGTGGGCCGGTAGAACGCCCCGGCGGCCAGGTCTCCGCCCGGAGCGCTGCCGCCGGCCCGGACCGTGGCCCCGGCGGCGCGGGCGCGTGCAACGAATCCGGCCACCTTGTCGCGGTGGGCATGGCTGATCAGCGAGCCCAGGTCCGTGTCCGGATCGGCGGGATCGCCCACCACCACGGCATCCATCAGCTCGGCCACCCGGGCTGTGAAGTCCTCGAACAGGGGCCGCTGGATGTAGGCGCGGGTGGCTGCCGTGCAGTCCTGGCCGCCGTTGATGATGGAACCTGCCACGGCACCGTGTGCAGCGGCCTCGACGTCGGCGTCATCAAACACCACAAAGGGCGCCTTGCCTCCCAGCTCAAGGTGGACCCGCTTGGCGGTGCGGGCCGCCAGTGCCATGATCCGGCGCCCGACGGCGGTGGATCCGGTGAAGGAGGTCATGGCCACGTCCGGATGGGTCACCAGTGCTTCTCCCGCCACCTGCCCGGCACCGGTGACCACGTTGATCACGCCGTCGGGGATTCCGGCGGCGGCCGCCGCTTCGGCAAACAGCAGGGATGTTCCCGGGGTCAGTTCACTGGGTTTGAGCACAATGGTGTTGCCGGCTGCCACGGCGGGCAGGATCTTCCAGCCGGCCATCTGCAGGGGATAATTCCAGGGGGCGATGGAGCCGATCACGCCGATCGGTTCACGCCGGATCATGGAGGTTCCGCCGGCACCGTACTCGCCTGCGGCCAGCCCGTGCAGCTGGCGGGCGGCACCGGCGAAGAAGGAGACGTTGTCCACGGTTCCCGGAACATCGAACTGCGTGGACATTCGGATGGACTTTCCGGTCTGGGCGGTTTCCAGGGCGGCTAGTTCTCCGGCTCTGGCCTCCAGCTCAGCCGCGAGGCGCAGCAGCGCCGCGGAGCGGTCCGCAGGAGTTCTCCGGGACCACCCGGCGAAGGCAGCCCTGGCCGCGGCAACGGCGTTGTCGACGTCCCGCGGGTCCGCGTACCGCAGGGTCTCGGCGATCTCACCGGTGGCGGGATTGATCCGTTTGGCCTCTTCACCGCCGCCCTGCCGGTAGGCACCGTTGATGAACTGATGGCCGTCAAACGCCGGTCCGGTTGTTGTACTCATGAATCAAATCCCATTCCGATGCTGTCCAGTGCCTTGAGCCACGGTCCCCGCCGGCCCTGCCGCCGGTCCGCGCGGACCATGGCCGCCGTCGTTATTTTAATGCCCAGCCATGCCGCTGGTTCCGGGGGGAACGGCAGGGGTTTCCTGCGGACCATCTTCAGCCGGGTGCGTTCGGTGTCCTCGCCGGAGAGCAGGTCCAGGAGCACCTCTGCGCCGAACCGGGTGGCTCCCACGCCCAGGCCGGTGAAACCTGCACAGTACGCGGTCTTTCCGCCGTGCGCGGTATCGAAGAAGGGGAAGAACCGGCTGCAGGTGTCAATCGCGCCGCCCCACGCATGGCTGAAGGACACGTCTTCCAGCTGCGGAAAGGTGGCACGGAAATGGGCTGCCAGCCGCTCAAAGCTTGCACGGCGCACGTCATGTCCGGCCTTCAGCGAGCGGCCGAAATGGTAGACCGCGTCATAACCGCCGAAAAGGATCCGGGACCGTCCCTGCGCGTCGGTGGTGAGCCGGTAGTAGTGGAACCGGTTGTTCAGATCGGCCAGACCCTGGCGGTTGTGCCAGCCGACGGCGGCAAGCTGGCCGTCCGTGAGCGGCTCGGTCATGAGCACGTAGTCATAGACCGGAACCGTGTGCAGCCGGGTCCGTTTGAGCAGGGACGGGAACACATTGGTGGCCAGGGCAACTCGGCCGGCGGTGACGGTGCCGCCGTCGGCCGTGAGACGGACCCTGCTGCCGAGGTTCTCAATGCCGCGCACCGGGGTGTGTTCACGGATTTCGACGCCGGCGGCCAGGCAGGCGCGCCGCAGCCCCCACACCAGCCGGGCGGGATTGAGCATGGCAGTGCTTTTCCGGTCCCAGAGCCCGGCCAGATACAGCGGGGAATCAACTTCCTTCCGGACTGCTTCGCGGTCCAGGAACACCAGGTCCGGATCTGTTCCGGCTTCCTCGGCCAGCCACTGCACCTGGTGTTCTTCAGTGGCCACGGACAGGGTTCCGGTCCATTCAAAGCCGCAGTCGATGCCATAGCGTTCCACGGCGGCAGCGATTTCGCGCAGATTTTCCCGGCCCAGGCGTTCCAGCTGTTCGGCCTCGCCGGGCAGGTGGGCGCGTCCATTGGCGTCCCCGTGGGTCAGGGACGCTTCGCAGAACCCGCCGTTGCGTCCGGACGCCGCCCAGCCCACCCGGGATCCCTCCAGCAGCACCACGCTTCGGGCGGGATCACGTTCCTTGGCCAGCAATGCTGTCCACAGCCCCGTGTAACCGCCGCCGACGACGGCGAGGTCCGCGTCCAGGTGCCCGCTCAGCGCGGGCAGGGCCCCGGGGCGGTCCGGGTCATCCAGCCAGTAGGAACCGGATGCCGCCGCTGCCAGCGAGCCGGCGACGGCGGCCGGCGGAAACTGCCGTTCAGCCTGTTCGTAAACGGTGGCCATGGCTCTACGCGGTCACGAAGGAGTCCGCGATGCCCAGGACATCGTCGAGGATGCCCAGTCCCGTCCGGGCCTGATCATCGGTGACATTCAGCGGCGGAACCACGTGGATGCGGTTGAAGTTGGCGAACGGCAGCAGCCCGCGGTCCTTGCAGGCCGCGATCAGGGTGTTCATTTCCGGGCTGGAGGCGCCGTAGGGTGCCAGCGGCTCCCGGGTCTCCGGGTTTTTGACCAGTTCAACGGCCCAGAAAGCACCTGTGCCGCGGACCTCACCCACGCTGGGGTGCTTGGCTGCAAGGTCCGCCAGCCCGGGGCCAAAGACGGTGTCGCCCAGGCGTGCGGCGTTTTCCACCATGCCTTCTTCCCGCATGGCGCCGATGGTGGCCACGGCCGCGGCACACGCCAGCGGATGCCCGGAGTACGTCAGGCCGCCGGGGTAGGCCCGGTCCGCAAAGGTGGCGGCAATTTCATCCGAGATGGCTACACCGCCCAGCGGTACGTAGCCCGAGTTGATGCCCTTGGCGAACGTAAGCAGGTCCGGCATGACGTCCCCGCCGTGTTCCACGGCAAACCACTTGCCTGAGCGCCCGAAGCCGGCCATCACTTCATCGGCGATGAACATGATGCCGTAGCGGCGGGTCAGCTCCCGGACACCGGCCAGGTATCCGGGCGGCGGCACCATGATTCCGGCGGTGCCGGGGATGGACTCCAGCACCACTGCGGCAAAGGCGGACGGCCCTTCCAGCTGGATGATCTGTTCCAGATGGTCCAGTGCGCGCCGGCATTCCTCTTCCTCCGTGGTGGCGTGGAACTGGGAGCGGTAGAGGAACGGAGCGTGGAAATGGACGGTGCCCGCCGTGCCGTAGTCGTTGGGAATCCTTCGGGGGTCACCGGTGACGTTGACCGCCAGTGCCGTGCCGCCGTGATAGGAGCGGTAGGCGGAGAGGACCTTGTACCGTCCGGTGTGCAGGCGGGCCATGCGGACGGCGTGTTCAACGGCGTCGGCACCGCCGTTGGTGAAGAACACCGTGTCCAGATTCCCCGGTGTCAGTTCCGACACCAGCCGGGCCGCTTCCGAGCGTGCGTCGTTGACGTACTGCGGAGCAATGGTGCAGAGCTTGCCGGCCTGCTCCTGGATGGCGGCCACCACCTTGGGATGCTGGTGGCCAATGTTGGTGTTGACCAGCTGGGAGGAGAAGTCCAGCAGTTTCCGGCCCTCGCCGTCCCACACATAGGAGCCCTCTGCGCGGGTGACGGTCATGGGTTTGATCTGCTTTTGAGCGGACCAGGAGTGGAAAACGTGTTTGCGGTCCAGCTCATAGGCGCGGCGGCCTGCGGCGAGTTCGGCTTCGGTTACTGCGGATTCGGTGGTGGTGTTCATGATCGGTGTTCCTCCTGGGTCTTAGGCGTTCTGCGGGAAGCCGAGGTTCAGCCCTCCGTGGCTGGGGTCCAGCCAGCGGGTGGTGACCACTTTGCCACGGGTGAAGAAATGCACGCCCTCGGTGCCGTGTGCGTGCGAGTCGCCGAAGAGTGAGTTCTTCCAGCCGCCGAAGGAGTAGTAGGCCATGGGAACCGGGATCGGCACATTGATCCCGACCATTCCCACCTCTACCTCGTTCTCGAAGCGCCGGGCGGCGCCGCCGTCGTTCGTGAAGATCGCGGTGCCGTTGCCGTACGGGTTGGCGTTGATCAGGGCCAGGGCATCGTCGTAGCTGTCCGCCCGAATGACGGAGAGCACGGGTCCGAAGATCTCATCGGTGTAGATGGACATGTCCGGGGTGACGTGGTCGAACAGGGTGGGGCCAAGGAAGAATCCCTCGCCCTCGGCGTCGGGCGCCACGTCCCGGCCGTCCACCACCACGGCGGCGCCGGCGGCAGCACCTGCATCGATGTAGCCGGCCACTTTGTCGCGGTGGGCAGCGGTCACCAGCGGCCCCATATCTGCGCCGCGCAGGCCGTCGCCGATGCGCAGCGTGCGGGTGCGTTCGGCGATTTTGGCCACCAGCTCGTCGGCAATGGGTTCAACGGCCACCAGCGCGGAGATAGCCATGCAGCGCTCGCCGGCGGAGCCGAAGCCGGCATTGACGGCGGCGTCCGCTGCCAGGTCCAGGTCAGCGTCCGGCAGGACAATCATGTGGTTCTTGGCGCCGCCCAGGGCCTGGACACGCTTGCCGGCGGCCGTGGCTTCACGGTAGACGTACTGCGCAATGGGGGTGGAGCCGACAAAGGAGACGGACTTGATGTCCGGGTGGTGCAGCAGAGTGTCCACCGCTTCCTTGTCACCGTGGACCACGTTGAAGACGCCGTCCGGCAGGCCCGCTTCCTTCCACAGTTCCGCCATCCAGTTTGCCGCCGTCGGGTCCTTTTCGCTGGGCTTGACGACAACGGTGTTGCCGGCCGCGATGGCGACGGGGAAGAACCACATGGGCACCATGGCCGGGAAGTTGAACGGACTGATGATGGCGGCCGGACCCACCGGCTGCCGCACTGAGTGCACGTCCACGTTGGTGGAGGCATTTTCCGTGTAGCCGCCCTTGATCAGATGCGGAATGCCGCAGGCGAATTCCACCACTTCCTGGCCGCGGCTGATTTCGCCGAGGGCATCGTCGAGCACCTTGCCGTGTTCGGCGGTGATGATGGCGGCCAGCTCCGGTTTGCGGGCGTTCAGCAGCTCACGGAAGGTAAAAAGGATCTGGACCCGGCGCGCCAGTGACGTGTCACGCCAGCCGGGAAAGGCTGCTTTGGCGGCTGCGACGGCCTCGTTGACCGTCTCTGCCGAAGCCAGCGCCACCTGGGAGGTGACCTTCCCGGTGGCCGGGTTGGTGACGTCGGCCAGCCGGGTGCCGGCCGGCCCCGTGAAGGTGCCGTTGATCCAGTGCTTTGTGGTTTGCATGCCTGCTCCTGTGGATGGAATGCGGGAAACGTAAGTGGCACCATCCTGCCGGGAGCCACCCCCGGGCACCATTGGCAGCGTGTTAGGAAATGTGCAGACTTCTTTACGGTTTGTAAGGCCGACGCCGGATGGGACGGCTAGACTCGCGGCATGATGCTGACCGTTGCGGCCGTGCTGGAGCTGGACGTGGTGCGGGCCGGAGCACCCGAGGTGCTTGCCGGAGCCGGATTCCTGGACTGCCCGGTGCGCTGGGTGCACGTTGCGGAGCTGCGGAACCTGGCTGACCTGCTGGAAGGAGGAGAGCTGGTGCTCACCACCGGACTGGCTTTCGGGGATTCGGCCGGGGATGCGGCGGACTATCTGGCCGGGCTGGAGGCAGCCGGAGCGGCGGCGGTGATGGTTGAGCTCTCCGGTGATCGGCGGGCGGATGCCGCGGCCCTCGCCGCCGCTGCTGAGGGTGCCCGCTTGCCGGTGATCCGGCTGCACCGGCAGATCCGGTTCGTGGAGGTCACCGAGGTGGTGCACCGGCGCATCGTGGCCCGGCAGTTTGAACAGGTTGCCCGGGCGCGGGAAGTCCATGAAGTGTTCACTCTGCTGAGCCTGCAAAGTGCCGGAGTGCAGGAGATTGTGGACCAGGCCGCCCAGCTGGTGGCTGCGCCGGTGGTGCTGGAAGACGGTTCGCATCTGGTGGTGGCCTTCGCGCCGGGGCCGGTGCCGCCGCAGGACCTGCTGGGGAACTGGCAGCGCCGCTCGCGTGCAGTCCACCGGACCGGCCCCGAGATCAGGGAGGCCAAGGCGCCGCCAGCGGAAAGCGGACAGGCGCCGCCGTCGGAGGGAAGCGGACAGGCGCCGGGTGGAACCTGGCTGCAGGCGCCGGTGGATCTGGGCAGTCGGCAGTGGGGCCGGCTGGTGATTCCGCAGGCCCCGGCCTCGCCCGAAGCTGTTGCCGAGGCCTCCATGGTGCTGGAACGGGCAGGCCAGGCGCTGGCGATAAACCTGCTGACGGAGCGGGACCAGGCCGGACTGGCGCAGCAGGCCCAGGCAGGGCTCATCCACGAACTGCGCTCGCCGCGGGTGCCCGGGGAAACTGAAGCCCAAACACGGGCGGAGGCGCTGGGGCTGAAGCCCTCGCCGGCCTATCTGCCGCTGGTGCTGCATTTGGACGCCGGTGCCGGAGCTGATCCGATGTCCATGCAGCGGAAGGAACGCGCGTTGCTCGAGCTGCTGGACAGCGTGGTTTCCTCCACCCGGAATACTGCGCTGGCCGCAGCTCTGCAGACCGGCCAGGTGGCGGTGCTGCTGGCCCTGCCGGCCCGGTTGCTGGAGGACAGCGTGCTGGAACGCATCTGCGGGGTGCTGGCCGAACGGTCTGCCGCAGCGGCGGAACCGCTGATCTGGACTGCGGGGGTTGGCCGTGCCCGCTCCTCCCTGGCGGAAGCTGCCGCCGGACTGGATGAGGCGGCCCATGTGGCGCAGACGGCAGGAACACTGTCCGGCGGCGGCAAACGGTTTTACCGGTCCACGGATGTCCGGCTGCGCGGGCTGCTCGCGCTGCTGCGCGAGGATCCGCGGGCGGTGTCCTTTGCGGACGCTGAGCTGTCCGGCATCCTCGGGGACGGGGCAGGGGAGGACCTGGCGCTGCTGCAGCGTTTCCTTGAATGCGGAGGCAACAAGACAGCGCTGGCCCGCAGCGGCTTCCTGAGCCGGCCCACCCTCTACGCCCGGTTGGAGCGGCTGCAGACCCGGCTGGGTGTGTCCCTGGATGATCCGGAATCCCGCACCTCGCTGCACGTGGCGGTGCTGCTGCACCGGCTGCGGGTTCTCCCGGCGGGGTGATCAGGTTCCCGCCTCTGCCGGGACCGGACCGAAGCCGCGGGGCTGATGCCTATAACTCGTAGAGATGCAGGACGGGATGGTTGCCGTCCGGGCCGGTCCAGTCAGCCCGGACGGTGTCGAACCGGGTCCAGCCGTGCTTTTCGTAGAGCCGGATGGCTGAATCGCTGCCGTCCAGCACATCGAGCACAAGGGAAAGGCCGGCTTTCCCCGCATACTCCTCAACTGCGGACAGCAGCGTGCCGCCTGCTCCCGTTCCCCGGGCTGCATCGCAGACAAAGAAGCGCGTGAGGCTCATAGCCCCTTCCCTGACTGCCGGCCCCTGCGTTGTGAGTGCAATGTGCCCAACAGTCCGTCCCGCTGTTTCGGCGACCCAGGCGGGGCCTCCGGACGGAGCACAAATCCAGGCCCAGGACACGTTGCCGGGCCTCAGGGGATACCGGTCGCGGCGGTGGACTTCACGAAGCCCGGCAATAAGGTCTGTTTCGTCGCCTTCCCGGCGTTCACGGATCCACACCCTGAGAAACGTAGCCCGGAACCGGCGGCTTTGTCCCGATTCGCCCGCAGATGCTCCCTGCCCGCCAGCGTAACCGTGGCTCCGGCACCGCCGTCATGCGGTAGGTTTTCCCCATGACTTCGACCACCTCGGTTTACGGCCAGGCTGTGGCTGCCGTACAGATTGACAATGACCGGATCCGGGTAACCGAGTGGCGTTTCCCTCCGGGAACGCAGACCGGCTGGCACCGCCATGAACTGGACTACGTGGTGGTGCCCACCATCGACGGGCACATGAGCTATGAGACCGCAGAGGAGCAGGTCACCAAGGATCTCGTGGTCGGAGCCTCCTACGCCCGTGAGGCCGGAGCCGAGCACAATGTCATCAATAAGACGGACACGGAATTCGCGTTCATCGAAATTGAGCTCAAGCAGCAGGCCTAACCTTCGCGACGCACTGCCAGCAGGTCGCCCACTTCGCACTCCAGCGCCCGGCAAACGGCGGACAGGGTGGAAAACCTGATGGCCCGCGCCCGGTCATTCTTCAGCACTGACAGGTTCACTACGCTGACCCCCACCAGCCGGCTGAGCTCGGTCAGGGTCAAGCCGCGCTGCTCCAGCAGTTCATCGAGCCTGCAGCGGATGCCGTCTTCATCTTCGGCCGGCATTCAGACCAGCCCCTCGGTGTCTTTCTGCAGCCGGCGGCCGTACTGGAACGCGCCCGCCACCAACACGAGCGCGAGGCCAGCCACAGCGGGTGCAAGGCTGAAGCTGCCCACGAAGAGGACATACCCGGCCCCCGCGTCCCCGTTGACTCCGATGACGTCCGCCAGACGCGTGCGCCCGATGGTGTCGATGACCTGACCGGCGCTGCCGGCCAGTGCCAGGACAACGCCGCACGCCCCGATGACCCATGCCGAGCCGGCGGTGAACAAGACTTTCCTCCTGAGCCGGAAGGCCAGCAGGAACATCAGGCCCAGGACAGCCAGCACGGCCACCTGGTTCAGGGCTTCACCCCAGGCCAGCAGGGCGGCTTCAGCGCCGGGAACCTGCGGAACCGTTGCATCCACCGACGCGTAGCTCGCCTTGGCACCAAGGGACAGATCTGCCGGGCCGAACTCATCGGTGGCCAGTGGAAGGGTCAGCGTGGTGGAACCGCTGAAGTAACCGACGATCCGCCGGACCGAAAGGACGGTGGCGGCCACGGCGCCGGCAGCAGCCAGAATCATTGCCGTTGCGGTGTCACTCCGGGAAACGATTCCGTTGCCGCCGGCCGTGCTGCGCTGCGTGCCAATGTTCTGCTTCACGATGGGACCCCCGGTTATCGTTTATCGACAATATCGCTAAACGATAACCGCGGATGCCTCCGAGGGCAAGGCCCATGCGGGTTGACCAGGGTCGGGTCAGCGCCCGGAGATCAGATCCGCGGCTTTGGCGATGGGCGACGTCGTGCTCCGCCCGCTTCCTTCGGCGCGGTCCGCAGCGTGGTACGCCCGGTACATCGTGTTGACGCCCAGCCAGCGCAGCGGTTCGGGTTCCCAGCTCCGGGCGCGCCGGTTGACCCAGGGCATCCTCGTCAGTTCGCTGTCCGGCGCCAGAATGAGGTCCCGCAGCGTGCGGCCGGCAAGGTTGGACGCCGTGACGCCGGTGCCCACATAGCCGCCGGCCCAGCCGACGCCGGTGGCCGGATCCAGCCCCACGGTGGCTTTCCAATCCCGCGGAACGCCGAGCACTCCGGCCCAGGCATGGTCGATTCGGGCTCCTGCTGCTGCCGGAAACATCTCACTCAGCAGGGACGCGAGGCCGGCGATGGTGGCAGGCTGTGTAGCGCCGTCGGAGTCGGTGCGGGACCCGAAACGATAGGGGACGCCGCGGCCGCCCAGCGCAATCCGCCCGTCGGCAGTGCGCTGGGCATACATATAGGCATGGGCCATATCCGCCACCGTGTCCCGCCCGGCCCAGCCGATCTCCTCCCACACGCGCTCCGCCAGCGGCTCCGTGACGATCATGGAGGAGTTCATCGGCAGCCATTCACGGTGCGAGCCGGGCAGATTGGCGGTGAACCCCTCGGTGGCCCGCAGCACATAACGGGCGCGCACGGTTCCCCGCGGGGTCTCCGCGGCGGCCGGCACTCCGGCCCGTCCCGGCCGGATTTCGGTCACCGGCGTCTGCTCATACACCGGCACTCCCAGCGCCTCGACGGCGGCGGCCAGCCCGCGCACCAGCTGTGCCGGCTGGATCCGGGCGCAGTGCGGATGGTGCAGCCCGCCCAGTGCGCCGGCAATGCGCACCCGGCCGGCGGTTTCCGCCGCATCGAGGAGCCTGGCCCCGGACTGCGGCCACTGGTCCTCCTCCCGGACCCATGCCCGCAACCGCTGAAGCTGCGCCGGGTTGCGCGCCACGTTCAGCTCGCCGCCCTTGACGATTCCGGCGTCGATCCCCTCCGCGGCCGCGACGGAAATGACCTCGTCCACCGTGGCGTTCAACAGCTCCTGGAACCTGCCCACCGCGGCGCGGCCGTGCGATTTCACGTACCGGCCGCGCCCGCCGGTGATGGAATTGGTCAGCCAGCCGCCGTTGCGGCCGGAGGCACCAAACCCGGCAAACCGGGATTCGAGCACCACCACGGACAGGTCCGGGCGCGCCTTCTTGAGGTAGTAGGCGCTCCACAAACCGGAGTAGCCGGCACCGACGACGGCGACATCCACCTCCGCGTTCCCGTCCAGGGCAGGGCGGGGAACCGGCAGTCCGGTTTCCGCGTACCAGAAGGACACCTGCCCGTTGACGGGCCCGTTGGAAGCTGCCATGTCAGAGGTGGTTCAACCCCTCCGTGAGGACGCTCCGCAGAATGGACTCCATCTGGTCGAACTCCCGCTGGCCCATGGTCAGCGGGGGAGCGAGCTGGATTACCGGGTCTCCCCGGTCATCGGCGCGGCAGTACAGGCCGGCGTCGTACAGGGCGGTGGAGACGTAGCCGCGCAGCAGACGCTCGGATTCCTCTTCGCTGAAGGTCTCCTTCGTCGTTTTGTCCTTCACCAGTTCGATGCCGTAGAAGTAGCCCTCACCGCGCACGTCGCCAACGATGGGCAGGTCCAGCAGCTTCTCCAGCGTGGCGCGGAACGCCGGCGCGTTGGTCTTGACCCGCTCATTGAGTCCTTCACGCTCGAAAATGTCCAGGTTGGCCATGGCGACGGCGGCGGAGACCGGGTGCCCGCCGAAGGTGTAACCGTGGTAGAACGTTGTGTCGCCGCGGCTGAACGGCTCAAAGAGCCGATCGGTGGCAATCATCGCTCCGATGGGGGCATAACCGCTGGTCAGGCCTTTGGCGCACGTGATGATGTCCGGCTGGAAGCCGAAATCGGTGCTGGCGAACATGGATCCGATCCGTCCGAAGGCGCAGATGGTTTCATCTGCCACCAGCAGGACGTCGTACTCGTCGCAGATTTCCCGGACCCGCTGGAAATAGCCCGGGGGAGGAGGGAAGCAGCCGCCGGAGTTCTGCACGGGTTCCAGGAACACCGCCGCTACCGTGTCCGCACCTTCGAACTCGATGGCCTCGCCAATCCGGTCCGCCGCCCAGCGGCCGAAGGCTTCCGGATCCTCCAGGCCTGCCGGTGCGCGGTACTGGTTGGTGTTCGGCACCCGGAACGCACCGGGAACCAGCGGCTCAAACGGTGCTTTCATGTCGGGGATGCCCGTGATGGACAGGGCACCCTGCGGCGTGCCGTGGTAAGCGACGGCGCGGGAAATGACCTTGGTTTTGCCCGGCTTGCCGGTCAACTTGAAGTACTGCTTGGCCAGTTTCCAGGCCGATTCCACCGCCTCGCCGCCGCCGGTGGTGAAGAAGACCCGGTTGAGGTCCCCGGGTGCTCCCTCCGCCAGGCGTTCAGCCAGATCGATGGCCGGCGGATGGGCATAGGACCACAGCGGCATGAAGGCCAGCTCGCGGGACTGCTTGGCGGCTGCCTCGGCCAGTTCTTCCCTGCCGTGTCCCACCTGCACCGCGAAGAGCCCGGCCAGGCCGTCAATGAGCTCATGACCCCGGTCATCGTAAATCAGGTGCCCGCTTCCGCGCGTGATGACGGGGACCCGCCCGCCGGCCGCGGGCCCGGAATGACGGGCCATGTGCATCCACAGATGGTCCCGGGCGGCCTGTTGGCGGTCGGTGCCGCGGGGTGTGGTGGAGGTGGTTTGGACTGCTGCTTCGGTCATCGTGTGCCCCAGTTGTAGGCCTGCTTCCGCAGGGAGAGATACATGAATGTTTCGGTTCCGCTGACGCCGGGAAGGCTGCGCACCAGATTCACCAGGCTCATCAGATCCTGGTCGCTTTCGCAGACCACTTCAGCGAAGATGTCGAACGAGCCGGCCGTGACCACGCAGTAATCCACCTGGCCGATGCCGGCGATCAGATCTGCGGCCTGTTCAACATCGCCGCTGGTCTTGATGCCCAGCATGGCCTGCCGCGGAAAACCCAGCTGCAGCGGATCAGTCACCGCCACAATCTGCATGATGCCGGCGTCGGCCAGTTTCTGGACCCGCTGCCGTACTGCTGCTTCGGACAGTCCCACAGCCTTGCCAATGGCGGCGTAGGACCGCCGGCCGTCTTCCTGGAGCTGTTCGATGATGGCCTTGGAGACGTCATCAATTCCCGGCGCCGCCGCAATTTCCCCAGTCATCAGTGCCTTTCTCGTTCGACGGTGTTTGTGGCCGAACCGCGCCTGGTTCACATTGAAGCGGGTAAAGGACGGTGAAACAAGGTTTTTCAGTACGGATTACTCATATTTATCGGGAGATTCTTTCGGAAACCGTTGTGTAACAAAAGATTTACAACTAAAAACCTTGTTTGCCCCGGTGCGGCTCTGACAATATCAACGCAACATCCTCCCGTCCGCAGATGTTCAGCAAGGAGCACGCCCATGGCAAAGCGCCCCATCACCGATCCGATGCTCAGAAGCATCGTCAACGCCCAGCTCTCCCGCCGGAAGATGCTCGTGGGTGCCGGCGGGCTGACACTGGCGTCCATGCTGGCTGCCTGCGGAACCGGCGGCGGCACGGCCGGAAAGTCAGCGGCGGCTGCCACGGCCGCCGCCGATCTGTCCGAGTCCGAGAAACTCGTGAACTGGGCCAACTGGACCCTTTACCTGGACTATGACGACTCCACCGGCACCTATCCGTCGCTGGAAGCCTTCACCCGGGCCACCGGAATTGACGTGAACTATTCCGAGGATGTGGACGGAAATGACACGTACTTCGGAAAGATCCAGGGCCAGCTGGCAGCGGGACAGGATATTGGCGCGGACATTGTCACGGTCACCGACTGGATGACCAGCCGGCTGATCAGGCTGGGATACACCCAGGAACTGAACCTGGACAACATTCCCAATGCCGCCAATCTCCTGGCCGGACTGCAGGACGTTGATTTTGATCCGGGACGGAGGCATTCCCTGACCTGGCAGACGGGCTTCGCCGGCATCGCCTGGAACAAGGAGGCGTTCCCGAAAGGATTGAAGAGTGTCTCGGACCTCTGGCAGCCCGAACTGAAGGGACGCGTTGAGGTCCTCGACGAAATGCGCGACACCATGGGCCTGATCATGATGGAAAACGGTGTGGACGTGACGGGAAACTGGACCGCCGATGATTTCGACAACGCCCTTGATGTGCTGTCCAAGCAGATTGCCGACGGCCAGATCCGGCAGGTGAAGGGGAACTCCTACAAAGAGGACCTCATCTCCGGTGATGCCCTGGCGGTCATTGGCTGGTCCGGGGACATCACGCAGCTGAATTTCGAAGAGGGCAACAAATGGGAGTTCGCCCTGCCTGAAGCCGGTGGAACCCTGTGGTCGGACAATATGTCCATCCCCGTAGGCTCCCCGCACAAGGCCAATGCGGAGAAGTTGATGAACTACTATCTGGACCCGGAAAATGCGGCCACCGTGGCCGCCTACGTGAATTACATTTGCCCGGTTGAGGGTGCGCGTGAAGCGATGGAGGCAATTGACCCGGAGCTGTCCGATAATCCGCTGATTTTTCCCACCGATGAGTACATGGCCCGGGCCCACGTGGTGCGCACCCTGAGCGCGGACGAGGAAACCGATCTGTCGGACCGCTTCCAGACGGCGATCGGCAACTGATGGCTGCCATCGATCTGCGGCCTGAGCCGGACTCCCGCGGGGAAACCTCCGGGCAGGACCTGGTCCTGTCACGGCTGAGCAAGCGTTTCACGGATTTCACCGCCGTCGACGGGCTGGACCTCGTCATCCCCTCGGGCTCCTTCTTCGCGCTGCTGGGGCCTTCCGGCTGCGGCAAGACCACCACGCTGCGGATGATCGCCGGTTTGGAGCAGCCAACCTCGGGAACCATCAGCATCGGCGGCCGGGACATTACGGGCACCACGCCCCACCGGCGGCCGGTGAACACGGTGTTCCAGAACTATGCGCTTTTCCCGCACATGAGCGTGCTGGACAACGTGGGCTTTGGGCTTAAACGGCGCAAAGTGCGCGACGCCGATGCCCAGGCCAAGGCGGCCCTGGAACTGGTGGAACTCGGTCATCTCGGCAACCGGCGCCCCGCCCAGCTGTCCGGCGGCCAGCAGCAGCGGGTTGCGCTGGCGCGTGCCGTCGTCAACCGGCCCGCGGTCCTGCTGCTGGACGAACCGCTGGGTGCGCTGGATATGAAGCTGCGCCGCCAGATGCAGACGGAGTTGAAGAAGATCCAGACCGAAGTGGGCCTGACCTTTGTCCACGTCACCCACGACCAGGAGGAAGCCATGACCATGGCGGACACCGTGGCCGTGATGAACAACGGCCGCGTGGAGCAGATGGGAGCCCCGCAGGAGCTCTACGAGCTGCCCCGCACCGCTTTTGTGGCGAACTTCCTCGGAAAATCCAATCTGATGCAGGCCGACGTCACCGGGGAGAGCGGCGGATATCTGCAGCTCAACGCCGGCGGCCAGCACCTGCAGGTCCGCCTCGACCGGGCTACGGACCACGCCGGGCGGGTCCTGATCGGCATCAGGCCGGAAAAGCTGCGCATGCTGCCGGGGGCCGCCGTACCGCCGCCGGTACCGCCGGCAGCACCCGGGAGGCTGCCCGCCGGGGGTGCGGAAGGAACAGAAGCTGCGCTGCGCGCCGTCGTCCTGGACGCTTCCTTTTCCGGTGCCAGCACCGAGTACCTTGTGGAGGTTGAAGGGATCGGCACCATGGGCGTGTTCAGCCAAAACCGCGGAGCTGCACTGGCCGCACCCGGCGACCGGGTGAGCCTGAGCTGGGATGCCGACCACGCCTTTGGACTGCGCGGTGACGAGGACCGTCTGGCCGGCGCGGGCGAGGACGGACTCTGATGGCGCTGCTCACCGGCAGCCGCTCCGTCGGAGCAGGAGCTGCCGGAACAGACACCGGGGCAGGCACCGCGGGCGGCGGGGAGGACTCAGCCGGCCGGCGCCGCGGACGGATAGGCTACCTGCTGATCCTTCCGGGCTTCATCTTCATGCTGCTGTTCTTCGTCCTGCCGGTGTTTTCGCTGCTGGCAACCTCCCTCTATGTAAAACCGGAGGGAGCTGACGTAGGCCAGTTTGCTCCGGCCCTGGAATTCGGCAACTACGCGGTGGTGCTGCAGAACTACTGGCCGGCCATTGTCCGCTCCTTCGGATTTGCGCTGATCGCCACTGTCGCCGCCCTCGTCATCGGCTACCCGATGGCCTATCTGGTGGCGGTGCGGCTGCGGGAACACAAGCTGCTCAAGGGCATCCTGCTGGTGCTGATCATCGCGCCGTTCTTCACCAGCTTCATCCTGCGCACCCAGGCCTGGAAACAGATCCTCGCGGACGAGGGCCCCGTAGTGGGAGTCCTGCGCGCAGTCTCCCTCCTGCCCGACGACGGACGTCTCACGGCCACGGCCTTCGCCGTCATCTGCGGACTGACCTACAACTTCCTGCCCTTCATGGCACTGCCCATCTATGCCTCCCTGGAACGGATGGACATGCGGCTGATCGAAGCCGGGGGAGACCTCTACGCCAGTCCGCTGGAAACGTTCCGGCGGATCACTTTTCCCCTGTCCCTTCCCGGGGGTCATGGCGGGCACCCTGCTGACCTTCATCCCGGCCACCGGCGACTATGTGAATGCGGCCCTGCTGGGCAACAACCAGAACACCACCATGATTGGGCAGGTCATCGATTCGAGGTTCTTCCGGGTGGTGGACTACCCGGGAGCGTCCGCCCTGTCCTTCCTGCTCATGCTGGCCATCCTGTTCCTGGTCCTGCTGTACGTGCGCCGCTTCGGAACCAAAGAACTGATGTGAGGGATTCCATGCAACAGACCATTGGACGCTGGCTGATTCCGGTCACCGCCGGATTGGCCTTCCTCTTCCTGCTGGTGCCGATCGGCTATGTGTTTGCGTTTTCCTTCAACGACGCCGGACGCACCAACCTGACCTGGCGCGGCTTCACCCTCGCCAACTGGCAGAATCCCTGCGGGGCGCCGGAAGTATGCGCATCCCTGGCCAACAGCCTGCAGATCGGAGCCGTCTCCACCGTGCTGGCCACGGCATTGGGGACGGCAATCGCCGTCGGGCTGGTGCGGTACCGCTTCCGGTTCAGCGCAACGGCCAACATGCTGATCTTCCTGCCGCTGGCCACTCCCGAGGTGGTGCTGGGAGCGTCACTGCTGGCCCAGTTCCTGAACCTCGGCGCGGAGCTGGGCAAGGGCACGCTGATCATCGCGCACACCATGTTCTGCATCTCGTTTGTGGTGGTCACGGTCAAGGCCAGGGTTGCCAGCCTGGATCCCAAACTTGAGGAGGCGGCAGCGGACCTCTATGCCTCGCCCCTGCAGGCCTTTTGGCGGGTGACCTTTCCGCTGCTGCTGCCCGGCGTCATGGCCGCCGCGCTGCTCGCCTTCGCGATGAGCTTTGATGATTTCATCATCACGAATTTCAATTCAGGGTCCGTGGACACCTTTCCGAAGTTCATTTACGTGGCGGCCACCCGGGGAATTCCCGCACAGGCCAATGTCATCGGATCGGCAATGTTTATTGTCTCGCTGCTGGTGGTGATTGGCGGCCAGATGATTTCCCACCGCAGGGCCAAGGTGCTGGCAGCCCGGTAACCGGCTCAGCGCCGGCGGCGGATGCGGATCGGCCCCTTTGCCGTGAGGATATCCACCACTTCACCGTGCTGCGTGACGTCAACGTCTCCGGTCTCCACCAATCTGGCCGCCGCCCGCCGGGCACTGTCCATCAGCGGACGCCAATTGTCCGGCGCCACCGCACGGGCGGCATCCGAGGGGCAGATGGTGGAAGCGGGTGCCCGGCCCGCGAGCAGACCAAGGATGGCCGCTTCAAGGCGGGCGCCGGCGTCGTCCTGCTCGGCATCTGCGTTTGGGGCGGCCTCCGCTGAGCTGTTATCCATGCAGGCCATTGTGCCGCGGATTCCGGGAGGCCGGAACCGGTTTATGTTTGCCGGTTCCCCGTTTGCCGCCCGGTGTGGCCGCGCGGGCCTGCAGCGGACCACACTGGAAAAGCAGATCCGGTGATAACCCAACCAAGGAGACTGACATGGCTGATCCGGTGTCACCGCAGGGAGCGGAGCATGAGCTGTTGATGGTGCGGGACTTTCCGGTCCCGCAGCAGGCCGTTTACGATGCCTGGGCCGATCTGGCGCATGCCACGGACTGGTGGGGTCCTGAGGGCTTTATCGTGCCCCCGGAGCGGGTGAGCATCGATAACCGGGTGGGCGGAACCTACCGTGCCTGCATGGTCAACACCCTGACCGGCGATGAGCTGTGGTGGGGCGGCACCCTGAGGGAGCTGAAACCGCCGGACCGGCTGGTCATGACGCAGGAATGGCAGTCGCCGGACGGAACGCCGTCGAGCCCGGAAACCCTGATCACCGTGGACCTGGCCCCGCATGACGGCGGTACGCGCCAGACGTTCCGGCAGGGGCCCTTCGCGGACCGGCGTGATTTGGACGGGCACCAGAGCGGCTGGAACTCGTCCTTTGACCGGCTCGCCCGTTATTTGGCACGCCACCGCGGCGCGGGTGAACGGCGCGGGTGAAAGGCGGTAAGCCGTGCGCAAAAGGGCCGCGTGAAATAAGAGCGTGCCCTTTGCTGTTGCACCATGAGTGCCCGGGCAAACAGCCGGCAAGGCACAACGTGCAACGAAAGGCCGAAAACCCACATGACTGTTCCGCTGTCGATCCTCGATCTTGCCATCATTGACGAGGGCGAAACCGCACGCGAATCCTTCGCCTCCAGCCTCGCCCTGGCACAGCACGCCGAGAAGCTGGGCTACACCCGTATCTGGTACGCCGAGCACCACAACATGCCCACCATCGCCTCCTCGGCCACCAGCGTGCTGGTGGGCTACATTGCCGCCCACACCGAGAGCATCCGGCTCGGTGCCGGCGGGGTCATGCTGCCCAACCACGCGCCGCTGACCATTGCGGAGCAGTTCGGGACCCTGGAGACGCTCTTCCCCGGACGGATTGACCTGGGCCTGGGCCGCGCGCCCGGCAGCGACCAGAAGACGATGCGTGCCCTGCGCCGCGATCCCATGTCCTCGGACAGCTTCCCGCAGGATGTGCAGGAGCTGCAGGGTTACCTCACCGGAAACACCCTGATCCCCGGCATTGACGCCACCCCGGGCAAGGGCACCAACGTGCCGCTGTACATTCTGGGCTCGTCCCTGTTCGGTGCCAAGCTGGCTGCGGCCCTGGGCCTGCCCTACTCCTTCGCCTCGCACTTTGCCCCGCAGGCGCTGCAGGATGCGGTGGCCATCTACCGCCGGGACTTCCGCCCCTCCGAGCAGCTGGCGGAGCCGTACGTCATTGCCGGCGTCAACGTCATTGCCGCGGACACCTCCGAAGAAGCACAGCAGATGTTCATCGACGGCCAGCGCCGGCGCGTCACCCAGCTCTTTGGCCGGGACCGGACGTTCACGCCCGAGGAAGCGGACATGATCCTGGAGTCCCCGGGCGGACAGCAGGTCAAGCAGATGGGCCGCTACTCCGCTGTCGGAACCCCTGCCGAAGTCCGCGACTACCTGGACTGGTTCAGCACGCACGCCGATGCCGACGAACTGATCGTGGCAACCCAGACCCCCACCCTGGAATCCCGGCTGCATTCCTTCGAGCTGCTGGCCGGCGTGACGGAGCTTGCGCGGGCGTAGGGCCAGCCTGTGCTAGAAACGAAGCATGATTGAAACCCCGCAGGTAATCCAGTGTTCCGTCGGCATGCGCTGGGGGGACATGGATGCCTACGGGCACGTGAACAACGTGGAAATCCTGCGGATTCTGGAAGAGGCACGGATCCATGCCTTCGGCCCGCCCGGCGGTACCGGCGGGCCGGGGCAGGAACCCGTCGTCGCCCTCTTTAACAATCTTCCCGAGGGCACCCAGGCGCTGGTGGCGGAACACCGGGTGAAGTACTTGTCGCCGTTGACCTACCGCAATATTCCGGCAGACATTGCCGTATGGATCAGCGCGGTCAAAGCCGCCAGCCTCACCATCGCGTACATCATCAGGGACCCGGTTACGGGGCAGGACTGCGCCCGGGCCGAAACCACTCTGGCTTTTGTCGACGCCGGCACCGGCCGGCTGCTGCGGATCGTTCCGGAGCAAAAGGAGCTCCTGCGCCCGTATCTGGGTGCATCTGTTTTCTGAACCGTTCCTGCACAGCGGGACTGCCTCCGCCGTCCCGGAGGGATTGGCTAGGGTGGAGGCCATGGGGCGGGAGAGAACTCCGCCGGGAAGCAACAGGTAGCCAGTGGCGCAGCGCAAGACAGACCGGAAGAACGAGCAGGGGGATCAAACCCGTACGCGGATTCTCGAGGAAGCCATGCGGCTTGCCGCCTGTCACGGTTACGAGGGCACCAGGCTCTCCATGATCAGGAAGGCCACGGGACTGTCAGCCAGCTCCATCTACTGGCACTTCTCGGACAAGGACGAGCTGTTTGCCGCAGCCCTGGAGCGTTCCTTTGAGCTGCAGTCACAGTCCATCCCGAACTGGCTGGACTCACCGCCGGGGGACTCCCGGACCGCTGACCTGTACGGCAACATCCTGCAGTTTCCCCGCATCGACGACTCCATGGCGTACTGGCGGTTTGGCCTTCAAATTTCCGTGGTCCGTCCCCGGATTGTTTCCCCGGCACGCGCCCGGTTCCTGCAAATCCGCCGTGAAAGCACGCAGTGGCTGGTGAAATGGTGGGAACGCACCCTGCCCGCGGACATGGAGCAGAAAGAAGCCGCTGCCGGGCTGCTGGGGCGTTTGACCATCGCCATCCGGGACAGCGAGTTCATCCAGCGGCACGGCTCGGGCGGGCTCGACGAGGACCGTGTCACCTGGATGATTGCCGCCTGTCTGAATGCCGCGGCGGACCGGGTTGCGGAACTGGCGTCCAGCGGCTCCCTTGATGCCGTCAGGGACGCGCCCGCGGCTGCTCCTGCACCTGCACCTGTCCCGGAAGGCAGCGGTGAAAGCCCGCGGGACGTGTTTTTGCGCGCAGCGGAGGACACCATTGTGGAATTTGGCTACGACGGCGTCACGGTGGCCCGGGTGTGTGAGAAGGCCGGGCTTCCGGCCAGCTCGCTGTACTGGTCCTTCAAAGGCAAGGATGATCTGGTGGCCACTGTGGTGGACAACGCCTGCCGGGGATGGGACAAAGCAAAACCGGCCATGGAAGCGCGTCCGTTGGACGGTGACTGGTCCGTGGTCCTGAAGCGTCTGCAGTTGAAGACGCTGGAAGGTTTTACTGCCCGGACGCGGATCCGCAGGCTGGGTCTGCTGCTGCTGCTTCAGCCCGCTGCGGGCCCCGGCGCCGGCAACCAGCGGCTGGAGCCGGTGCTGCAGAACATGCAGAGCATGACCGACGAGTGGTTCCGGAGCGTCCTCGACCCGGAGCTTGATGACACGTCACGGAGCGAGCTGGCCGGGTATCTGTCTGAATGCCTTTTCCGCATCCTGGACGGGCTGATGCTGAGCAGGCAGATCGAAGAGGGACCTTGGGACCCGGAACTGCTTTCCGATGTGACGAGCACGGCGCTGTACCGTGTTGCCGGCCTGATGCAGGCCGGCAACACGGTGGCGTGGAATGCCTAGGCGCTGGCCCGCACCGGATCCAGCGACGCACCAACCTTCCGGGCCGCCTGAAGCAGCTCCTCCGCCCAGGCCAGGACGGCGGCCGCATCGGCCTGGCGGGGAAGGCCGGCGATGCGCAGGACCAGCCGGACCTTGCCTGCTTCATCAAAAACGGGGGCAAGCAGCGAATCCACGTCATACCTCCGTCCCTCTTCGAGGATCACCGGAGCGTAGCTGCTGGACGTGCGGGAAATGATCTCCCGGATATTGCGTTCCTGCGCCGGCGTGTAGACGCCGGAGGAATAGTCACGCAGCGCCTCGAAGATTTGCTCGTCCCGGTAGCCTCCGCGCATGGTCATCGACCAGCCCCGGCTTCGCACCGCCTCCAGGCGTTCCCGGTATTCACCGGGGGTGCACTCGTCACTGGGCAGTGCGCGCGACAGCCAACGGTCCACGGCGTCGTCATCCTCCCAGGCCAGGCACAGCTCGCCCATGGGCGGCATCAGCGGAATCCGTTCACCCAGGCGGTCCTGTGCTCCCGGCGCCGATCCCGTCACGGCAACGTTGACCGCCATTTGGTCGCTGATGACGGCCATGGCCGTGCACTCGGCGTCGAACAGCTCCGCCAGCCGGTCCATTTCGGAGCGGCCGCGCTCGGCCAGCCGGACTCCGGTGATGAGGTCCGCTTCGAAGGGTGCGCTCAGCGAAAGCGGTGCAAACCGCCCGTAGCCGCCCTGGAAGAACAGCAGCGGAGCCACCGGGCTGCACACCTGCAGTTCCTGGACAGCGCCGAGCACGATGTGGTGGTCTCCGGCGTCGCTGACGGATTCGAACGTACAGTCGATGAAGGCCACCACGCCGTCCAGCACCGGGGCGCCCAGAGGCGACGGATGCCAGGACACGCCGTCGAACTTGTTGGCGGCCCGCCCGGCAAACGTGCGGCAAATATCTTCCTGGTCCGCGGCAAGGACATTGACGCAGAAGGACTGGGCGGTCCGGAGCCGTTTGAAGGTCTGCGACGCAACGGTGGGAAGGAAAGCCACCAGGGGCGGATCCAGGGACACCGAGGTGAAGGACCCCACGATCATGCCTACGGGTTCGCCGTCGTCGGCTATCCCGGTGATCAGGACCACTCCGGTGGGGAAATGGCCCAGCACGTTGCGGAATACCAGCGGATCGCTCATTGCCGGGCGTTGTTCGCCGTTACTGATGTCGCTCATCGTTTCTGCCTTTCATCCGCCGTTGTACGGTTACCGACGCGCCAGGAGGTCCAGGGCCACATCCACGATCATGTCCTCCTGGCCGCCCACCATCCGGCGCTTGCCCAGTTCCATCAGGATGTCCGTAGCGGGGATTCCATAGCGGCTGCTGGCCGATTCTGCGTGGCGCAGGAAGCTGGAGTACACGCCTGCGTATCCCAGCGAGAGGGTTTCCCGGTCAACGCGCACCGGGCGGTCCTGGAGGGGGCGTACCAGGTCATCGGCAGCATCCATCAGTGCCGAAAGGTCGCAGCCGTGCTCCATGCCGAATTTGTCCGCGGCGGCAATAAATGCCTCCAAGGGGGCGTTGCCGGCCCCGGCGCCCATCCCGGCCAGGGAAGCATCCACACGGTTGGCGCCGTGTTCCACGGCAGTCAACGAGTTCGCAACGCTCAGCGAGAGGTTTTCATGGGCATGGATGCCGATCTCCGTAGCGGGATCCAGCACCTGCCGGAAAGCGTCAATCCGCTCCGCGACGCCCGGCATGGTCAGTGCACCGCCGGAATCGACCACGTAGACACAGGTGGCGCCGTAGGTTTCCATGAGCTTTGCCTGCTTGGCCAGTTCGGCGGCCGGAATCATGTGGGACATCATCAGGAAGCCCACCGTGTCCATGCCCAGTTCCCGTGCGGCTCCGATGTGCTGCGCTGATACGTCCGCTTCGGTGCAGTGGGTGGCCACGCGGACCACTGATGCACCGGCGCTGTGCGCATCCTTGAGATGGTGGATGGTGGCGATGCCGGGCAAGGCCAGGGTTGCAACCTTTGCCTGCTTCACGGCCCCGGCTACGGCGGAGATCCATTCAAGGTCCGTGTGGGCGCCGAAGCCGTAGACACACGATGAACCGTTAATGCCGTCTCCGTGCGCCACCTCGATGGAGGCGACGCCGGCGTTGTCCAGGGCCGTGGCAATCGCCACGGCCTGGTCCACGGTGTACTGGTGGCGAATGGCGTGCATGCCGTCACGGAGGGTGACATCGGAAATGTAGAGCCTGCTCATGGTTATGCCTCCTGCATCGCCGCGGCGGCGTGCTGTTCGGGGACCCCGGCGAGTTCTGCCCAGCGGTCGGCAACGGCCATGGCTGCGGAGGTCATGATGTCCAGGTTCCCTGCGTAGGCGGGGAGGTAGTGCGCGGCGCCGGTGACTTCCAGCATCACGGTGACGCGGGTGCCTTCAAAGCGGCCGGTACCCGGGATGTAGAGGGCGTTGTCCGGACCGAAGGTTTCAAACTGCACGTCCTGCTTGAGCTTGTAGCCTGGAACGTACTTCTGCACCTGCTCCGCCATGGACAGCACGGAGGCCTCGATGCCGGCGTGGTCCGGTGCGCCTTCCACCAGGCAGTAGACAGTGTTGCGCATCAGCATGGGCGGTTCGGCCGGGTTCATGATGATGATGGCCTTGCCGTCGGCTGCACCGCCCACCTCCACCAGTGCCCTGGCGGTGGTCTCGGTGAATTCGTCGATGTTGGCCCTGGTGCCGGGGCCGGCGGAGCGTGAGGCCACTGAGGACACAATTTCGGCGTAGCGCACGGGGGCCACCCGCGAGACCGCGGCCACCATGGGAACGGTTGCCTGGCCTCCGCAGGTCACCATGTTCAGGTTGGTCTCCTCCAGATGATCCTCGAGGTTGACCACAGGAACACAGTAGGGGCCCACCGACGCCGGGGTCAGGTCCAGGACCCGGACGCCGGTGTCTTTGAGGAGGTCCCAGTTGCCAAGGTGCGCCGAGGCGCTCGTGGCATCAAAGACAACCTTGATGTCCTTGAAATTCGGCAGGGCGAGCAGACCCCGGATGCCGTCCGATGTGGTGGCTATGCCCATGCCGGCGGCCCTGCGGAGCCCGTCAGACTCAGGGTCGATTCCCACCATGGCGCCCATCTCCAGGCGTCCCGATCCGCGCAGCACCTTGATCATCAGATCCGTGCCGATGTTGCCGGAGCCAATGATGGCGACCGGCCACCGTTCGTTGTTTTCCACTAGTTCTCCTCATGTTTGATGCGGACCTGTCCGAGGCCCTGAATGCTTGTGACGGCGGAAGCGCCGGGCGGGAAAGATGCCATGGGTCCAAGCGCCCCGGTCATCAGGATTTCGCCGGCACGCAACGGCCGCTCCAGCTGGGCCATGCGCCGAACCAGCCACAGCGCGGCGCGGTAGGGATGGCCGAGGCAGGCGGCGCCGGAACCGACGGACACAACCTCGCCGTTGACCTCCATGACCATTCCGGCTGCCGTCAGGTCCAGTGCCGACGGCGATACGGGGCGGGTACCGGTGACGACGCGTCCGCTGGAGGCGTTGTCCGCGATGGTGTCGAGGATGGAGATGTTCCAGTCCCGGATCCTGGAGCCCACTATTTCGATGGCTGGAAGCAGATAGTCCACTGCCGCAATCAGCTCGGTCAGCGTGGTGTCCGGTTCGGGCAGGTCCTTCTTCAGGATCAGCGCAACTTCTGCTTCTACACGTGGCTGAAGAACCTCACCGGCGGCCAGCATTTCCCCGTCAGCGAGGCACATGTCGGCAAACAAGACGCCGAAGTCCGGTTGGTCAACACCCATTTGGGCCTGTACGGCTTTGGAGGTGAGGCCGATTTTCCGTCCCACCACCCGGCGGCCTTCAGTGATCCACGCGTCCTCGTTGGCCCGCTGAACGGCGTATGCGGCCGCAACGCCCCCCTCGGCAAGGGCGTCACGGATCGGTTCAATCGCCACCCCCTCGCTCTCGGCACGGCGCAGCCGCCCCGCCAGTTCTGCCAGCCCCGTTGGATGCGTGGTCTCAATACCTGCAGTCATTCGTCCTCCCAAATCAGGCTTCAGTATGTCCCGGCCCGCGGGGTGGCCGTCCCGGCAGTCCCGGAGAGCGGGATGGGGTCGGCGAAATTGATGCTGGCACTCGCCTGTAGTGATGTGTACAGTGAAGGCATGATGTGGTTCAGCTCACATCAGCTCGTAGTCCGGTTGCTGTGCCAAGGAGGTCGCCCAGCCATGAAACTCTCGATTTCACGGGGTCCGTTGAATCCAATGTGCTCGGAGTGTGTCCGATGACCATTTCAATGACGTCCCCCAAAACCGTTGCCTGGCCGCCGGCAACCGGTACCCTGGCGCCCGTCCCCGACGGCGGGCTTCCCCCCTCCATGGCGGCGAGGATGACGCTGATCATGGAAGCGTTCGATGCCCGCGACGTCCGCCTGCTGCTGGACGAGATTGCCACGCGAACCTGCCTGCCCCGTTCAACCACGCACCGCATTCTTGATCAGATGGTGCAGCTGGGCTGGCTGGAGCACACCCCGGAGGGCTACGGCATGGGCTGGCGGTCGCTGCAGTTCTGCGGCCTCAATGACAGCCACACCCGGATCCGCGCGGAGGCTGCTCCCTTGCTGCACAGCCTGGCAATGCGCACCGGCATGGTCGTGCACCTGGCAGTTCTGAAGGGCGCCAGCATTCACTACCTCGACAAAATCGGCGGCCGCACGGCTACGTCCGTTCCGTCCCGCGTGGGCGGCAACGCTCCGGCGCACGCTACCGCGCTGGGGAAGTCGATGCTCGCCTGGATGAGCCCCGAGCAGCTCGATGAACTCTTCAAGAACGGACTGCATCCGCACACGGGCCGCACCATCAGTGATCCGCAAAGCCTGTACGCGGAACTGCACCGCATCCGGCAGCGCGGCGGACTGGCGTATGAAGCGGGTGAAAGCTATGAAGGCATTTCCTGCGTGGGAGCGGCCATCCGCAGCCGCAGGAAACCGGTGGCCAGTATTTCGCTGGTCGGCGGAAGCCAGGATCCGCTGGAGCGGATGGCACCGCTGGTAATGGACGCGGTCCGCCGGGTGTCGGCAGCACTGTTTCCTGCAGATGCTCCTCATACGGCCCGGACCTGATTCCTCAACGTACCTGAGCCCCCGATGGCCGCGATTCCTCAACGGCCGGCTGCCGGGGGAGTCGGTGCGGCGCCCACGGACCGGCGGGCAAACTTCCATCCCCGGGCTGTCCGGACAAACCGGTCGGTGTAAATCCCCAGGGAATCACGCCGGGTGCCGTCGTGGGTCAGGCTGAAGACATGGAAGTATGCGGATCCGGTTGCCGTATCAGCATCCGCGTCCGCGTCGATGATGTGGTTCAGCACCAGATGGAGGGTGTTCGAAGGCCCGGACATGGTGTCCGCGAAGAAGCTCCGCAGCTCTCCCGTGCCCCGAATCTCCGGCAGCCCCCAGGCTGAGCCGTCCCACACGCCGTCGTCCGCAAACAGCGACACCAGCTCATCCAGCCGGCCGGCGTCGAGGTGGCTCGAATACCGGTGCATCAGCTGAATCAGCTGCTCGACGTCGCTGCCGGTCACGGTCTGTGCTGCTGGAGTGGTCAAGGGGTTCCTTCCGGAATAAGGGAGTAGCAGGCACAGGGGGAGGGACAGGCCAAACTGTCCCTCCCCCTGTGCCGCGCGGAAGCTGCGGGTGCTAGCTGACGGTGACTGCCTGGGGCGGTGTGAAGGCCGCGAGCGGCTCGCCCGCGGAGTGGTCGTGGCCCCAGTAGCTTTCGGAAGTGATTTCCTCAGCCGTGTAATAGGACTCGTCCACGAGCATGCCGGCGGTACCGAACTCGATGTCCCAGCCGCCGGGTGCGCGGACGTAGAAGGACACCATCTTGTCGTTGGTATGGCGGCCCAGGGCGGCAGACAGGCTGAAGCCCAGCTTGGTGACCTTGTCCAGCGCGCGGCCAACAGTGTCCAGGTCCTCGACCTCCACCATCAGGTGCACGAGACCGGGCTCTTCGCCATGCGGGGCGGGGCCGATGGCCAGGCTGTGGTGGCGCTGGTTCACACCGAAGAAGCGGAACCGGACGGCGGGGCGGCTCGGGCCCAGACGCACTGCACCGCGCGGGAGGAAGCCCAGGACGTCGGTGTAGAACGACGTCGTTTCATCCATCTTGGTGGTGGGAAGCACCACGTGGCCCATGCCCTGGGCGCCCGTGACAAACTTCTGGGCGTAACCGGTGATCAGCGGACTGTGGTCCAGCCGCGGACCGAAGAAGATCTCCACGGGCGTTCCGCCGGGATCGGTGAAGGTGATCACCTGTTCCAGACCGCGCTGGTCATTCTCTTCCTCGGTCAGCCAGGTGACGCTGATTCCGGCACCTTCCACTGCCCTGGCCACGGCTGCGAGACCAAACTGGTCGCGGACTTCCCAGCCAACGGCCACAACGGCATCCTTCTCGCCGGGGAGAACGACCAGGCGGGATTCCCGTTCATCCATGCGGAGGTACAGTCCGTCCGGATCGGGGCCTACGGTTTCGGCGAAGCCAAGACCTTCAACGGTCAGCTCGCGCCAGCGGTCAATATGACGGGTCTGGACCTTCAGATAGCCCAGTCCTTTGATGTGAGTCAATGTTTCCTCGCCTTGCTGTGTTGGGGTTGCGGTTGACGGGCTGAACTAGACCATGCTCGACAGATTTGCCGGCGGTTCCAGTCCGAGCTCGGTGAGAACGGCAGCGTGGTACGTGGGGCCGGGTACGTGGATGGCATGTGCCAGGCCCATGTGCGCATCCCGCCAGAACCGCTGGATCGGGTTGTTCATGCGCAGTCCGTTGCCGCCGGAGCGGGACAGGATGGTGTCGACGGCGGCCGTGGCGCGCCAGGCGGCCTGGATCTGCGTCCGGCGGCCTACGGCGCGTTCCTCCAGGGAAATCTCGCGGCCCCGGGCCGCCGTGTCGTAAATTCTGCTGATGTTGTCCAGAAGCGCTGCGCGCGATGCCCTGATCTCCCCGGCGGCCTCGCTGACGGCATACATGCTGTAGGGGTCCTGGGTGCTCTTGAACCCGTTGCCCTGCTGACGGTTGCGCTGGTATTCCAGGTGGGCATGCAGGGCACCCTCGGCGATGCCGATGACGGCGGAGGTGAGTCCCAGCGGGAACAGGCTGTAGAACGGGATCCGGTGAATGGGGTCGGTCTTACCCGCTTCCCGGGCAACCTTTCCGGAGAAGAGGTCCGCCTGGTTGATCACCCGGTACCCGGGAACAAACTTGTCCTTGATGGTGACGTCTTTGCTGCCGGTTCCCTTCAGCCCCACAACATCCCAGGAATCTTCCACGATGGTGTAATCGGCGCGGGGGACAACAATGTGAACGGACTGGAACGGCTGCAGCGGCTTGCCGTCGGCCCCGCCGACAAATGCTCCCAGGATCACCCAGTTGGCGTGGTCGGTCCCGGTGGAAAACTGCCAGTGCCCGGTGACCTGGTAGCCCCCGTCAACCGGAGTAGCAACGCCCATCGGCGCATAGGGAGAAGAGACCCAGGTGTCCTGGTCGGCACCCCAGATCTCCTCCTGCAGCTTGGGAGACATGATCTCGAGTTCCCAGGGATGGACGCCGACGACGCCGGACACCCAGCCGGCGGCACCGTCGAGGCTGGCGATCCGCATGACGGTTTCGGCGAACTCCACCGGGTGCGCCCGCGTTCCGCCGTACTCCACGGGTGCCAGCAGCTTCATGACACCGCTTTGGCGCAGGATGTCCACGGTGGTATCGCTGAGCTTTCCCAGATCCTCGTTGATTTGACCCTGGGAACGCAGCTCTTCCCCCCGTTCGGTCAGGACATCTGAAGTTGCAGTAATCGTCATTGATGCATCTCGCTTTCTCTCCGGGGCGTTGACGCCGCCGCTGTGGTGAATCTAGGCGCGATGCTCCGGGCCGGCCCCGAATGTCTCATTCACTGGGATTTGGGCCGGCCGCTGCTTTTATCCCGCTGATCGAGACCTGCACGCCAGCTGTTCACTGCACTGCTTAGGGTTCTCATAGACCGACGAGACTCGTACATCGAGGAGCCAGAAAATGACCACGGACCTTCGCCATGAAACGGGCACGACGGCCCCAAGCACTGACGGATTAATCCTGCATGAGCTGCAGACCGAACACGGTGTGCTGCGCTGCCATGAAACCGGCGACGGACCGCCGCTACTTTTCCTGCACGGCTCCGGCCCCGGGGTGACCGGACTGCGCAACTTTGCCGGCATCCTTCCGGCCTTCGCCCGGCACTTCCGGTGCCTCGTCCTGGAGTTTCCCGGCTTTGGTGTCAGCGACCCCACTGACCTGCACCCCATGCAGGCGGGGATCCAGGCCGTCGGTGACCTGATGAACGGCCTGGGCCTGGACAGCGTGGACATCATCGGCAACTCGATGGGCGGATTCATCGGCACGCGGTATGCGATCGCGGAACCCGAGCGGGTCCGCCGGCTGGTGACGATGGGCGGGATGGGAGTGAATCTTTTCAGTTCCTCGCCGGCCGAGGGGATCAACCTTCTGATGGCTTTCACCGAGGATCCTACGAAGGAACGCCTGGTCCAGTGGCTGCAGTCCATGGTTTACGACCAGTCACTGGTCACCGAGGAAATGATCGAGCAGCGCTGGGAGCAGGCAACGGACCCTGACACGCTGAAAAGCGCACGGAAGATGTACAGCCGTACTGCCATGCAGGGCGCCGCTGCTGCGGCGGCAGCTTCCGATGCGGCCCCCTCCTGGGCCCAGCTCCACAGGCTTAAGGCCAAGACCCTGATTACCTGGGGCCGTGATGACCGCGTTTCCCCGCTGGACGGGATCCTGGTGCCCCTGCGGACCATTCCCGACGTGGAAGTGCACATTTTCCCCAATTGCGGCCACTGGGCCATGATCGAGCAGAAGGAAGCGTTCGAAAGCACCGTGCTCTCCTTCCTGCGCCGGAAAGAGGCAGACAAGTGAGTGCCCCCACCACCCGGATAAGCCCGGCGAAAACCGCGGCGCCGCTGCAGGTGCGCGTGGTTGAGGTCATCCGGGAGACCGCCGACGCACACACCCTGGTGCTGGAACCAGAGGGTGAAGGCCGTGACAGCTTCAGCTACAAGCCCGGACAGTTCCTGACCATCCGCATTCCGAGTGACCGGCCGGGCGGGGCCGCGCGGTGCTATTCACTGTGCAGCACGCCGCTGCACGATGAAAAGCTCAAAGTCACCGTCAAGCGCACGCGGGAGGGCTTCGGCTCCAACTGGCTCTGTGACAATGCCGTGGAGGGCAACGTGCTGGACGTCCTCCGGCCGGCGGGCACCTTCACCCCGCGCTCGCTGACCGACAATTTCCTTCTCTTTGCCGGCGGCAGCGGGATCACTCCGGTGATGTCCATCCTTAAATCAGTGCTGGCCGCGGGGACGGGCCTCATCACCCTGTTCTACGCCAACCAGGATGAAACCTCGATCATCTTCCGTGAGGAGCTGATTGCCCTCACCGCGGCCTACCCGGGCCGGCTTACCATCATCCATTGGCTGGGAACGGTGCAGGGCCTGCCCGACGACGCCACCCTTAGTGCACTCTCCGCGCCCTACGTTGACCGTGAAGTCTTCATCTGCGGCCCGGGTCCGTTCATGGACTGTGTCTCGCGGGCACTGGAAGGCCTGGGCATGCCGTCGGGGCAGATCCACATTGAGCGCTTTGCCTCGCTGGGAACCGATCCCTTTGCGCCGGTGGAAACCGTGGTCAGCGACGGATCGGGCACAGACACTGTTGTGGACGTGGAAATGGACGGCGTCAGCACATCGGTGCCCTGGGCGGGGGGCAACAGGCTCCTGGATGTTCTGCTTAAGGCAGGCCTGGACGCTCCGTATTCCTGCCGGGAAGGCGCGTGCAGCGCCTGCACCTGCCGGATTCTTCAAGGAGAGGTCCGTATGGAGAACAACGAGGTCCTGGACGCAGCGGATCTGCGCGACGGATATGTGCTTGCCTGCCAGGCGCTGCCCGTCAGCGGTCCGGTCCGCATCACGTACGACGAATAGAATTGGCTGTTCCCGCACGCCGTCCGGGCCTGCGGGAACAGTCGACTACGCACTAAGGATTCGGCAATAAAGAAGGAGAGCAGTTCATTGTGAACTGCTCTCCTTCTTTATTGCTCCCGGTCCCGAAGGCTACTTTTCCGGGACGTCCCGGTAAATGACCTCAATGGTCCCTTCCAGCGAGGCGGACCGAATAGTTTCAGCCAGCGTCTCGCAGCCGGGAAACTGTTTGGTCTGGTTCTCACCGCTGCAGGAGCGCGGACGCTCCAGGCAGGCCTTCTGCGCCGTTTCATTCCACTGGATGCTGGTCTGCTGCCAGTTCGACTTGCGGACCAGGACCGACGCTGCGCAGCCGCTGCAGGCAAGCGGCTGCATGGGGTTGTCGATAAGCCGGACATCGGTGGGGGACTGCATCAAATCAGCTGCCCCTCTGCGGCCTTCCGTGCTGCCACGTTCTCAGCCACCTGCTTGCGCCAGCTCTCAACCGGCTTGGTGGTGTCCAGCTCGTGTTCAAAACGGTCCGTCATCTCCGGCGTTACTTCAGCGGCGTCCACAAAGAACTGCTCGTACCAGCGGCGGATCTGGTAGACGGCGCCGTCTTCCTCGCACAGCAGCGGGTTGTCCACGCGGGCCTTGTTCTGCCAGATCTGCACGTCCTGGTTAAAGCCGTTCAGGATCCACTTGGCCTGGTTGCTGGCAATCATGTCCGGATCGCCGGGCAGCTCAGGCTTCTTCTCCACAATGATGCCGGACATCAGGACAAAGGAGTCCTCATCAATGGGGTAGTGCGCATTGATGAGGACGGTCTTCATGGTAAAGGTCTCATAGGTGTAGGCGAGGTCGTCAATCATGAAGGAGGGCCCGTGGTAAGACGCCACCGAACTTGTCTTCTGCATCTTCGGTGCCTTGGGGTCCGGATTGGCAGGGGTGACATCCTCACGCGCAATCCCGTCGAAATACTGGGTGGCGGTATGGCCTTCGAAGACGTTCTTGAAATAGGTGGGGAAGTTGTTGTGGATGTAGAAAAAGTGCGCCATGTCCACGATGTTGTCCATGATTTCGCGGGTGCTGGTCTTGACCACAAGTTCGGTCCAGACCCAGTCGGTCCAGCCGTCATCCTCGGCGCCTTCAATGCGGGGAATGACAACCCCCTCGGGCGGCGGATTGCCTTCCGGGTCATTCCAGACAAACAGCAGCCCGTCCTGCACGAGTGTCTGCCAGGTGGCGGTGCGTGCGCGCATGGGAACCCGGCGCGCGTAGGGGACGGACTTGCAGCGTCCGTCGCCTCCCCAGCGCCAGTCATGGAACGGGCAGGCAATCTCGTTCCCCTTCACGGTGCCCTGTGACAGGTCTCCGCCCAGGTGCCGGCAGTAGGCGTCCAGAACGTTGACTGCGCCGTCAGATCCGGAGAAAATCACCAGCTTCTGGCCGAAGGCCTTCACAGTGTGCGGCTTGCCGTCCTTGTATTTGTCCGCCAAGCCAAGGCAGTGCCAACCGCGCGCGAACCGCGTGCGGGTCTGGCCGGCTTCAATCTGCCTGATTTGATCCTGATCTGACTCAACAATGCTCATGTGGAATCCGTCCCTTCAATTGCGTTTATTTGGAGCCGAACTTCTTGACTGGAATCTACGCACACATAGGCACGGAACGGAGCCAGTCCCGATGTATGGGACAACGGCTCACGGCCACATTCCCTCCTGCAAGTCTTGCCCCGGGGCTCGGCGGTGGACGCCTGTGGGTGGGGCCCGGCAACGAAAAGGAAAACGATGACAATCGGGCAGGTAAATGTGCAGGACTGGGACAGCGAATATGACGTCATTGTGGTCGGTTCCGGAGCAGGGGCCATGGCAGGTGCCTTCAGCGCTGCCTCCCGCGGATTAAAAACACTGGTAGTTGAAAAGACACCGTTCCTTGGCGGGACGTCGTCCTATTCCGGAGCCTCCTGCTGGCTGCCTGCCACTCAGGTTCAGGAGCGGGCGGGTGTGGCCGATTCCGTGGATGCCGCACGCGCCTACCTGCAGTCCCTGCTGGGAGAGACTGAAGCTGACCGGCGGGAAGCCTTCCTGGCCAGTGCCCCGGAGTTGGTCAAAGCCCTTGAACATGATCCGGCCATTGAGTTCCGCTGGACCGCGTTCCCCGATTACTTTGCCGGTCCCGGTCGGATGGACGCGGGACGGTCCATGATGCCGCTGGATCTTCCGAGAAGCGAGATTGGGGACCTGGCCGCGCTGGTGCGGCCGAACATCGAGAGCGACCGCAGGGCAGAGCCGCACCCCGACGGCCCGTTGACTGCCGGACAGGCACTCATCGGTCGCCTTCTGCTGGGTTTCATGAATACCGGCAACGGCTCTGTGCGCACCGAAACCGAGATGACCGGCCTCATCGTCGAGGAAGGACGGGCGGCCGGCATCTCGGTGGAGACGGCAGAAGGGCCGCACACGCTCAGGGCTGCAGCGGGAGTGCTGCTGGGAGCCGGCGGATTTGAATCGAACGCCGGGATGCGCACGCACAATGGAACGCCCGGTTCAGCGGACTGGAGCATGGCGCCGCAGGGATCAAACACCGGCACCGCCATCCGGAGTGCGCAGGAGGCCGGTGCCGCTGTTGAGCTGATGGAGGAAGGCTGGTGGTGCCCAGGGGTCTTGCAGCCGTCGGGTGACAGCGCCTTCACCCTGGGCTTCCGCGGCGGACTGATGGTGAGCGGGGACGGACGGCGTTTCGCCAATGAGTCACTGCCCTATGACCGGATGGGCCGCCAGATGGCTTTCGCCGCGGAAGACCGGATCCCCTCATGGTTTGTCTTCGATTCACGCTTCGGCGGCGGGCTGCCGGCGATCATGCGCCCGGACATCACGTCACCCCGGGAACACCTCGACGCCGGAACCTGGGTTCAGGCGCAAACCCTTGAGGAGCTGGCTGAGCGGACCGGGCTGCCGGCGGAAGCACTGAGTGAAACAGTGCACCGGTTCAACAGTTTTGCCGAGTCCGGCGTGGACGAGGACTTCCACCGGGGTGAAGACCCGTATGACCTCTTTTTCACGGATCCTTCGCACGGCCCCAATCCGGCCCTGGTGGCACTGGACCAGCCGCCGTACTTTGCGGCACGCATGGTGCTCAGCGATCTGGGCACCAAGGGAGGCCTGCGCACCGACCCCGATGCCCGTGTTCTGTCAGAAGACGGAGAACCCATCCCGGGCCTGTACGCCGTGGGCAACACGAGCGCATCCTTCTCCGGCCGGTTCTACCCGGGACCGGGCATTCCCATCGGCACCGCAATGGTCTTCGCTTACCGCGCGGTCCAGTCCATGGCTGCGAGCTAGGCATCCGGTTTCGGGGCTGCACGGATCACGGTGCCGTCCGTGCAGTCCCGCGGCAGCGGCCTGTTGGAACCGCACCGCCGGGGCTAGCATTTTTCTATCGGCCCAGGCGACTGCCGGTGCCATCCTCAGTTCAGCGTCGGCTTCCTGTTCATCTCCACGCCGGCTGAAGGTCCGGGACCGGAATAAGGTCCCGGCCCAGCCCTGTAAGGAGAATGACCGTGTGGTCCCACAGTCTTGGAATCTCTGCGTTGGAAGCCCTCTGGGTCATCCTTTCGGCCATTGGCATCTATGCCGCGTTTTTCGTCCTGATCCGAACCGCGGGGCAGCGTGCACTGGCCAGCTGGTCCACGATGGACAAGGCCATTGTGATCGCTTTCGGCTCGGTGCTGGGGAGGGTGGTTTTGGGCTATACGCCCACGCTGGCCGCCGGCGTCATCGGCCTGGCCACCATGTTTGCACTCTTCCGTTTAGAGGCCGTCCTGCGCCGGACCAAGCGGGGTGCCTATTTCTCCAGCAAACCGATCCTGCTCATGGCGGGGGACCGGATCCTGCCTGACGGACTGCGATCAGCAAAAATCGTGGAGGACGAGCTGTTTTTCAAGCTGCGCCAGGCGGGCATCAGGAATTTCGCCGAAGTTGCACTGGTCGTCCTGGAACCCACCGGTGATGTCTCGGTCCTGCGGCGGGGAGAACTCATCGAACCCCTGCTGCTGCGCAGAATTCCCAACAGGGACAGTATCCCGGCCCATCTGGTGCTGCCCGGCTGAACGGATCCGGGCTGCGGGGACGCCCGGTTTCACGTTCCGGCAGATCTCGTGTAGAGTCTTACTCAGTTGTTGGTTGTTGCGCATTTTGTATTTCAAGCGGCGAAACCCAAACGGGCTAGCCGCTTTTCTGTAAAAGCGGTAAATGAACACCGCGACTGAAGCTCCCCGAAAGTCGGGACCAGCTTCACTCCAGAAGGAATATTAAAATGGCTACAGGTACAGTAAAATGGTTTAACTCCGAAAAGGGCTTCGGCTTCATCGAGCCCGACGACGGCAGCGCCGACGTGTTCGCTCACTACTCCGCTATCAACTCCAATGGTTACAAGTCCCTGGACGAGAACCAGAAGGTTAGCTTTGATACCGAGCAGGGCCCCAAGGGTCCCCAGGCTACGAACATCCAGGCGCTCTAATTTAGAGACTTCGGTTCAGTACCAGTACTGAATTGCCTTACAAAAGCAGGACGGGTTACCCGTCCTGCTTTTGTGTTTAACCAGAACCTTCCAGCCTGAACCGGCCGGACAGCAGAACGGCGCTCCGGCAGCGAAGATGCCGGAGCGCCGTTCTGCTGAGCTGAATCAGTCCCGGGCGCGGAGGGCACTTTCACGCAGGTACTGTTCCACGCGCGTATAGGCATCGCGGGTGAGGGCCTTCCACAGTTCCACGGCCAGACGCGGATTCTCCTCCTCAAGGGTGTCCATGGCCTCCGCGGTGAGGACCTTCAGACGTACCGGTCCGGCGGCCTTCACCGTTGTTTCCTGGCGTTTCTCCGTGCCCAGGGCCATTTCACCGAAGGTCATGCCCGGGCCCAAGGTGGTGAGCTTGATCCGGGAGCCGTCCGGTCCCGGCATAGAGGTGGCAATGGTGCCGGCAACGATGAAGAACACACCGCCGAAGCGCTGACCCACCCGCCGGACCACGTCGCCGTCGTCGTAGGAACGCTCTTCCATAAGGTCCTGGACAATCCGGGCGTCCTCGGGATCCAGCTGGTTCAGTGCCGGTGAATCAACGGGCTCCATGACGTCCGGCAGCACCAGTTCACTGCCGTACGCATCGATGAGCTGTGTCTCGCAGTACTCAACGGCAGCGTTGCGGGTGGGGAAGGAGGGAACCTCGCGGCCGCGCGCGGCCAGATCTTCGGTGACCGTTCCTTCGCCGTCCACCAGCACCAGGCCGAGTCCGTTCAGCGCCAGCATCTGCGCGGATTCGGCGAACAGGCGAAGTGCCACTTCAGAGACTTCGTCAACGCTCCTCAGGTCCAGGACCACCATTTCGACGGCGTCGTCCAGATTGGAGAGCGCCCGCACCACCGATTCCGCGCCGGCGAAGAGGAGATCCCCGTTCAGCTCCAGCACCTGGGCACGGTGGCCGTGGCTGCGCAGTACCTCGGCGGCTTCATCGGTGCGCCGGATTCCGGACGGCGCGGCAGTGATGTCAAAGACGTTGCGGATGGCTGAACGGCCGGTGCGGGCAGCGCGGACAAAATGCAGCTGCATGTCGTGGGAGATCCGCTGGCTGGTGGCAACCCCGCGGACGCTGGAGCCATGGGCGTCCAGCGGAGGAGAGTAGACCGCCAGTCCAACCTGTCCGGGCAGCACGGCAATGGTTCCGCCGCCAACCCCGGACTTTGCCGGCATGCCGACGCTGGAGAGCCAGGCACCGGCGTCGTCATACATTCCGCAGGTGGTCATGACCGAAAGCACCCGTTCCACCGGCTCAATCTCCAGAACCTGCTCGCCGGAAAGCGGGTTGCGGCCGCTGTTGGCCAGTGTGGCGGCCATCATGGCAAGATCCAATGCGTTGACCATCACCGAGCACTGGCGGAAATAGTCCTTGATGACCGGTGCCGGATCGGATTCGATGATGTCAAAGGAGCGCAGCAGGTAGGCGAGGGCATGATTGCGGTGGCCGGACTTGAGCTCAGAGCGGTAAATCCGTTCACTGACGGACAACGGACGCCCCGCAAAGGCGGAGTACGTATTGAGAATCCGGTTGAAGCGGGTGACGCCGCCTGAGCCTCGGACCAGGGAGGTAGCGGTGAGGGCGCCGGCGTTGATCATGGCGTTGGCCGGCCGGCCGGTGCCTTCGGCGAGAGAAATCTCATTGAAGGAATCTCCGGAAGGTTCCACATCCACCTTCGCGTCCACCGCGTCCATTCCCCGGTCAGCCAGAGCCAAGCCGTAGGTGAAGGGCTTGGAGATGGACTGAATGCTGAATTCTTCCCGGGTGTCGCCCACCTCGTAGACATATCCGTCGGCCGTGGCCAACGCAATGCCAAAGTTATTCGGGTCCACATTCGCCATCGCCGGAATGTTGCTGTAGGGCTTCCCGTCCTTGAGCTCCGCGATTTCGGCATGGATCCTGCGGAGGTAGGTCTCAATGGGGGAGGAGCCGGGATAGGAGCCGGGATCGGATGGGGAAGGGGCCGCCGAAGCGGCGGTGGCGGAGGTAGTGGAACGCATCTCTCCAGCCTAACGAGTAGTGCGGGAAAGGGGGGTGACGGCCTGTAGGCCGCTGTGTATACTAATTTCAGTTGCAGTGTTGCGCATGTTGATAGTCCAAGCGGCGAAACCCACATCAAGGGCCAGCCGCTTTTTCTGTAACATGCCGCGTACGGCACAGCAACGTGAAACTCCTCGAAGGTCGGGGGTGGTTTCTTTAGAAGGATGATTAAACATGGCAACAGGTACCGTGAAATGGTTCAACTCCGAAAAGGGCTTCGGCTTCATCGAGCCCGATGACGGAAGCGCCGACGTTTTCGCTCACTACTCCGCTATCAACTCGAGTGGCTACCGCTCCCTCGAAGAGAACCAGAAGGTTAGCTTCGATACCGAGCAGGGCCCCAAGGGTCCCCAGGCCGTAAACATCCAGGCCCTCTAAATCTAGACTTTGGGTTCCTCAGGGAACCGGCTTGAATAGGAAGCAGGACGGGAAGAAATTCCCGTCCTGCTTCTGCGTTAACCCTTCGCGCGGCCGGCCTACAACTTGGTCAGCTGCCCGCCGTCCGGCGCGGGAGCAGCGGGCTGCACCTGCGTAGCGGGCTGCGCCGGCGCGTCCGGCAGCACAACTGCCCGGCGGCGCTTCCTGGTCTTAACAGACCGCCCGTACACCAGGTACATGGTGGTCCCCATGATGATCATCAGCAATACCGTGTAAACGAAGGTCAGCGCCATTGCGTCACTGATGTTCTCGCCCTGGGTGCTGTTCTTGATCACGATGCCAAGGGGCTCGTACAGCGGATGGTAGAGGAAAACCGCTGTGTCGTAGTCGTCCAGGAGGCTGTTGAAGTTCAGCGCGGTGATGGCAGCCGCCGTCGGGAGCACGATGGGCAGCAGGACCCGCCGGAACGTGTACAGGGACTTGGCTCCCAGAATCGCCGAAGCGTCTTCAAGGCTGTCGCTGATGGAATAGAAGGCAGCCTTGAGCATCCGCAGCGTAAACGGGATCTTGATGATGATGTATGCCGCGAGAAGCACCCAGACGGTCCCGGTCAGCACCTGGCCCCCAATGAGCGGCGACGGCCGGTCGAAGGTCATGATCAGGCCGAGGGCAATGAGCGTGGAGGGCAGGATCCAGGGGATGTGCAGCAGGTACTCGGCCGCGGTTGTCACCGGGTTCCGGAACTTCTGCACCATCCTTGCCACGAACAGGAGCCCGACGACGACGAGGACTGCCGCAACCGCGCTGTAGATGACACTGACGGCGAACGGCCGGAAGGCGGACTCGTCGGTGAAGACGGTGATGTAGTTGTCGAGGGTGAACCGGTCCCACGACAGCGTGGCCGAGGAGATGCTGGCGGTATCCGTGAAGGAGAAGACAACGATCAGCAGGATGGGCAGCGAATACACGAGGAACAATGCGTAAGCGGCGACATGGACCAGGGCATTGGCTACCGGGTTTTCGATCTTCTGCTTCTTCATGCCCGCGGAAACCTTCGACACGGAGAAATACGTTCCGCCGCGCTCAACGCGGCTCATGACGGCGAGCATCACCACGGTGGCCAGTCCCAGGATCAGGGCGAGCAGTGCGGCAATGTCACGGGAGGTGGAGGTGCCGGAGAAGGTCAGGATCATCGGGCTGATGGTCTGGAAGTTTTCCCCTCCCAGCACCTGGGGTGCGGTCAGCGCGCTTAGGCCGCCCAGGAATACCAGGATGGTGATCGCGAATAGCATGGGCCGCATCATGGGCAGCACAATGCGCCACAGAATCCGCAGGGTGGAGGCGCCCATGTTCCGGGCAGCTTCGATGGTTTGGTAGTCCACCTTGTTCAGGGCGGAGGACAGGAACAGCATGTGGTTTGAGGTCGTGGAGAAGGTCATGACAAATACCACGGCAAAGAACCCGCTAAACCAGGCCGGGTTCAGTCCCGGAAACCATTCCAGGAGCAGGTTGGTGACAAAGCCGTTCTGGCCGTAGATGAACTTGTACCCGGCAACCAGGACAATGCCGCCGTAGATCAGGGTGGTGGCGTAGCCGAGCCAGAGGATGCGTGCGCCCCTGATATCGAAGTACTGGGTGACCAGGACAATGAAAATGCCCACGGCGTTGACCGTCACGGACAGGACCACGGCAAGGATGAAGCTGTTGGCCAGGCTTTTCATGGCCCGGTCAGAACTCAGCAGCTTTTCCACGGCCCGCCCGGAAAACTCTCCCTTGGGGAAGAAAGTCTCGGTCAGCAGGTTGATGTTGGGAAGGATCAGGAAAGTGCTGATGAACCAGACCAGCACAATGGAGGTGACAACCACCAGCGGGGAACGCCACATGCTCTTGACGGAGGTCTTCATGCCGGGCCGCCTAATACTGCAGAACGTTGGCTGGATTGATAAACACGTCCACGCTGTCTCCGACGTCCATGCGGGTCAGGCCGTTCTCTGTCACCAGGGCCTTGATCCGGTTGCGGCCGGCGTCAACGGTGTAGCGGCTGTGCATGCCGTGGTAGCTGCGGGAAGAAACAACGCCGTTGACCTTCACGGCTCCGGGGCCGGCGGTAAGCGGATCAAGTGATACCTTCTCCACCCGCAGGTAGGAGTTCTTGCCCGGGTCCAGGGCGGCGGGGGAGTGCTCATTCAGCCGGCGGACCAGTTCCTCATCCAGCACGTTGATGTCACCGATGAAGTTGCAGACAAACTCCGTGGCGGACCGTTCATAGATCTCGGCGGGGGGTCCCACATGTTCCACCACGCCCTTGTTGAACACGGCAATGCGGTCGGACATGGTGAGCGCTTCGTCCTGGTCATGGGTGACGTACACAGTGGTGATGCCGAACCGGCTCTGCAGGTCCTTGAGCTGTCCGCGCAGCTGCACGCGCAGCTTCGCATCCAGGTTGGACAACGGCTCATCCAGCAGCAGGATTTTCGGCTTGAGCACCAGCGCCCGGGCAATGGCCACGCGCTGCTGCTGCCCGCCGGAAAGTTCAGCAACATTCTTCTGCAGCTGCTCGTCGCTGAGCTCCATTTGGCCTGCGATCTCAGCCACGAGCCGGGCAGTATCCGCCTTGGAGTCCTTCCGGACCTTGAGTCCAAAGGCAATGTTCTCCCAGACATTCATGCTCGGAAACAGTGCATAGTTTTGAAACACCATGCCAATGCTGCGCTTGTCGCTGGAAAGGTGCGTGACCCGCCGGCCGTCAACGAAAACGTCTCCGGCGCTGGGGCTGATAAATCCCGCCAACGTGCGCAGGGCGGTCGTCTTCCCGCATCCTGAAGGACCCAGGAGGGTGAAGAACTCACCCTCCCGGATCTCAAGATCCAGCTGCGGGATGGCGACAAAATCGTCGAAGGAAACTTCAATATTGTCGTACCGGATCATGATCTTGCTTCCTGTCAGGGCATGTATTCGAGTTCGATCTTTTCCACCCACTGGGAAATGTTGTCCCGGACAAACAGCCAGTCCAATTCCTGGGGCGGAATGGCTTCATATGCCTCGAGGACTTCCGGGTCCGTCATTTCCAGGGCCTTCTGGTTGGCCGGCAGGCTCGCGAACTCGGCTGCGAACTCTCCCTGGGTTTCTCCGCTGCCAAACCAGTTGATGAAGCGCTCCACCTCGTCCTGTTTGTCCGTGCCCTTGATGATCCCCACCTGTTCCACCGCATACGGGACACCGATTTCAGGAGCCATGACACCGGCGGTGACGCCGTACTGTGTTTCGCGGGCGGGGATGCCGCTGATGGTCATCTGACCCATGTCCACGGCGCCTGCCGCCATGCGGGCAAACAGGTCTTCCCCCTCCACGGCCTTGGAACCGTTTTCGAAGTAGGCGCGGACCTGTTCCCAGCCTTCATCGGAGATGCCCAGATCGCCCGACTCATCCTGGTAACGCATCAGGATGCTGGCCATGATGATCTGCTGCGTGGCGCCGGCCAGGGTACTGACTGACTCGTAGCGTCCCTTGTACTGTTCATCGGTCCACAAATCGGTCCAGTCCGAGGGCGCGTCGCTTTCGGGAACGGCGTCCGCGTTGTAGGCCAGGACGATGCCCTGCTGGACCAGCGGCCAGAAAGTCTCTCCGTCGCCGAGTTCCTCGTCCACGTCCGGAGCCCACTCCGGGGTGTACGGCTCCAGGAGGTCTTCGGCCTTGATTTGTTCGAAGTACATGTTGTTCAGTCCGAAGACAAGGTCGGCAACGGGGTTGCCGCCTTCAGCGATGATGCGGTTGGTCAGATCGCCGCCGCCCAGTCCCACAATCTCAATGTTGAAACCGGCCTCTGCCGCTTCCTTCTCAAGCCATTCACCTTTTCCATCGGAGTTGGAATTGGTGTAGACCACGAGTGTGGCGCCCTCGGAACCGCCTTCGTTGCTGGATTCCGTCGACCCTCCGCAACCGGTGAGCAGCAGCGCCGCTGCCAGTGAAGCCCCGACCATTTTTCTACGCACGTCTTCGTGTCCTTTCGATCCCCCCGGCCCGACGCCGCGATGGCCCGAACCTATCCGCAATGATGGTGGCAGGCAATGACCGGCCCGGCCAGTCGCGCATCAATTTCCGCTCTGTTCACGCGCGAGTTCATACTATGTAGGACAACATTTGGCGCGGACGTATTGTCCGCAGCCGCCCGGGCACCGCCCGCCCACCGATGGAGACCCTTGATGCGCCGTATTCCCGTCCGCCCGCTGGCTGCCCTTCTGCTGACGGCGCTGACGCTCAGCGCCTGCTCCGCGGGCTCGGGTGCCGGTCAGAGCGGCTCCGGCGCGGGGAGCGGCCAGGTAAGCGACGGCGTCGTCGTCGCGCTGACGGGTGAACCCGCAAACCTGGACTTCACCACCACCGCCGGCGCCGCCATCCCGCAGGCCCTGATGGCCAACGTGTACGAGGGCCTGGTGGAAATTGACCAGGAAGGCCGGATCCAGCCGCTGCTGGCCAAGTCATGGGACATCAGCGAGGACCGCACCACCTACACCTTCACCCTCGAGCCGGGAGTTACCTTCTCCAACGGGGAAGCGTTCACGGCCGAGGACGTGAAGTTCAGCCTGGAACGGGTGAAGTCCGACGCCTGGCTGTCCAGCCTGAAAACCAAAATGGATGTAGTGGATACCGTCACGGTGCTCAGCGACACCGAAGTGCGCGTGCAGCTGTCCCGCCCGTCCAACGCCTGGCTCTTCGATCTGGGCACCCCCGTGGGTGCCATGTTCGATGAAAGCGGTGTCCAGGACCTGGCCTCCACCGCCATTGGAACCGGCCCCTTTACCGTGCAGGCCTGGAACCGCGGCGAATCCATCGAGCTTGCGGCACGGACCGATTACTGGGGCGAAGCACCCAGGGTCCAGACCGCCACCCTGCGCTACTTCGCTGACGCCGTGGCCACCACCAACGCCCTCCGCTCCGGCGACGTGGACGTGGTCTACAACATGCAGGCCCCCGAACTGCTGCCCACCTTCGCGGACGACGACGCATTCCAGGTCCTGGAGGGGACTTCCAACGGCGAAATCATGCTGTCCATGAACAACGCCCGGCCTCCGTTCGACGACGTGCGCGTCCGTCAGGCCGTGCTGCACGCGATTGACCGGCAGGCCGTCCTGGACACGGCCTGGAGCGGATACGGCACGCTGGTGGGCGCACCCGTGCCGCCCACTGATCCGTACTACGAGGATCTCTCCGGAACCTACCCCCACGACCCGGAGAAGGCCCGTGCGCTGCTGGCTGAAGCCGGCGTGGAAAACCTCGACATCACCTTTACGGTTCCCACCCGCCCCTATGCCACCGCCGTCTCCGAAATTGTGGTCTCCCAGCTGGCTGAGGCCGGCATCAACGCCACCATCGAATCCGCCGAGTTCCCCGCCGTCTGGCTGGACCAGGTTTTCACCCGGCATGACTATGACATGTCCGTGGTCCTGGCCGTGGAGAGCCGCGACCTGCTCACCATGTTCAACAATCCGGACTACTACCTCGGCTACGACAACACCAGGATCAGGGACACTGCCGCAGCAGCGGATGCGGCGGATACGGCCGGCTACATTTCCGGCATGCAGCAGGTGGTCCGCACGATCAACGACGACGCCGCCGCCGGCGTGCTGTTCCTGTTCCCCAACATTGTGGTGGCCAAAGCCGGAGTCACCGGACTTCCCGCCAACTCAGTCACCGAAGCGCTGGACCTGGGCTCAGCAGGCTGGCGGTAACGGACCGTGGGAATCCGCCTGCTGATTAACGCTGCCCGGTTTGCCGCCACATTCCTGGCAGCTACCGTGTCCGTATTTTTCTTCATGCGCGCCATCCCCGGTGACCCCGCCCAGATAGCCCTGGGCGTCAACGCCACCCCGGAGCTGCTGGAGCAGACCCGACGGGAATTCGGCACCGACCGTCCGCTGCCGGTGCAGTACCTGGACTGGGTGGGGGGACTGTTCCGCGGTGACTTTGGGGTTTCCTACGTCACCCGGCAGGACATCAGCCCCCTGCTCCTGGACCGGCTGCAGGTATCGCTGATCCTGGTGGGCCTGGCCATGGCAGCGGCGCTGCTGATTGCCGTGCCGTTTGGCACCGTTGCCGCATTGCGGCACCGCAAGCCCAGCGGCATCCTGCTCAGCGGGCTGAGCCAGCTGGGTGTGGCGGTGCCGGGATTCCTGGCGGCAATCATGCTGGTGGTGGTATTCGCCGTCGGTCTGGGCTGGTTCCCCGCCAACGGCTGGACCCCGCCGGGGGTGGACTTTGGAGATTTCCTGCACCGGGTAACGCTGCCGGTCCTCGCCCTGGCGTCGGTCCAGGGCGCGGTCCTGACCCGCTATGTCCGGTCCGCAGTCCTCGAGGTCATGAATGAGGACTATCTGCGCACCGCCCGGGCCAAGGGCCTGGGAAAGCTGGAAGCGCTGGTCAGGCACGGGCTGCGCAACGCGGCGGTTCCCGTGCTGACGGTTGCCGGCGTGCAGCTGGCAGCGCTGATCATCGGAGCCGTGGTCATTGAACGTGTCTTTGTCATTCCGGGGCTGGGCTCCATGCTGCTGGACGCAGTGGGGAACCGGGACCTGCTTACCGTCCAGTCCGTGGTGATGGTCCTGGTGGCCCTGACACTGATCATCAACCTGGCCGTTGACGTTCTCTACACGATCATTGATCCACGGCTGAGGAAACGCTCATGAGGACCCGCAGACTCTCTCCCACGCTGCTGGCCGGAGCCGTGCTGGTGTCCGTGGTGGTGCTGGCCGCACTCGTGTCCTTCATCTGGACCCCTTACAATCCGGTGCAGGCTTTTCCCTCCGACCGCCTGCAGGGTTCCAGCCCCGAGCACCTCATGGGCACCGACCGGTACGGGCGCGACGTCTTCTCCGGCATCCTCTACGGTGCCCGGATTACCCTCTCCGTGGGCCTGGTTGCCGTGGGCATCGCTGCCCTGATCGGCACCCCGATCGGCATCCTGGCGGGGATGCGGCGGGGCGCCGTGGACGAAGTTGCCATGCGCGGCGCGGACATCCTGCTGGCTTTCCCCGCCCTGCTGCTGGCCATCATGTTCGGTGCGGTTTTCGGCGGAGGAACGACGACGGCGATGGTCGCCATCGGGATCGGCTCCATCCCCGGCTTCGCCCGGGTGGCCAGATCCGGCACGCTGCAGGTCATGAGCACCGAATATGTGCTGGCGGCCCGGGCCGCCAGCCAGCCGGCGCTGCGGATTGCCCGCCGGCACGTGGTGCCCAACATTGCCGGGATGGTGGTGGTCCAGTGCTCGGTTACCTTTGGCCTTGCCGTCCTGGCCGAAGCTGCCCTGTCCTTCCTGGGCCTGGGAACACCGCCGCCGGTGCCTTCCTGGGGGCGGATGCTGCAGGAATCCCAGCAGTTCCTGGGCACATATCCGTCGCTGGCCGTCTGGCCCGGGGCTGCCATTGCCGTGGCGGTGCTGGGCTTCAACCTGCTGGGTGACGGCCTGCGGGACCGGCTCGACCCCAAACTGAACGGAGAACGCTGATGTCAGCACCGCCTCCGGCCTCCACGCCGCTGCTGGAGGTTGCAGACCTGTCCGTCAGCGCCGGAAGCCGGGTGCTCGTGAAGGGCTTTTCCCTTTCACTGGCCCGCGGCGAACGCGTGGGCCTGATCGGAGAATCCGGGTCCGGAAAATCCCTGACAGCGGGGGCCCTGACGGGACTGCTGCCCGAAGAGCTGCGGACCACCGGATCTGTGCGGCTCGACGGCGTTCCGCACGATCTGGTGGGAGCATCCGACCGGCAGATGAGCCGCATCCGGGGCCGGCGGACGGGAATGGTCTTTCAGGAACCGCTCAGTGCGCTGAACCCGCTGATGCGGGTTGGCCGTCAGGTGGCTGAGGCGCTGACCCGGCACGGAACCCTCCGCGGACAGGCTGCAGCGGCGCGCGCTGTTGAGCTGCTCGCTTCCGTCCAGCTGCCGGATCCCGCAGACGCTGCCCGTGCCTATCCGCACCAGCTTTCCGGCGGCCAGCGCCAGCGGGTCATGCTGGCCATGGCGCTGGCCAATGACCCGGACCTGCTGATCTGCGATGAACCGACCACCGCACTGGACGTCAGCGTGCAGCGCCACATGCTGCAGCTGATCTCGGAGGGCGTTGCCCGGCGCGGGAGCGGCCTGCTGTTCATCACGCATGACCTGGCCGTTGCGGCCAGCATCTGTGACCGGATTCTGGTGATGCGCAACGGTGTTCTGGTGGAACAGGGACCCACCGCCGACGTGTTTGTCCGGCCGCAGCATGAGTACACCCGCGGACTGCTGGCCGCCTCGGATCTGGAGGCCACGGACAGTTCCGGACGGTTGTTCACGGTTTCATCTGCTGCCGGGTACATTCCCGGGTACATTCCCGGGGCTGCACGGGAGCAGGCACCGGCCACGCCGCCGGCGCCCCTGCCTCCGGAGGCTGCGGCTGAGGAGCCGCTGATCCGGGTGAACGGACTAAGCCGCACGTACCGCCGCGGGCGCAGCTCGCTTTTCCATGCTCCTGCCGAAGTTGCCGCCCTGCGGGACGTCTCCTTCGAGGTTGCCGCCGGCCAGCGCTTCGGCATTGTGGGGGAGTCCGGGTCCGGGAAGTCCACCCTGCTGCGGATCCTCGCCGGACTTGACCAGCCGACGTCGGGGTCCGTCCGGGTGGCCGGCAATGAGGTGGGCGGAGCGAAAGAGAACCAGCTGCTGGAACTGCGCCGGCAGCTGCAGATTGTCTTCCAGGATCCGATGGGATCCCTGAATCCCCGCATGCGCGTGCGGGACCTGGTGGCCGAACCGCTGCTGCTGCCGGGCGAACCGGTGGCTGCCCGCCGCCATGCCGGCAAGGTCGCGGAGATCCTCAACGCGGTAGGCCTGCCAACGGATGCTGCGGACCGCTTTCCGCACCAGTTCTCCGGCGGCCAGCGCCAGCGGATCGCCATCGCTCGTGCCCTGATCTGCGAGCCGCGCATCCTGGTGGCCGACGAACCGGTCAGCGCACTGGACGTCTCAGTACGGGCGCAGGTGCTGAACCTGCTCTCCGACCTGGTGGACAAATACCGGCTCACACTCGTCTTCGTCTCCCATGACCTGGGCGTGGTGAAACACCTCTGTGACACCGTGGCGGTGATGCACCGGGGCCGGATCGTTGAGTCCGGTCCAACCGGACAGGTTTATGCTGCCCCGGAGCACGAGTACACCCAGCGGCTCGTGGCGTCGTCGCTGTCCCTGCACACCCGCGCCCGGGCGCGGGCCTAGCGCACGGCACCGGGCACAGGACACACAAGGCAATACGGACGGAACAGCGGCAAAGCTGGCTATACTTCCAAGCAGCTTCAAGAACTGCGGCCGCCAAGCTCCGACTTGGCCGCATACCAACCCCACGCTCGTTGGGTGGTTCGGATGAAGAAGCGGCCTGCACTCGCCTTCGGGTAACCGGTGCGGGCAAGAGCACGCCGAAAGGACCGGCGCACGTCGCCGTATTCTCATGGACAATTCCGTTTATGCCCCTGACCGCTCCGCAGGCGGGCCCGCCGGCACCGCTGATCACCGCGCAGCCGAACCCCGGGGAGTTTCGCTTTCGGACTACCGGGTCATTACCGCCGCCCGCCAGGAGTTTCTGGACTTCCTGCTGGCCCGCACCGAGCTCCCGGCTTGAACGGGCAGTCCGGGCTGCTGCTGGACACAGCCGTGCTGGCTGACATCCGGAGCCCTGAACCCAGCACGGCGCTTCAGGAGTTTCTGCGGTGCCGCAGCAGCCTGCGGATATTCATTTCGGCACTGACACTGGGTGACCTGCGCAGACCGGACCGCGTCTGGCTGCAGGAGCTGACCGGCCGCTTCGGCTGCCACATCCTGCCGGTGGACCCGGCGGTGGCACTCGCGTCCACGGGATTGGACCACGACGCCGGCACTCTCACCGTGCTGGTGGCTGCCACCGCCCTGCACCACGACCTGACTGTGGTGACCGACCGGCCTGAAGATTTCCGGGGATTGGGAGCAGCTGCGGTTGACCCCTGGGAGGTTGGACGGCAACCGGCTTTTTCTCCGTAACGCTTTAGTCCTCATTCCGGAGAGTGTCAAGGTTTGTGGGAGAATACATACATTCCAGTGACCGACGGCACACGGCTTTCGGCTGCCCAAAATCAGAGATAGGAGTGCTGGCCCATGGCCGAAGAGAGCACTGTTCCCCCGTCAGGGGTCGCGCACGCGGACCGCATAGATGATGACGGCGGTGCCCCCGCCAAATGGAAGGTTGTCGGGCCCGGACTCGTCGTAGCCGCCACCGGTGTGGGCGCCGCGGACATGGTGGCCACGCTCGTCGCCGGATCCCGGTACGGTTACGGCCTGCTCTGGGCGGTCATTGTTGGCGTAATCCTTAAGATCATCCTCGTTGAGGGCGCAGGACGCTATACCCTGGCCACCGGCAAGACGATCTTTGAGGGCTGGCGCTCACTCGGCAAATGGACCACGTGGTACTTCGGCCCGTACATCATGATCTGGGGCTTCGTCTACGGAGCAACGGCCATGTCTTCCGCAGCGCTGCCGCTGGCGGCGCTGTTCCCCGCCGTTGATCTGTGGGTCTTTGCCATCCTCATGGGCCTGGCCGGTTTCGCCATGGTGTGGTTCGGGCGGTATGCCACCTTCGAGAAAATCACTGCTGCCCTGGTGGGCATCATGTTCGTTACCGTGGTGGGGCTGGCAGTTATTGCCGCGCCCAACATTCCGGAAATGATGACAGGGCTTGTCCCCGTCATCCCTGAAGGCGGCGTGGTGTATACCCTTGCCCTGGCCGGCGGCGTGGGCGGAACCATCACCCTCGCGGCATACGGCTACTGGCTGCGGGAAAAGGGCTGGTACACGCCCAAGTGGATGCGCGTCATGCGGATGGACAACTCCGTGGCGTACGTGATGACCGGCATCTTCGTGATTGCCATGCTGATTGTTGGTGCCGAAGTGGTCCGGGCCGCCGGAATCTCCCTCAGCTCCGGCGATGAAGGCCTGCTGGACCTCTACGACGTCCTCAAGGCAGAGTACGGGGATGCGGTGGGCACCGGCTTCCTGGTCGGATTCTGGGCTGCCTCCTTCTCCTCCATCATCGGTGTCTGGAACGGCGTCTCGCTGATGTTCGCCGATTTCTGGGGCAACATGCGCGGCAAGGAGTCCGGACACAAGGACACCCGGGTGGGCGGGAAGTACTTCAAGTTCTACCTCCTGTGGCTGACCTTCCCGCCGATGCTGCTGTTCATCCTCGGCAAGCCCATCGGCTTGATCCTGGCCTACGGCGTCCTTGGCTCGCTGTTCATGCCCTTCCTGGCGATCACGCTGCTGGGGCTGCTCAACGGCCGCCGCGTGCCCAAGGCCTGGGCCAACAAGCTGCACACCAACATAGCCCTGGGCATTACGGCGCTGCTGTTCATAGTGCTGGGGATCCAGCAGGTCATCGACGCCGTTATGAAGGCGTTCTAACCGGCTTCACACAGCTGAAAACCCAGCGCTGAACTGCCCTGCCGCGGCTTTCGAGGCAGGGCAGTTTAGCGCAACGCAGGCACTTCTGCGAGGGGTCCCGGAGGGGGTAAAAAAACTCGTCACGGGCCATCCACGCCATGATTTCCCTCGGCTACGCTGGAAAAGCGAGAAGAGGTTGCAGCATGGAAAGTTTCGCAGCAGATGGCCCCAACCGGCTCATTTCAGGGCGATACCGACTCATCGAACCCATAGGCCACGGTGGCATGGCCACCGTCTATCGTGGACAGGACGAGGCTCTCGGCCGAGACATTGCCGTGAAACTCTTCCGGGCCAGCGCCGTCGCCCCAGACGACGTTGGCCGCCAGGAAACCGAAATGCGGTTACTGGCGTCCCTCTCCCATCCGGGCCTGGTGACCCTGTTCGACGCGGGCAAGGACGACGCCGGCCGGGACGACGGCGAAGCCGGCGAACCGCGGGCCTTCCTCGTCATGGAACTTGTTGACGGCCCGGACCTGCGCAAGAGGCTCCGCGACGCCGAGCCTCTGAGTCCGCCGGACGTCGCCTACATTGGTGCCGAACTGGCTGATGCCCTGGCGTATATCCACGGGCGCGGAGTCATCCACCGGGACGTCAAGCCGGCCAATATCCTCCTGCCTCCAACGGTCTCAGGAACCCTTCCCAGGGCGAAGCTGACCGATTTTGGAATAGCCCGCATGCTGGACGGTGCCCGGATCACGGCTACCAACGCCACCCTGGGTACCGCTAATTATCTGAGCCCGGAGCAGGCCAGTTCCCGGGATGTCGGGTTTTCCAGCGATATCTATTCCCTGGGCCTGGTGCTCCTCGAGGCCGTCACCGGCCACATCGAGTTCGGCGGCAGCGCGGTGGAAGCGGCCATCGCCAGGCTGAGCCGCAACCCGGAGGTTCCGGACGCACTGGGTTCCTATTGGTGTGCACTGCTCAGGTCCATGACATCCCGGGACCCTGACCTGCGACCCACAGCCGCAGAAGTATCAGCCGCACTGCGCGAGTACCGGTGGTCTGCCCATACGGTACCGGCTGCGGAGCCGCGAAACCGGCAGGCGGAATGGGAAGCAGATGACGGCGGACCTCCCACCGCCGGCGTGATGATCCAATCTGACGCCGTGGTCCAATCTGACGCAGACTTCCGGTCTGCCGGCGGGGAACAGCAGCTGGACCAGCTACTGGAACGCGGCTTAGCCCAGGCTGAGGAAACGGTGTCCGAAAACATACCTGCAGTATCGGAACGGAGCGTGCTCCCGGCTCGGGCGGCAGCAGGTCCGTCAACCCCTGCAGCACCCGCCCCGCCGCTGACGCCGCCCCGGGTCGGTTCCGTCAAAGCTCAGCCGGCATCTGCGGACCCGGCAGTACAGGCCGTGCCCGGACGGCCGAGCAGGCTGGCGCTGGCGGGACGAACGCTGCTGGGCTTTGTGGCCGTAGCGGTCTTGGCCGTGACCGTGATGATGGTGGCCGACCGGCTGGGCATTTTCCCCCAGGACCGGAGTTATCCGGCAGTTCCCGGACAGTTGGGGGAGAGCCTTCGAGAGCTGCAGGAAAGCGTCACGCCGTGAGGTACCGGCGGGCGGTGTCCGCAGCAGCGGTCCTGCTGGCCGGCAGCACAGCCCTGGGCGGATGCGGTTTTCCCGGTCTCGAGCCCGGTGCGGCGAAGGAACTGAGGGAAGAGGTGGCCGATGTGACGGAGGCAGCACAGTCCGGCCGGTACCAGGAAGCACTCCGGGACCTGGACGACCTGACCGGGCGGCTGGAGACTGCCGCGCAAGAGGGGGACGTGTCCCTGACCCGTGAGGAACGGATCAGTGCGGCCATCGACGCCGTGCGGCTGAGCCTGGAGACGGAGATCGCCCAGCAGAAGTGATCTGCGCGGCCAAGGGCCGGGACCGGAGATAACCAAGGGGCGGGACCGGAGATAATGGGTGCATGACTTCAGCCGAGCGCGCCTCCCGCCCTGCCGCCTCATCCGCCTCCGCCCCTGCACCCGGCGTTCCCGCCGCGGATGACCGGTGCCCCTGCCTGAGCGGGGAAACCTATTCCGGCTGCTGCGGAAAGTACCATTCCGGTGCACAGGACGCTCCCACCGCTGAAGCCCTGATGCGCTCGCGGTACTCTGCCTTCGCCGTCGGCGACCAGCCGTATCTGTTGAAGACCTGGCACCCGTCTACCCGCCCGGCCGTCCTGGAACTGGACAGCGGACTGCAATGGAGGCGGCTGGACATCATGGAAACTTCCGCCGGCGGCCCGCTCGATGAACAGGGAGTGGTCCGGTTCCGTGCCCATTACCGGGACGGAACCACCCGCGGAATTCAGGAAGAAACCAGCCGGTTCATCCGCGTGAACGGAGTCTGGCTCTATCTGGACGGTGAATAGCAGGTCTCTCTTCCGCACCCTCCTTCCCCGCTCCTAAGCTGGAAAAGACCGATCAGGGGGCGCCTGAGCCCCGTGTTCCGGCATCCACCGGACCAGGTTGCAGAGGCGGCCTGTCATCAGGATCGGTCCTAGCAGACGAGGACACCATGAAAGCACTTGTCTATGAGGGTCCCGGACAGAAATCGTGGAAGGATGTTCCGGATCCGCAGATCCAGGAGCCGCGCGACGCCATCGTCAAGATCGATACCACTACCATCTGCGGCACAGACCTTCACATCCTCAAGGGAGACGTCCCGGCCGTGACCCCGGGCCGGATCCTGGGACACGAAGGGGTGGGTACCATCACCGAAACCGGCAGCGGCGTCAGCAACTTCAAGGTGGGCGACAAGGTCATCCTGTCCTGTGTATCGGCCGACGGTTCCTGCACGTTCTGCCGAGACGGGCTGTACTCCCACTGTGTAGGCGATGAGGGCAGCTCCGGCATCGGATGGATTTTCGGACACCTGATTGACGGCACCCAGGCCGAATATGTGCGGGCTCCGTATGCCGACACGTCGCTCTACCACCTGCCGGAAGAAGTCTCCGCGGAACACGGCGTGCTGCTGAGCGACATCTTCCCCACAGGCTTCGAAATGGGAGTGCAGTACGGGCAGACAAAGCCCGGCGACGTGGTGGCCGTGATCGGTGCCGGACCGGTTGGCCTGGCCGTCATCGCCACTGCGAAGCTGTACGGCGCTGCCAAGGTCATTGCGGTGGACCTGGATGCCAACCGGGTGGAGCAGGCCCGCAAGTTCGGTGCCACCCACGGGGTGAACTCCGGCGATTCGGACTGGCGCGAGCAGATCATGGCCCAGACGGATGGCTGGGGCGTGGACGTTGCCGTTGAGGCCGTAGGCATCCCGGCGACCTTCGAAATGTGCACCGACATTGTCCGTCCCGGCGGCAATGTGGCGAACGTGGGAGTTCACGGCAAGCCTGTCAGCCTCGCACTGGACCGGCTCTGGATCGAGAACATCAACATCAGCATGGGCCTCGTGAACACCAACACGCTGCCCATGCTCCTGAAGCTGGTTGCCGAAGGCAAGCTCCCCGCCGAGGAGTTCATCAGCCACCGCTATCCTCTCGATGACATCCTTACCGCGTATGACACTTTCTCCCGGGCCGCGGAAACCGACGCCCTGAAAGTGATTCTTCAGGCCTAAGGCATCCCGCAGGCCGCAGGCCGCCTTTCCCCGGCGGCCTGCGGCCTTTTGCTGCGTGCCCGGCCGAGGAACATAATGGGGGCGGCGCTCCAAACAGCCGCCGCCATCTTCGCGAAAGAGGTTTGCCATGTCAGCCGGCACCATGCTTGCAGGACGTCTCAACGTCGAGACCAAGGAATTTGCGCTTCAGGAAGTCCCCGTCCCGGAGCCCGGACCGGGATTTGTCCGGGTCAAAGTGGGTGCGGCAGGTGTCTGCCTCTCCGATGTCCACCTCATCCAGGGCCTGCTGCGCCCGCAGTTCCTGAAGGGCAGCGAAGTGACCCTGGGACATGAGGTTGCCGGCACCGTGGATGTGCCCGGCCCGGGCGTGACTTCAGCGAAGCCGGGGGACCGCGTGGTCATCCAGGCCGGTTACGAGTACAACGGTGCCACCCTCACCATGGGCGTGGACTACGACGGCGGCTGGGCCGAGTACGTCGTCGTGCCGGCGGGTGTCCTGGTGCCGCTGGGGGATGACATTCCCTTTGACCAGGCATCGATTATTCCGGATGCCGTTTCCACTCCCTGGGGTGCCATTTCCTCCACCGCCGACGTACGCGCCGGCGAAGCCGTGGGCGTGTGGGGTATTGGCGGACTGGGAGCGCACGGTGTCCAGCTGCTGCGCCTCATCGGCGCCGCCCCCATCATTGCTGTGGACCCGATAGCCGAGGCCCGGGAACGCGCCCTGGAATTCGGAGCGGATTACGCCTTGGACCCGATGGCCGATGGTTTTGCCGATGCCGTGAAGGCGGCTACCTCCGGCAGGGGACTGGACGTGGCGCTGGATTTTGCCGGCGTTGATGCCGTGCGTGCACAGGCCGTCAAATGCCTGGGCCGGCGCGGGCGGCTTGTTCTGGTGGGTCTGAGCGGCACTCCGATCTCCATCGCCGACAGCACCGGGTTCTCCTACGCGCGCAAGCAGATCCTGGGCCATTACGGCTCCGAGGCCCATCACGTGCCGCAGTTGGTGAACCTCACCAGGCTGGGCCGGCTGGACTTCGCCAAATCCATCAGCGGCCGTATTCCGCTCAGCGAAGCCGCACAGGCGGTGAAGGCGCTGGACGCCAAAGAGGGCAACCCCATCCGCCTGGTGCTGGTCCCGTGAACCCTGCCGCGGCAGGGGAGGAGATCACAGCCGGCCTGCGGAACAGGTGTCCGTGAGTCAGGAACAGCGGCGGAATCAAGAGCAGTGGTGGCGGGACGCCCTGATCTATCAGGTCTATGTGCGCAGCTTCGCCGACTCCAACGGCGACGGCATCGGCGACCTGCCCGGTGTGACCTCCAGACTGGATTACCTTGCCGGGCTGGAGGTTGACGCCCTGTGGCTGACACCGTTCTTTCCCTCGCCCCAGGCCGACGGCGGCTACGACGTCAGCGACTACCGCAACGTGGATCCCATGTACGGAACGCTGGCGGACTTCAAGGACCTGCTTGCTGCCGCGCATTCCAGGAACATCCGGATCATCGTGGACATTGTGCCCAACCACTGTTCCGACCGGCACCCGGATTTCCAGGCCGCACTGGCCGCGGAACCGGGCTCCCCGGAACGGAGTAAGTTCATTTTCCGCGACGGGAGAGGCGAACACGGCGAGCTGCCGCCGTCGGACTGGCAATCCAAGTTCGGCGGACCGGCGTGGGAACGCGTCCCGGACGGCCAGTGGTACATGCACATCTTCTCCCGGGAACAGCCGGACTTTAACTGGCATCACCCCGAGGTGCGGGCGGACTTCGAACACACCCTGCGGTTCTGGTCGGACCTGGGCGTGGACGGCTTCCGGGTGGATGTGGCGCACGGGCTGATGAAGGACCTGGAGCCGCCGCTGCGCAATACCGCCGGAGCGGATGCCGCCCCGCTGCTGTCCCCGCCGGAGGGGGACAACCATCCGTTCTGGGACCGGGACGACGTGCACGGTGTGTACCGGCAGTGGCGGAAGATCCTGGACGACTATGATCCCCCGCGGCTGGCGGTGGCCGAGGCCGGTGTGAGCCTGGAACGGCTGCCGATGTATGTGCGTTCGGATGAGCTGGATCAGGCCTTCAACTTCTTCTATCTCCGCAGCCCCTGGGATCCGGCAGCATTCCGCACCGTGATTGATGCCGCCCTGGCCGGGGTGGCCCGGGTGGGGGCGGCCACCTCCTGGGTCCTGTCCAACCACGACGTCGTCCGGCACCGCACCCGCTACGGACTTCCCGCGGGCACCGATCTGCTCCGCTGGAGTGCCTCCCACGGCACCGATCCGCTGCCCGACGACGCCGCGGGCCGGCGCAGGGCACGGGCGTCGGTGCTGCTCACCCTGGCCCTGCCCGGGGCCGCCTATCTGTATCAGGGCGAAGAACTTGGCTTGCCGGAAGTGCCCGACCTTCCCTCCGACAGCCTGCAGGACCCCATCTTGCCCGCACCGGCGGAGCGGAAAAGGGACGGGACGGCTGCCGGGTTCCGCTGCCCTGGCAGGCCGCTGCGCCCGGCTTCGGATTCACTGAGGGCATCCCGTGGCTCCCGCAGCCCGAAGGCTGGGGGCTTCACGCCGCCTCCGGGCAGGAGCACGACGCCGGATCCTTCCTGACGCTGTACCGGCGGGCAGCTGCCGCCCGGCGGCGGTTCCTGGCAGCGGGTGGTCCGGGAACTGACATTTGCTGGCAGGACGCCGGTGCCGGCGTCCTGGCCTTCAGGCGCGGCCGGCTGCTGTGCCTGGTGAATTTCGGTGCCGGAGATTTCCCCCTGCCTGCCGGGGAGCTGGTCCTGGCCAGTGAGCCCGGGACCCGCGGGACACTGGCAACTGACACGTCCGCCTGGGTGTTGACGGGGTAACCCCTGCACAGCGGGACAGGGCCGGTTTACGCTGGAGGAACAGCAGATCCCACCCAACCGACAAAGCGGGTTTGGCGTGACAGACTTCATTGCGGAGCGCTGGAATGACATTCTTTTTTCCAGCTGGCAGCATTTCTCGCTGGTGGTGCAGTGCCTGACGGCCGCCGCAGTGCTGGGCGTACTGATCGCGGCTTTCGCCTACCGGCGGCCGTCCCTGCGGTCTGCCGCGGACAGCATCAGCGCCGTGGGTTTGACCGTTCCCTCCTTTGCCCTCATTGGCCTGCTTATTGCCCCGCTGGGGTTCGGCGTGCTTCCTGCCGTGATCGTGGTGGGCTTTTACGCCCTGCTGCCCATTCTTCGCAACGGCATTGTTGGCCTGACCGGTGTGCCCAGGAACACTGTGGAAGCAGCCCGGGGCCTGGGAATGGGACGGCTGCGGCTGTTCTTCCGGATTGAGCTTCCGCTGGCGTGGCCGGTGATCCTCTCCGGCATCCGGGTCTCCGGCCAAATGGTGATGGGGATAGCGGCCGTGGCAGCCTATGCCCTTGGCCCCGGCCTGGGCGGCTTCATCTTTTCCGGCCTGTCCCGGCTGGGCGGTGCCAATTCCCTGGAATCCGTGGTGACCGGCGTCGTGGGGGTGGTGCTGCTGGCACTCATCCTGGACCTGCTGCTGGTGGGCCTCGGCCGGCTGACTATACCGAGAGGCATCCGTGTCTGAAACGAATTCTCCTTCTGCCCGGCCATCCGGCGGAATCCTGCTCCGGGACGTCTCCAAACGCTTCCCCGGCCAGGACCGCGCGGCCGTGAACAACCTGAACATGGAGATCTCCTCGGGAGACATGGTCATGCTGGTGGGACCTTCCGGCTGCGGAAAGACCACCACGCTGAAAATGATCAACCGGCTCATTGAACCGACCTCCGGGCAGATCCTGCTGGGCGGCCGGGACATTTCTGCCGTCGACGGCGATCAGCTGCGCCGCGGCATCGGCTACGTGATCCAGGCCGGAGGTCTTTTCCCGCACATGACCGTGGCGGCCAATATCGGCGTCGTTCCCTCCATGCTCGGGTGGGACAAGGCACGCACCGCCCGACGGGTTGATGAACTGCTGGACCTCGTTTCCCTGGACCCGGCGCGGTACCGGAACCGGTACCCCAAGGAGCTCTCCGGCGGGCAGCAGCAGCGGGTGGGAGTGGCCCGGGCACTGGCGGCGGACCCGCCGGTGCTGCTGATGGATGAACCGTTTGGCGCAGTGGATCCGATTACCCGGGAACGGCTGCAGGACGAATTGCTGCGCATCCACGCGGATCTGGAGAAAACCGTGGTCTTCGTGACCCATGACTTCGATGAGGCCCTCAAGCTGGGGGACCGCATCGCGGTTTTTGCCGAGGGCGGGCGCCTGGTCCAGTACGACTCACCGGAACGGATCCTGGCGGAACCGGCCAACGACTTTGTGCGGCAGTTTACCGGCGCCGAAGCCGGTCTTAAGCAGCTGGCACTGGCCCGGATCAGCAGTGTCCCGGCTCTGCCGGTGGTCAGCGGAACCGCCGGCGAAGGTCCGCGGAGACTCCTGGCCCGCGCCCTGGCAGCGGGCCAGCAATCAGCGGTGGTTGTCGACGGAACCGGCAGCCCCGTTGCCTGGCTCTCCGTGGCTGAGCTGGAGGAACTGCGGGAGCTGCCCGCAGACCGGCAGCCCCAGCTCCCCGTTGTGGGCCCGGGCAACAACCTTGCCGATGCCCTGAGCCTGGTGCTGGTGTCCAGCCGTGACGGGGTACTCGTTAGTGACGCGCAGGGGCACCTGCAGGGCGTGATTGACGCTTCGCTCATTCTGCAGGCGGTACGCACGCGGCAGTGGGTATCCAGCGCCAGACAGGAACGGGAACGCAAACGCGGCTCCAAGGCGCACCCGGCACCTGCAGGGTCCAAGAAAGCCGGGGAGCCATGAGCGCCAACAGCGCGGCGGGAGTTGTCGCCGCAACGAAACCGGCGGAACGGGAGCAGACGCTCACGGGTGCCGAAGCTGCTTCCGAGCTCCGGGGGAACTCCCCGCGCGGGCTCATCTGGCAGCTGGCGGGAATCGCTGCGGGTCTCGCGGCCCTGTTGTTCTGGCTCTCGGCAGCAAACCTGACGCAGACCGAACTGACCACCCTGAATCCGGCCACCCTTTGGGTCTACACGCTGGAACACCTGCGGCTGACGGCAATTTCAGCCGTCATCGTGCTGCTCATCGCCCTTCCGCTGGGTGTGCTGCTGACCCGCAGGCCGCTGCGTTTTCTAACCGGACCGGTGCTGTCCGTGGTCAACATCGGCCAGGCGGCACCGGCGATCGGGCTGGTGGTCCTGCTGGCCTTCTGGCTGGGATTCGGTTTCCGGACCGCAGTGGTGGCTCTGGTGCTTTATGCCCTGCTGCCTGTCCTGCGCAACACCATGCTGGGTCTGGACAACGTGGATTCCCGGCTGGTGGAGGCCGGGCGCGGGATGGGCATGAGCGCGGCGCGGGTGCTGTTCCGGGTGGAGCTGCCGCTGGCAGTCCCGCTCATGCTGGCCGGAATCCGCACCGCCCTGGTGCTGCTGGTGGGTACCGGGGCCCTGGCCACGTTTATCAACGGCGGCGGGCTGGGCGTCCTGATTACCACCGGCGTGAACCTGAACCTGCCCCGCGTGCTGATCAGCGGCGCCGTCATGGTGGCCCTGCTGGCCCTGATGGTGGACTGGATTGGCCGTGTGGTGGAGTACGTTGCCCGTCCGAAGGGTCAATAGATGAGTACGGCACCCCAGGCCGGAAGGCCGCGCCGCAACCGGCCCGCCGCCGCGCTCGCGGGAGTACTTGCGGCAGCCGCTCTGGCATTGTCAGGGTGCGGACTGCAGCCGGCCGGTTCCTACGTGCCGCCGGTGGAACCGGGAAGCATTGAACCGATTGAGGGCTTGCCCGAGGACGCGTCCGTCACTGTGACCTCAAAGAACTTCACGGAGCAGCTCATTCTCGGCAAAATGAGCGTCCTGGCCGCCAAAGCCGCCGGGTTCGAGGTCACTGACCTCAGCAACGTGCCCGGCAGCACCCCCGCCCGGGAATTGCTGCGCAGCGGGCAGGCGGACATCATGTGGGAGTACACGGGAACCGCTTGGCTCACGTATCTCGGCCAGGAACAGGGGATTCCGGACCAGCAGGAGCAGTGGCAGGCCGTATACGACGCCGATATCGCCAACGGGCTGACGTGGGGAGCCCCCGCGGAGCTGAACAATACGTATGCGCTGGCGATGAGCCGTCCGCGGGCGGAAGCACTGGGCATCAGCAGCATCTCCGACCTGGCGGCACTGCCGGTCCAGGACCTGACCTTCTGTGTGGACGCGGAATTCAACTCCCGGCAGGACGGGTTCAATCCCATGCTCCAGCTTTACGGGCTGGAACGGGGCAGCGTGGTTCCGGAAGGAAATGTGGGCCTCTATGACACCGGGGCCATCTACGGTGCGGTGGACCAGGGGGAGTGCACTGTTGGGGAAGTCTTCGCCACGGACGGGCGGATTGACGCGCTGGACCTGCTGGTGCTGGAAGATGACCGCGGCTTCTTTCCGGCCTACAACGCGGCACCGGTGATCTACACCAAGACCCTGCAGGAGTATCCGGAACTGGAAGCGGTCCTCGAACAGGTGGCGGTGAAGCTGGACGATGAAACCATGCGGTCACTGAACCTCAGGGTGGATGTCCAGGGCGAGGAACCGGAGCAGGTTGCCTATGACTGGATGGTGGCGGAGGGGCTGGTAAGTCCCGCCCAATAGCCGGTACCCAGCCTCCTGACATGGACCTTCTTTGCGTTCGCCATGAGGACTGGGGTTGGATGATGGGACGCCCGCCCACTCATCCGGAGGACAGCACTGTGACACTGCCCGGTACCGAACCAAGTACAGAGACTGACGAAGAGACTGCCCCGGGGATGCTTGCCCCTGCGGAAGACAGACGGGTGCTGCTGCGCAAGCGCCTCGGATTATTGCTTGGTGCAGTGCTGGGCGCGGTGGTCTACCTGATCATGCCCCAGGATCTGGCCCAGCCTGCCCGCGCAACCGCCGCCGTCGCCGTCCTGATGGCGGTCTGGTGGATGACGGAGGCCATTCCGCTGGCCGCGACTGCGCTTCTGCCGCTGCTGCTGTTCCCGGTCCTAGGCGTGTCCACCATCAAGGAAACGGCGCCGCCTTATGCCGATCCCATCATTTTCCTGTTCATGGGAGGCTTCTTCCTCGCCCTGGCCCTGCAGCGCTGGAACCTTCACCGCCGCATCGCGCTGGCAACCGTCCTCCTGGTGGGGACCAAGCCCAAGCAGCTGATTGCCGGCTTTATGGTGGCTACCGGATTCCTCAGCATGTGGGTGTCCAACACGGCAACAGCGGTGATGATGCTGCCCATCGGCATCTCCGTGCTGACGCTGGTGGCCAACTTGAATGAAGAAAAGAAGGCTCCCAAGAACTTCAGCATCGCGCTCATGCTGGGCATCGCCTATTCCGCCTCGATCGGCTCCCTGGGCACCATCATCGGAACCCCTCCCAACGCCCTGATGGTGGGTTACATGGCTGATGCCCATGACGTCAACATCGGCTTCGGCCAGTGGATGCTGGTGGGAGTGCCGCTGGCCGTCATCTTCATGGGTCTGGCGTGGTACCTGCTGACCTGCGTGATCTTCAAACCGGAAATCACGGAGATCCCCGGCGGCAGGGAAATGATCCAGCGTGAGTACAAGCGCCTGGGCCGGATGTCGATGGGCGAAAAGCAGGTGCTCGCCATCTTTGTCCTGGCCGCCGGGTCCTGGATCACGGTCCCGCTGCTGTGGCCCGATTCCAACATTGCCGACGCCGTCATTGCCATGGGCGTGGCCATCCTGCTTTTTGTCATCCCAGCCAGTGTCAGGAAAGGCGTGCCGCTGCTGGACTGGAGCAGTGCCAAGGAACTGCCGTGGGACATCCTGATCCTCTTCGGGGGCGGGCTCGCCCTGTCCTCCCGGTTCACAGCCAGCGGCCTCAGTGAATGGATCGGCACCCAGGTATCGGCACTGGAGACGCTGCCGCTGATCCTGATTGTGGCGGTGGTTGCGGCCCTCGTCCTGGGGCTTACCGAACTCACCAGCAACACGGCAACGGCGGCAACGTTCCTGCCGCTGATTGGCGGAGTGGCGATGGGCCTGGGTGTTGACCCGCTGCTGCTGGTTATTCCGGTGGCCATCGTCGCCACGTGTGCGTTCATGCTGCCGGTGGCCACCCCGCCCAACGCGATTGCGTTCTCTTCCGGCCACGTTCAGATCGCGGATATGGTGAAGGCCGGCCTCTGGCTGAACCTCATTGCCCTGGTGCTGACCACGCTGGTGACGTTCACTTTGGCCGTCTGGGTGTTCGGGATCGTGTACTAGAAGAAGGCCAGCATCTCCGCCAGTACTTCCTCCGGGGCTTCCTCGGGAAGATAGTGCCCGGCGTCCACCGCCCTGCCGGTGGCGCCGGGCACTGCTTTGCCCCAGAGCGCCAGCGGCTCGAACTGCGACTCAATCACGCCGTGCTCACCCCAGAGCACCCGCAGCGGCACCTCCGGAGTCCGTCCTGCCTCGCGGTCCGCCCGGTCATGCTCCAGATCAATGGTGGCTGAGGCACGGTAGTCCTCGCACATGGCGTGAACAGCGCCGGGGGAGGATAAAGCTGCCACATAGGCGTCCAGCACGGGAGCGGGAAACGGCTCCAGCCCGGCATAGCGGCTGCCCATGATGTTCTCTATGTAGGACCGGGAGTTGGCTTCAATGAGGGCCTCGGGCAGAGGAGCCGGCTGAATCAGGAAGAACCAGTGAAAGTACGCCTCCGCAAAGGCCCGGTCGGTGGCCGCGTACATGTCCAGGGTGGGAGCGATGTCCAGGAACATGGCCCGGGAGACCCTGCCGGGGAAATCCGCCAGCATCCGGTGTCCCACCCGGGCTCCCCGGTCATGGGCGCACAGGGCGAAACTTTCAAAACCCCGCTCGGCACCGAAATGCTCCATCAGCAGGACCGCGTCCCTGGCCATTTCCCGTTTGCTGTAGGTGGAGTGGTCCGTTTCTCCTGCGGGTTTGGAGGAACCGCCGTACCCGCGCAGGTCCGGTGCCACCACGGTGAACCGTTCGGCCAGTGCGTCGGCAACCCGGTGCCACATCAGGTGGGTTTCCGGATGGCCGTGCAGCAGCAGCAGCGCCGGCTTGGGACCGGAGCCTCCGGGACCGGAGTTCGCAGAACCGGCATCGCCGGCCCTCGATAGGCGGCCGGTCACGGTGATGCCGTTGACGTCCACGGCAAACTGCTCAAAACGGGTAAAACCGGGCAGGCTTTCAGCCATGGTGTCTTCCTTCCGTGGGACAGGCACTCGGGTGCGCAGCATGCACCAGCCAACCAGCCTGAGCCTGCTTCCGCAAAGCCGGTACACGCGGACGGGCTAGCCTGTCAGTTCAGCCCGCCACGCCTCGTAGACGGGGGCAGCTGCACTGTCCGCACGGTGGGCTTCGGTGCTGAGGCTTCGCGCCACGGCTCCCGGCCCGGCCAGATCGAAGCGCCGGGCCCGGGAGTCGTCGGGCACACCGGGTACGGCGGCCTGCCCGGGACGCCAGCCTACCGCCGTCGCGCTGGCCACCGCCTTGGCAGCTCCGAGAATTCCGACGGCGCGGTCCCGCGGGCCGGTGAGGTTCAGGTCTTCGAAGAGGATGTCCCCGCCCGGTCCGGCGGCACGGGTGGTGCTGCGCAGCCTGCCGCCGTGTTCGCCGCTGCGGCCCAGCACCAGGGTCTCGCGGACCAGGGCGCGCGCCCCTGCGGCCAGCTGCAACCGGGTTTCCCGCTGCACATTCGATCCCGCGGCAGCCACAAAGGACGCGCCGTCCCAGATCAGGGCTGAGTCCTCTCCCAGCTCCGCGTGCAGGGACCAGCGGGAGGGAACCAAATCGGCGTCGTACGCCACCTGGCCCGCCGGCTCCACCACTTCCAGGGTGACGCCGGGGCCCACTGAGACTTCAATCCGCACGTCGTCACCGCCCAGGAGCATCATATGGATGCCGATCAGGGCTACGCGCAGGTGCAGCGGACGGGCGGTCCCGTTGACCGGACGCGCAGCCAGGTACAGTCCTTGATCGAGCACTGAGAACCGTGCACGGCCGCCGTCGTGTTCCACGCTGATGCGGGTGGGGCGCGGCCGCACGAGGCCGGCGCCGGAGGAGGGGACAGTGACGGAGGCCGGGCCGGCGCCGGAGGCGGGCCTAGTGCCGGTGGGGAACAGCGCCGGGCTCCTCATCGTGCGAATGGATATAACCGCCGTCTTCATCGGCGTGGAAATGCGGTGCCATCGGACCCGGATCCTGCGGCGTATGGGAACCTGCGCGGTGCCGGGCCACCATGGCGCGAACCCACGCACTGAGGTCATCGATGGTGTCCTGCTGTTTGCGGGACAGGGCCAGCACCGGACCGCCTTCGCGGGCGGCGGTGGCGTCAGCGACCATCAGGTCCACATCCACGTCCACATGCGGGGCCAGGTCAATCTTGTTGATGACCAGCAGGTCCGCCCGGGCAATGCCGGGGCCGCCCTTGCGGGCCACGTCGCCGCCGCCGGCCACATCCAGGACGAAGATCTGCGCGTCCACCAGGGCGGGGGAGAAAGTGGCGGTGAGATTGTCGCCGCCGCTTTCCACCAGCACCAGATCCAGCGGGGCGAAGTCCGCCTCCAGATCTTCCACCGCCAGCAGGTTGGTGGTCACGTCGTCGCGGATGGCGGTGTGGGGGCAGGCTCCGGTTTCCACGGCGCGGATGCGTTCCGCGGGCAGCACACCGGCCGAGCGCAGGAACCGGGCGTCCTCGTCGGTGTAAATATCGTTGGTGATCACTCCGATCTGCAGCTCCCCGGACATGGCGCGGCAAATAGTGGCGATCAGTGAGCTCTTGCCGGTTCCCACCGGTCCGGCAACGCCCAGGCGCAGCGAACGGTTGGGATCGGACAGGGGTGAAGCGGCGGGCGGGGTCTCAGGCAACGAACAGTCTCCTTGTTCTTTCGGTGTGGTCTTCAGCCCAGTGCTCCATCAGGGGAGCGCTGAGTGCGGGAAGGTCTTCAAGGCTCCGGGCCTGCAGGGCCTCGTCGGCGACGGCGTTGATCTGCGGTTCGGCGTCCAGGATCCAGGCGGTGGCGCTCATGGGATCAATGGGCAGCAGTTTCAGGGCGGCGGCCACCACGGACTGCGCATCGTCGTAGCAGCACAGCCGGGCAAGGGCTGCTTCCCCCACGCCCAAGGCAGCGGCGGCCACGCCCAGCGCCACCGGCCGGGGCGGGCGCGGTGCCTCCCGTTTCAGGGCGCCGACGGCAGGATCCCCGGGAGCGAGCGTGGCTGCCAGCCGCAGCATTCCCCGGCCGAGGCGGCGGGACGCATCCCGCTGGGCGGCCGACGGCGTCCGGGCGTCAAGCGCAGCCTCCAGGGCCGCAAAGCCCGGGACGCCGCCGTCGTCATTTGGCCCGGCCGCCGCACAGATTTCCCGGGCCCGGCGGTGCGCCAGCACAGCGGCAACGGTTTCCATCCGGCCTACGGTCTGCAGACGGGAGATCAGGTACGGATAGACGCCGTCCACCTGCAGCCCGGCCATCACAGCAGGCTCCAGGCCGGCGGAATGCGAATACGCGCCCGACGGAAGGCGCGAATCAGCCAGCAGGAACGCCGCAATGGCCGATTCCCCTGCGCGGACGCCGCCGGGCACGGAAGATGTCATGCTTCCCGCCCTCAAAACAGACTGTAGCGCTGGGTCAGCGGAAGCTGCGAGGCCGGCGCGGGTTCAATGACCTGCCCGTCGATGCTGACCAGGAAGGTTTCCGGATTCACCCGGATGTCCGGAAGCGCAGTGTTATTGGGCAGGGAAGCTTTTGTCACATCACGCGTGGAGCGGATGGCGGTCAGCTTCCGCACCAGGTTCAGCCGGTCTGCCAGCCCGTCATCCAGGGCCGCCTGCGCCACGAAGGAGGTGGACAGATGCGGGGCCGAGGAGGCCCTGCCGGCCAGGGCCTCGCGCATCCAGACCGGCTGCGGGGTGGGCAGAGAAGCATTGGGATCGCCCATCTGGCCCGCCACAATGGCGCCGCCCTTGATCACCAGGGAGGGACGGATGCCGAAGAAGGCAGGATTCCACAGCACCAGATCCGCCATCTTGCCCGCCTCGACCGAGCCGACTTCGTGGTCGATGCCGTGGGCCACCGCGGGGCAGATGGTGTACTTGGCGATGTACCGGCGGACACGTTCATTGTCCGCAGGCAGGGCCGATTCCGAGGGGCCCATGTAGTCCTTCATCACGTGTGCCACCTGCCAGGTGCGGGTGATGGTTTCACCGATCCGGCCCATTGCCTGCGCATCCGAGGAAGTGATGGACATGGCGCCGAGGTCCTGCAGCACGTCCTCGGCCATCATGGTGTTGGCGCGGATCCGGGACTCGGCAAACGCGAGGTCCTCGGGGATGCGCGGATTCAGGTGATGGCAGACCATCAGCATGTCCAGATGCTCGGCCACGGTGTTGACCGTAAACGGCAGCGTGGGATTGGTCGACGCCGGCAGCACGTTGGCGGCGGAAGCCACCGTAATAATGTCCGGGGCATGTCCGCCGCCGGCTCCCTCGGCATGGAAAACATGGATGCCGCGGCCCTTGATGGCGGCCAGCGTGTCCTGAACGTAGCCGGCCTCATTCAGGGAATCGGCGTGCAGCGCCACCTGCACACCCCACCGGTCCGCCGCGGTCAGCGCCGCGTCAATGGCCGCCGGGGTGGAGCCCCAGTCTTCATGGACCTTGTAGCCGGCGGCACCGGCCAGTGCCTGCTCCTCCAGGGCTGCCTGGCTGACGGTGTTGCCCTTGCCGTAGAGCAGGAAGTTCATCGGCAGGGTGTCCAGCGCGCGGTGCATCACCTGCAGGTTCCACGCACCGGGGGTCACCGTGGTGGCCTTGGAACCCTCTGCGGGGCCGGTGCCTCCGCCGCCCACGGTGGTGATGCCTGAGGCCAGGGCTTCATGCAGCGCGTCGGTGCCAAGCAGATGCACGTGGGTGTCGATTCCGCCGGCGGTCAGGATCTTCCCCTCGCCGGCGATGACCTCGGTCCCGGGGCCGATCACCAGGGCGGGGTCGATGTTGTCCATGATGTCCGGGTTGCCGGACTTGCCGATGCCGGCGATGCGTCCGTCCTTGACCCCGACGTCGGCCCGGACAATGCCCCAGTGATCCACGATCAGCACGTTGGTGATGATCAGGTCCGGTGCGCCCCCGGCGGACGTGCGGGTGGACTGCGCCATCGATTCGCGGATGTTCTTGCCGCCGCCGAAGACCGATTCGTCGCCGCCGAAGGTGTAGTCCTTCTCCGGGCTGATCCACAGGTCGGTGTCCCCGAGCCGGACGGAGTCGCCAACCGTGGGGCCGTACAGATGGGCATAGTCGCGGCGGTTGATGTGCATCAGGACTCCGATCCGGAAGCGGGTGCGGCGGTGGGGTCACTGCCGCGGAGTTGGAGCCCGGGCACGGTGCCGGAGCCCGCCAGTTTCACGAGCGTGACTTCGCGGGAGGCCCCGGGTTCGAAGCGCACGGCGGTTCCGGCGGGCACGCCCAGCCGGAAGCCGACGGCGGCTGCCCGGTCAAAGCCCAGGGCCGGATTCACGTCGGCAAAGTGGAAGTGGGAGCCAATCTGGACGGGCCGGTCGCCGTGGTTGGTGACAACGAGGACGCGCGTTTCGCGGCCGGCGTTGAGGTTGTGGGAACCTGCAGCGGTGCGAACTTCACCGGGTATCAGGCCGCTCATGAAATCGGGTCCGTGATGGTGACCAGCTTGCGGCCGTCGGGAAAGGTGGCTTCGATCTGCAGGTCCGGAATCATTTCCGGGACACCCTCCATGACGTCCCGGCGGGTGAGGACGCTGCGGCCCTCGCTCATGAGATCCGCAACCAGTCCGCCCTCACGGGCCCGCTCAATGACCCAGCAGGAGATCAGTGCCACGGCTTCGGGATGGTTGAGCAGGACGCCGCGCGACCGCCGGTCTCGTGCCACCATGCCGGCGACGCTCAGCAGGAGCTTGTCCTTATCCGAGTGTGTGAGAAACATATGACGAGTGTTCCACCGCCATGTTTCGGCTGTGTTGCGTGTTACGTAATACCTGCAGGCAGTGCCCGGCCCGCTGCGAACCGGTAAGGGCCGGGCACTGGCGGTCTACTTGGATTTCTTGCTGTCCTTGTCATCCTTGTGGTGCTTGATGTCCTTGGCAGCTTTCACGGCCGCGGCTGCCGCCCCGGCCTTCACCGGTGCGGGAACCTTGACTTCTTTGACCTTGGTCCGGTTCTTGCGGTCCAGCAGCAGTGCAGCGGCAATCCCCGCCATCCAGAAATCCTTGGCCAGGGGTGTGCCCTGGGCTGTGGGCCGGATTCCGTCGTCTTCCGTGAGTCCCGGAGTCTTCAGGTACATGGTCACCATGCCGCCGGAGAAGGCTCCGAGCACCAGACCTGCCAACCGGCTGGGAACGAACGGTGTCAGCAGGGTCAGGCCCACCGTGATCTCCGCTGCGCTGAGCAGTTTGCCAAACCTGACAGCGTCAAGATCCATGACCTGGGGAAACGCGTTGGCCGCCATCTGCTGCAGCCCGGCTGCGCTTTCCTCGTCCAGGCCGCGTTTGCCCAGGCCGGAGTTCAGGATGTACGCGCCCGTGGTTAGACGCAACGGAATGTGGCTGATTCTCATGAGGGGTCCTCCCGTGAAGTCGCTGACACCCACGAGCCTACGGGCGGCGGCTGAAGTGCGCCAGAGCAGGTAATTCAACTCGCACCCGGCCGCCGGCGGGTCCTCCGCATCTCCGGGTCCCGTCAGCTACCTGTACTACTCAAGTGGTGAACACGCCGCCTGAGGTTCACCCTCAACTGGAAACTCTGGTTTGATGGAAAAGAAGAACCGAAGCACCTGTTGTCGACACAAGAAGGTCCTCATGGATTTCCTCCCGGCCGAACACCCCCGGCCGCGACATTTCATTCTTCATCTGAGCGACACCCACCTGGTGGCCGGTCCCGATCCTCTCTACGGAGCAGTGGACAGCCGCGCCAAGCTGGAGGAGCTCTTTGCCAAGCTCGAAGCTTCCGGACAGCGGCCTGAGGCCATTGTGTTCACCGGGGACCTGGCGGACAAAGGCGAGCCCCAGGCCTACAAAAAGCTCCGGGACATCGTGGCGCCCGTTGCGGAGCGCATGGGAGCGCGGCTGATCTGGGCCATGGGCAACCATGACAACCGCGAGCACCTCAAGTCCGCGCTGCTGGACGAAGCGCCGGACATGGCTCCGGTGGACCGCGTCTACATGGTCAACGGGCTGAGGATCATCACCCTGGATTCCACCGTTCCCGGTTACCACCACGGCGAGCTGAGCGGAGCCCAGCTGGACTGGCTGCGGAAGACCCTGGAGACACCGGCACCGGACGGCACCATTTTGGCCCTGCACCACCCGCCGGTCCCCAGCGTCCAGGACCTGACTGTCCTGGTGGAACTGCGCCATCAGCGCGATCTCGCGGCAGTGCTGGAAGGAACCGATGTCCGGTCCATTATCGCCGGCCACCTGCACTACTCAACGTTTGCCACGTTCGCGGGTATTCCCGTCTCGGTGGCGTCCGCAACCTGTTACACCCAGGACCTGACCACGCCCGGAACGCGGGGCCAGGACGCCGGCCAGGCGTACAACATGGTGCATGTCTATGAGGACTCGGTAGTGCACTCAGTGGTGCCGCTGGATGAGGACCGCACCGTGGGCGAGCGCGTGGACGAGGCCGAAACCCGCCGCCGGCTGGCAGCTGCCGGCATCCGGATCATGGACGCCCAGCAGCTGACTTCCGCCTGATACCGCCCGCCGGAGTTACATCTCCTCGGGGTACCGTTCCGGTTCCGGGCCCAGGTTGAAGAACCGGCCCGTGATGGTTTCGGGCTGAATTTCCACGTACCGGTACTTCAGGGTCCGCACCCATGGCTGCAGCGGCAACTCGTCCGCGTCGTCGATCTCGCTCTGCGTGTCCAGCGTGCGCGTGGTGCCCTGGACCACCACGGACCAGGCCTGGTCGCTGAGGATTCCGTCGGCCTCGAACGCCACGTGGTCATTCACGGTCAGCTCTGCCAGCTTGGTGCCGGGGCTGGTACGGAACAGAATGACGCCGTCGTGCGCGTAATAGTTCAACGGATAGATGCTGGGCCGGTTGGCCACGCTCACTGCCAGGCGTCCGTGGAAGGTTTTCTCCAGATACTTCCAGCACTGCTCGGGACTCAGTTCGACAATGGGGGGCCGTTCTTCGGTAGTCATGGCCCCAGTCTGCCAAGGGGAGGCCCGTGCCGCCACTGCACGGCCTTCGAACCGAGCTTGACGCGTGAAGCGACACACAATAAGAGTGGAGGTGGGAAACATTTACCCTGGTCATGAAGGATCTGACCTCGAACCACAAACTCCACACAGAGAGAACGTGATGACAGACGCAGCGAACTCCACTCCCGCCGGCAGCGAAGGCAGCGACGCCGTGCAGCAGCATTTGACCACCCGCCAGGGGCATCCGGTTTACGACAACCAGAACACCCGCACCGTGGGTGCCCGCGGTCCTGCCACGCTGGAGAACTACCAGCTTCTGGAAAAGATCAGCCATTTCGACCGTGAGCGGATCCCGGAGCGCGTGGTTCATGCCCGGGGTTTTGTGGCCTACGGCGAGTTCGAGGCCTCCGGCAAGTGGGGTGACGAGCCCATTGCCAAGTACACCCGCGCCAAGCTCTTCTCCGAGCCCGGCAAGAAGACCGACGTCGCCATCCGGTTCTCCTCGGTGATCGGCGGCCGTGACTCGTCCGAAGCCGCCCGTGATCCCCGCGGTTTCGCCATCAAGTTCTACACCGAAGACGGCAACTGGGACCTGGTCGGCAACAACCTGGGCGTGTTCTTCATCCGCGACGCCATCAAGTTCCCGGACGTCATTCACTCCCTCAAGCCGGACCCCGTCACCTTCCGGCAGGAACCGGCCCGGATTTTCGACTTCATGTCGCAGACCCCCGAGTCCATGCACATGCTGGTGAACCTCTTCAGCCCGCGCGGCATCCCCGCGGACTACCGCCACATGCAGGGCTTTGGCGTGAACACCTACCGCTGGGTCAACGCCCAGGGCGAGTCCAAGCTGGTCAAGTACCACTGGCAGCCGAAGCAGGGCGTGAAGTCCCTGACCGAGGAAGACGCCGCGAACATCCAGGCCAACGACCTCGGCCACGCGTCCAAGGACCTGTACGAGGCCATCGAGCGCGGAGACTACCCGCAGTGGGACCTGTACGTGCAGCTGATGGATGACCACGATCATCCGGAACTGGACTTTGACCCGCTGGATGACACCAAGACCTGGCCGGAGCAGGACTTTGAGCCCAAGTACGTGGGCACCATGACTCTGAACCGCAATGTTACGGACCACCACAACGAGAACGAGCAGATCGCCTTCGGCACCGGTGTGCTGGTGGACGGGCTGGAGTTCTCCGATGACAAGATGCTCGTGGGACGTACGTTCAGCTACTCGGACACGCAGCGCTACCGGGTGGGACCGAACTATCTGCAGCTTCCGGTGAACTCCGCGAAGAACGCCCGGGTTGCCACCAACCAGCGCGGCGGCCAGATGTCCTTCGGCACCGACCTTGCGCCGGGCCAGAACCCGCACGTGAATTATGAGCCGAACATCACCGGCGGGCTCCAGGAGGCACCCAAGACTGCGCCGTCCGAGCTCGGCCCGGAGCTTGAAGGCCGCCTGACCCGTGCCCGCCTGCCCCGCACCAACGACTACATGCAGGCAGGCCAGCGCTACCAGCTGATGGAGCAGTGGGAGAAGGATGACCTGGTGGCCAACTTCGTGGCCAACATCGGCGAAGCCATCCGCCCGGTGCAGGAACGCATGCTCTGGCACTTCTACATGTGCGATGACGAGCTGGGCGCCCGCGTCGGCGAGGGCCTGGGCATCAGCCTGGAGGAGATCAAGGATCTCGGTCCGTTGGCCACCCAGACCCTCAACGAGGAAGAAACCAACCGGATGAAGAACCTGGGCCACAACGGCCCGCGCAACGTGGAGGGCCTCACCATGACCCACTGCGTGCCGAATGAGCACGTAGTCGTCTCCCGCTAACCGCGCTGCTCAGCCCTTAACTGAATAACGACGGCGGAACCCACCTCAGGCGGGTTCCGCCGTCGTCGTTCCGGCCCTATTTCTCCCAGGGTGCCTTGATCGGGAAGAACTTCTCAAGGAAGTCGGTGACGCGCTCCGCGCGCTCCTGGGCGGGAACCTCAGGGAAGCTGCCGTCATTGAGGCAGAACAGGTCCATATTCCGCTTCGCCAGCAGCTTGTCCATGGCCTTCAGCCCGGCGTAGGAGGTGGTGTCCACATACTTCACCTTCGCCGTTTCCTGGGTGACGGCACGTCCGGTGAGCAGCGCGTAATAGTGGTAGAGCGAATTGGTGACGGAAATGTTGTCCTTCGCCCGGAACGTGCTTGCAGCGGTGGCCGCGAACTCGTTCGGGAACTCAGCCTCCATCTCCAGGAGCACGCTTTTGCGCAGGGGAGCCGCAGTGTGTTCCAGATGCCGGGTGGTGATCCGGCCAAACCGCTCCCACAGCAGGCGCCGGTTGACCCGGGCTGCGTTTTCGAAACCGCTGCGCTCGGGATCATTGGCACCGAGGCCAATGCGGGTACTGGCTTCGATGAACTTGGTGATGCCGCCGGGGGAGAAGAACAGGTCGGGTCCCACCGGCCTGCCGAAGAACATGTCGTCGTTGGAGTACAGGAAATGCTCGGCCAGGCCGGGGATGTGCTGGAGCTGGGATTCCACTGCCTGCGAGTTGTGGGTCGGCAGGACGGAGGGATCCTTGAAGTGCTCCTCGGCGCGGACAAAGGTCACCGAGGGATGGTCGGCCAGCCAGTCCGGGCGGTCCGAGTCCGTGGCAATGAAAATCCGGCGGATCCACGGGGCGAACATGTAGACCGAGCGCAGGGCGTACTTGAGTTCGTTGATCTGGCGGAAGCGTGCCTCGTGGTCATCGCCTTCGCCCACCACGGCGTCCTTCATCCGGGCGGCGCGGGCAGCCTGGTATTCCGCCGAGCTGCCGTCCACCCAGGAGAACACCAAGTCCACGTCGAAGTCGATGTCCGTGGCGTGGTCCGCGAACATGTTCTCGATGGTCGGCCAGGTCAGACCGTGCTTTTCCACGGTTCCGCGGACCACTTCGTTGGCCGGCAGGGTGCGGCGGGTCAGCGAATTCTCCACGGGGAGGGTGATTTCCGGGCCGGTGAGGTCCCAGAGTTCCAGCTGCACGCCGGCTGAGGGACCGAACGTGAGGTTGGTGCCGCTGACGGCCCGGGGACGGTAGACCCGGATGATCCGGGACTTGTCCGAAGGCGAGAGGTCGCCGTCGGCGATGAGCAGGGTGCGGGACTTTTTGGTGTCGACACTGCGTGAATAGAAGGGTTCTTCCCGGCAGGCTTCCACCATGGCGCGGCGGAGCTGCTCGCGGTGGGCCAAATCGACGGCGATCACGGGGCGCTGGTCATTTCCGCGCACCAGCAGGTAAGTGATGCCGGCGTCCTCCAGCACTTTGCGGACAAACAACAAGTCTTGGACCATGGCCTGGTTGGGGGTCAGCCCGGTGTCCATCAGGGTCAGGCGGCCCTTGACCTTGGCGACGTCGGGCCGGTGTTCCACCCGCTGGACCACGGCGAGGGACGCGGTCTGGAGGTCTTCACTTTCATGCTCGGGTTCGGGGGTGCCGAAATACACATCGTGTTCTGCTGCTATGTCTGTAATCGGAACCTCCAATAAGTTTCGAATGCGGGGTCGGAGGCCGCGTCACATGCGGGCGCGGCTCGTGCGGCTCTGCACATGTGGGTACTGCTGGCTTGCGGGGTGCGGACCGGATCTACCGGGCGCGTTCCGGATAGGCCGGATGCTCTGGGCGAGGGTGCCGCAGCTGAGTAGCATTGAGGGCTAGCGCGGACGTCTCAGGGAGCTGATGTGAGATACCGTAACACCACGCTGGCGGCGACAACGCTGCTTGTGCTCAGTATGTCATCCTGTGCCTCTTCTCCGGACACCGGGGCGCCCTCGGATGCCGGAGGCGACTGGCCGTCTTACACCACACGGGACGGGGCGCTCGCCTTTGAGCACCACCCCAACTGGACCGTGGAGGAGATTGAGCCGCTGGCCAATGACCCCGCCGGCGGTGTTTCGGTTCAGGTGAACGACGCCGGGGGAGACCTGATTGCCCAGCTGGACACCGGGATTATCACCGGTTTGGTGTGTGCGGACCCGGACGAAGCCGCGCAGTACACGGAGTACGACTCCGTACCGATGCCCGAGCTGGATTCGGCCCAGGGCACTGATCAGCGGTTTGTGTACCGGTCGGTGGCGTTTTCCACCCCGGAGCGGGGCGAGCCCCTGGCCACCTATGCGGTGATCAGCGAACTCGGTGACCGCGGCGAGTGCGGGCTCTTTGATTTCTTTACCTTGACGGAATCCAGCGGCGGCCGTTTTGCCGGGCGGTTTTCGGGCGAGGACGCCGCGCCCGGCCAGTCCTATTTGGACGGAGCGGCCGCTTACGGGGACAGTGCTGAATTCCGTGATGTGAAGCGGATGCTGGTGTCGCTGCGGGATATGGACTGATCCTCGTCCGGCAGGGCTGGAATAGACGGTTTCCGCTTTTCTCTGGCGTGCTGTGGATAACTCCGTATGCTGTGGCGCAGCCACGTACTGTTGGCGTCACGTCCAGTCCCGCACCATTTATGCCCTGGGGGTATTTCGATGTTCCGTACTCGCACCCGTTCTGTCCCGGTTTCTGTCCGTCTGGGTGCTGCCGGGGTGGCAGCTGTCATGGTGTTGGGAGGCTGTTCCGGTTCCGGGGAGCCTGAGGCTGAAGCTGCGGAGACTAGTGCATCCAGCGCTTCGCCGAGCGGGAGTGCCAGCCCCAGTGCGTCCGCGACGCCAACGCCAACTGCGACGCCGACGCCTACGACGGCTGCTTATAAGCCGGCGACCGCCGAGGGGCCTGCGGAGAATGTGCCGCTGCCTGTGATGCCGGAGCTTGCGAAGGAAAAGTCGAAGGAAGGCCTGGAGGCTTTCGCGGAGTACTGGTACTCACTAATCAACTATGGGTACGAGACAGGTGACCCTGGGCCACTTCGTGCTTTAAGCGCCGATACGTGCTTTGCGTGCGAGAGTTATTACAAGGTTCTCGCTAATGGCTACTCAGAAAATGAGTGGATGATGGGGGCGAAATTGCACCTTCAAGACCTCAGTTCCAACTATGTTGAAACAGCTGAAGGAGCGTTCCAAGCAACGATATTGATCCTTCAAGATGACCTGCAATACTACGGTCCAGCAGGGCACTTAGGGACGGATCCAGGAACTAGCTCACCAGCTGTACAACTAATGGAGGCAATGTTCACCGCGGAGGGCTGGTATGTGGTGACTCTTGAGACTCTAGAGATGTGAGAAACGAATGCCGCGGCGAGGATGGACCGTAAGCTTAATAGTTTTCTTATTACTTATGATTGATGGCGTCTCGATGTCGAAGGCGAATGCCACAGACGGTGAGGGTGCTTGGGCTCCTGGGGGAGTTAAAGGAATCGTGCGTGAAAAGGACCCAGAGACAGGGAATATGGTCCCAATAAATGTGGGAACGCCCGATAGTCTGTTCGGGTTTTATTATCGCCCTGTCTGCTTCGATGAGAACGATGGCGACATCGATTGTTTGGCAGGTCAACCAGTGGAATGCGATGCGGCACCCAATGGGCAATACGTGTGGTGGCATAGCGGGCTGAAGGCAACTCCTCGTGAGACCTGGCCTAGGTATGGAGACACTCCAACTTGCATCTACACGTCAGATCCTGACGAAGTCGCTGCGGAGCTGGTTGGATTGGTTCTCGAGGAGTTCCAGACCGCACCCATTGATCCTGGAACGTTCGCGCTGCAGCCTAGTCCCTATTCTTTGGTCAATATGCCGACCAACTTATATGCCGAGGCAAGGGAACAAACATTCGACATGACGCTGCTAGGGCAGAGCGTGCGCATTCAAGTGACGCCTACAGAGTACGAGTGGAATTATGGAGACGGAACCATATATGGCCCCGCAGCTTGGCCCGGGAATGCGCTTCCTGAGGAGCTCGTCGGCGAAGTAACCGAGACGAGTCACGTATACCAGGAGCCAGGCGATTACTTTGTCTCAGTTGCAATTTACTTTTCTGGAAAGTACTCGATAAATGGTGGGCCGATGATACCCATTGATGGGCGCGCCTTGACCTTCCCCCCGGTGCAAACGATCAGCGTCTGGAAGTCTGAGTCACGCAATGTGGCAGATGACTGTTTTCAAAACCCAAGCGGTTTCGGTTGTTAACGGTGGCAGTGACAGACGAATGAATTAACCCTCCTGTGAGTCCACGGTGCTCATGGCAGATGGACTGCCCAGGATTTCGTTTGGTCTAAGGCCGCCGGTTCCGAAGTTCCTTCTCCGGGGAACACAGGCTAGAGGACTGCAGGCCGCGCGACCCTAAACAGTGTTTGGGGATCCTGCAGCAGCGCGGGGTAAGCAAAAGCCGCACGGGGAATGGTCCCGGCAATCGAGACGGTCCGTTTCGCTGTGTCGTTGGTCAGTGACGCCGGGCCGACAGTTCCAACCTTTAGGACGGCACGGTCGGCGCCGAGGAGAACGACGTCGTCGCCGTCCTCCATGTCCTCCAGGAAGCGCACCAGCTGGCGGCCCCGTTTTCCTGTGACCGGTGTGCCTTTTGCGTTCAGCATGGGCAACTCGATCGCCGGATTGCCGTTATCTTTATCCGCCGCCGGCCGGGCAACCCACAGCGTGTCGCCGGTAGGTTCCGCGGGCAGTTCAGGATGCTCGGGCTCCGGCCAGACGTAGGGCAGCCCTGCACGGGTGTCGGGGAAGAGCGGGGCGTAAAAGTCGGGCGATTTAGTAATCAGGTTGGAGCGGTGGCTCTCGTGCAGGGCAGCATCCCCAAACCAGGGCGGAAGCACGACGTCGTCATCCGCGGCTTCCGGGGCGAACTCCAGCAGCTGCGGGTAGACAGTGTCGGCGTGCCCGCGCGAGGTCCATTCGTTGGTCATCGCCAGCCCGTAGGCGGTCAGCGCCGGGACGTAGCCCATCCACATCCGCATAGCCGGGTGACTCTGCCAGCCGTAGTCCGGAATCACGAGGGCGCGCAGGACCTGCAGAGTTTCCACGCGTTGCTTGCCCAACCGGGCCTGGTCCAGGACAGCGGCGCTGCGGCTGAAGCTGTCATAGGGGAGAAACGTCTGCACGGGTTTAGTGTGTCATCCGTTGTCAGGGGAGAGGGACAGGGCAAGGATGAAGTCGCGGAACACATGCCCGCCTACCGTAAAGTTCCGTCGGCCAATCTCGCTGAATCCAGACTTTCGGTAAAACGCCTGGGCACGCAGGTTGAGATCATTCACGCCCAGCCACAGTGTCCGGTATCCGGATGCGGCGGCGGTGTCTACGGCTGCCTGCATCAGCGCGGCAGCTGCTCCGGCGCCGTGGGCGGCAGGGTGGACGTAGCACTTGGACAGCTCGGCCGCCGGAGCCGGCAGCTGCTGGAGGGCATCGGAAACCTCCGCGTCACTGGCTGCGGCGAACACCAGCAGCGCGTAACCAATCAGGCTGCCGTCCTGTCTGGCGGCCAGGATCTGTTTCGAGTCGTCGGCCAGGTACTGCCCAAAAGCGGTTTCGGACAGGTGCTTGGCAACGAAAGCTGCACTGTCGGCGGCGGACACCTGCGGCGGACAGGCGAGGGGAAAGGTCAATGCAGCAAGAGCCGCCAGCTCCGGGGCGTCGGCGGGAGATGCTGGGGTAATGGAAACGGTCACGGATCCAGCTTAGGCACGAGAAAGCGCAATCCTTTGTGCAGATCTCAGGCCTTGCGAAAATCCTTCGTGCACGTCAGGGGCTCAATAAGGGGTTTTCGGGGCGTTTGGGCCCGGGAGGTGCACGAAGGATTCGGGGGCGGGGTGTTTGGGCCCGGGAGGTGCACGAAGGATGAAGAAAGCAGGCCGCAGTCAGTACTCGGCGTACATTTCCCCCACGGCCAAGGGAACGTCCGTCCGGTTGTCCGGCCCGGGCAGCGGGCAGGCCCAGGCCTCGTCATAGGCGCAGGACGGGTTGTACAAAAAGTTGAAGTCCAGAACCAGGCTGCCCGGAGCCGCCCCCTGCCCGAGGTCCGCACCCTTGATGGTGTCCAGCAGGTACCGGCCGCCGCCGTAGCTTCCGCCGTCGGTGCCGGACAGCGCATCACGCACAGGCAGGAAAATGCCCCCGCCGTAGGACGCCAGCCGCCACACCGCCAGCCGGCCCACGCCGTCGGCCGCCGCGGTGCCCAGGCGGACAAACGGAACCACGCCGTCGGTTCCGGTGGGCACGTCCATCCGCTCGCCGGCGCCCTCCTCATCGATCAGCGCATCGCAGCGCAGTTCAGGGTTGTAGGCAGCCACCTCCAGGCCGCGGAAGCGTTCCCGGGCGTGCGGTTTCAGCGGCGATGCGGGATGTTCGGCGAAGAGCCGGTCCCGCTCCGCGCGCCACAGATCGTGGGCGTACGACGGCGACACCTCCCGGGCAGTGAGGCGCACCTGGGCGTAGAGGCCGAAGACGCGCTGGCGCCAATCCGCTGTCTGAAGGACCGTGACGGGGGAGATCATCTGTTCAGCGTAGTGTGTTCGAGTGACTACCGGACTGCTCATCGTTGTACTTGTGGCAATCTTCATCGGGGCCATCGCGCAGCGGATCGCCGGCCTCGGGTTTGCCCTGCTCATTTCTCCGTTCCTCGTGATCCTGCTGGGGTCCCACGGGGGCGTGCTGATGGTGAATGTCTGCGGCCTGGTGTCCTCGGCGCTGATCATGACGCGGGTGCGGAAGGATATTGACTGGGACATGTACCGCTGGCTCGCCATCCCGGCGGTCTGCGGCAGCATCCCGGCTTCGGTCGCCGCCGTGTTCCTGCCGTCGGCCCCCATGGCCGTGGTGGTGGGTGCCGTGGTGCTGGTGGCCCTCACCGTGTCGCTGGTCATGCAGCGCACCTCGGTGACCGTGACGGGCAACGCGCCGAAGGTGGTTGCGGGTTTCCTCTCCGGAGTGACCAACGCGGTGGCCGGGGTGGGCGGACCGTCGGTCAGCGCCTATGCCCTGATGGCACGCTGGCCCCAGCGGTCCTTCGCCGCCACCCTGCAACCGTTCTTTGTCACCATTGCCGTTGTTACTCTGACGGCCAAACTGTCCCTGGACCCCGGACAAATGCCGCCGTTCCAGCCGTGGGCATGGGCGCTCATTGCCCTGATGATCATTGGCGGCATTTACGCCGGGGAGAAGCTGCAGCGTTTCATCCGCGACGAGCAGGCCCGGGCCGCCGTTGTTGTCATAGCATTCTTCGGTGCCGCGGCTGCGCTGGCGAAGGGCATCTTCGACCTCGCCGCCTGACCAGCCCGCAGGCTGGAAACACCGGTCCGCGCCAGCCGCCGTGTCCGACTCACGGCGCCTCCTGATCCGTCCGCCGCGCAGCGGATGGGACGATAGAAGTGATGAAACTCTTTACCCGCCCCAAAACTCCGGGTGTCCTACCGATGCCCCTGTGGCTGCAGGGAGTGGTCGAATTCGGCCAGGCTGCAGTCCTTTCCGCCCTGCTCGTTTTCCTGCCACTCATCGGCGTCTGGTTCGCCGACGGCTTCACCGACCGGGACTTTGCGTCGCTGGCCCGGCTGGGCGGGCAGGGCTGGCTCCTGATCCACGGTGTCCCGCTGACCCTGACCTTCCCCGCCGGAACGCTGGCCAGCGGAGCCACATCCGGACTGCTGTCCCTGTTTCCGCTGGGTCTGACGCTCATCCCGTTTTTCCTGTCCTGGCGTGCCGGGCGCAGGCTGGCCAAGGCCTCCTACGCGGACCAGCTGTGGCAGGCACTGCTGGGGGCGCTGGGAACCTACGCCATTATCGGGGCTGCCGCCGCCTATTTCTCCGGGAATGAAGACGTGTCTATTTCCGTGACCGCAGGCGCGTTGATTCCGCTGATCTCGGCGGGCCTGGGACTCTTCATTGGTGCCCGGCGCGAGGCCGGATCCTGGGTGCGGCTGATCGGCGTGGACCTCACGGACTGGATTTCCCGCACCAGCCAGCACTCCCGCTGGGCCGGATCCTACGTGTGGGCAGTGGTCAGGGCCGGGGTGGTGGGCATTACCGCGGCACTGGGTTTCTCAGCGCTGCTGGTTACCGCGGCCCTGGCCATGAGCTGGGCCGAGATTGTGGCGGTTTACCAGCATCTGGATGCCGGAATCATCGGCGGCGTGGTGCTGACCGTCGTCGAGCTGGGGATGATGCCCAACTTCATGGGCTGGGCGCTGGGCTGGACATCTGGGGCAGGTTTTTCCCTCGGGACGGGCAGCCTGATCAGTCCGCTGGAGACCACTGTGGGTCCGCTGCCCGCGGTTCCTGTGTTTGCTGCGCTGCCTGCCGGCGGCGCCGAGTACGCTGTTGCCGCCCTGGCGCTGCCGGTGGCCGCCGGGTTCCTGGCCGGCTGGTGGTTCCTGCGGGAAGGCGAGAATCATTTTGACGAGTGGCTGTCCCTGAAGATCCGTGCCCGCTGGTTTACGGCGCCGGTCTCCACCCTGCTGCTTGGAGCTTTTGTGGGCCTGGTGGCCGGAATCCTGGCTGCGGCCGTGGTCCTGATCTCGGGCGGATCAGCGGGCATAGGCCGGTTCGTGGACGTGGGTGCTGATCCGCTGTGGACGGGACTGTGGATTGCGGCCGAAGTGGCCGTGGGCGTTGTGGCGGGCTACGCCGTCGGGCCCTGGCTGGAGCGCGAGGAACGCCGCTGACGGAGGTGCTGGAAGAACAGCAGTGCGGCATATCCGAACAGGGCAGTGCCCAGTAGCGGGCGGATCCAGCCCAGCTCCGCGCGCTGCGCCAGCAGGTCCGGATAGCCCAGATACGGGATCGTCGCTGCCACTCGGCCCTGCAGCGCAGAGGCGGGAACGGCAGGATCGGGCAGCGGGTTGGCATCGCCCCGGAGTACCAGCTGCTGCGACCCGTCCGGGCCTGAGGAGAAACCGGCTAGCCGGTGAGTGACCGGAAGCGATCCGGGTGCGCTGCCAGCCGGCTGAAACGTGAGGACATCGCCCACCTGGACGTCCTCCGGGTCCACCGATCGGACCAGCACCACATCCCCCGGGCTCAGGCCCGGTTCCATGGAGGATGTTAGGACGGTGAGCGGACGCAGGCCGACAAGTGCCGGTCCGGCCACCAGTGCCGCCAGCGTGACGAGGATGCAGGCTGCGGCCAGCTTCCGAATCAGCGGAAAAGGCCCGAGGCGCTTTTTCAGCGCGGCAGCAACCCGGTGGTGAACTGGTCCCGGCACTCGTCCTGAGCCGAAATGGTCAGCGCGTTGGCCAGGCAGCTTTCAAGTTTCTCCGTGCTGTCCCACGTGGCAACTGCCAGTCCCAGGCCCAGCGTCATCACCACGGAGGCAACCAGGCCCAGAGTAGTCACGAACATCTGTGCGGGTCCGCTGTTGAAGCGCACCACCTTCACCAGCGTCACAATGCCGACGGCGATCGCGGCAACTCCCAGTGCCAGCGGCACCAGCTTCCACGGCAGGGCAAGCCCCGAGGTGAGCAGCACGGCGGCAACCAAAGCCACGAAAATCCGCAGATATCCGCGGATGCTTCGCTTTTGCTCGTCGGTGGCAGCGGTCTTTTCGGGCGCCTGCTGCAACGGCGGGGGAGTCTGATCGGGGGCACGGCCGTCGTTGTTCATGGTTTAACCCTAGGCGACGGTGAAGCCTAAGGTTGACGCATGCGCATCGTTGTTCTCGTGTCCGGCACCGGATCCAACCTTCAAGCCGTTCTGGACGCCGTGGCGGAGGGGACGCTCGACGTCGATATTGCCGCCGTCGGCGCGGACCGTCCCGGCACCCTGGGGGTGCAGCGTGCCGCCGAAGCCGGGTATCCCACCTTTGTGGTGAACTTCCGCGACTATGCCGTGCGCTCCGAGTGGAACGCGGCCCTGACGGAAAAGGTGGCGTCCTATTCCCCGGACATCGTGCTGTCCTCCGGCTTCATGCGCATTGTGGATGAGCACTTCATCAACACTTTTGAGGGCCGCTACCTCAACACGCACCCGGCACTGCTGCCCTCGTTCCCGGGGGCGCACGGCGTGCGCGACGCGCTGGCCTACGGAGTAAAGGTCACCGGCTGCACCGTGCACATCGCCGACGCCGGAGTGGACACGGGTCCGATTCTCGCCCAGGCCGCCGTAGAAGTGCTGGAGGACGATACCGAGGAAAGCCTGCATGAGCGGATCAAGGTCCAGGAACGCCGGCTGCTGATCGAAACCCTGGACCGGATCAGCACGCGCGGGCTGCCGGCGCTTTAAGTGCTGCTGGGCCCCCTGCTGCCCCGGAGACGGGCAGCAGGCGTCCGCGCCTAATCCAGGGCGGCGCCCCGGGTTTCCGGCGCGAACCGCATCATCCACACGACTGCCAGTACCACCAGGACACCGGCCAGGCCGAAGGACAGCGGCAGGCCCAGATACGGCCAAGCGACGGAAACGAAGATCAGCGGCCCGAATCCGGCGCCAATCCGGCTCACAGTGGAGGCCCAGCCAAACCCGCTGCCGCGCAGCTCCGTGGGGTACAGCTCGGATACGTACGCGTACAGCACCGGGATGGCCACCTGCACCACAAACCCGTAAGCCAGCAGCCAGCCGGTGGCGGCGGCGGGCGCATCCAGGACCAGGGCCACCACCACCAGGATGAGCGCTGAAAGCGGACCGGTGACAGCCAGAATCCATTTCCGTCCCACCCGCTCCACCAGCAGGGCTGCGGCGATCACGCCCAGCAGCCCGACGGCGGCCATCCCCGAAGTGGTCAGGAACGCCGCGTACTCCTTGAAACCGGAGTCCACGAGGATCTTGGGCATCCAGGTCAAAGCCAGGTAGTACACGAGCAGGATGGTGAAGAACAGCGACCAGGCGGACAGGGTGATCTTCCAGCTGTACCGCCAGAGATCGCTCAGCTGGGTGCCGACGGCGCGCAGCGACAGTTTCGACGGCTCCTCGGGATCAGGAAGCCGCCAGCCGGTAACGGCGGAACCCGTACTGCGAATCAGCTCGTTGATGACGGTTTCCGCTTCCGCGGTGCGTCCTTTGCGGACCAGGAACAGCGGGGATTCCGGAACGGAGCGCCGGACCCAGAAGACCAGCAGGGCCGGCAGCACCATGATGAGCATGGTGTAGCGCCAATCGGCCAGCGTGGCCATGATCAGCGCGGACGTGGCTCCGCACAGTGCAGCTCCCACCGGCCACCAGCCGTCCATCGCCGTCAGCACCCGACCGCGCTGTTTGCGCGGCGTGAACTCACCCACCAGTGCGTAATCCACGGGAACGCAGCCGCCCAGGCCAAAGCCTGCCATGAACCGGAAGATGCAGAACCAGACAATGTCCGGGGAGAACGCGCCCAGGACGGTGAAGAGCGAAAAGACGAGCAGGGTGGCGGTGAAGGCCTTCTTGCGTCCAATGGCATCGGCGATGGAACCCCACACAAACGCACCAATGGCCATGCCCAGCAGGTTGGCAGTGCCGATCCAGGCTGCCTGGGCCGGTTCCAGATCCCAGTGGCTGGAGAGCAGGGGAATCAGGACGCCGTTCAGCGTCACATCCCAGGCGTCGAACATGAAGCCCAGGCCGCCGATAATGAAGATCCGTCCCTGGACCTTCCATTTCCACGGCAGATCCTGAACCACCTGGTCACCCGTGGGCAGGGTGTTCGTTGTTGTCATGGCGCGCGCTTTCGGCAGGACGGATTATTGGGGTCGGAGCAACTGTACTCCGCGCAATTGAGTCTGCCGCCGGCTCCACTGTTACCCGTAACCTGCGGCAGGTGATGCCCCCGGCATAAACTAATCCTCGCAGGGCACGCCCGGCGGCCGATGCGCTGCCGGGCGGAGCCGAAATGCCGAACCCCGTCACCTGGAGTGCCTTCGTGAAAACCACCCCCCTAAACCGTGTGCCCATCCGCCGGGCCCTGATCTCGGTCTATGACAAGACCGGCCTGACGGAATTGGCTCAGGGCCTTTCTGCCGCCGGTGTCAGCATCGTGTCCACCGGTTCCACCGCCAAGCAGATTGCCGCCGCCGGCGTTCCCGTCACGGAGGTCTCTGAAGTCACCGGCTTCGCCGAGTGCCTGGACGGGCGGGTCAAGACACTGCATCCCCGCGTCCACGCCGGCATCCTGGCTGACCGCCGCCGCGAGGACCACGTGGCCCAGCTGGAGGAAATGGAAATTGAGCCCTTCGACCTGGTGGTGGTGAACCTCTACCCCTTCGTGGAAACCGTGAAGTCAGGCGCAAGCCGGGACGAAGTGGTGGAACAGATCGACATCGGAGGACCGTCCATGGTCCGTGCCGCCGCGAAGAACCACCCGTCCGTGGCTGTGGTTGTGGACCCGGCCAAATACAGCGAAGTAGTCACGGCAGCTGCCGAAGGCGGCTTCGACCTGGCCCAGCGCCGCCGCCTGGCCGCGGAAGCCTTCGCTTCCACCGCCGCCTATGACACTGCCGTGGCGGCCTGGACCGCCGAACAGTTTGGTGACGGAACCGAAGAAGGCAGCGTTTGGCCTGCCTACACCGGTTTGGCCCTGGAACGGTCCGAGGTGCTGCGCTACGGCGAAAACCCCCACCAGGACGCTGCCCTCTATGCGGACAAGAGCGCCCAGCCGGGCGTAGCGCAGGCAGATCAGCTGCATGGCAAGGCCATGTCCTACAACAACTACGTCGACGCCGATGCCGCCCTGCGCGCCGCGTTCGACTTCAGCGAGCCGGCCGTCGCCGTCGTCAAGCATGCGAACCCGTGCGGTGTTGCCGTGGCCTCGCAGGACGCCGCCGACCCCATTGCCGATGCCCATGCCAAAGCGCATGCCTGCGATCCGGTGTCGGCCTTCGGCGGCGTGATCGCGGCCAACCGCACCGTCACCGCCGGCATGGCCAACACAGTCAAGGACATCTTCACCGAGGTTGTTATCGCCCCGGACTTCGATGCTGAAGCCGTGGAAATTCTCTCCGCCAAAAAGAACATCCGACTGCTGACCCTGCCGGACGGTTACGGGCGCAGCGCTGCCGAGTTCCGCCAGGTCTCCGGCGGCATGCTGATCCAGAAGTCGGACAAAATGCAGGCGGAGGGAGACAACCCGGAGAACTGGACGCTGGTTTCCGGCCCGGCCGCCGATGAGGCAACGCGCGCTGACCTGGCCTTTGCCTGGACGGCCGTGCGTGCGGCCAAGTCCAACGCCATCCTGCTGGCACACAACGGCGCCTCCGTGGGGGTGGGCATGGGCCAGGTCAACCGGGTGGATTCCTGCCGGCTCGCCGTGGAACGGGCCAACACCCTGGGCGGACCCGGGGACGAGCGGGCCCGCGGTTCCGTGGCAGCCTCCGACGCGTTCTTCCCGTTCGCCGACGGCCTGCAGATCCTGATTGACGCCGGTGTCCGTGCCGTCGTCCAGCCGGGCGGATCCATCCGCGACAACGAAGTCATCGAAGCGGCAAATGCCGCCGGCGTCACCATGTACTTCACCGGGTCGCGTCACTTCTTCCACTAACTGCGGGCGCTTTACGGCCGCACTTGGCTGCGGGGCGGTGCAGGTAATGCGCCGTCCCGCAGTTTAGGGCGCAGATAGTGCGCTGTGGCATAGTGGGACTCAAATACAAGCCAAAAAGACGGGCTCCGTCATGCCACAAGACATGTCCGGTGCCCACCAACGCACAAGGAGATCGTGTGGCTGAGAAAATCAAGGTTGTGGGTTCTGTTGTAGAACTCGACGGCGACGAGATGACCCGCATCATCTGGCAGTTCATCAAGGACCGCCTGATCAACCCGTACCTGGACGTAGACCTGAAGTACTACGACCTCTCCATCCAGAACCGCGATGCCACTGATGACCAGGTCACCGTTGACGCTGCCAATGCCATCAAGGAGCACGGTGTGGGCGTCAAGTGCGCCACCATCACCCCGGATGAGGCACGCGTTGAAGAATTCGGCCTGAAGAAGATGTGGGTTTCCCCCAACGGAACCATCCGCAACATCCTCGGCGGCGTTGTCTTCCGCGAACCGATCATCATTTCCAACATCCCGCGCCTGGTCCCGGGCTGGAACAAGCCGATCATCATCGGCCGCCACGCTCACGGCGACCAGTACAAGGCCACCAACTTCAAGGTTCCCGGTGCCGGCACCCTGACGCTGACCTACACGCCTGCCGACGGCGGCGAAGAAATCAAGCAGCAGGTTGTTACGTACAACGAAGATGGCGGCGTCGCCATGGGTATGTACAACTTCAACGATTCCATCAAGGACTTCGCCCGCGCTTCCTTCGCCTACGGCCTGCAGCGCAACTACCCGGTGTACCTTTCCACCAAGAACACCATCCTGAAGGCCTACGACGGCCAGTTCAAGGATCTGTTCCAGGAAGTCTTCGACGCCGAGTTCAAGGACCAGTTCGAAGCAGCCGGCCTCACCTACGAGCACCGCCTGATCGATGACATGGTTGCCTCCGCCATGAAGTGGGAAGGCGGCTACGTCTGGGCCTGCAAGAACTACGACGGCGACGTCCAGTCCGACACCGTTGCACAGGGCTTCGGCTCGCTGGGTCTGATGACCTCAGTGCTGATGACCCCGGACGGCAAGACGGTTGAAGCCGAAGCCGCACACGGCACGGTGACGCGTCACTACCGCCAGCACCAGCAGGGCAAGCCCACCTCCACGAACCCGATCGCTTCGATCTTCGCGTGGACCCGTGGCCTGATGCACCGCGGCAAGCTGGACAACACCCCCGAGGTCATCAATTTCGCCCAGACCCTTGAAGACGTTGTCATCAAGACGGTCGAATCCGGCAAGATGACCAAGGACCTCGCGGCCCTGGTCGGCCCGGACCAGGCATACCTGACCACCGAGGAATTCCTCGCTGAGCTCGATGCCAACCTGAAGACCCGCCTGGGCTAATTCCCGCCCGGCGCTTCAGCGCACAACGACGACGGCGCCCCGCCTTCTCAGGTGGGGCGCCGTCGTCGTTTGTCAGGACGTGCCGGCTAGATACCGGAACCCTGGTCTCCCGAGGAACCGGAGCCGCCGGAGCCCATCGAGTCCGAGCCTGAACCCATGGAGCCGGACGAGCCCAGGGAGCCTGAGCCCATGGAACCGGAGCTGCCCGAGGTTGACGAGGTCACCGACTCGGAGCTGGACTGGCCGCTGATGGTGTTGGCGTCCTTGTAGGACGATGACACCTCAATCTTGCGCGGCTTGGCCCGCTCGCTGACGGGTATGAGCACGCTGAGCACGCCGTTTTCATACTTGGCCGAGATACCGTCAATGTCGATTCCCTGCCCCAGGTTGAGCTGGCGGAGGAAAGTGCCGGACTCGCGTTCCCGGGTTAGCCATGTGACCGTATCAGAGGCCTGGATAGTGCGCTCTGCCCTGATGGTCAGCAGCTGGCCGTCCACATCCACGTCCACCGAGCCCGGGTCGATGCCCGGGAGATCGGCGTTCAGGATGTAGTGGTCGCCCTCGCGGTAGAGATCGATGGGCATCAGTCGCAGACGCTGCCGCGGATCGAGCAGGGCCCCTGCCATCCGGTCAAGCTCGCGGAATGGATCGAACTTCATGGCCATTATCATCAACTCCCTATACGCCCGCCTGTGGGCAGGCGATCATTTTCGGAACTTCAGAAGGGTCAATAACTTGAGTCACCTCGACTCAAGGATGAATTTAGATTAGCACTCGCCCTTTGCGAGTGCCAGAACTCGAAGCGAAAAAAGATCCCGCAAAGCAAAATTGGCGTTCCGCCCGTCGCGGTCCGCTAATCAACCGGCCATTCGTGGACCGGGGCATTGGAATTCATGTTCTGCCAGTATTTCCGGGTCAGCTCGGCCAGTGCGGCCGTGCGCTCCATGCCCGATTTCTCGAGACGGTGCAGGTAGGCGATCTGCCAGGAGGCTCCGTTCTGTTCGGTGCGGGCACGCTCCCGGATGACATCCAGATAACGCTCGATCAACTCCTGATCAACTCCCAGTTCCTTGAGTCCCAGAGCCGCCTGGGGAACGAGGTGCCGGACGATCAGCTCAGCGACCGGTATTTCGCCGATGCCCGGCCAGTACACGGTGGATTCCAGACCGTTGCGGGCGCAGGCCAGGAAGTTGTCTGCTGCGCTCTTGAAGGCCAGCCTGCTCCACAGGGGGCGGTCGGCTGTCCGCAGATGCTGGACCATCCCGTAGAAAAAGGCCGCATTGGCCACGACATCCAGCACCGTGGGCCCGGCCGGCAGGATCCGGTTCTCCAGGCGCAGGTTGGGGGTGTGCTCCCCGGGGTCGTAGATCGGCCGGTTCCACCGGTAGACGGTCCCGTTGTGGAGGCGGAGCTCGGGCAGCAGCGGCGCACCGGCGGCCGTGGATCCGCCGCTGCTGCGGGAGAGCTCCGGCAGCAGTGCAGGGAAATAACGAACGTTCTCCTCAAAAAGATCAAAGATTGACGTGATCCACCGTTCCCCAAACCACACGCGGGGACGGACGCCCTGGTTGCGCATTTCCGGCGGGCGGGTGTCGATGGCCTGCTTGAAGAGTTCAATGCGGGTTTCATGCCACAGGACGTGCTCCATGAAGATGGGTGAGTTCGCTGCCAGCGCCACTTGGGGAGCGGCTATTATTTGGGCTGCGTTCCAGGCGGGGGCAAAATCCTCCGGGCTCACTTCAAGGTGAAGCTGCACCGAGGTGCAGGCCGCTTCGGGGGCGATGTTTTTGGCATAGAAGGACAACGATTCCTCGCCGCGCAGGTCTATGTGGACGTCTTCGCCGCGTGCCTGCAGAACGGAGGTGTTGAGCGCCGCATAGCGCTTGCCGTCGCTTAGCCATTCCTTGTTGTCCAGCAGGCTGGGACGCAGGGTTGGCAGGATTCCGGTCATGAGGATTTCTGTGTCCACCTCTGCCGCCCGGGAATCCGCCCGGTTTAGCTGCATCCGCAGACTGTCCTCGAGATCCCTCAGCCCGGAGCCTCCTACGGACAGTGCCGGATGGTTCATCTCGATATTGAACGCACCAATCTCGGTCTGGAACACGGGATCGGCAATCTGCTCCAAGACGGCGGCATTGCGCAGCGCGGGAGAGAAATCCTGATTGGTTAGATTCAGCTCCAGCTCCAGGCCGATGCTGGAAGTGTCGGCGAACGTTGCGGTTGAAAGATATCCCGCGAACCGGTCGAGGTTTTCAAGGAGGCGCTGACGGTATCGCGTCCGCTGCTCCCTGCTGTACGTTTTGCTGTTGACTTCGGCGCCCATCGTCTGAAGATAACCATGGGTGCCGAAGGATGTATAGCTTGGGTCAAGAGATGAGACGAGTTGGTCCGGCGCGCCAAAGGGCATCTCCCCGGGATCAGGACTGCAGTAAACCCTTGAGGACATTGGAGGTGCGCTGCATTTCGCCGTGCTGTGCGCCCATCACAATGACAGCTCCCGAAAAGACCGGAATGCACCACTGGACCACTTTCAGCTGCCGCTGGGCCGACTGCAGTTCCTTGGATGTGCCGGGGTTTGGCTCGGTGGCACCGGCGGCGCCTTCTTCGGAGTACTTTTCGACCTTCCGCCCCAGCACCCCGGCGTAGAAGGTTGCCAGTGCCCCGATAACAGTCACGGCTGTCTTGCAGACGGTGAGGGTTCCCGCGCCGCCCTGCTTTGCAACGCGGCCCTTGTTCTCTCCGATGATGGCCAGACCGGCCAGGAAGTGGCCGATGATTGCGGCCGACTGCAGCGGAGCCCATTTTTTCCATCCCAGACTGGAAAGCCTGGTGCGCTGCAGGAAACTCCCGGAACGCTGAAACCGAGTGAGGACCCACGATGAGCGAAAACCCCGACGCAATACGCGCAGACATTGAAGAGACCCGCCGCAGGCTCGGAAGCAACGTGGACGCCGTTGCTGACAAAGTGACTCCGTCCCACATTGTTCAGCGCCAGACGGACAAGGTAAGGGACGCGGTGTTCGGCGTGAAGGACAAAGTGATGGGAGCAGCAGATCAGATGACTGACAAGGTCCAGTCCGGAACAGGTACGGCAGCGGACGGCATGGGACGCGCAGGCTCGGCAGCGGGCGACGCCCCGCATAAGCTTGCCGGCAAGGCACAGGGCAACCCGATGGCGGCAGGGCTCATCGCTTTCGGTGCCGGACTGCTGGCAGCGTCCCTCATTCCCGCCAGCGAGAAGGAACGCGTCGCTGCGGACAACCTGAAGACAGCGGCGGAGCCCCTGACCAATCAGGTGGCGGACGCTGCCAAGGACGTTGCCCAGGGTCTCAGGGAGCCCGCCCGGGAAGCCATGGAAAACGTGAAGACAACGGCTGCGGAAGCGGCGCAGAATGTGCAGCAGGAGAGTCAGAGCGCTGCCGGAGATGTAAAGGACAAGGCAGCGGACGCGAAAGACAACGTTCGCGGAGCCTAAACATGCCCGGGGCTATGGGCCTGATCCAGCCAAGACGGAAAAGCGGTCCAGCGAACGCTGGACCGCTTTTCCGTGTCTGGCTACCGGGTCCGTGCGGGAAGGTCGTTGGGATAGCGGACCCCCATCTGTGTCCGCGCTTCGTCAAACAAACGCATGGAGGCCAGGGAATGCTCCCAGCTCATGGTGGGGGATTCCAGCAGTCCGGACTGGATGCAGCGGGTGACTTCGCGCAGTTCATAGGTGTACCCGTTGCCCAGCTGGTGGAATCTTTCCACCCTGCGCTCTCCCAGATGGGGCTGGATGGTCAATTCGACCGGGTTGTGCAGAGGCGTCCCCGTCCGCAGCCAGCCTTTGCTCCCGGCGATTGTGCCGGTCCGGGTGCAGGCCGCCACCAGGGAAGACATCAACTGGGCCGAGGCGCCTGACCGGTAGCTCAGGAGTAGGGCGTTCTGCGTATCAATGCCGTCACCGTTCACGGCGCCCACCGCGGTAACCCCGTCGGGAAAGCCCAATGCCCCCACCGCCAGGGTCAGGGGATACACGCTCAGGTCCAGCAGGGCTCCGCCGCCCGCCGCCGGGTTCCAGAGCCGGCTGGCGGGGTCCGGCGGGGCGGGAAACCCAAGATCCGCCTGCACCCAGTGCACTTCGCCGAGTTCGCCGCCGGCCAGGATCTCCCAGATGCGGTTGATGCACGGCAGGAACCGTGTCCAGACGGCTTCCATCAGGAACAATCCGCGGGAGGAGGCCAGAGTCATGAGCTCTTCGGCTTCGCGCGCATTGATGGTGAGGGTTTTTTCGCAGAGCACATGTTTGCCGCCAAGCAGGGCGGCACGGGATATTTCATAATGCTGAGCGTGCGGAGCCCCAACATAAACGACGTCAACCTCCGGGTCATCGATCAGGCGGAGATACCCCCTGCGCCGTTCGTCGTCATAGTAGGAGCGGGTGAATCCGAAGCGGTCGGCAAACTCCTCGGCTGAATCCGCGCTGCGTGAACTCACGGCCTGCAGCGAGGCATCTTCAAGCCTGGCGATGTCTTCAGTGACTTTCGCAGAGATGTTTCCGGTGGCAACCACGCCCCATCGAAGCGGGCGGCCGGTCTTTGAAACCGGGCTGGGAGCCCCCTGGAAAACACACGGCGGCGTGGGAATGTACGGGGAATCCATGGTCCTCTTTTCCGAAGATCACCCACTGTAATCACAGACCGTGCATCAAGCTAGGGGCAACTGGAGCGCAACCGGCTCCGGACGTGAAAAGAGCGGCCGACAACAACGCCGGCCGCTCCAATACCGGCTTCGGTCAGCCGGAATGCACTGCTTCGCGGTGCGCAGCCGCTGTCTCTATATAGCGGGCCGCGTTGCTGCGGACGCCGTCGTACTCCGCATCAGTCAGCTGCCGGCGGACCTTCGCCGGGACGCCGGCCACCAGGGACCGGGGCGGGATCAGGGTTCCTTCCAGGACCACGGCGCCGGCCGCCACCAGGGACCCGGCACCCACCACGGCACCGTTCATGACCGTAGCGCTCATGCCGATCAGGCAGTCGTCCTCGATGGTGCAGCCGTGAACCACGGCACTGTGGCCAACACTGACACGCTGTCCCACGGTGGTGGGGAAGCCCGGGTCCGCGTGCAGCACCACGTTGTCCTGCAGATTGGTGCCGGCGCCAACCCGGATGGAGTTGGAGTCCCCGCGCACGCTCACGCCGTAAAAAGCGCTGGACTCCGGCTCCATGACAACGTCACCGATGAGCGATGCCGTGGGGGCGAGGAAAACTGTCGGATCTGCCTGCGGGGTCTTGCCCCGGAATGTGATTACGTGTGCCATGGGGCCAGCCTAGCCGTACCCGGGCGGCCGGCCGCGGCGGCGGTGCGCCGGAAAGTCCTCAGTTGAAGACGATCGTGCGCTTTCCGTCCAGCAGAACCCGGTGCTCGGCGTGCCACTGCACGGCCTTGGACAGGGTGCGGCCTTCGACGTCGCTGCCCAGCGCGGCCAGCTGCGCGGCGGAACGCGAGTGGTCCACGCGGATGACTTCCTGCTCGATGATGGGGCCTTCATCCAGGTCTGAGGTGACGTAGTGGGCCGTCGCGCCTATGAGCTTCACACCGCGGGCGTGGGCCTGGTGGTAGGGGCGCGCGCCCTTGAAGGAGGGCAGGAAGGAGTGGTGGATGTTGATGGCGCGCCCGGACAGGTCAGTGCACAGTTCATTACTGAGGATCTGCATATAGCGGGCCAGCACCACCAGCTCAATGTCGAGATCCTTCATCAGGGCCCGAAGCTGGTTCTCCGCGTCTTCTTTGGTGTCCGGGGTTACCGGAATGTGGTGGAAAGGGATGCCGTAGAACGCTGCCAGCCCGGCCAGGTCCCGGTGGTTGGAGACGATGGCCGGAACGTCGATATGCAGCGTGCCGGCGCGCTGCCGGAAAAGGAGATCGTTGAGGCAGTGGCCGGACTTGGACACCATGATGAGGGTGCGCACAGGTGCGCCGGCGGGGTGGAGCTGCCAGTCCATTCCGAAGGCGGCGGCCACCGGGGCGAGAGCCTCGCGGACCTGCGCATGGGTGCCGGGTGCGGTGAAATCCACCCGCATGAAGAAAGAGCCGGTTTCCGGGCTGCCGTACTGCTGGGATTCCGTAATGTTTCCGCCGGCTGCCACCAGGCCGCCGGAGACGGCATGGACGATGCCGGGCTGATCGGGGCAGGACAGAGTAAGGGTAAACGCGGATGCGCCGGGAATCGTGTCAGGGGCGGGGGCGGAGGAATCAGTCACGGAATCAAGGTTACCTGTCCGGGGAACGCTCGCTTAGGCTAAGGAAATGGAAGTAACCTTCATGCCGCTTTCGGATAAGGATGCTGAGGAGCTGGTCAAGTTCCTGACCACCAACAGCTTTCCCTATCACCGCATTACTGCACCGTCCGAGGAGCTGGTCCGGCAGCTGATCCTGGAGGGCAGGTTCGACGCCGACGGCGTGTGCACCTACTGGGTCTTTGGCGACAACCAGCGGCTTGGGCTGGTCATTCTGGAACGTCTGGACAGCCAGTGCCCCACGTTCGATCTTCGGCTGGTGGAAGAAGCCCGGGGGCAGGGCAGCGGTGTTCCCGTGCTGCAGGCCCTGACTGACCTCGTGTTTACGGCAAGGCCACGCTCACACCGGTTCGCGGGGCGGACGAGGGAAGACAACATTGCCATGCGCAAGACCTTTCTCCGGTCCGGATTCCTCAAGGAAGCGCATTACCGGGAGGACTGGCCGCTGGATGACGGGCGGTGGATAGCCTCCGTCACCTACGCGGTGCTGCGCCGTGACTGGGAAGAGGGAACCGCGACGGAGTTCGTCTGGGAGGACGTGGACCAGCCCTGAAGCGCCGCCATTGCCGCCGCCCGCCCGGCTCGGGTGGCTCCGAGCGTTGAGGCAGATTCCCCGTAACCCACCAGGAGCAGCTGCGGCAGTTTCACCACACGCGGTCCGTCCATCCGGATGCCGCCGCCCGGTTCGCGAAGGTGCAGGGACGCCAGATGTCCCAGGGACGCGCGGAACCCGGTGGCCCAGAGGATCACGTCCACAGCCGCAGTGCTGCCGTCCTCGAACACCGCTCCCTCCGGGGTGAGCTTCAGGAGGGGGCCCCGTGAGACCAGGATCCCGTCATCGATCCCCTTCCGGTACTGCTCCGTCAGCGGCAGCCCGGTTGCGGCCACCACGCTGAGCGGGGGCAACCCCGCGCGCGTGCGCTCGCTGACGGACCGCTCAACGTCGCGGCCCCACTCGGCATCGAAGGGACGGTTCGTGAATTCCGGAGGCCGCCGGGTGGACCAGGCCGTGCGGGCCCCGGCGTCATGGAGCTGCAGCAGGAACTGCAGAGCAGAGGTGCCGCCGCCCACCACCAGGACGCGCCGGCCGGCGAAGTCCGCAGCGCTGCGAAAGTCGCGGGTGTGCAGCTGTTCCCCGCGGAAGTCCTGCTGCCCCGGGTAGGCGGGCCAATATGGTTTGTCCCAGGTTCCGGTGGCGTTGATGACATAACGGGCCAGCCACACCCCGCGGTCCGTGGCTACTTTCAGCCGGTTTCCGGCGGTTCGGGAAACCTTGCGGACCCGTACCGGCCGCTGCACGCGGAGGTCAAATTCGTCTTCATACGCGCCGTAATAGCGGCTGACCACGGACGACGCCGGTTCCCGGGGATCGGGGGTGCCCAGGGGGAAGCGCGGCAGGTCATGGATGCCGTGGGCGGAACCCAGTGTGAGCGAATCCCAGCGGTGCCGCCAGGCGCCGCCGGGCCCCTCATTGGCGTCCAGCACCACGAAGCCGGATTCGGGGGCCAGGCCCCGGCGTGCAAGGTAATACGCTGCGCTGAGCCCGGCCTGCCCCGCACCGATCACCGCCACATCGACTTCGCGGTCCGCCGTCATCACACCCGCCTCCTGAAGGAAAATCCTGCTCTTGCTACCTCCAACCGCTTCCGTGCCGGTGCTTATTCCGGAGCCCGGGGCCGCCGCCGGTGAGAGGAAACATTCGGCCGCGCAGGAGCAGGGTCCGTTACGATGGTTAGGTCGCAACTGGCGTCAGGTGGGCTACCACCAGGGAGCGGCACAGCAGCACAGACCACGGATCGCACGCCTGGGCCGAAGGTCAAGCCTTCATCTGTTTGTCATGCCCGAACTGTTTTCGCGAACAAAGGCCGGGGGTGTCCGGCAGGTAGCCTGACCCATAGAACGCCTTCCCCAGGAGATCCATGTGAGACTATCCACCCAGCCCGTCACGGACGCCAAGCTGTCCGACGTCGATCCGGAAATTGCCGCCGTCCTCAACGATGAACTGGCCCGTCAGCGCAACACCCTGGAAATGATCGCCTCGGAGAACTTTGCACCGCGGTCCGTCCTTGAGGCCCAGGGTTCAGTCCTGACCAATAAATATGCCGAGGGATACCCGGGCCGCCGCTATTACGGCGGCTGCGAGCATGTGGACGTGGCGGAAAACCTGGCCATTGAGCGGGCAAAGGATCTGTTCGGCGCCGAGTTCGCCAACGTCCAGCCGCATTCCGGTGCGCAGGCCAACGCTGCGGCACTGGCTGCGCTCCTACAGCCCGGCGACAAGCTCATGGGCCTGAACCTCGCCCACGGCGGGCATCTGACCCACGGCATGAAACTGAACTTCTCCGGCAAGCTCTATGACGTGGCAGCCTACGGAGTGGATGAGCAGACCTACCGCGTGGACATGGATAAGGTCCGGGAGCAGGCCCTCGCCGAACGGCCGCAGGTCATCATCGCGGGCTGGTCCGCGTACCCGCGGCAGCTGGACTTCGAGGCCTTCCGCTCCATTGCCGACGAGGCAGGCGCCTATCTGTGGACGGACATGGCGCACTTCGCCGGCCTGGTGGCAGCTGGCCTGCACCCGAACCCGGTGCCCGCGTCCGACGTCGTAACCTCCACCGTGCACAAGACTCTCGCCGGGCCGCGCTCAGGGATGATTCTGGCCAAGGAACAGTACGGCAAGAAGCTGAACTCCAGTGTGTTCCCGGGCCAGCAGGGCGGACCGCTGATGCACGTCATTGCCGCCAAGGCCGTGGCGTTCCGAATCGCCGGGTCCGAGGAATTCCGCGAACGCCAGGAGCGCGTGCTGGAAGGCGCGCGGATCATTGCCGAACGGCTGAACGCCCCCGACGTCGCGGAGCACGGAGTTTCGGTACTCACCGGCGGCACCGATGTTCATCTGATCCTGGTGGACCTGCGCCACTCCGCGCTGGACGGCAAACAGGCCGAGGATCTGCTGCACTCGGTGGGCATCACGGTGAACCGCAACTCCGTGCCGTTCGATCCCCGTCCGCCCATGGTCACCTCCGGCCTGCGGATCGGTACGCCGGCGCTGGCCACGCGCGGCTTCGGTGCGAAGGAGTTCACTGAGGTGGGGGACATCATCGCCGCTGCGCTGAAACCCGCCCCCGACGTCGAAGCGCTGCGGGCGAGGGTCACTGCGCTTGCAGAGAATTTCCCGCTGTATCCGGGACAGGAAGAGTGGTAGAGAACATGGAGAAAGGCAACAACATGGAAGGTTCCGTTACGGAAACCCCCGAGAATGACAGCGCCAATCTTGGGTGGGAGAAGAAGGAGAAAACTCCTCTCGGCACCCCGGTGGCCGCACGGATCCTCGACGGGCGCAAAGCCGCCCGGGAGATCAAGGACGAACTGGCGCAGCGTGTGCAGGTGCTCAGGGATGAGCACGGGATCACCCCCGGGCTGGGGACGGTGCTGGTGGGCGATGACCCGGCCAGCCACTCCTATGTGGGCGGCAAGCACAAGGACTGCGCCCAGGTGGGCATCAACTCCATCCGCCGCGACCTGCCCGGCGACATCAGCCAGGCGGACCTGGAAGAGGTCATCGACGAGCTGAACGGGGATCCGGGCACCACCGGTTACATTGTTCAGCTGCCGCTGCCGGCGCACATTGACACCAACGCCATCCTGGAACGCATTGCGCCGGAAAAGGACGCCGACGGCCTGCACCCGGTCAACCTCGGCCGGCTGGTCCTGAACGTGAGCGAACCGATGACCTCGCCCCTGCCCTGCACGCCCCACGGGATTGTGCAGCTGCTGGTGCGCAACGGGATTTCCCTCACCGGCAAGAAGGTCCTCGTGGTGGGCCGCGGCGTCACCGTGGGCCGCCCGCTGGGACTGCTGCTCACCCGCCGCCCGATCAACGCCACGGTAACGCTGGCGCATACCGGAACAGTGGATCTGTTCGAGCATCTGCGCGAAGCCGACGTTGTGGTGGCCGCTGCCGGATTCCCTGAGATGATCCGCGCCGAGGATCTCAAGCCCGGCGCGATTGTCCTGGATGTGGGGGTAACCCGCGTCACGGATCCGGAAACCGGCAAGACGACCCTCACCGGCGACGTGGAGAAGTCTGCCGCCGACGTCGCTTCCTGGATTTCCCCCAACCCGGGGGGAGTGGGGCCCATGACCCGGGCCATGCTGCTGGCCAACGTGGTGGAGGCGGCCGAGCGCTCAGCAGGCATCCTGGCCTAGCTGTTCCTCAGGTTGGGGCTGGTGCACTAGGCTGTTCGAGTGCCGCAGATCACACCAGCCCCGACTGTCCCCAAGACCACCTCATCTACGGTCATTTCGGCCCGGAACCTCCGCAAGACCTACGGCGATTTCAACGCCGTGGACGGCATCAGCTTCAACGTTCCGGCAGGGGAGTCCTTCGGGCTTCTCGGCCCCAACGGTGCCGGCAAATCCACCACCATGAAAATGATCGGCGGCGTGTCATCGCGCACCTCCGGGGACCTCGCCGTCATGGGACTGGACCCGGACCGGTACGGTCCCGAGGTGCGCGCCCATCTGGGTGTGGTGCCGCAGCAGGACAACCTCGACGAAGACCTGCGTGTGCGCGAAAACCTCCTGGCCTATGGCCGGTACTTCGGCCTTCCCAAGAGTTATCTGGGTCCCAAGGCCGACGAGCTGCTGGAATTTGCCCAGCTGACGGACAAGGCCAAAGACCGGATCGAATCCCTCTCCGGGGGCATGAAGCGGCGGTTGACCATAGCCCGGTCACTGATCAACGATCCCAAAATTCTCCTGCTGGACGAACCGACCACCGGACTGGACCCGCAGGCCCGGCACATCCTCTGGGACCGGCTGTTCCGCCTCAAGGAAGCCGGGGTTACGCTGATCCTGACCACTCACTACATGGATGAGGCGGAGCAGCTGTGCGACCGCCTGGTGGTGGTGGACAAGGGAAAGATCATGGCCGAAGGCTCTCCCGCTGCCCTGATTCGTGAGCATTCGACGAGGGAAGTCCTGGAACTGCGCTTTGGTTCCGAACGCAACACCACGGTCGCCGGCGAACTGGAAGGAATAGGCAGCCGGATCGAAACCCTTCCGGACCGCGTCCTGATTTACGCCGACGACGGCGAGGCCGCCCTGGAATCGGTCAGCTCCCGCGGGCTGCACCCCATCACGTCACTGGTGCGCCGCTCATCCCTGGAGGACGTGTTCCTCCGGCTGACCGGCAGGAGCCTCATTGACTGAGCGCCAGCTTTCAGGAGCCCCGGCGGGGGACGGGGAGATAAACCGGCATCCCGTGCTGGGGCTGCGCTCGCCGCTGACACCGGAGCAGACCGCGTCCCGGACCCGGCGCTTCGGCGCCGTCTACTACGCCGAGCACTGGATCCGGCGCATGCGCGGCTACGGGTGGACCGTGCTCATGACAGCCGTGGGCACTCCGCTGGTGTACCTCTTCGGTATGGGCGTGGGGCTGGCGTCGCTGGTGGACACGGGCGACGCAGCGTTCGACGCCGGCGACGGGACCACCGTCTCCTACCTCGTCTTCGTGGCCCCGGCCCTGCTGGCCACCGCCGCCATCATGGTGTCGGCGGAGGAAAACACCTATATGGTGATGGGCGGCTTCAAATGGCACCGCACCTACTACGGTCCCAACGCCTCGCCGCTGTCCAGTAACCAGCTGGTGGACGGGCACCTGATCGGGTTCTCGGTCCGGATGCTGATCACCACCGCCCCGTACTTTGTCTTCCTGCTGCTCTTCGGCGCTGTCGAGCAGCCGGGAACAGCCTGGCTCATGATTTTTACCGCGGCTCTTGGCGGCGTGGCCTTCGGCATGCCGCTGATGGCCTACAGCGCCTCGCTGGAGGAAGACAAAGGACAGTTCGCCATGGTGCAGCGCTTCATCGTGATGCCGCTGTTCCTGTTTTCCGGCACGTTTTTCCCGCTGGAGTCCCTGCCCGGAGCCATCCGCTGGATCGGCTGGATTTCCCCGCTGTGGCACTCCACCGAACTCGGCCGCATCCTCAGCTACGGCTACGCCGAGGCACCGGCACTCACAGTGGTCCATGTGGCGTATCTGCTGCTTCTCGGTTTTGCCGGCTGGGTCCTGGCACGCCGGAACTTCACCAGAAGGCTGGGAAAATGACCATGGAAAACACGACGGTGCCGCCGAGCCTGGCACCCGCGCAGCTGGACCCGAAAGGCCGTTTGCTGGGGTCCCTCTATGCCCGGAACATCCGTTCAGTGTTCGCCCGCGGGCTGAAGGCCACGTGGGGCAGCAACTACGCCATCATGATCAGCGGGTTCGTGGAACCGGTACTGTACCTGGTGGCCATGGGCATTGGGCTGGGTTCCCTGATTGGCACCGTTGCCGGCCCGGGCGGCGAACAGATTGGCTATGCCAACTACATTGCCCCGGCGCTGCTGGCCGTGTCCGCGATGAACGGTGCGGTCTATGACTCCACCATGAACGTGTTCTTCAAACTGAACTACGCCAAGCTCTATGAAGGCATGCTCGCCACCTCGCTGGGCCCGCTCGACGTCGCCCTCGGCGAAATTCTGCTTGCCCTGCTGCGCGGCGCCATGTATGCCACCGGCTTCACGGCCGTCATGGCAGCCATGGGGCTGGTGACCTCGCCCTGGGCGCTGCTGATGATTCCGGCCGCCGTGGTGGTGGCCTTTGGGTTCGCCTCCTTCGGCATGGCAATCACCAGCTACATGAAGACCTTTCAGCAGCTGGAATGGGTGAACTTTGTCATGCTGCCCATGTTCCTGTTCTCAGCGACCTTCTATCCGCTGAGTGTCTACCCCCAGGGACTTCAATGGGTCATTCAGGCGATGCCGCTGTGGCACGGCGTGGAAATGATGAGGCAGCTCAGCGTTGGCATGCTCACCTGGGCAACCGCCGGACACCTGCTGTACTTCGCGGTCATGATCGGGTTGGGCCTGGTGCTTACGACGGGCCGTCTGCGGTCCCTGTTCCTGAAGTAGCATCCAGCTCCTGCCACGCCCTGCGGAAGAGCCGCTCCGTGGGCTGGCTGAACAAAACGAACTCCACGGACCGGACGGTCCGGGCCGGATAGTCCCGGACCGTCCGCAGTGCCACCTCGGCCACGGTTGCGGGGTCCCAGCCGTACACGCCGGCGCTGACCGCGGGGAAGGCCACAGTCTCCGCGCCGAGTTCTTCGGCGACGTCCAGGGACCGGCGGAAGCAGGAAGCCAGCAGCGCCGGATCGGTCTCCCCGGCACGGGCATTCGGCCCCACGGTATGGATGACCCAGCGGGACGGCAGGTCAAAGGCGGGCGTGGCCACCGCCTCTCCGGTGGGAAGTCCCTGCGCATAAGCTTCTGTGCGCAGTTCCCGGCACGCCGCCAGCAAACCCGGTCCCGCTGCACGGTGGATCGCGCCGTCCACGCCGCCGCCGCCCAACAGGGAAGAATTTGCTGCGTTCACGATGGCATCCGCTGAACTGGCCGTAATGTCTCCGGTGGAAATAGTGATCTGCATGCGGCCAGTCTGGCACTGCGCCGCGCCCGCCTGCCAGTTCGCGGATGAGCGGTACCCGCCCGCAGCGAAACCCTTCCGCATCGGCCGGGCGGTCAGCATCATGGAACTACACGGCGTAACGGGAGCGATGGGGTGCCGGGATCACCGCCAGCCGAACGTCCCGGCGGGCCCGGGAACAACCCAAGGAGTTCCCATGGCTGATCAGTTCGCAGGAAAAACCGCCCTTGTGACGGGGGCGGGTTCGGGAATCGGAATGGCCGCAGCCCTGGCGCTCGCGGCGGAGGGCGCCAACGTCGTCGTCAATGATCTGGACCTGGAAGCAGCGCAGGCTGTGGTGAACTCTATTCTGGCCGCCGGCGGCACTGCTGTTGGCTCCGTGGGGGACGTTGGAAACGCCGAAGAGGTGAAGGCTGCCGTGGACACCGCCGCGGCCGAATTCGGCGGACTGCACGTGGCCTTCAACAACGCAGGAATAGGCGGTCCTTTGGGGCTGCTGACCGACATCGATTTGGACGGGTACCGCAGGGTCATCGACGCGAACCTCAACTCAGTGTTCTACGGCATGTACTACGAGATCCCCGAGATGCAGAAGGCAGGGGGAGGCGCCATTGTGAACATGTCTTCCATCCTTGGGCTGGTCGGGTCCGCCACCGCCGTCCCGTATGTGACTGCCAAGCACGGTGTTACGGGCATGACCCGGGCCGCAGCCCTGGGATACGCAGGCCAGGGAATCCGGGTCAATTCCGTGCACCCGGGCTACATTGACACTCCGCTCCTGGAAAACCTGCCTGAAGAGGTTTATGCCTCGCTGGTGGGACTGCACCCGGCGGGGCGGCTCGGCACTGCCGAAGAAGTGGCGCAGGTGGTACTTTTCCTGCTTTCCGACAAGGCGGCTTTCGTCACGGGAGCCCAGTACGCGGTGGACGGCGCGTACACCGCCCAATAGCGCCTTCAACCGACGAGGAGGGAACACCATGATCGGCTCGTGGCACGCAACGGTGATTGACTGCCCGGATCCGGATACGCTGGCGTCCTTTTACGAATCCCTGCTGGGCATGATCCGCGTTGAACATGAGGCTGACGGGTCCTGGGTCACCATCGGCGACGCACCGGACCGCCCCGCGCTCGCCTTCCAGCAGGTATCCGGCTATACACCGCCGCAGTGGCCGGGACAGGACATTCCCCAGCAACAGCATCTCGATGTCAGGGTGCGCGACCTGGACCTTGCCGAAGCGCAGGTCCTGTCACTGGGAGCCACCGGCATGGACAGCGGAAGCCCGTCCTTCCGGGTGTTCCTGGACCCGGCCGGACATCCGTTCTGCCTCGTGGCCTGGTAGCGGTTTCGCCGCAGGAGGACGGTTTAACGGCTTCCGTCCCGAGTTTGAGACAATGAGTCCATGCAGTCGCTCCCCAACGGCATGAAGCCGCAGACCTCGTCCAAGCCCCGCCGCGGGGTAAGCCAGAGAATGGCAACCTACGGCATGACCCTGATGCTGTTCGTTTTCCTGGTTGCCGTACTGTTCGCGGCCAATGAGAACGACGTCGTCGGGTGGCTGGTAGCCATCATTTCGTTCGCCTGGCTGTGCCTGTTTGCCTTTGTGGTCTTCAGCGTCCGCGGAGCCGCGCGCAAGGCCGGAGCGAAGCTCGCCGAAGCGCAGGACACCCTCAACCGGGCGGCCGGCGTCACTCCGGGCGTGCAGGTCATTGATGAGGCCACCACCATCCGGGACCAGAAGCTGGACCACAGCTTCAAGATTGTCCAGGTGCAGGCCCGCGTCATCCGGGAAAACCTCGGCAAGGACGAGGACCAGGTAAGCCGCGCGCTCGAGACGATCGAAATCACCTCCCACAACGCCCGTTCCATGATCAAGAAGGACGACGGCGGCCCCGTGGAGGGCACCCTGGTGGATTAGTCCCACCCCTGCCGCCGGGACATGGAAGCCCCGGCGGCGCACCAGCCGAAGAAAGCGGACACCGGACTGTGCGGACGCGATTGCGCCCCGCCCTCCAAAGTGAACCGCACGCTACTGAGGAGTATGGTTATTCGCGTGAGTTTGGGATCAGCAGAAGAAACCACCGGCGCGGCGAAGGCGCTGCGCATTGCGACGGTAAACGTGAACGGCATCCGCGCCGCCTACAAGCGCGGCATGGCCGATTGGCTGGCGGAACGGGATGTGGACATCCTCTGCCTGCAGGAAGTGCGGGCACCCGATGCCGTGGTACGCGGTCTCCTGGGCGACGAATGGCACATCCTGCATGCCGAAGCGGAAGCCAAAGGCCGGGCCGGTGTAGCCATTGCATCCCGGATGGCCCCGGCCGCCACCCGCGAACACATCGGCGACGAGTACTTTGCGACATCAGGGCGCTGGGTGGAAGCCGACTTCAAGGTGAGCGTCGACGGTGCCGAGAAGATGCTGACCGTAGTGAGCGCCTACGTCCATTCCGGTGAAGTGGATACCCCTAAGCAGGTGGACAAATACCGCTTCCTGGATGTCATGACCGAACGACTGCCGGCGCTGAAGCAGCAGAGCGACTTTGTCCTGGTGGTGGGTGACCTCAACGTGGGCCACACGACCCTGGACATCAAGAACTGGAAGGGCAACGTCAAACGGGCAGGATTCCTCCCGGACGAGCGCGCCTACTTTGACCGCTTCTTCAGCGATGAGATCGGTTACACCGACGTGGCCCGCAAACTGGCCGGCGAGGTGCCCGGCCCGTACACCTGGTGGTCCTGGCGCGGACAGGCTTTTGACAATGACAGCGGCTGGCGGATCGATTACCACCTCGCCACCCCCGGCCTGGCCGAACGCGCCGTGACCGCCGTCGTTGACCGGGCCGCCACTTACGACAGCCGCTTCTCAGACCACGCGCCCGTTGTGGTCGACTACCAGTTCTAAGGTTGAAACCATGAGCACCCCCACTCCCTCCGGCCGCCAGCGCATCCTTTCCGGGATGCAGCCCTCGGCTGATTCCCTGCACCTGGGCAACTATCTTGGCGCCCTGGTGAACTGGGTCCGGCTGCAGGAGCAGTACGACGCGTACTTCTTTATCCCCGACCTGCACGCCATCACCGTGCCCCAGGACCCGGCTGACCTGCGCCAGCGCACCCGGGTTACCGCGGCGCAGTACATTGCCGGCGGCGTGGACGTGGACAAGGCAACACTGTTTGTCCAGTCCCAGGTTCCCGAGCATGCACAGCTGGCCTGGGTCCTGAACTGCCTGACCGGGTTCGGTGAAGCCTCGCGCATGACGCAGTTCAAGGACAAGCAGCAGCGGTTCGGTGCCGATGCCGCCTCCGTGGGACTCTTCACCTACCCGATCCTGCAGGTTGCGGACATCCTGCTCTACAACCCGCACGGCGTTCCGGTGGGGGAGGACCAGCGCCAGCATGTGGAACTCAGCCGGGATCTGGCCAAGCGGTTCAACTCACGCTACGGCGAGACGTTCGTCATTCCCGAGGTCTTTGTGCAGAAGGAAGCGGCAAAGATCTACGATCTGCAGAACCCCTCCGCCAAGATGTCCAAGTCCGCTGCCTCGCCCGCCGGACTCATCAACCTGCTGGACCCGGACAAGGTCATCGCCAAGCGCATCAAGTCCGCAGTGACTGACGACGGCACGGAAATCCGCTTCGACCGGGAAGCCAAGCCCGGCGTTTCCAACCTGCTGTCCATCTATTCCCTGATTTCCGGCCGCAGCGTCGACACGCTGGTGAAGGAGTACGAGGGCAAGATGTACGGACACCTGAAGGTGGACCTGGCCGAGGTAGTCACGGAACACATCCGTCCCATCAGGGAGAGGGCACTGTACCTGCTCGAGGATCCGGCCGAACTGGACCGGCTCCTGGCGGTCGGCGCCGCGAAGGCCCGGGAAACCGCGTCAGCTACACTGGCCGATGTGTACAGCAAAGTGGGTTTCCTGCCCTTGGGCTCATCCGCGGTCTAACGCATGAGACTCCGGAATCCGTTGATCCATGAAACCGCCGTCCATGGTGACGGCGGTGTAATGGGCGCGCCTGCATGCACGGGGGTGGGGATTGTCATCGGGGTGCCGGAACCCATGGCGACGGAACTGCGCCGGGCCCGGGCATCATTCGGGGATCCCATGGCCGCCATCATCCCGGCCCACATCACTCTGGTCACCGCAACTGAAACCGATGACTGGAAAACCATGGCAGCGCACGTGCGCGAGGTGGCCAAAGGCCACGCAGCCTTTGACGTGACGCTGCGGGGGACTGCCTCGTTCCGTCCGGTTTCCCCGGTGGTCTACGTGCAGCTGGCACAGGGGTATGAAGAGTGCACCGCCCTGCATCAGGAAATGCAGAGCGGCCCGCTGGCACGGGACCTGCCCTTCCCCTACCACCCCCATGTCACTGTGGCCCACGACGTCAGCGACGCCGGCATGGACCGGGCCATGCACTCGCTGCGGAACTATGAGGCCCGGTTCACCGTCCGCACCGTCGGTCTGTACGAGCACGATGTGAACGGGCTGTGGAAGATGCGTGAAGAGGTTGCGCTCCGGGGTTAGCTCCCGGCGTCGGCGTCCGTTCCCGAGGACAGATACACTGCGGACCAGGCGGCGATGATGTCCGCGGCCCGGCTGGTCTGGGCACGGTTCACCATCAAATGATTGCTGCCTTCCAGTGAAATGAAGTTCCGCGGATGGCGTGCCGTGGAGAAGATGTCACTGGCATTGTCGATGCCCACGGTGTTGTCTGTGGGGGAGTGCATGACGAGCAGCGGGCGGTGCAGATCCCTGATGCACCCGGTCAGGTCATGGGACTCAAGGTCACGCATTAGCTCTTTCCGTATCTCCAACTTGCCTCCGCCCAGGTCCACCTGCGCCGAACCCTCCTTCAGGATGGTGTCGCGCTCATCCTCGAACAAATGAACCACGTGGGACGGCTGGAACGGGGCGGCAATCGTGACCACGGCGTCGACGTCCGGAAGGCTCCCGGCCGCTGCCAGGACCGCTGCACCGCCGAGGGAATGGCCGATCAGCAGGGATACTTTGCGCCCCTGCCCGTTCATGAAGCCAACGGCGCTGCGGACATCCGCCACCTTGGTACTGAACGTTCCGTCCTCCCAGGCTCCGCTGGATCCGCCCAGCCCTGCCGCGTCGTAGCGCAGGACCCCTATCCCGTGTCCGGCCAGGGCTTTGGAAATGCGGGAAGCGGCGGCACTGTTCTTGCCCAGCGTGAAACCGTGGCAGAACACCGCCCATGCCCTGGCTTCGCCGTCGGGCACATCAATGATGCCGGCCAGGGTGGTGTTGTTGACGCCGGGAAAGGACACGGACTCGAAGACGGGCATGAAGACAACCTTTGCAGGAAAAAGGCCGGAGGCGGCGTTCGGCGGCCCTTCTCAGGGCTGCCGAACGCCGCCTCCGGGGACGGAACGGTGCTGCTAGACGGAGCGGCTCAGGATGGCCTGCTTGACCTCGGCAATTGCCTTGGTCACCTGAATGCCGCGGGGGCACGCTTCGGAGCAGTTGAAGGTGGTGCGGCAGCGCCACACGCCTTCCTTGTCATTGAGGATTTCCAGGCGCATGTCTCCGGCGTCGTCACGCGAGTCGAAGATGAAGCGGTGGGCGTTCACAATGGCGGCCGGGCCGAAGTACTGGCCGTCGGTCCAGAACACGGGGCAGGACGATGTGCACGCGGCGCAGAGGATGCACTTGGTGGTGTCGTCAAACCGCTCCCGGTCCTCGGGGGACTGCAGGCGTTCCTTCGTGGGCTCGTGGCCCTTGCTGACCAGGAACGGCATGACTTCGCGGAAGGACTGGAAGAACGGCTCCATGTCCACAATCAGGTCCTTCTCCACGGGGAGGCCCTTGATGGGTTCCACGAGGATGGGCTTGGACGTGTCCAGGTCCTTCAGCAGGGTCTTGCAGGCCAGCCGGTTGCGGCCGTTGATGCGCATGGCATCGGAGCCGCAGACGCCGTGGGCGCAGGAACGGCGGAAGGAGACTGAGCCGTCATGCTCCCATTTGACCTTGTGCAGGGCGTCCAGCACGCGGTCCGTGCCGTACATGGTCAGCTTCCACTCGTCCCAGTATCCTTCGTCAGACACCTCGGGGTTGTAGCGGCGGACCTTGAGCGTGATCTCGAACGAGGGGATTTCCCCGCCCACAGATTCCGGGAGTTCGATCTTGGAGGCTGGCTCCGCGATTTCCGTTGTCATTAGTACTTCCTCACCATCGGCTCGTAGCGCGTGAAGACGACCGGCTTGGTGTCCAGCCGAATGCCGGCGGTGTGCTCGTCATTGGCGGCTTCATCAACCTTGTACGCCATCGAATGCTTCATGAAATTCTCGTCGTCGCGTTCCGGGAAGTCCTCGCGGAAGTGTCCGCCGCGCGACTCTTCGCGGTGCAGGGCCGCAACGGTCATGACCTTGGCCAGTTCCAGCAGGAAGCCCAGTTCCACGGCTTCCAGCAGATCCAGGTTAAAGCGCTTGCCCTTGTCCTGGACGCTGATCTTCTTGTACCGCTCTTCGAGCGAGGCAATGTCGGTCAGCACCTGGTTCAGCGTTTCCGCGGTGCGGAACACCTGCATGTTGGCATCCATGGTGTTCTGCAGGTCCCGGCGGATTTCGGCAACCCGCTCCGTTCCCTCGGAGTTGCGGACCATGTCCAGCAGCTCGATGGTGGCGGCTTCGGGGTTCTCCGGCAGGTCGACGAAGTCAGCCTGCAGGGCGTACTCGGCAGCGTAGATGCCCGCGCGCTTCCCGAAAACGTTGATGTCCAGCAGCGAGTTGGTGCCCAGGCGGTTCGAGCCGTGGACGGAGACGCAGGCAACTTCACCGGCTGCATACAGGCCCGGGACCACGGTGTCGTTGTCCTGCAGGACCTCAGCCTTGATGTTGGTGGGGATGCCGCCCATGGCGTAATGCGCGGTCGGGAAGACCGGCACCGGCTCCGTGTACGGCTCAACACCGAGGTAGGTGCGGGCAAACTCAGTGATGTCCGGGAGCTTGGCATCAATGTGCGCCGGCTCCAGGTGCGTCAGGTCCAGCAGGACGTAGTCCTTGTTCGGGCCGCAGCCGCGGCCTTCACGGACCTCGTTGGCCATGGAGCGGGCCACGATGTCACGGGGAGCAAGGTCCTTGATAGTGGGGGCGTAGCGCTCCATGAAGCGCTCACCCTCCGAGTTGCGCAGGATTGCACCTTCACCGCGGGCTGCTTCGGAAAGCAGGATGCCCAGGCCTGCGAGGCCTGTCGGGTGGAACTGGAAGAACTCCATGTCTTCCAGGGGGATGCCCCGGCGGAACGCGATACCCATGCCGTCACCGGTCAGGGTGTGTGCGTTGGACGTGGTCTTGAAGACCTTGCCGGCGCCGCCGGAGGCGAACACCACGGACTTGGCCTGGAAGACATGCAGCTCGCCGCTGGCCAGGTCGTAGGACACGACGCCGGCAACGCGCTTCTGGCCGAAGCTGTCCTCGACCGTGAGCAGGTCCAGGACGTAGTACTCGTTGTAGAACTCCACATTGTGCTTGACGCAGTTTTGGTACAGCGTCTGGAGGATCATGTGCCCGGTGCGGTCCGCGGCGTAGCAGGCACGGCGGACCGGTGCCTTGCCGTGGTCGCGGGTGTGGCCGCCGAAGCGGCGCTGGTCAATGCGGCCTTCGGGCGTGCGGTTGAACGGCAGACCCATCTTTTCCAGGTCCAGCACGGCGTCGATGGCTTCTTTGGCCATGACCTCCGCAGCGTCCTGGTCCACCAGATAATCGCCGCCCTTGACCGTGTCAAAGGTGTGCCATTCCCAGTTGTCTTCTTCGACATTGGCGAGTGCTGCGCACATGCCGCCCTGTGCCGCACCGGTGTGCGAGCGCGTGGGGTACAGCTTGGTCAGTACCGCCGTACGTGCGCGCTGGCCGGATTCGATGGCGGCACGCATACCGGCGCCGCCGGCGCCGACAATTACGACGTCGTACTTATGGACCTGCATACCAGATGCTCTTTCTGTTGAAACGTGAAAAACAGTGGGGGTGGCCCGCAGACTGCGGACCCTGCGGCTACGCCGTGCAGAAGTCCGCGATCATGTCGGCGGGTGCACCGGCCGGGCAGGGATCGAAGGTGAAGATCACCAGGGTGCCCAGAACGATGATGACCACGGAGGCAATGTAGAGAATGCTCTTCAGGGTCATCCGGGTGGTGTTCTTGTCGGCGTAATCGTTGATGATGACGCGGACGCCGTTGGTGCCGTGCAGCATTGCCAGCCAGAGCATGACCAGGTCCCAGACCTGCCAGAGGGGGCTGGCCCACTTGCCGGCCACAAAGCCGAAGTCAACGGCATGGATGCCGTCGCCAACCATGAGGTTGACGAACAGGTGGGTGAAGATCAGAACGATCAGGATGGCACCCGAGACCCGCATGAACAGCCAGGCGAGCATCTCAAAGTTGCCTTTGCCGCCCGCGGTCCGCGCGTACTTGGGGGAGATGCGGCCGGAGCGCGGAGCCTCGACGGAGACGGCTTCGTTAGTTGATGTACTCATGGCTTAGTGACCCCCGAAAACGATGGGAAGGTGGCGAATGGAGAAACCGATCATGGTAATCACCCAAAGGCCGACGACGCTCCACAGCATCTGACGCTGGTATTTGGGGCCCTTCTTCCAGAAATCGATCAGGATCACGCGCACGCCGTTGAAGGCGTGGAACACGATGGCGCCGACGAGGCCAAGCTCGCCGAGGCCCATGACGGGGTTCTTGTACGCGCCGATCACGACGTTGTATGCCTCAGGTGAAACGCGCACCAGTGAGGTATCCAAAACGTGGACCAACAGGAAGAAGAAGATCACCACGCCGGTAATGCGGTGGGCAACCCACGACCACTGGCCTTCACGGCCGCGGTAGAGAGTGCCTGCTGGTAACTTCGACACTGAATTTTCCTCCCTGCAACGCAGCGGCGCTGGCGTGTCTTCCACGCAGTGATGACGCCGATGCGACAGCAATATAAGCTCAAGCATAATCTAGGTCCCCCGTTGGGCGCTTTCAATTTAGGTGGGCCTATCATGTGACCCTCGTTACAGTCCGTGACGCCGGTCAGACAATGCGGGACTGGCCGGTCAGGCGTTGCTTGGGACCGCTGCGGCCACCGTCGGCTAATCTTGGCTCTGATGAATACAGAACCGACTGATCCTGATCTTTCCGCAGCGGATTTTGACCGCTTTTACGGCGTCATTCCTGCGGGCGGCGTTGGCACCCGCCTTTGGCCGCTGTCCCGTGCCGCAGCGCCCAAGTTCCTTCATGACCTCACCGGATCAGGCTCCACCCTGATCCGGGCCACCTATGACCGGCTGCGGCCGCTCAGCGGTGACCGGGTCATGGTGGTTACCGGTACGCTGCACCGTCAGGCGGTGCGCAAGCAGCTGCCTGAAATCTCCAGCGAGAACCTGGTGCTGGAGCTGGAGCCCAAGGATTCTGCAGCGGCCATCGGTCTTGCGGCGGCAATCCTCTTTAAAAGGGATCCCCACATCATCATGGGTTCCTTTGCGGCGGACCAGGTCATTGCCCCGGTGGACGTCTTCCAGGATGCAGTCCGGGAAGCGATCCACACTGCGGCGCAGGGATACATCGTCACCATCGGCATCCACCCCACCCATGCCGCCACCGGGTTCGGCTACATCCGCGCGGGAGATCCGCTGGAGATTGCCGGTGCCCCGAGTGCGCACTCCGTCGTCGAATTCGTGGAGAAGCCCTCGGAAGAGGTGGCCCGCACGTACCTGAAGAACGGTCATTACAGCTGGAACGCCGGGATGTTCGTGGCGCCGGTGGACCTCATGCTCAAGCATCTGGAAGCCAACGAGCCGGAACTCTATGCCGGGCTGACGGAGATCGCCGATGCGTGGGATACGCCGCAGCGCCGCGAAGTGGTGCGCCGGGTCTGGCCCACCCTGCCCAAGACGGCAATTGACTATGCCGTGGCGGAACCGGCAGCTGCTGCCGGCGACGTCGCCATGATCCCGGGCATTTTCAACTGGGATGATGTGGGAGACTTCGCTGCCATCGGGCGGCTCAACCCCGCCGCCGAGAACAGTGATCTCACGGTGATGGGTGAGGGGGCCCGCGTGTACTCGGAAAACGCCTCCGGAATCGTGGTCTCCGACACCAAGCGCGTGATCGCCCTGATCGGCATTGAGGACGTTGTCATTGTCGACACGCTGGATGCACTGCTGGTCACCACGAAGGAACACGCCCAGGAAGTGAAGAAGGCTGTGGAGCATCTGAAGGCCAGCGGCGACACGGACGTCCTTTAAGGCGTCCTATAACAGGAATCACGGCAGCACGTAACACAGAACATCGTCACACGGTTCCCGCAACAGGAGCCTCAGTGGCTACCCTAGAAAATGTGTCTACCATCCCACTGAACAGTTCATCGGTTCCCTCCATGCGGGGGAGTGTCGCTCCGATCCTGGGTGAGCTGATCTCGTTCCGCAGGGACCTTCATCAGCACCCGGAATTGTCGACCAAGGAATTCCGCACCACGGACCGCATTGTAGAGGCGCTGGAGGGGGCGGGACTGCACCCTGTTCGGCTGGAGGGCACGGGAGCCTACGTTGACATCGGCGAGGGGCCGATGCGAATCGGGTTGCGCGCCGATATTGACGCGCTGCCCGTGCTGGAGGAAACGGGGCTGCCGTACGCTTCCGTCAACACCGGCATCACCCACGCCTGCGGTCATGACATCCACACCACGGTCATGGTGGGTGTGGCGCAGGTTCTGGCCAAGCTCAACCGTGCCGGGGCCCTGGGCGGACGGGTCCGGGTTGTCTTCCAGCCCGCTGAAGAGGTCATGCCCGGCGGGGCGCTGGGCGTGATCAAGCAGGGTGTCCTGGAGGGCATGCCGCGGATCCTTGCCCTGCACTGCGATCCGAGAATCGACGTCGGGCAGGTGGGCACCCGCATCGGAGCCATCACCTCGGCGTCCGACACCATCCGCATTGAACTGACCGGCCGCGGCGGACACACCTCCCGGCCGCACCTGACCGAGGACCTTGTCTTTGCGCTGGCTGAGATCGCCGTCAGCGTTCCGGCCGTCTTGTCCCGGCGGATCGACGTGCGCAGCGGCGTATCGGTCGTGTGGGGCCAGATGCACGCCGGTTCGGCTCCCAACGCGATTCCCGCACACGGTTTCATGGCCGGAACCATGCGCTGCCTGGATGCGGAAGCCTGGTACGCCGCCGGGGAACTGCTCGACGACGTCGTGCGCCAGATCGCCGCGCCCTTCGGCGTGGATGTGACGATGGAACATACCCGGGGAGTGCCGCCCGTTATCAACACTGACGCGGAAACGAGCCTGATCGAGGTTGCAGCGCGGGCGGAACTGGGCGAGGACTCCATTGTTCTGGCTCCCCAGTCAATGGGCGGGGAGGACTTCGCCTGGATGACGCAGGCTGTCCCCGGGGCCCTCATGCGGCTGGGAACGCGCACGCCGGGCGGCGAGACCTATGATCTGCACCGCGGTGACTATGACCCCGACGAGCTGGCGATCAGCACGGGCGTCAGTGTCATGGCTGCGGCGGCGGTACGGGCGGCACGGGGACTGCGGCACTAGCGGCAGAGGGGTTGTACAGTCTTTCCTGCAGGTCGCTGGCCGACATATGAGGTCAACTGCTTGCAAACAGATAACAAGTTGTAAATAATTTCCCCGCCGCCACGTAATCTGCATCACGGGGTGTGCTGCAGGACATAGAATAAGTTTGCTGCGATCCACCGATGCACGGAGCGCCGCACCACGCGCCGGCTGGCCTCCCCACGGGTTGGGCAGGAACAGAGCACTCCTGCGCGTGGCACCCATTTTCTTTTCTGGAGGAACATTGAAGAACTTCCCGCGCAGCTTCAAGCGCAACGCCGGCGTTTCCGCCGCTATGCTCGGCGTTTCGGCGCTCCTGCTCTCCGGCTGCGGTGCCGCCCCTGAAGAGGAAAACGATTCCTCTGACGCAGCGGGCAGCGCGAACAGCGATTTCACCGCCTGCATCGTTTCCGATGAGGGCGGCTTTGATGACCGTTCGTTCAACCAGTCCAGCTACGAGGGCCTGAAGGCTGCAGAGAAGGATCTGGGCGTCACGGTACGCGAAGCCCAGTCCCAGTCCGAAACGGACTTCCTGCCGAACCTGGACTCCATGATCAGCGAAGGCTGCAACCTGACCGTGACGGTCGGCTTCCTGCTGGCAGACGCCACGAAGTCCGTTGCAGAGGCCAATCCGGACCGCAACTTCGCCATCGTCGATGACAACAGCATCGACCTGGACAACGTCAAGCCGATCATCTACGACACGGCAGAAGCTGCCTTCCTGGCCGGCTACGTAGCGGCAGGCACCTCCGAAACCGGCAAGGTGGCCACCTACGGCGGCATCAATATCCCCACCGTGACCATCTTCATGGACGGCTTTGCCGACGGCGTGGAGTACTACAACGAGCAGAACGACGCCGATGTTGCACTGCTGGGCTGGAACAAGGCCGACCAGACCGGATCCTTCGTGGGCAACTTCACCGACACCGTGGCCGGCAAGACCACCACTCAGAGCTTCCTCAACGAAGGCGCCGACATCATCATGCCGGTTGCCGGCCCGGTGGGCGACGGCACCCTGGACGCCATTGTTGAAGCCAATGCAAACGGCGGCAACAACAAGGTCATCTGGGTCGACTCCGACGGTTTCGAGACCAACGACAAGGGCACCGAGTACATCCTGACCTCGGTCATGAAGCTCATGGGCGAAGCCGTTGAAGAGGTTATCTCCACCGACGTCGACGGCAACTTCGACGCCGCACCGTACATCGGCACCCTGGAAAACGGCGGCGTGGCCCTTGCTCCGTACCACGACCAGGAAGATGCAGTCCCCGCGGACGTCAAGTCCGCAGTGGATGAGATCAAGGCCAAGATCATCTCCGGTGAGATCACCGTGGATTCTGCTGCCAGCCCCAAGTAAAAAGGGGTAGGCGGCACCTGAACCGCCGTTCGTCCGGCTGCGCTGCAGCGGGTGGACGGCGGTTCATTCTGTTCCGGGTAATCTCCATAGGGGAAGCCCACATACTCAGACACAAACAGATTGGTTGGGGTTGTGAAACTCGAACTCAAGGGCATCACCAAGCGCTTCGGCACCCTGGTGGCCAACGACCATATAGACCTGGTGATTGAACCGGGTCAGGTCCACAGCCTTCTCGGTGAGAACGGCGCGGGCAAATCCACGCTCATGAATGTCCTCTACGGCCTCTACGAACCCACAGAAGGCCAGATCCTCATCAACGGCAAACCCGTTGTCTTCTCCGGTCCCGGCGACGCCATGGCGGCCGGAATCGGCATGGTCCATCAGCACTTCATGCTGGTACCGGTCTTCACCGTTGCCGAAAACGTGGCGCTGGGACACGAGAGCACCAAGGTTGGCGGCACGCTGAATCTTGACGCCACCCGCACACGCATCCGTCAGATCTCCGACCAGTACGGGTTCGACGTCGATCCCGATGCGGTGGTGGAAGACCTGCCGGTGGGTGTGCAGCAGCGCGTGGAAATCATCAAGGCACTGATCCGCGACGCTGAAGTCCTGATCCTCGACGAGCCCACCGCCGTCCTCACCCCGCGCGAAACCGACGAGCTCCTGGCCATCATGCGCCAGCTCTGCGACGACGGAAAATCGGTGGTCTTCATCTCGCACAAGCTGCGCGAGGTAAAGGCGGTTTCCGACGTCATTACCGTGATCCGGCGCGGCAAAGTGGTGGGCGACGCGCCCCCCAGCGCTTCGACCACCGAGCTGGCCTCGATGATGGTGGGCCGTTCGGTCAGCCTGAACCTCAACAAGGCTCCCGCGGAACCCGGCGCCAATACGTTCTCCATCCGCGACCTGGTGGTGCGCTCCGACACCGGCCAGGCCGTCGTCGACCACGTCAGCCTTGACATTGCGAAGGGCGAAATCCTCGCCGTCGCCGGTGTCCAGGGCAACGGGCAGACCGAACTGACCGAGGCCATCATGGGCCTGCAAAGCCATGTCACGGGCTCCATCATGCTGGACGGCAACGAACTCGTGGGACGCAGGGTTGAGCAGGTCATCGAAGCCGGCGTGGGCTTTGTGCCCGAGGACCGCAGTGTCGACGGCCTCGTTGGGACCTTCACCGTCGCCGAGAACCTGATCCTGAACCGCTACAAGAAGCCACCCTTTGCGCGCGGGCTGTCCATGCGGCCGGCGGTCGTAGCGGCCAACGCCGCCGAAAAGATCGGCGAGTTCGACATCCGGACCCAGTCCGCCGAGGCAGCAGCGGGAACGCTCTCGGGCGGCAACCAGCAGAAGGTGGTCATGGCGCGTGAGCTGTCACGTCCGCTGTCGCTGTTCATTGCCTCCCAGCCGACCCGCGGCGTCGACGTCGGCTCCATCGAGTTCCTGCACAAGCGGATCGTGGCGGAGCGAGACGGCGGAACCCCGGTGCTGATTGTGTCCACCGAACTCGACGAGGTCCTGGAACTGGCCGACCGCATCGCCGTGCTGTACGGCGGCAAAGTCATGGGCATTGTCCCGGGCAACACCTCACGCGACGTCCTGGGCCTCATGATGGCCGGGATGCGCGCTGACGAAGCACTTTCGCACGAACGCGAGACTAAGGGAGGGGCGCAGTGAGCCCGGAGGAAACAAACAGGCAGCCGGGCGAACCCGCCCACCGGAAAGAGGAAGCAGAGGCTGACGATACGCGGCTGCTGGCCGCTGCCGAAACTGCCGGCGGGGCACTGCCGCCGCCGGTCGTTCCGGTCCCGGCAACGGAACTGCATCCGGAAGAACGCCAGGCATCCGTCCTGCACCGCATTGTCACCGGCGACGCCCTGGTTTCAGTCCTTGCCGTCATCATGGCACTGATTGTCGGCGGTCTGCTGATCGCCCTCACCGACGAGGACGTTGCCGAGTCCGCCGGGTACTTCTTCTCGCGTCCCGGGGACCTGCTCGGCGCTGCCTGGTCCGCTGCCTCCGGCGCCTATGCTGCCCTGTTCCAGGGATCGATCTTCAATTTCCAGGCTGATACTTTCTCCCGGATGATCTACCCGCTGACCCAGACGCTGACGGTGGCGACCCCGCTGATCTGCGCCGGTCTCGGCGTGGCCCTGGCCTTCCGGGCCGGGTTGTTCAACATCGGTGCGCAGGGGCAGATCATCATCGGCGCCACGCTGGCCGCATGGGTCGGTTTCAGCTGGCACCTTCCGGTTGGCCTGCACCTGATCGTGGTTATCCTCGCCGGAGCAGTCGGCGGTGCACTGTGGGGCGGCATTGCCGGCCTGCTTAAAGCACGCACCGGCGCGCACGAGGTCATCGTGACCATCATGCTCAACTACATCGCCATCCAGCTGGTGCTCTTCCTGCTGACCACGCCGGGCTTCCAGCGCCCGGGCTCCACCAACCCGATCAGCCCGCAGCTTGACGACACCGCCATGTTCCCGCCCCTGCTGGGCAGCGGCTTCCGGCTGCACTGGGGCTTCATCATGGCCATCGCCGCCACCGTCTTCATCTGGTGGCTCCTGAACCGCTCCACCGTGGGCTTTGAACTGCGCGCGGTCGGCGCCAACCCCGCGGCCGCACGGAATGCAGGCATCAGCACCACCAAGGGCTATGTCATCGTGATGCTCATCGCCGGTGCCCTTGCAGGTCTCGCCGGCGTTGCACAGGTGTCCGGCACCGAGAAGGTGCTGACCTCCGGTGTGGCAGCGAGCTTCGGCTTCGATGCCATCACCGTGGCCCTGCTGGGCCGTTCCTCCCCGTGGGGAACATTCGCTGCGGGCCTGCTGTTCGGCGCTTTCCGCGCCGGCGGCGTCACCATGCAGACCAGCACCGGCACCAACATTGACATTGTGCTGGTGGTCCAGTCGCTGATCGTCCTGTTCATCGCCGCACCGCCGCTGGTCCGTTCCATCTTCCGTATTCCGCCGCCCGGCGCGTTCAAGACGGCCGGCAAGCGCAGCACCAAGAAAGCCAACGCAGCCGGAGGAGCAGCATGAGCACCGCAACCGCACCCGCTTCCACCGGCCGTCCGGCCGCAACCGAGGCCATCCGGAGCTGGAAGACCCCCATCATCCTGGGTATCCTCGCGGTCCTCGGCTTCATCCTCTTCGGGCTCCAGGCGCCGTCCTCCGACGTCACCTTCCGGCTGACCGAGGACAACGCGGCCATCCAGCTGCCCAACATTGTGGTTTCGGCACCGGTCCTGGGCTGGATTGCCTCGGTGGTCCTGCTGGCCTCGGCGGCTTATGCCGCCGTCCTGGTCAGCCGCTACCAGCGTATTCCCGCCTGGCTCATCGCCGTATTTGCGGTCTTCTTTATCGCCGCCTTCCTCACCTGGGCCATCGGCAGCGCCCGCAGTCCCAGCGTTGCCCTGTACGGCCTGCTGGCAGGGTCCTTCACGCTGGCCTTCCCGCTGATCTTTGGCTCGCTCTCCGGCGTGCTCTGCGAACGCTCCGGCGTGGTCAACATTGCCATTGAGGGGCAGCTGCTCTTCGGGGCGTTTGCCGCTGCCGTTGCCGGATCCCTGTCCGGCAACGCATTCGTGGGACTTTTCGCCGCAGCCATAGCCGGTGTACTGGTCTCACTGGTGCTGGCTGTCTTCAGCATCAAGTACATCGTGAACCAGGTGATTGTGGGCGTGGTCCTGAACGTGCTGGTCTCCGGCCTCACCGGCTTCCTGTTCTCCACCGTCCTGGCGACGGACGCGGCCAAGTGGAACTCCCCGCCGCGCCTGCCGTCCATCCGGATCCCGCTGCTGGCGGACATTCCCATCATCGGCCCGATCCTGTTCAACCAGTCCGTGATCGGCTACCTGATGTATATCGCCGTGGCAGCCATCTATTTTGGCCTGTTCCACACCAAGTGGGGCCTGCGCACCCGCGCAGTGGGCGAGCACCCGAAAGCAGCTGACACCCTGGGCGTGAACGTGAACCGGACCCGGTTCCTGAACGTCCTGCTCGCAGGCTCCGTAGCCGGCGTCGGCGGTGCGTTCTTCACCTTGGTGGCGGTGTCCTCCTTCAACCGGGATATGACCTCCGGACAGGGGTACATCGCCCTGGCGGCGCTCATCCTGGGACGGTGGAATCCGATCGGCGCGCTGTTTGCAGCGCTGCTGTTCGGCTTCGCCTCCAACCTGCAGTCGGTCCTGAGCCTGCTCGGCACCCCGGTGCCGAACCAGTTCCTGGCTATGCTGCCGTACGTGGTGACCATTTTCGCCGTCGCCGGCGTGGTGGGGAAATCGCGCGGCCCTGCCGCAAGCGGCATACCGTACATCAAGGGTTAGCGTCGCCAAGGCGCCCTTTCCGGCATTTGCTGCCGGAAAGGGCGCCTTCCGCATCTGAGCGTTTCGTCCGGTCCGAGGGGACAGGACGACGACGCCCGCCCGCCAAAGACTGCCGGCCTCACCCGGCGCAACTGCTTACAGCGAGGGAACAATGACTGACAACACTGAAACTGCCGCACCGGTGGACTGGGCCGCCCTCACGGACACAGCCCGTGCCGCCCTGGCACACGCCTATGTTCCGTATTCGAAGTACCCGGTGGGTGCAGCTGCCCTCACTGACGACGGCCGGGTCATCTCCGGCTGCAACGTGGAAAACGCCTCCTACGGCCTGACCCTCTGCGCCGAATGTGCGCTCGTCAGCTCCCTGCACATGACCGGCGGAGGACGCCTGGCGGCGTTCGTCTGCGTGGACGGCGCCGGAGAAATCCTGATGCCCTGCGGCCGGTGCCGGCAGCTGCTGTATGAATTCCGGGCACCCGGCATGCAGCTGCTGACCGTCAGCGGAATCAGGACTATGGACCAGGTCCTGCCTGACGCCTTCGGCCCCGAACATCTGGAAGGATAACCACCATGAGTGCTGAGAAGTTTGACGCCGTAGACATTATTGGAATCAAGCGGGACCGGGGTGTTCTGTCACCGGAACAGATTGACTGGACCATCGATGCCTACACCCGCGGGGCCATCGCCGATGAGCAGATGGCCGCGCTGAACATGGCCATCCTGCTCAACGGCATGACGCGCTCCGAAATCTCCCGGTGGACCGCAGCCATGATTGCCTCCGGAGAGCGGATGGACTTTTCCTCCCTGGGGAAGCCGACCACGGACAAGCATTCCACCGGCGGTGTGGGGGACAAGATCACCCTGCCGCTGGCACCCCTGGTTGCCGTCTTCGGCGTCGCCGTTCCGCAGCTCTCCGGGCGCGGGCTGGGCCACACCGGCGGGACCCTGGACAAGCTCGAAGCCATTCCCGGCTGGCGTGCGGCACTGAGCAACGACGAAATGATGGCCCAGCTCGCCGACGTCGGAGCCGTCATCTGCGCTGCGGGCGCAGGCCTGGCCCCGGCGGACAAAAAGCTCTACTCCCTGCGAGACGTCACCGGCACGGTGGAGGCCATCCCGCTGATTGCTTCTTCGATCATGAGCAAGAAGATCGCTGAAGGCACCGGCTCGCTCATCCTGGACGTGAAGGTGGGCTCCGGAGCGTTCATGAAGGACGAAGCGAACGCCCGCGAGCTGGCCGAAACCATGGTGGCGCTCGGAAAGGACGCAGGCGTCAATACGGTGGCACTGCTGACCAACATGGCCACGCCGCTGGGCCTCACCGCCGGAAACGCCATTGAGGTGCAGGAATCCGTTGACGTCCTGGCCGGCGGCGGCCCGGAGGACGTGGTGGAACTGACTGTCCGGCTGGCGGAGGAAATGCTGGCTGCCGCCGGACTGCCCGACGCCGACCCGGCAGCGGCGCTGCGGGACGGCCGTGCGATGGATGTGTGGCGGCGGATGATCTCCGCCCAGGGCGGCGATCCCGACGCGGAACTGCCGCAGGCACACGAATCCGAGACCATCTATGCGCCCGCTGACGGTGTGCTGCTGGAACTGGATGCCCTGTCCGTCGGGGTGGCCGCATGGCGGCTCGGAGCAGGACGGGCGCGGAAGGAAGACGCCGTCCAGGCCGGCGCCGGTGTCCGCATGCACGCCAAGCCCGGCGCCCTGGTCCGTGCCGGCCAGCCGCTCATGACCCTGCTGACGGATACACCGGAGAAATTCGAGCGCGCAAAGGAAGCCCTGGCTGACGCCGTCGTCATTGGCGCTGAAGGATCCAGCCCGGCGCAGAAGCTGATCATCGACCGCATCAGCTGACCCCGGTGTTCGCCGCCGCCCCGCCCTGTCCGGCAGGCTCCGGGGTTGGCGGGGACGAATGCAGTGATGGCATCGTTGTAGGTACCAGAGACCGATTCCGAGGAGAGCAGCCTGCCCGTGCTGAGCGCCGCAATGGACAGTATTAACAATTTCATCCTGACCTCTGCCGACGCCTGGTGGGTCTATCTGGTGCTGTTTTCCTTCTGCCTGATAGACGGGTTCTTTCCGCCCGTGCCGAGCGAATCCATTGTGGTGGGACTGGCCGCGCTGGTGGCCACCGGCGCCGGCCCCAATCCCTGGCTGCTGATGGCCGCGGCCGCGGGCGGCGCCTTCCTGGGCGACAACCTGGCGTACCTGATGGGGAGGGGGATCGGCATTGACCGGTTCCTCTGGATGCGGGGTCCGCGGATGCAGCGCGGATTCGTCTGGGCCCGCAAGGAGCTGGACAAGCGTGCCGTCTCCCTGATCCTGGTGGCGCGTTTCATTCCCATCGGCCGTGTGGTGGTAAACCTGACCGCCGGAGCAACAGGTTTCCCGCGGCGGGTCTTTGTGGGCCTGACCGCCATGTCCGCGGTGCTGTGGGCGGCCTACAGCGTTGCGGTGGGGGCAGTGGCCGGGACCTGGTTCAAGGACAACCATTTGCTGGGGGTCGTGGTGGCCATTGCTGTGGCCATGGTCCTGGGCCTGATCATCGACCGGATTATCACCAAACTCCGCGGACCCACCCCGTTGCAGACCAACCGGGATGCGGCCCGTTTGCGCGTCGAAGCGGCGAAGGCAGCCCAGGCAGGAACACCCAGGCCTGTCCGTGACACCAAACAGGACCGTGACACCAAACAGGACCTTGAAAACCGCACCGAAACACCCTGAGCCCGGCCCGCCCCGAACCGTGCTGCAGCTCACGTAGAGTTGGAACCGTGACTGAGCCTATTCTTCTTGCCGCCGCTGACCCTGCCCTCGACATCCGCAGCCTGCCCAAGGTTTCGCTGCATGACCATCTTGACGGCGGACTGCGTCCCGCCACGATCATCGAGCTGGCCGGCCAGGCCGGACACGAGCTGCCCTCCACCGATCCGGTGGCACTGGGGGAGTGGTTCCGCGAGTCTGCGGACTCCGGCTCCCTGGTCCGGTACCTGGAAACCTTTGACCACACGATTGCCGTGATGCAGACCCGTGAGGGCCTGGCGCGGGTGGCCCGCGAATTCGTGGAGGACCTCGCCGACGACGGCGTGATCTACGCTGAAATCCGCTGGGCACCGGAGCAGCACCTCAAGGGCGGGCTGAGCCTTGACGAAGCCGTCGAAGCCGTCCAGGACGGTCTGGACGCGGGAGTGGACGCGGTGGAAGAGCAGGGGCGCCTGATTCAGGTTGGCCAGCTCATCACCGCCATGCGCCACGGCGACCGCGGCATGGAAATCGCCGAACTGGCCGTGCGGCACCGCCACAACGGAGCCGTGGGCTTTGACATTGCCGGGGCGGAGGACGGCTTCCCGGCCTCCCGCTTCGCTGACGCTTTCACTTACCTGGCGGAACAGCAGTTCCCGGTCACTGTGCATGCCGGCGAAGCCGCAGGCGTGGACAGCATCAGGGACGCCCTCGTGCACGGGCGCGCGCTGCGCCTGGGACACGGTGTGCGGATCGCCGAGGACATCGAAGTGGACTTCGACGAAGAGGCCGACGACGCCGGGAGCGCCGCGGACAGCCTCGGGGATGACACCGCTGTGGGCATGGTGACCATTGGTCAGGTGGCCGGCTGGGTTCGGGACCGCGGCATCCCGCTGGAGATCTGCCCCTCTTCCAACCTGCAGACCGGTGCCATTGCCTCCTTTGGCGGGGACATCGAATCCCACCCGGTCGACCTGCTGTACCAGACGGGTTTCCAGGTGACGGTGAACACCGACAACCGCCTGATGAGCGGTGTCACGCTGACCGGCGAGTTCGAGCTGCTGGCCGAAGCCTTTGCCTATGACCTGGACGACATCCTGGAACTCACCATGAACGCCGTGGACGCCGCCTTCCTTCCGCTGGAGGAACGTGACGCGCTGGCCGCCTATGTGACGGAAGGCTTCAACCGGGCCCGTGGCTGATTCAGCACCAAACAGCGACGGCGGTGACCTGGGCCGGCGGTTCACCCGCCTGGCCGGGATCATCGCCGTCCTGCGTGAACGCTGTCCCTGGACGGCAGCACTGACGCACGAATCCCTGCTGGAATACCTTGTCGAAGAAGCCTACGAGGTTGTCGAGGCGGTGGAAGCAGGGCACACCGGACCGCAGGATGCCGGGGAGCTCGCCGGCGAGCTGGGCGACGTACTGTTCCAGGTTCTGCTGCATGCCCGCCTGCAGGAAGAATCCGGTCACTTCGGCATCGGTGACGTGGTGGATTCTCTGACTGCGAAAATGATCCGCCGCAATCCGCACGTTTTTGCCTCCGACGGCTCCGTCCGAACGGAAACCACCGACGACCCCGCAGACATTGAGCGTGCCTGGGACGAGGCCAAAAAACGCGAGAAACCCGGCCGCAGCTCCCCGTTTGACGGCATTCCGGCGGGATTGCCGGCACTCCTGCTGGCGGCCAAAACCCTGGACCGTGCCCGCCGTGCCGGGCGGGAGGTTTGGCCCGTGGCTCCGGCCGCAGCACCGGAGCGCGTGTGGCAGGACTCCGACGAGCTGGGCGAGCACCTGTTCGATGTCGTGCGCCAGGCACAGGCGCAGGGGCTGGACGCGGAAGCAGCGCTGCGGGCCGCAGTCCGCCGCTTCACCGGCTGACCGGCCGCTCCACGGGTCAGCAGGGGGCTCACGATCGGAAACACCGGTCCGTGTGCGACCGGATATAAGTCGGTTTGGCGGCCCGGGGCCTTACTACCGCGCCCATTTCAACTAGGCTGGAAGCAGACAGCGTGGCCCTTTTCATAGGCCGGGCTCAAGTTACCCCTAGCGTTCCAACGAACAGGAGCATTCCCATGGCAATCATTGATGCCATTCACGCCCGCGAAATCCTGGATTCCCGCGGAAACCCCACCGTTGAGGTAGAGGTTCTGCTGGATGATGACACGTTTGGCCGCGCAGCGGTTCCCTCCGGCGCATCCACCGGAGCTTTCGAAGCCAATGAGCGCCGTGACGGCGAAAAGACCCGCTACCAGGGCAAGGGAGTCCTGCAGGCCGTTGAAGCGGTCATCGAGCAGATCCAGCCGGCACTGCTGGGCTTCGACGCCGCCGACCAGCGCGCCATCGACCAGGCCATGATCGACCTGGACGGCACCGAGAACAAGTCCGGCCTGGGCGCCAACGCCATTCTCGGCGTTTCCCTGGCCGTGGCCCGCGCCGCAGCCGAATCCGCAGCCCTGCCGCTGTACCGCTACCTCGGCGGACCCAACGCGCACATCCTGCCCGTGCCGCTGATGAACATCCTCAACGGCGGCTCGCACGCGGATTCCGACGTCGACATCCAGGAATTCATGATTGTTCCCCTGGGCGCACAGACCTACTCCGAGGGCCTGCGCTGGGGTGTTGAGGTCTACCACAACCTCAAGTCCGTACTGAAGGAGAAGAACCTCTCCACCGGCCTTGGCGACGAAGGCGGCTTCGCTCCGAACCTGCCGTCCAACCGTGCAGCCCTGGACCTGATCCTCGAGGCCATCACCCGCGCCGGCTACACCCCGGGAACGGACATCGCCCTGGCGCTGGACGTTGCCTCCTCCGAGTTCTTCAAGGACGGCGCCTACGTCTTCGAAGGCCAGAACCGCAGCGCCGAGGAAATGTCCGCGTACTACGAGGAACTGGTCCGCGACTACCCGCTGGTTTCCATTGAGGACCCGCTGGACGAAAATGACTGGGACGGCTGGACAGCTCTGACTGCACGCCTTGGCGACAAGGTCCAGCTCGTGGGAGATGACCTGTTCGTCACCAATCCCACCCGCCTGGAGACCGGCATCAAGCAGAACGCCGCCAACTCCCTGCTGGTCAAGGTCAACCAGATCGGTACACTCTCCGAAACCCTGGACGCCATCACCATGGCACAGCGTGCCGGGTACACCACCATCACCTCGCACCGGTCCGGCGAAACCGAGGACACCACCATCGCTGACATCTGCGTGGCCACCAACGCAGGCCAGATCAAGACCGGTGCCCCCGCCCGTTCCGAGCGCGTAGCCAAGTACAACCAGCTGCTGCGCATCGAAGAGGAGCTCGACGACGCCGCCCGTTACGCAGGACGCAGCGCGTTCCCGCGTTTCACGGCCGAGTAAGCCGGCTGCTGGTGGGTACCCTCGTTAACGAGGGTGCCCGCCAGTTGTGTTTAAGCCCCCGTCACTGAATGCTGCGCCTCGGGCCAGTCCGTTTTATCAAGGAGTTCCATGCCCACCCGACGTCCAAAAGTCCCCAAGGCATCCGGCGGGGACGGCTCCAGCACCGAGGGGCGCACCGGCCGAAGTGCGCAAAAGCCGGCCCGGAAGCGAAACGAGGCGGCGGAGCCGGACACCATCAGCGCCACAAAACCGGTGGAGGGAACGTCTGATCCGGCACGGGAAGATCCGGCGGCAAAAAAGACAGCACCCCCCAAAACCAGGTCCCGGGCCAAGGCCGCCAAGCCTTCCGGCCCGGACAGCGCAGGATCCCCCGAGGACGCAGGAGCGCCGGGCAAGGCCGCTGCCGCTGCCGGCCGGCTGCGGCGGCGTTCCCGGATTCTGTCCGAAGACACCGGCGCAGCAGCATCGCCTGCGGAGTCATCGGATGAGCTGCGTCCCGTTCCGGCGAAGGCCTTCTCCGGCCGGCTGCTGGTCCTGGCCATGGTCACCCTGGTGGTCATGGTCCTGCTGGCGCCTTCGGTGAACACCTACCTGCACCAGCGCTCGGACATCGCAGCCCTGGAAGCGGAGATTGCCCAGCAGAAGGAAACCTCCGGCGCCCTGGAAACAGAGCTCCAGCGCTGGGAGGACCCCAACTACATCAAGCAGCAGGCCCGGGAACGGATTTTCCTGGTCATGCCGGGGGAGACCCGGTACCTGGTCAAGGGTGAGGACGGGGTGGAGGAGGCGGAGCAGGAAGCCCAGGAAGAGGAAGAGGACCTGCAGTGGGTTGATGCGCTGTGGGACTCCGTCAAGAGGGCCGCCAACGCCGCCTAAACGTGCAGCCCCTGCGGCGGCCCCGGACGCCGCGGCTTCCTGCGCACAGTAATCTTAGAAGCAGCGCAGTTATCAATAACCCGGGCCGTCCCAGGCCCCCAGGAAGGAACCTCCGGCATGACCCAGGAGCAGCTCACCCCCACCTCCGAAGACTTGGAGACACTGAGCCGGCAGCTCGGCAGGCCGGCACGCGACGTCGTCGAGATCGGTGCCCGCTGTGTCTGCGGGAATCCCCTTGTTGCCACCACGGCTCCGCGCCTGAGCAACGGCATTCCTTTCCCGACCACCTACTACTTGACGCATCCGGTGATCACCGCGGCCGTTTCCCGGCTTGAAGCCGCCGGTCTCATGACCGAAATGACCGAGCGGCTGGAGCAGGATACGGAGCTTGCCGCCCGCTACCGGGAAGCGCATGAGGCGTATCTCCAGGTCCGCAATGAGATTGGTGCCCGCACCGGTGTGGGTCCTGTTCCCGAGATCGACGGCGTCTCCGCCGGCGGGATGCCCACCCGGGTGAAGTGCCTGCATGTGCTGGTGGGCCACTCGCTGGCCGCCGGTCCCGGGGTGAACCCGCTGGGCGACGAAGCCCTGGAGCGCATCTCCGAATGGTGGACTGCGGACCGCTGCTACTGTGAGGGCGCATGGGACACCACGGGTGCGGCGCCCAGCCGTGACCTGAGCCGGCACACCAAAACCCAGGGCCTGTCTCCGGAGGAACTGGATGCCAAGCGTGCCGCGCGCCGCCAGGCCACCAGGGTTGCCGCTGTTGACTGCGGAACCAATTCCATCCGCCTGCTGATCGCCGACGTGACCCGGGACGGCGGCGCAACAAAGCTGACCGACGTCGTCCGCCTGATGCGGGTGAACCGGCTGGGACAGGGCGTGGACGCCACCGGCCGGCTGGCGCCTGAGGCACTGCAGCGCACCTTCGAGGCAGCGGACGAATACGCTGCCCTCATCCGCGAGCACGGAGCTGAACACATCCGGTTCGTGGCCACCTCCGCGAGCCGCGACGCGGAGAACCGCGCGGAATTCACAGCGGGGATCCGTGAGCGCCTGGGTGTGGAGCCCGAGGTCATCAGCGGAGACGAGGAGGCGGCCCTGTCCTTCGCCGGAGCCACCAGCGTCCTGGGCTCGGACAACGGCGCCAAAACACTGGTGGTGGACCTCGGCGGCGGCAGCACCGAGTTCGTCCTCGGCACTTCGGACACCGTACTGGCGGCCAAGAGCACCGATATGGGCTGCGTGCGGTTCACCGAACGCCATCTCACCTCCAATCCGCCCACCGAAGCCCAGATTGCCCTGGCGCGCGGAGATGTCCTGGACATGATTGCCAGGGTGCTCTCCACGGTTCCGCTGGCCGAGGCCGACCGGCTGGTGGGAGTTGCCGGCACCATCACCACGGTGACGGCGCACGCCCTGAGCCTGCCGGAGTACTCCGCCGAGGCCATCCACGGGACGGAACTGGACATTTCCCGCATCGACCAGGCCGCCGCCGAGCTGCTGCACATGGACCGCGATGAGCGGGCGGCGCTGCCGTACATGCATCCGGGCCGGGTGGACGTCATCGGTGCCGGCGCACTGATCTGGCAGACCATCGTGGACCGCGTGTCGGAACTGACGGACGGCAGGGTCTCCTCGGCGATCACCAGTGAGCACGACATCCTGGACGGCATAGCACTGAGCGCCGCACGGTGACCCCGGCGTCGGCGGTTTCCGCACGGCGGCAGCGAAGGGGGCGGGGCGGAATCCTGGCAGCAGTGCTGCTGGTGCTCACCCTCCTTCCGGCTGCCCCGGCCGCTGCCGACGATTGGCGGGACAAGCAGTACTGGCTGTCGGACTACGGCTTCGACAAAGCCTGGGCCGTGAGCCAGGGCGAGGGCGTGAAGGTGGCGGTCATCGACACCGGAATTGATCCCGCCCACCCGGACCTCGTGGGCGCAGTCACCGGGGGAACCGACGTCTCCGGTGCCGGCAGCCCGGACGGAAGCAGCGGGCTCGGCGCCAATCCCTCGCACGGGACCCTGGTGGCAACGCTGCTCGCCGGACGGGGCCATGAGCCGGCAGTGCCTTCTCCAACCCCCTCGCCCACGAAGGGCGGGAATAAGGATGAGGAGAAGGAACCGGCGCCCGCCAAGGAAAAGAAGAACTCCGAGGGCATCATCGGCGTAGCACCCAAGGCGGAACTGCTCGCCGTGTCGGCCTGGATCGGGCCGGACAACCCGGCCGGCATTCCCATTGAGGACCAGATCCCGGCGGCCATCCGGTGGTCCGTGGACAACGGCGCCAAAGTCATCAACATGTCCCTGGGCAGCAGCTCCCCCTCCTGGCCGGAAAGCTGGGACGACGCCTTCCTCTACGCCGAGCAGCAGGACGTGGTGGTGGTGGTGGCCGCCGGTAACCGCGGCATAGGGATAGTCCAGGTGGGAGCTCCCGCCACCATCCCCGGGGTGCTGACGGTGGCCGGTTTGGACCGCAACGGCCAGGCAAGCCTGGACTCATCCTCCGAGGGAATCAGCATTGGCGTTGCGGCCCCGGCGGAGAACCTGGTGGGCGGCCTGCCCGGCGGGCCGGCCCGGTATGCGGACTGGAACGGAACCTCCGGTGCAGCGCCGCTGGTGGCCGGTACCGCTGCCCTGATCCGTTCCGCCTATCCCAACCTGAGCGCAGCGGAGGTCATCAACCGCATCATCAGCACAGCACGCGACGCCGGTGCTCCGGGACAGGACACCCTGTACGGCTACGGAATCCTGGACGCGGAAGCGGCGCTGACCTCCGATGTTCCGCCGGTAACCGCCAACCCGCTGGGCAACATTGCCGACTGGATCCGCATCCATCGCCGGGACACTTCCACGGCTCCGGCAACGGACGCTCCTGTGGCCGTGGAACCGACGGCACCGAACCTGCCCGAGCCCACCGTCCCGGCGGCCCTGCCGCCCGGAACGGAGCCCGATTTGCTGCCCGGAGCGCTTGTCCTGGGCTTCTCCGGACTGACGCTGGCCGTGGCAGCGGCAGGCACTGCGGCCGTTGTCCGGGCACGCCGGCGGGAAGCGGAATGGCCAGCTCCGGAGGACGGGGACACCGGCGATTTTGAGCCCCCGAAACTCTCGTGAAGGTTTTCACAAACAAGGGGTAGCATGGGGGTATGGCATCTAAAACCCAGTTTTCAGACCGTCCCCGCGTCTTGGTGGTTGGCGGTGGCTACGTAGGGCTCTACGTGGCGAAGAACCTCCAGAACAAGGTCAAGGCTGAGGGCGGCATCGTCACCGTCGTGGACCCGCTGCCCTACATGACTTACCAGCCGTTCCTTCCCGAGGTTGCCGCAGGCACGATCGAAGCGCGTGACGCCGTCGTATCCCACCGCATGCACCTGAAGAACACTGAGCTGATCACCGGCAAGGTTGTGTCCATCAACCACGCCGCCCGCACGGCTACGGTTGAACCGTCAGACGGCGGAGAGCCCTTCGAGCTTCCCTACGAGGACGTTGTCCTGGCCGCAGGCTCGATCACCCGCACCTTCCCGATCCCGGGCCTTGCCGAGGCCGGCATTGGCATGAAGAGCATTGAAGAAGCCGTGGCCACCCGCAACCACGTGCTGGAGCGCATCGAAACCGCTTCGCTGATGCCCGCCGGTCCGGAGCGCGAGCGCGCCCTGACCTTCGTCGTCGTCGGCGGCGGCTTTGCCGGCATCGAAACCCTCACCGAAATTGAGGACATGGCGCGCGACGCCGCACGCCTCAATGACCGGCTGAAGCGTGAAGACCTCCGCTTCGTCCTCATCGAAGCCATGGGCCGGGTTATGCCCGAGGTCAAGCCCGACCAGGCCGAGTGGGTTGTCTCCAGCATGCGCGAGCGCGGCATCGAGGTGCTGCTGAACACCTCGCTGGCATCGGCTGAGGGCGGCGTCCTGAAGCTCATCAACATGGCGGACAAGTCCCCGGCCGGCGAGTTCGGCACGGACACCCTGATCTGGACCGCCGGCGTGCAGGCCAACCCCATGGTCCGCGCCACGGACTTCCCGATTGACGAGCGCGGCCGCGTCCGTGCCAACGCTGAACTGCGTATCACCGGCGACGACGGCCCCCTTGAGGGTGCCTGGGCCGCCGGCGACGTCTCCGCCGTTCCGGACCTCTCCGGCGGCGGCGTGGGCGGCTTCTGCGTTCCGAACGCCCAGCACGCAGTGCGCCAGGCCAAGCTGCTGGCCAAGAACATCGTAGCCGCACGCTACGGCGAGGGCAGCGTTGAAGAGTACAACCACAAGAGCCTCGGCGCGGTTGCCGGCCTGGGCCAGTTCAAGGGCGTTGCCAACATCATGGGCTTCGGCATGAAGGGCTTCCCGGCCTGGCTGGCACACCGCGGCTACCACGGCATGGCCATGCCCATGTTCGAGCGCAAGGCCCGCGTCATCTCGGGCTGGATCCTGAACGTCGCGTTCCGCCGCGACCTGACGGATCTGCGGAACCTGAAGAACCCGCGTGCAACCTTCAAGGCGGCTGCCACGCCGCCCAAGAAGAAGGAAACGGCCGCTAAGTAGGCCTTCCAGTCATGCGAACGGCGGCGGTTCCTCCTGCAGGAGGGGCCGCCGCCTTTGTTTCCGGGGTTCAGCGTCCATCCAGTAGGCTTGAGCAGAAGCTCTTTGCTTCAGCCCCAGTAGCCCAATGGCAGAGGCAACAGACTTAAAATCTGCGTGTTGTCGGTTCGAGTCCGACCTGGGGTACCGAAGTGTCTAGGCAGGTTCCTGGGTGCGGCCCCGGGGATTGACCACGCCCGTCTCATCGGGATGTGACACCCGCAGATGTGCCGTGATCATGCGCACCGCCTCTTCCTCCGTACCGGCATCGTGTTCCCAGCTGCAGGAGCAGCATCTGGCGTGCGGACTGCCGTCTGCCGCCACGGACACGCCCCAGGCGTCTTCCGGGAGCAGATAGAATCCGCCGTAGGTGCCGGACCACTCCCGGAGCGGGGGTTCACTCTGACTGCTGCCGTACTGCTCGATCATGTGGGATATTCGGCACCGGACGTCTCCGGGATGGGTGCCGCAGGCTAACGGGCAGCTTGCCCCTGGCCCGCGCGTCAGGCACCCCGGGGGTTCCGGGGCGGGTCTGTCCGTCAGTAGCATGGTCCGACAGGCATACCTGTCCCTGCGGTGACCCGCGCTAACCTCCGCGGCTGTGCGGCCCGTCCTCCACCCACCATTGGGAGCCGTCATGAGCAACGCCCTGAGACTCGAAAACCCGGCCGAAGACACTTACCTGCTGCGCAACGTCAGCGGACACACCCTGGAGAACGTGGTGGTGGACGGTTCGCGGGTGGGCGTCAGCACCAAGAACCTCCCGGCCGGCATGAACCTCGCCGAGAACGAAGCGGTGGAGTTCCACATGTACCACCGCGGGGGAGTGCCGTTGCCCAAGGATCTCTATGTGCGCTGGGACGGCGCCCCGGATTGGGACGTCATTCCGGTCTGACCTGCCCTTTTACCGCCCTTTTGCCGCCCTTATACCGGTTGCCGCGGCGCGGGCCCGCCGTCCGCGAAGCTGCCCGGTGAGGCTCTGCGGGGGCGTAACTGAGCCCGCTGACAATCAGTACCCTCCCTAATCGTGTTTGACACCACACCGGGGTCTGCCTCATAGTTGGAATCGATTCCATGGAATCGATTCCACAACGGTGTAGGGAGCAGTGTGCGGTCAACGACGATCAAGGACGTGGCAGAGAAGGCCGGCGTCTCCGCGGCAACTGCTTCCCGCGTCCTCTCGGGTCACTCTGCGACCTCCGAGGAAGCCCGCCAGGCCGTCCGCACGGCAGCCGAAGAACTGGGCTTCCGCCCGAACGCCCAGGCGCGGTCCCTGCGCAAAACCAGCACCCAGACCATCGGCCTGCTGCTGCCCGATGTCCGCAACCCCTTCTTTGCCGATCTGGCCCACGCCGTCGAGCAGCGCGCCCGCGAGTTTGGCTACCTCACCCTTTTCGGCAACGCCAACGAAAGCCAGGAGCAGCAGGACAGCTACGTGGACGTGATGCTCTCGCAGCGCGTGGACGGCCTGATCGCGGCTCCGCAGGGTGAAGCCCGGGACCTGTCCGGCCTCCTCGCCGGTGAGGTGCCCACAGTGTTTGTGGACCGCGTCATCGAAGGCGCCGGGGTCCCCACCGTTACCGCGGACAATGCCGGCGGAATCACCGATGCCGTCCGCCACCTGGCCGGACTCGGCCACACCCGGATCGGTTACATCGCGGGCCCCCAGGCAACTTCCACCGGCCGCGAGCGGCTGGAAGCCTTCCGCGCCGCCGTCGTCGAAACCGGAAGCGACCAGGACGCCGATCTGGTGTACTTCGGTGATTTCCAGGCCGCCAGCGGCGCAGCCGGAGCGCGCTTCCTCCTGGACCTGGAGAATCCGCCTGCCGCCCTGCTGGCAGCGGACAGCCTGATGAGCATTGGAGCCGTGGGAGTCTGCAACGAACGCGCGCTCTCCATCGGCAGTGACCTTGCCTTTGTGGCCTACGACGACATTGAAGCCTTCACGCTGGTCAACCCGGCGCTGACGGTCATAGCCCACGACGTCCACGCCATGGGGCGTCTGGCCGTTGACCTGCTGATCGCGGAAATCGCCGGGGAATCACCCCAGTCCGTGGTGCTCCCCAGCAGGCTCATCATCCGCGGCTCGACTCCGAGCCTTTCAGAAGGAAGCCCAGAATGAGCGAGAATTCCATCCTGACGCTGGAGGGCGTCAGCAAGTCCTTTGGGCCGGTGACGGTGATCGACGGCGTCACGGTCCATGTGCGTCCGGGCAAGGTCCAGGTGCTCCTGGGTGAAAACGGTGCCGGCAAATCCACCCTGATCAAAATGATGTCCGGTGTCTACCAGCCCGACGGCGGACGGATCCTCGTTGACGGCAAACCGGTGACGCTGCCGGACACCAACGCCGCTGAAGCCCTCGGCATTGCCACCATTCACCAGGAACTCAACCTTGTGGGCTCCATGTCCGTGGCGGAGAACATCTGCCTGGGACGGATGCCGCGCAAATTCGGGCTCGTGGACCGCCGCGCCATGAAGTCCCGGGCACGCGCCGCGCTGAACCTGATCGGCCTGGACGTAGACCTCGACCAGCCGGTGGGGGAGCTGGGCATCGCCCGCCAGCAGCTGGTGGAAATTGCCAAGGCACTGAGCCTGAACGCCCGGATGCTCATTTTGGACGAGCCGACGGCGGCACTGACCAACCGTGAAATTGCCTCGCTTTTCGAGGTGGTCGAAGACCTGCGCCGCAAGGGAGTGGGCATGGTTTTCATCTCCCACCACCTGGACGAAATCGCCGCCATCGGGGACTCCGTTTCGGTGCTGCGCGACGGTAAGTTCATTGCCGAAGTGCCTGCCGACACCCCTGAAGACGAGCTGGTGCGCCTCATGGTGGGCCGCGAGATCAGCCAGCAGTTCCCGCGCCGCCGCGATTACGGCGGCCCGCAGCAGACCCTGCTCGAGGTGGAGGGCCTTTCCACCAGGGGACTGATCAATGACGTCTCCTTCTCGGTCCGTGCCGGCGAGGTTGTCTCGCTGGCCGGCCTGATGGGAGCGGGACGCACCGAGGTGGTGCGTGCCATTGCCGGAGCTGACTCCTACGCCTCCGGCACCGTAAAGGTCCGCGGCTCCGTGCTGCCCAAGGGTGACATTGGCGCCGCAATCCGCGCCGGCATCGGACACGTGCCCGAGGACCGCAAAGTCCAGGGCCTGGTGCTCGGCGCAGCAGTCAATGACAACATCGGCTACGCCACCCTGGCTTCCACCGCCAAAGCGGGAGTGGTGGACTTCGCCGGCCAGCGCCGTCGTGCACAGGACGTTGCGGATCGGCTGCAGATCCGCATGCACAACCTGGATCAGCCGGTGGGCTCACTCTCGGGCGGCAACCAGCAGAAAGCGGTGTTTGGCCGCTGGATCGTCGCCGAGTCCACCGTGCTGCTGCTGGATGAGCCCACCCGCGGCGTGGATGTGGGCGCCAAAGTTGAAATCTACGAGCTGATCAATGCCATCACCGCAGCAGGCGGCGCCGTTGTCATGGTGTCCAGCGAACTCCCTGAGGTCCTGGGCATGAGCGACCGGATCCTGGTGATGAGCGGCGGGCACATTGCCGGCGAACTCGACGCGGACGGGGCCACCCAGGACGCCGTGATGTCGCTGGCGGTGCGGGATGTACAGCGTGACCTGGAAGACGAACTGATGAAGGACGGATCATGAACAAGGCAGCGGTGCAGACACCGGAAACGGGTGTGCGGAAGCAGGCACCGACCAAAGGTGCACGGGTCAGGAAGTTTCTTGCGGACAACGGGGCCCTGGTGGGACTCGTTGTCCTGGGGCTGGCGCTCTTCATCGCCACCCCGGACTTCCTGACAGGCCCGAACCTCCTGAACATCGGCATCCAGGCCTCCGTGATCGCGGTGCTGGCCTTCGGCATGACGTTCGTGATCGTGGCTGCCGGAATCGACCTTTCCGTCGGCTCGGTGGCCGCACTGTCCGCCATGGGATCGGCCTGGATGTTCACGCAGGGCAACCTGCCGGGCTGGGTGGCGCTGGTGGGCGGCCTGCTGATCGGCGCCCTGAGCGGCGCGGTAAGCGGCTTTGCCGTGGCCTACGGCCGGCTGCCCTCGTTCATCGCCACCCTGGCCATGCTGAGCATCGCCCGCGGGCTGACGCTGGTCCTCTCCGACGGCCGGCCGATTCCCACCGCGGACGAGGTTTCCTTCCTGGGCGGCAACGTGGGACCAATCCCCATGCCCATCGTGGTCCTGATCCTTGCCGGCATAGCAGCCGCCCTGATCCTGAACTACACCGTGATTGGCCGCTACATGTACGCCGTCGGCGGCAACACCGAAGCGGCACGCCTCTCCGGTATCCCAGTGCGCCGCGTCCTGGTGACCGTCTTCGCACTGTCCGGGCTCTTTGCCGCACTGGCCGGCCTCCTGCTCTCCGGGCGCCTCGATTCGGCCCAGCCCCAGGCCGCCTCGGGCTATGAGCTGGACGCCATTGCCGCCGTCGTCATCGGCGGTGCCTCCCTTGCCGGCGGCATCGGACGGATCAGCGGAACCCTCATCGGCGCGCTTGTCCTGGTGGTCATCCGCAACGGGCTGAACCTGCTGAACGTCTCCTCCTTCTGGCAGCAGGTGGTCATTGGCCTCGTGATTGCCCTGGCCGTCGGCGCGGACGCACTGCGGCGCAAAAACTCCACCCACTGACCCCTCTGTTCCACCTCCCCGCGGTCCGGTGCTGAACCTGCTCCGGATCCATGTCCCCTCCCATCCAAAGGAAACAACAATGAAGTTCTCCTCCGCCCGCAAGACCGCGGCACTGACCGTATCCCTGGGCCTGCTGCTGACCGCCACCGCCTGCAACCGCGGCGACGACGCCTCCGCCGGGGGCGGCAACATCACCCTGGCCGTCTCCACGCTGAACAACCCGTTCTTCGTGGAGCTCCGCGACGGTGCGCAGTCCGCGGCTGAAGCCGCCGGCCTTGAGCTTGACGTCCTGGATGCCCAGAATGACTCGGCGACCCAGACCAACCAGCTGGCTACGGCTGCCACGTCCGGTACCGACGGCGTGATCATCAACCCGGTGGACTCCGATGCGGCAGCGGCGTCCATCAGCCCGCTGCTGGCCAACGAAACCCCGATTGTTGCTGCGGACCGCACGGTGAACGGTGCCGAAGTGCAGTCCCTGGTCTCCAGCGACAACGTGGCCGGCGGACGCCAGGCAGCGGAAGAGCTGGCCAAGGCCATGGGCGGTGAAGGCGAGATCATCATCCTGCAGGGCGTAGCGGGAACCTCGGCCAGCCGCGACCGCGGAGCCGGCTTCGCTGAAGGACTGAAGGCCTACCCGGGCATCAAGGTGGCAGCGCAGCAGACGGCCAACTTTGACCGCGCCGAAGCCCTGAACGTTGCGACCAACCTGCTGCAGGCAAACCCCGGCGTGACCGGCGTCTTCGCTGAAAACGACGAAATGGCGCTGGGTGCCATCCAGGCCCTGGGTGACCGTGCAGGCACCGAGGTTTCCGTGGTGGGCTTCGACGGCACCGAGGGCGGCTTCGCGGCCATCCAGGACGGGACCCTCACCGCCACCATCGCCCAGCAGCCGGCTGAGCTGGGCAAGCGCTCAGTCGAGGTGCTGGCCCAGCTCCTTGACGGCGAAACCGTGGAAGCCACCATCCCCGTTCCGGTCACCACCGTGAACACCGAGAACGTGGCTGATTTCGCCTCATGAAAAAAACCGGCATCCTCAACGCACCCCTGAACGCCGCCATCGCTGGCCTCGGCCACGGACACCTGGTGGTGGTGGCGGACTGCGGCCTGCCCATCCCGGCCGGTGTGCCCGCCGTCGACCTGGCCCTGGTCAAAGGCATCCCGTCCTTTGAACAGGTGCTGGCTGCATTGCTCGAGGACATCGAGGTAGAAGGGGCGCTCATGGCGGAGGAAGCCGGAGGCACCGGCGTGGAGCAGCAGCTCGTGTCGGCAGGGCTGAAGCCCGAAACAGTCAGCCATGAAGAGTTCAAGGCCCTCCTCCCGTCCGCACGGCTCATTGTGCGGACGGGGGAGGCCACCCCCTTCGCCAATGTCATGCTGCGCAGCGGGGTCACGTTCTAACCCGGGAGACCTGCGAGAAGCAAGTGGTTGGGGCTCACCCTGTGACGAGTGTTACAAGGACGTAACCCTAAACTCTTATCTTTGACTCATTATTCAACTAGCTTTTCTCCTAGATCAGGAACACCTGACAACGGCATCAAAGGCCTCCGCCTTTCGATCTGGGAGATTATCTATGACTGCACTACGCACCACGGGCCGCCCCGGCCTGGAAGGTTACAGCCGGGCGGCCAAGATCGCGGCGCTGGGGCTCGGTTTTGCGCTGTTTGCTTCCGGCTGCAGCGGGGGAGACTCGGGGACCGAATCGAATGAATCGGCAGCGCCGTCGTCCTCCTCCGCTGACGCCGCCGGCGCCGTTTCCTGCCCGGAAAACGAAGGCGGCAAGGGGACGGATCCGGGGGAGAAGGGTGATCCATCAGCCGTTCCCGCCAGCACCGTCACTACCGACGCTCCACTGAAAATCGGCACCCTTCTGCCTACCACCGGTGAGCTCGCGTTCCTTGGCCCGCCGGAAATTGCGGGCACCAACCTCGCCGTCGAGGAAATCAACGCGGCAGGCGGCGTCCTCGGCCAGCCGGTGGAAATCATCCACCGCGACTCCGGCGATACCCAGACCGACATTGCCACCCAGTCCGTGACGAACCTGCTCAGCCAGGACGTGAGCGCGATCATCGGTGCGGCGTCCTCCGGGGTTTCCAAGACCGTCATCGGACAGATCACCGGGGCCGGCGTCATTCAGTTCTCCCCGGCCAACACGTCCCCTGACTTCACGACCTGGGATGACAACGGACTGTACTGGCGGACCGCACCCTCGGACGTCCTGCAGGGACGCACCCTCGGCAACTACATCATTAACTGCGGCGCGCAGACCGTGGGCATGATTGTCCTCAACGATGCCTACGGCACCGGGCTGGCCACCAATATCCGCAGCTCGGTGGAGTCCGCCGGCGGCCAGATCATCGCAGAAGAGATGTTCAACGAAGGTGACTCCCAGTTCAGCAGCCAGGTTGACGCCGTCGCTGCCACTGATCCGGACGCCATTGTGGTCATCAGCTTCCAGCAGGCTACGAGCATTGTTCCCCTCCTGACTGCCAAGGGCATTGACCCCGCGCAGCTGTTTTTCGTGGACGGCAACACCTCGGACTACAGCGGGGATCTTGACCCGGGAACCCTCGAAGGCGCCCAGGGAACCATCCCGGGCCCGTTCGCCTCGGACAACTTCAAGGAATCCCTGCTGGAGATTGATCCGGCCCTGAAGGACTGGTCCTATGCCGGTGAGAGCTACGACGCCGTCACCATGACGGCACTGGCCGCTGAGGCCGCAGGCAGCACCGAGGGCACCGCCATTGCAGCCGAGCTGCAGGGCGTCTCCGCCGACGGCGAGAAGTGCTTCGACTATGCAGGCTGCGTCACCATCCTGCGGGAGGGCGGTGACATCGACTACGACGGTTACTCAGGACCGGTGACCTTCGATGAGAACGGTGACCCGACCGAAGCGTTCATCGGTATCTACCAGTTCGACGCCGACAACAAGCCGGTGCCGAGCCGTTCCGAAGAGGGCAAGCTCTAACCCCCTTCTTCAGCACCGCATAAGGCAACCCCCGCCGGTCGGACCGGCGGGGGTTGCTTTTGGTTTGGGGGATTGCCTTTGGCGGCTGCAGCGCTGACGTCAGGCTCGGGCGGTGTCAGGCTCAGGCTGTGTCGGCGAGGGTTCCGAGGTAGAGCTGGATGACCTTGGGATCCTTCATGAGCTCCCGGCCGGTGCCCGTATAGGCGTCCTTGCCCTGGTCCAGGACGTAGGCGCGGTCGCAGATCTGCAGGCACCGGCGTGCGTTCTGTTCCACCATGATCACCGAAACGCCGGCGCGGTTGATCTCATGAACCCGCAAAAACGCTTCGTCCTGCTTCACGGGGGACAACCCGGCGGACGGCTCATCCAGCAGCAGCACTGCCGGTTCCATCATCAGTGCCCGGCCCATGGCCACCATCTGGCGTTCACCGCCGGAGAGGGAGCCTGCGCGCTGGGCCCGCCGCTGACGAAGTTCCGGGAACAGCGTCGAGACGAAATCAAACCGTTCGGCGAAGCGTTTTGGTGCCTGGAACAGGCCCATCTGCAGGTTCTCTTCAATGGTCAGGGACGGAAACACGTTGTTGTTCTGCGGCACGAACCCAACGCCGCGGCTGACCAGTTTGTTGGCCTTCAGCCCGGTGATGTCCTGGCCGCGGACCACAACATTTCCCGAATGCACCTTGACCAGCCCGAACATGGCCTTGAGCAGGGTCGATTTGCCGGCGCCGTTGGGACCGATAATCCCGATCAGCTCGCCGCGGCGGGCCTCTATGCTGCATCCGTTGAGGATGTTCACGCCCGGGATGTAACCGGCCACCAGATCGGTCACCTTGACGACGGAATCGCCCTCGAACTCATCGGCGCTCATGCCTGTCCCTTCCGTTCGTCAATACGCCTGCCGACAACACCGTCAGGCTCGGTTCCCACCGAAGATTCGGGGTCATGTTCCAGCTCCGCCTCAAGCTTCTCAAAGCCCTCGGAATCGCCCAGATCCACGTCGTGGTGTGCCCCCAGATAGGCGTCGATGACAGCCTGGTCCTTCATGACCACATCCGGCGGACCTTCGGCAACCACCTTGCCTTCCGCCATGACGATGACCCAGTCGGCGATGTGGCGGACCATGTGCATGTCATGTTCCACAAAGAGAACGGTCATGCCCTCGGCCTTGAGGTTCTTGATGTGATCCAGCAGCGACTGCGTCAGCGCCGGGTTTACGCCGGCCATCGGTTCGTCCAGCATGACCAGTTTCGGGTTGACCATCAGGGCCCGCGCCATCTCCAGCAGTTTCCGCTGGCCGCCGGAGAGGGACGCGGCGTAGTCGCTGCGTTTGGCATCCAGCTTGAATTTGGCCAGCAGGGCGTCAGCCTGCCGGGTGATCTCCCGTTCACGGCCGCGCCACAGCGGCGGGAAGAATGCCCGCCACAGCGACTCGCCGGGCTGGGACGAGGCGCCCAGACGCATGTTCTCAATTACGGTGAGCTTGCCCATGACCTTGGTCAGCTGGAAGGTGCGCACCATCCCCAGCCGGGCCACTTTATAGGCGGACACCCCGGCCAGGTCCCGGCCCTCAAACTGCCAGTCCCCGGACTGCGGCGTATCGAACCCGGTGAGCAGGTTGAACAGCGTGGTTTTGCCGGCGCCGTTGGGGCCGATCAGGGCCGTGATCTTGTGCCGCGGAATCTCCACGTGCGCCACGTCCACGGCATTGATTCCGCCGTAGGTCCGGGTGACGTTGCGTGCCACCAGGATGGGATCACGCTTGCGGCACCCCGGTTCCACTGCGCCCTCGGTGATGGGGCGGCTGTCTGTCATGTATTCATTGGCCGCGGGTCCGTCTGCCGGTTCAGCGGCGTGCGCGCCGCCGGAACGCTCCCCGCGCTGCGGTTCGTTTGCCTGGGAACTCATGCGAACGCCAGCTCCTTCTTATTACCCAGGATGCCCTGGGGCCTGAAGATCATCAGCAGCATCAGTGTCACACCCACAAGGATGTAGCGGACCTGCCCTGCCTGGGAAGTGTCAATGAACGTGATGTAGCCGGCTTCGATCGCTCCGTAGAGGAGGCCCTGGGTCAGGGACAGCAGGACCCAGAACAGCATGGCACCGATCACGGGACCCAGCACCGTGGACATACCGCCCAGCAGCAGGGCGGTGTAGAGGTAGAAGGTCAGCTCGGTGCCGTAGTTGGCCGGCTGGACCGCGTCACGGGGGAGGGTGAAGACTATGCCTGCGATGGAGCCCAGCAGGCCGCCGAGGATCAGGGCCTGCATCTTGTACGCGTAGACGTTTTTGCCCAGCGCCCGGACGGCGTTCTCATCCTCGCGGATGCCCTTCACCACGCGGCCCCACGGGCTGCGGATCAGCATCCATACCAGCAGGCAGGCAACGATGACCAGGGCCCAGGCGACAATACGGACCCACACATCGCGTTCATTCATGGCAAACGGTCCCAGGTTGTAGCTTCCCGGCGGAATGGGGTTCAGGGCGTAGAAATCTCCGGTGAAGGCGGACAGCCCGTTGGCTGACCCGGTGACCGCCGTCATGCTGTTGGTGGTGACAATGTAACGGATGATTTCCGCGGCGGCGATCGTCACGATGGCCAGATAATCGGCGCGCAGGCGGAGAGTGGGGATGCCCAGGATGACGGCGAAAACGGCGGACGCCCCCAGCGCGATCAGCACCGCAACCGGCAGCGGGGCGTTGAAGGACAGGATAGGGACAGCGAATCCGTAGGCGCCCACAGCCATGAAACCGGCCTGCCCGAAGTTCAGGAGCCCCGTATAGCCGAAATGCACCGCGAGTCCAAGGGCTGCCAGAGCATAGGCAGCCGTCGTGGGGCTGATGATCTCGTTGAGAGCCCCCAGAAAAATATTTGCAAAGTCCATCGCTGCTAAGCCCCTAACCTATGCGCTCGCGGCGGCCGAGGATTCCCTGCGGCCGGACGAGGAGGACAAGAATCATGATGACCAGGGCACCCACATACTTGAGGTCCGCATCCAGCCAGATTGTGGAGATTTCCACGAAGAGCCCCACAATGACGGAGCCGACCAGAGCGCCGAAGACCGTGCCGAGGCCACCAAGGGTCACGCCGGCGAAGATCAGCAGCAGGATCTGCTGGCCCATGTTGAAGGAAACTCCGGGGCGGTAGTAGGCCCAGAGGATGCCGCCCATGGCGGCCAGGGCGCCGCCGGTAACCCAAACCAGGCGGATCACCCGGTCCACGTCGATGCCGGATGCCGCGGCCAGGGACGGGTTGTCCGCAACGGCCCGGGTAGCCTTGCCGATCCGGGTGCGCAGCAGGAGCACAGCGATGATCAGGATGACTGCCAGCGAAACAAACAGGGAGATCAGGGTGTTCCGGGGGATGGAGATGGGTCCGAACTCGAGCGTGGGGCTCTGCGCTCCGGGCAGCTGCTGCATGGCGCCGCCGAAGAAGAAGAGCACGGTGTAGCGGACGGCTACCGCCAAACCGATGCTGACAATCATCATCGGTACCAGGCCGGTGCCGCGCCGCCGCAGCGGTTTCCACAGCACCCCGTCCTGCAGGTAGCCGAATGCCGCCCCGCCGAGGACAGCGAGGGGCAGCGCCAGCCAGGCTGAGAGGCCCAGTGCGGAGAAACCGAAGGCCAGGACCGCGCCCAGGGTAACCATCTCGCCGTGGGAGAAGTTGGTCAGGCCGGTGGTGCCGAAGATGAGGGACAGTCCCACGGCGCTCAGTGCCAGGAGCATTCCGAAGCTCAGGCCTGCCACGGCGCGCTCGGTGAGTGTGGAAAGGAAGCTGTCCTGCTGCAGGACGATGCCTTCGCCGAGGAGGAACAGCGTGGTGATGTTCGAGGTTCCGGCGAAGGTGACAGTGCGCGGGTTCTGCTGGTTTTCAGCCAGTGCAACACCGTCCGGAAGCGTGGATTCGTCCAGCTCCACTTCAAACGCGCCCTGTTCGGGAACGCCGATGGACCAGGAGCCGTTCGCTGCGGTCAGGGTCTCGCCCTCATAGCCGTTACCGGTGGCGGTGATCTTTACTCCCTCGAGGGGAACGCCGGCATTGCGGAGGACGCCGCTAATCCGGTCACTGTATTCAGAACCGTTCGTTGGCCCATCGGGATCCTGGCCTTCAGCAGTTGCGGATGTGCTCCCCGACGGCGAGGGTGCGGGTGTGGTTGTTGTTGCGTGGACGGCAGGAGCGGAGAACAGCAGGGCGGCGAACACCGCCGCCACCGCCGCCAGCATCCCCAGATACCTGGTCAGCGCCGATGTTCTTAGCAAATTCGAAAACCTCCACGCGCAGGCCGTGCGCACCGAGAAACCGGCACTTAGGCGGATCTGATTGTGACGTCTGTCACGGACTGGGGATCATGCTACCCACAGAATGTTTCAGGCAGTGACGTTTGGCCCGGCCCGAATGTCGCGATCAGGTAACGACTTCGAAGCGAGGCTCCGGAACACCAGTGCCGGGGGCCGGAAAGCGGCCGGGTATGCGGAACTGTTATCCCGGCTCACTCCGCTGCGGGGGAATCTTCAGTGCCCGGTAACCGTTGACATTGGTAGGCTCTAGGTAAACAGCCCCCCAGATGGAGGACATTTCATGGCACTTGGCGGTAATCCGGTATTTAACGGAAAGAATTTCAATTCCCAGGTTCGCGGCGGTCGGATGAACCAGGGTTCCCTGGCCACCCAGCCCCATGGACAAATGACGCCGGAGCAGTTGCAGGAGCTGTACACCGCTCCCTCCGCGGGTCCCTCCCAGACGGGCCGGATGACCTACGATGACGTGATCATGAAGACACTCGCCTGCCTGGCGGTGGTGCTGGTTGGCGCTGCCATTCCCATGCTGGTGCTTCCCGGTGCGGCTGCACCGCTCATGATCGTCGGCGCCCTCGGCGGCTTCGTCCTGGGCCTGGTGAACTCCTTCAAGCGTGAACCCGCCCCGGCGCTGATCCTGGCCTACGCAGCACTCGAGGGCCTGTTCCTCGGCGGACTGACCCTGGTACTGGACAACATGTTCCCGGGCATCGGTCTGCAGGCCGTCCTTGGTACGCTCTCCGTCTTCGCCGTGACCCTGGTGCTCTTCAAGAGCGGCAAGGTCCGCGCCACGCCCAAGGCCATGCGCTTCTTCATGATCGCGATGATCGGCTACGCCGTGTTCTCCCTGGTCAACGTTGGCCTGATGATCTTCGGTGCCGTAGACGACCCCTGGGGCGTGCGCGGCATGGAAATTGCCGGCATCCCGCTGGGCATCATCATCGGCCTGTTCGCCGTTGGCCTGGCCGCGTTCTCCCTGATCATGGACTTCACCTCCATCGAGCAGGGCGTGCAGGCCGGCGCTCCGGTGCGCTATTCCTGGACCGCTGCCTTCGGCCTGACTGTAACCCTGGTCTGGCTGTACGTGGAAATCATCCGCATCCTCGCCATTCTTCGCGGCGACGACTAACGAAGCGCTGCTCTCCGGCCCGTCCGGAGAGATGGCGAATCATCGACGGTGGCCGGCAGGCAGTGACCTGCCGGCCACCGTCATTTAACCGCTGCCGTTCAACCCTCCGCCGTCCCGGGAGGAGTGAATTCGCCGTTCGCAGTAAAAAGACGGCCATCACCCTGTGCACCTCCGGCACCGGACCGTAGGCTGTGGCTCGCCGAAGGATCCAGGTGCCAAGGGGAGGGACCACAGTGACAGAGCCTGCTGCAACGGAGTTGTCTCCTGTGCGTCTCCAGGAACTGCTGCTGGAGCATCCTGCACTCGAGGGTTTCCTGACCGCGCTGGCCCGTGACCTTGCCTGCCACTTGGCGGAATGGGACATCTCCGGCGTATCCATTACGGTGGTGCGGCCGCGGCGGCAGACGGTCCACGCAGGCAGCGGACCCGGGGTGCCGGCTGCCGCGCGGCCAGCTGCAGATTCCGGGTCCGGCGCGTTAGCGCAGGCGGCAGCCCTTGCCTCCGTTCCGGTTCCTTCAGCCGGACCCGGAGGAACAATGCTCTCCGTGTATTCGGACCACCCTGCAGCCCTTGGGCAGGCGGCGGTCCGTGCCGTGGAGCGTGCGGCTGCGGAGGCTGCAACCGCAGTGGCCCTGGCGCTGCGCCTGGATGCCCGGGCACACCGCGCGGAGAACCTGCAGGCGGCCCTGGAGTCCAGGACCGTGGTGGATCTTGCCGCCGGAATCATCATGGGACAGAACAACTGCAGCCAGCAGAGGGCCGTCGAGATCCTGCGCGGAGTATCCAACAGCCGCAACGTCAAGGTTCGGGACATTGCCGCCGGCGTCGTCGCGGTGGTATCGGATCGGGTCAGCACTCATTTCGAAGAGTGAGCGGCTGTACGCTTATTTGATGAATTCTCCCGCCATGGCCGGAGCGGTCCGGCCCGCCACCGGTACGCAGTATCAGATCAGCCGCCGAACTCCGGCGGGCCGGGCCGAAGCCTGCATCGCGTCCCTGGCCGGTGCCTTGCGCAGCTACACCGTTGACGGCACCGGGTATGTGGAAACCTACCCGGATGACTCCCTCCCGCCGTCGGCCTGCGGCATCCTGCTGGCGCCCTGGCCCAACCGGGTGGCCGGGGGTACATGGGAACTGGACGGCAAGACCCAGCAGCTGGACATCACGGAGCCGTCCCGGGGCAACGCCAGCCACGGACTTCTCCGCAACACCGGATACCTGGCGCCCGCCGGCACGGCAGGGGAGAGCAGCGTGACCCTGCAGGCGGAGATCTTCCCCCAGCACGGCTATCCGTTTCACCTCATCCATGAGGCCACCTACAGCCTGGACGACGACGGCGGCCTGCGGGTGCGCCAAAGCCTCACCAACGCGGGTCGGCAGCGGGCGCCGTTTGCCCTGGGTGCCCATCCGTTCCTGCGGATCGGTTCGGTGCCGGTGGAAGACCTGACGCTCACCGTGGCTGCGGACACGAGGATCACAGCCGACGAACGTCTGATCCCCGTGGGACGGGAACCCGTGGCGGGGGAGTATGACTTCCGGACCGGGCGCCGGATCGGAGACCAGGCCCTGGACAGCGCCTTCACCGGACTGGAGCCGGCGCACGGGGAGCACCGGCACTGCCTGGCCGCGCCGGACGGCAGGAGCGTCACGCTGTGGAGCGGTCCGGAATTTGGCTACGTCCATGTTTTCCTCACCGACCAGCTTCCCGGGCGGTCCCGGGCCGTTGCCCTGGAGCCCATGACAGCCCCGGCCAACGCGCTGAACTCCGGGGAAGGGCTGCGCTGGCTTGAGCCCGGAAACACCTTCGCCGCAGAGTGGGGAATCCGGCCCGGAGCAGGCGGCTGAGAGGCGCACGTAAAGGTGGGAACAACAGTGCCCGAGTGTGGAAAGATGACCCCATGAGACCTCACGCACGCAGCATTGCCGCGCCCAAAGCGGTGCAGGCTGCGGCAGTCCGTTCCAGCCGGGGAAACGACGACGTCCCGTACGCGCTGCGTGTCAGTGCTGCATGGGCGTGGCGCCTGGGCGTTGTCCTCATCGTTGCCGGCGGCCTCATCTGGGTGCTGCGTGATTTCTCCCTGCTCCTCATTCCCCTGATGATCGCCGGTCTGCTGGCCGGTCTGCTTTCTCCGGTGTCCGAGTGGCTGCGGCGCAACAAGGTGCCCGGCGGCCTGGCCGTGGCCGTCACCATTGTCACCTTCCTGGGCCTGATCGTGGCCGCCCTGACCCTGGTGGGCCGGCAGCTGGCGCTGGGGTTCCGTGACCTGTGGGATGAGACCCTGGCCGGGGTGGACCAGGTTCAGCAGTGGCTCGCCGACGGGCCGCTCAAGATCACCACAACCCAGATGGACTCCCTGCTGGGCGAGGCCACCAACGCGCTCCAATCGAACTCCGCCAACATCCTTTCCGGGGCGCTGTCCGTCGGCACCGGAGCCGGGCACTTCGCCGCGGGCGTGCTCCTGACCCTCTTCGCCCTGGTCTTCTTCCTGCTGGACGGCCGCCGGATCTGGCGCTTTGTGACCGGGCTGCTGCCGCGGCGCGCCCGCCCGGCCGGATACGGTGCCGGACTGCACGGCTGGGAATCCATGGTCAACTATGTCCGGGTCCAGTTGCTGGTGGCGTTCATCGACGCCGTCGGCATTGGCGTTGGCGCCGCCATCATCGGAGTGCCGCTGGCCCTGCCGCTCTCGGTCCTGGTGTTCCTGGGCTCCTTTGTTCCCCTCCTGGGTGCCGTTGTCACAGGATTCGTGGCTGTGCTGCTGGCCCTCGTGGCCAACGGCTGGGTCAACGCGCTGATCATGCTGGGCATTGTGCTGCTTGTGCAGCAGCTGGAATCCCACATCCTGCAACCGCTGATCATGGGCCGCGCGGTTGCACTGCATCCCCTGGCCGTCATCCTTGCCGTTACCGGCGGCACCCTCGCCGCCGGCATCCCCGGAGCCCTGTTTTCTGTTCCGCTGCTGGCCATCCTTAACACGGTGGTGCGCTACATCGCCTCCCGCGGATGGGAACAGGACCCGGCGCTGGCCTCAGACCCCGTCTTTGGGGCTGCGGGCGGGCCGGTGCCAAGAACCAATGGATCCACTGAGGCGTTGGAAGACAACGCAGAAGAAGAGAAACAACCGTGACCGATCTGCCCGACCTGCCCGTAACACTGGACGACATCCAGGCAGCCGCCAAACTGCTGGACGGGGTTATTGCCCGCACTCCCATTGAGGTCTCCCGGGCGCTGGGCCGCCAAACCGGCTCCAACGTCTACTTCAAGTGTGAAAACCTGCAGCGGGCCGGGTCATTCAAGGTCCGCGGCGCGTATGTCCGGATGGCGAAGCTGTCACCTGCGGACCGGGACCGGGGAGTGGTGGCAGCGTCCGCCGGCAACCACGCTCAGGGTGTGGCCGTTGCGGCTGCGCGGCTGGGTATCAAGGCACGGATCTTCATGCCGCTGGGTGTTGCACTGCCGAAGCTGGCTGCCACGCAGAGCCACGGTGCGGAGGTGGTGCTGCACGGCCACAACGTGGATGAAGCGCTGGCGGAAGCCAAGCGGTATTCGGATGAGACCGGCGCCGTTTTTGTGCACCCGTTCGACAACGTGGACGTAGTTGCCGGGCAGGGAACCATCGGCCTGGAACTGCTGGAGCAGATCCCCAATCTGGATACCGTGCTGATGGGAGTGGGGGGCGGCGGGCTGCTGGCCGGCGTCGCCGTCGCCATCAAGGCGCGGGCGAAGGAACTGGGCCGGGAAGTACGCATCATCGGAGTCCAGGCCGAAAACGCCGCTGCCTATCCGCCGTCGCTGGCCGCCGATGCCCTGGTCCCGTTGACCAAAGTTTCCACGATCGCCGACGGCATCGCCGTCGGGCGCCCGGGCCAGCTGCCCTTCTCCATCATCAAGGAGCTGGTGGATGACGTGGTAACCGTCAGCGAAGACTCGCTGGCACGGGCCCTGATCTTCCTGCTGGAACGCGCCAAGATGGTGGTGGAGCCGGCCGGCGCCGTGGGTGTGGCCGCGCTGATGGACGGCAAAATTGAAAACCCCGGCAACACCGCCGTCGTCCTCTCCGGCGGCAACATCGACCCGATGCTGATGCTCAAAGTGATCCAGCGCGGTCTCGCTGCCGCCGGCCGGTACCTGGTGGTGCGGATCCTGCTGGATGACCGTCCCGGTTCGCTGGCCACCATTTCCCGGATCATTGCCGAATCAGATGCCAACGTCACCGGCGTCGACCACACGCGGGTGGGCGGCTCCATCAGCATGGGGGATGTGGCCATCACCATCAACATGGAAACCAAGGGGCACGAGCACTGTGAACTGGTGCTGAACAACCTGCGTGCCTCCGGCTTCCAGCCCATAGTGCTGCACGGGTAGGCGGTGCTCGCCAAGCGGGCCAGGACGGCCCTGTTCATATCCCTCGGCCTGGCTGCACTCCTGTGGCTGTGCTATTTCGTTGCCCTGCTGATAGGCCCGTCCTCCCTGCGGGAATTCGGAGTCCTGCCGCGGCGGCTGGAGGGGCTGGACGGGATCCTGTTCGGCCCGCTGCTGCATGCCGGCATCAACCACCTGCTGGGAAACACACTGCCCCTGGTGGTCTTTTCCTTCCTGACGCTGCTGGAAGGCGTGCGGCGGTATGCCGTGGTGATCGCCTCGTCGTGGCTGACGTCCGGACTGGGCGTCTGGCTCTTCGGCGGCGGGCTGACCGTGGGGATCTCAGGGGTTGTCTTTGGTTTGTTCGCCTACCTGATGGTCCGCGGAATCTACAACCGGGACATCCTGCAGCTGCTGCTGGCCGGAGTGCTGTTCCTCATCTACGGTTCCCTGCTTTGGGGTGTGCTGCCGGTGAACGTTGGGGTGTCCTGGCAGGCGCACCTCTTCGGTGCCGCCGGCGGTGTGCTGGCAGCGGTGCTGCTCAGCCGCGGCAGGCAGAACAGGCGGATAAGCAAAAGCGGGCCTTCCCGTTGGGAAGACCCGCTCTAGCGCATGCAGAAAAACTAGCCGGCGTAAGGCTTGGCCGAGATGATCTCCACCGAGATGTCCTTGCCGTTCGGGGCCTTGTAGGTGACGCTGTCGCCTGCCTTCATGCCCTGGATCGCGGCGCCCAGCGGCGACTTCTCGCTGTACACATTGATGTCCGAGTCGCCGGCAATTTCACGGCTTCCCAGCAGGAAGGTTTCCACGTCGCCGGCTACCTTGGCTTCCACCAGCATGCCGGGTTCAACCACGCCGTCATCCGCCGGAGCCTCGCCCACGTGGGCGGTTTCCAGGAGCTGCGTCAGCTGGCGGATCCGGGCCTCAGCCTTGCCCTGCTCTTCCTTAGCTGCGTGGTACCCGCCGTTCTCCTTCAAATCGCCCTCGGAACGTGCCTGCTCAATACGGGCAACGATTTCCGTGCGGCCGGGGCCGGACAGGTGATCCAGTTCCGCCTTCAGGCGGTCATAAGACTCCTGAGTGAGCCAAGCGGCGGGTGCGCTGTTGGTAGACACGGGTCTCTCCTTAAAAGTGAAACCAAACCACTACATCTGGTTCGGCAGGCTGAATTTGCTTCCGGGCCGGAACGGCCTGACAAGCAAGAACCCCGCCGGGCGGTGACCGTTCACTGGGATGATCACCTGGCGGGGCATAACGTAGGGTCCATACTAGTCAGCCAAAGCGAATTACCCAAGAACCGGTTAAATTTGCCGGAACCGGCCAAACCTGCACTCCGCCGGACACCGAACGCGGCAGCGTTGAAAAGGAAGAGACCGCGGCGGAAAAGGCAGGAAGGGCCGGGCAGAGTTACGCCCAGAGCGTGTTTTAAGCGCTACTCGTCGAGGAGCCAGCAGGCGTTGACTCCGCCAGTTACGCCCAGCGAATCGGTCCGGATGTCCAGCCGGTGCCCGGTGGTTGCCTGCTCGGACGGACCGATGGTGATCTGCTTCCACCCCACCACGGCGTAGCTCTCGCTGAGGACCTGAACGGCGCAGGACGCGCTGTCTTCGGGGTCTTTGGTGACTTGGAAGTCAACGCTGGCATGGGTGGCATCGGCAATGCTGAAGCCCACATCCTTGAAACTCACTTCGCCGCGCGGGGAAGGCATCGCCATGAGGGCGGCGGCTCCGCACGCCAGCAGGACGGCCGCGCCGCCGGCAATGGTCTTGGTCCGGCGGGACCATCCCGGCTTGGGTGCACCGTAACGATTGGCTAATCTTGTTGCGGACGGAGAATCATCCGGGGTCTGCTCGGGGGCGGGCTGCTTGACAGGACCTTCCTCAGTGCTCACCGCTTCATTTTATCCGACTTTCCCCGTCTACTTTTCGCCTACCTTCTCAGGAGATGCTTCGTGCCCACCGCCCCGCTTGATGATTCCAGCCGCCGGGAACCGCTGCGGCTGCTCGCCGTGCATGCTCATCCGGATGACGAAGCGAGCAAGGGCGCGGCCATGATGGCGTTCTACGCGGCCCGGGGCGTGGAGGTTATGGTAGCCACCTGCACCGGCGGTGAGCGCGGCAGTGTGCTCAATCCCGCACTCGAGGACAACGCTGCAGCGAAGCGCGACCTTGCCGGGCTCCGCCGGACGGAAATGGCCAATGCGCAGCGTGAGCTGAACGTGCAGCACCGCTGGCTGGGATTCATGGACTCCGGGCTTCCGGAAGGGGACCCGCTGCCTGACCTGCCCTTCGGATGCTTCGCGCTGGAGCCGCTCGAGCAGGCCGCGGCACCCCTGGTCAAGCTGGTGCGGGAGTTCCGCCCGCACGTCATCATCAGCTACGACGAGAACGGCGGTTACCCGCACCCGGACCACATCATGGCCCACAAGGTGGCCGTGGAGGCCTTTAACGCTGCCGGGGATCCTGACCGGTATCCGGGCACGGGCGAACCCTGGGAGCCGCTGAAGCTGTATTACGACCGCGCCTTCAATCCGGAACGTTTCACTGCACTGCACAATGCCTTGGTGGAAGCAGGCGTGGACTCGCCCTACGCCGAGCGCATTGCCGCCTGGCAGGAAGCCGACGCCGAGGGCCACCAGCTGCCGGTTCCAACCCACCCGACCACCACGCAGATCCCGTGCGGAGACTATTTTGAGACCCGGGACCGGGCACTCAAGAGCCACCGCACCCAGGTTGACCCCGACGGATTCTTCTTCGTGGTTGATGCCGAGACGCAGCGCAGGATTTGGCCCTGGGAAGATTATTCGCTGATCATGTCCAGGGTGGACACCACGGTTCCTGAAACGGATCTGTTCGCTGGCCTACGATAGAGGGCAGGGACGGCGCACAGCCGTCCGCTGCCAAGAGAGAGAATCACCGTGAACTTCCTGTACAGCCTGCCCCTGACCGTTCCCCCCGGCCCGGAGGACGGCGAGCTGAAAACCGGGCTGAGCATTGCTGATGTCACCCCGGGCCTGCTCGGCTTTCTGGCGACGCTCTTCCTGGCACTGGCAGTGGTGTTCCTCATCCGTGACATGGTGAAGCGCATCCGCCGGGTCCGCTACCGCGAGCAGGCACTTACCGGTGTTGGCACCGATGTATTCATCCCCAGCACCGAAGATGTGAAGGCCGCGGAAGCCGGCAGGGCGGGTGCAACCGACGGGACAGCGGCTTCAACCACCCCGGTTGACGGGTCAGGCACCACCCCGGGTTACCACAAGCGAGGCTAGGAGCACCCCATGGCCGGCAGACTGCAGGGAGAGGCTTCGGCCTATCTGCGCCAGCATGCCGGCAACCCCGTGGATTGGTGGCCGTTCGGAGATGAGGCCTTTTCCGAGGCCCGGCGCCGGAACGTCCCTGTCTTCATCTCGGTGGGCTACGCCGCCTGCCACTGGTGCCACGTCATGGCACACGAATCCTTTGAAGATCCCGTCACCGCGGCCTATCTGAATGAGAACTTCGTCTCCGTCAAGGTGGACCGCGAGGAGCGGCCGGATGTGGACGCCGTGTACATGGCGGCCACCCAGGCCATGACGGGGCAGGGCGGATGGCCCATGAGCGTCTTCACCCTCCCCGACGGCCGGACCTTTTACGCGGGAACCTACTTCCCGCCCCGGCCGGTCCAGTCAATGCCGTCCTTCCGGGACGTCCTGGAAGCGGTGGCCTCCGCGTGGAAGGACCGTCCCGGCGAGGTCCGGGAGAGCGCTGCCCGGCTGGCGGCGCACCTCGCCTCTGCCCAGCAGGGGAACCGGCGGCTGCTCGGACCGGTCCTGGATACCGGACCCGGCACAGGAGACGCTGCGGCGGCGGCGCAGCATACTCTCTCCGCAGCCGTTGAGACGCTGGCAGGTCTTGAGGACCGTCAGTTCGGCGGTTTTGGCGGAGCACCCAAGTTTCCGCCGTCCACTGTCCTGCGCTTCCTGCTGGCGCACGCCGCCGCCGGGGGTCCCACGGCAGCCGAAGCCGGGGCCCTGGCGGACCGGACCCTGGGAGCGATGGCCCGAAGCGCACTGTATGACCAGCTGGAGGGCGGCTTTGCCCGGTACGCAGTGGACCGCCGCTGGGCCGTGCCGCACTTCGAAAAGATGCTCTATGACAATGTGCAGCTGCTTGCGCTGTATGCGCAGTGGGCACGGACAGCCGGCGACGACGGCGACCGCCGGCTGGCGCTGCGGGTCACCAGGGAAACCGCTGACTGGATGATCCGACGGCTGCGGGTGGCGGAAGGCGGCTTTGCTTCGTCCCTGGACGCGGACACCCTGATCCAGGGACACCGGATAGAGGGCGGCACCTACATATGGACTCCGGAGCAGGTGCGGGAGGTTCTGGATCCCGGGCAGGCGCAGGCCGTGCTGGCCCTGCTGGACCTGGAATCCGGGGACATGGCAGCCCATGGAGGCACCGGCAGCACCCTGCACTTCGGCCGCCCGCTGAGCGCTGCCGAGGAGGAACTGTGGCTTCGGCACCGGCCGTCCCTGGCGGCGGCGCGAAACCTCCGCCCGCAGCCCGAACGCGATGACAAAGTGGTGGCCGGGTGGAACGGGCTGGCCGTAGCGGGGCTGGCCTCCGCCGCCGTCGTGCTCGCTGATGCCGGGCAGGACCGGGAAGCCGAACGCATCCGCCGTGCCGCCGAGGACGCCGCGTCCTATCTGCTGCGCGTGCACCGGGCCGGTTCCACACTGCGGCGGGTCTCCCATGACGGGCACGCCCAGGGGATTGAGGGTCTGCTGGAGGACTACGCCGGGGTGGCCGAAGGACTGTTCACGCTCTACGCCGCCACCGGCAACGAGCGCTGGTACACCGAGGCGGAGTCCCTGGTCCTGGCCGCGGAAAACCGTTTCCTAACGGCCGGCGTGCTGCAGGACACCGCCGTCCGGCCCAATGAGCTGGTCAACGCCCAGGGAGCGCAGGCCGCCGCCGACCCGCTGGACGGGCCCACCCCCAGCGGTGCTGCCCTCTTCGCGGGTGTCCTGCTGACGTACTCCGCGTATTCGGGTTCGCTGCGGCACCGGGCGCTGGCGCAGTGGCTCCTGAAATACGTTGAAGTGGTGGGCGCCCAGGCGCCGCAGGCCGCCGGATGGGCCATGTCGGTGCTGCAGTTCCTGCTGGACGGTCCCCGGGAACTGGCGGTTGCCGGGACGGATGCTGCGGCCGTGGGGAAACTGCTGCGGACGGCGCGCGACGCCGGCGGGCCGGGCCTGGTGATTGCGCGGCGGATCGCGGAACCCGGGCCTGCGGGCAGCGGCTTCGAGACACGGGTTCCGCTGCTGGAAGGACGGGACCCCGGCGACGCGCCTGCGGTGGCTTATCTGTGCCGGGGGATGGTCTGCCGCCGGCCGGTCAGCTCAGCTGCCGAACTGCAGGCACTGCTCACGGACTAACCGGCGGGTGAAGCCGGTCAGCCCGAAGCGCCCACTGACAGCACTGCCATCAGAATGGCGGCGTAATGGCAGGCGAACCCCGCCAGGGTGAAGGCATGGAAAACCTCGTGGAAACCGAACCAGTCCAGTGAGGGGTTGGGTTTCTTCAGGGCGTAAATGACGGCACCGGCTATGTACATGACCCCGCCCGCTATGACCAGCACGGCCGCTGCTGGATTGATCCTGAAGAAATCCGGGATGTAGATCAGCGCCGCCAGGCCCAGGGCAATATAGGCCGGGGTGTAAACCCAGCGCGGTGCGTGCAGCCACAGCAGCCGGAACAGTACCCCTGCCAAAGCTCCGCACCAGATGAACCACAACAGGACCTTGGCCTTCTCCGGCGGCAGCAGGGACCAGGCCAGGGGAGTATAGGATCCCGCAATGACCAGCATGATGTTGGTGTGGTCCAGCCGCTTGAGGACGATTTTGACCTTGGGCGACCAGCTGCCGCGGTGGTACACGGCTGACACGCCAAACAGCAGCACTCCGGTCAGCGCATACACCGCGGAGGCGATGCGGGTTCCGGTGGTGGGTGCCAGGCAGATAAGGATGATGCCGGCGGCCAGGACAAACGGCGTGGCTCCGGCATGCAGCCAGCCCCGGAATTTCGGCTTGATCTCCAAAATGTCCGCGGCGCGTTCCACGGCGGATTCAACCGGTCCGGGAGCCTTGCGGGAGCTGGGATTATGCTCCGGCGGAGCGGACGACGATGAAGATGTCATGGAGAAAATCCTAGCCTACGATCCGGTAGGTTACGGGCCGGCGGGGGCCGCCGGACAGCCCCGGAGGGACTGCGGCCTGCTGCCGGACCGCCTGGCAGTGCGGGGATATTTTGCCGGCCGGCCGAGCCGCCGAAACTGTTCCCGGTTTTTTAGGAATACACTTTTTAGTGCGCCTCCCACATCCGCGGAGACGTTTCTCTTCCCGCAGGACAGGACAGGCAGGTGCAGCTCCGCATGAGGTTCCCGGGCGTTGTGTATGCCTTCTATGAACGCAAGCTGCGCCGAAGCCTCAGCCAGGACCGCATCCCCGAGCATATTGGCGTCATGGTGGACGGCAACCGGCGATGGGCAAAACTGGCAGGTGCACCCACAGCGGACGGCCACCAGGCAGGTGCGGACAAGATCCTGGAGTTCCTTGGGTGGTGCCAGGAACTGGGGGTGCGCAGGGTGACGCTGTACATGCTCTCCACCGACAACCTGAACCGGAACCCTGATGAACTCGATCCGCTCCTGGACATCATTGGCAACACTCTGGACCGGCTGGGGGAGAAGGGGGATCTGCGGGTCAACGCCGTCGGAGCCCTGGACATCCTCCCCGCCAACCTCGCCGAAAAGCTGAACGCCCTGGGGGCCAGCACCCGCGGGGCGGACGGGCTGCACGTCAATGTCGCCATCGGCTACGGCGGACGCCGGGAGATTGTGGACGCGGTCAAGGAACTGCTGCATGACGCCGCCGCCCACGGCAAGTCGATCGAGGAGATCACCGAGGGACTGTGCGATACGCAGATTTCGGAGTATCTCTACACCCGCGGCCAGCCGGATCCGGAACTGGTGATCCGCACCTCGGGCGAGCAGCGGCTCTCCGGGTTCCTGATGTGGCAAAGCGCGTACAGCGAGTTCTATTTCTGCGAAGCACTCTGGCCGGACTTCCGGCGGGTGGATTTCCTGCGCGCCCTGCGTGACTACGCCAACCGGCAGCGCCGCTTCGGTTCCTGAGTGCCCTTCCCGGCCCGGGCCGGGTTCCCGGGTGCGGACCCGCCGCGGGCGCCGCTGTGTGAACAGCAGATTAACTCCGGGTTGGCAGGTAAAAACCGGGCCGTGTCCTGCTGTGGCCCGGTACCCCTTCGGCGTACCTTGGTGCTATTGATCAGCGACCCGCTGATGGAACCGGAGGCCGGATGCTCAACAGGAGTGTTGCAGAAAGGCCGCAGCCCGGCCTTTCCCCGGCCTGCGGACCTCCCCGCCCAGCTATCCGGGGCGCTGCCCCTGACTGGAGTCTCCGTGGCCCTTTCTTCCTCTCCGCGAACCGCTCCCGACGGCGACCAGGCCGGTTATGTGCTCGATACCTCGGTCCTGCTCTCAGACCCCAAGGCCATCCTGCGTTTCGCCGAACATGAAGTGATTGTTCCGCTGGTCGTCATTACCGAACTGGAGAAAAAACGCCATGACCCTGAACTGGGCTATTTCGCGCGGGCGGCCCTGCGCCTTCTGGATGATCTGCGGATTGAGCACGGAGGGCTGAGCGAGCCCGTTCCGCTGGGCGATTCCGGCGGCATCCTGCGCGTGGAACTGAACCATGTGTCAGTGGACGTCCTTCCGGCCGGCATCCGCGGAACCGACAATGACAGCCGCATCCTCGCCGTGGCCCGGAACCTGGCCGACGAGGGGCGGAACGTCACTGTCGTCTCCAAGGACCTGCCCATGCGGGTCAAGGCCTCCGCCATGGGACTGAAAACCGACGAGTACCGCAGCGACCTGGTCCGTGACACGGGCTGGACCGGCGTCGTGGAACTGGATGTTGCCGACGCCGATGTGGACGGCCTGTACGATCACCGGCCCGTGTTCATTCCCGCAGCAGCCGAACTGCCGGTGAACACCGGGGTGGTCCTGCTCTCCGGCCGCGGATCGGGCCTGGGACGGGTGGGGGCCGATAAGCTGGTGCGGCTGGTCCGCGGGGACCGGGACGTGTTTGGCCTGCACGGGCGTTCAGCCGAGCAGCGGCTGGCAATCGACCTGCTGATGGACCCGGAGGTGGGAATTGTGTCGCTCGGCGGCCGCGCAGGGACGGGCAAATCCGCCCTGGCCCTGTGCGCCGGGCTGGAAGCCGTGCTGGAGCGGCGGGAGCACCGCAAAGTGGTGGTCTTCCGCCCGCTCTACGCCGTCGGCGGCCAGGAGCTGGGCTACCTGCCCGGCACGGAGGCGGACAAGATGGGGCCGTGGGGCCAGGCCGTGTTCGACACGCTCGAGGCGCTGGTGTCCAAGGAGGTGCTGGAGGAGGTCCTGGACCGGGACATGCTGGAAGTGCTTCCCCTGACCCACATCCGCGGCCGTTCCCTGCATGATTCCTTTGTCATCGTGGATGAGGCGCAGTCACTGGAAAAGAACGTGCTCCTGACGGTGCTGTCCCGGATTGGCCAGAACTCGCGCGTGGTCCTCACCCACGATGTCGCGCAGCGCGACAACCTGCGGGTGGGACGCCACGACGGGGTGGCCGCCGTCGTCGAGACGCTTAAGGGGCATCCGCTGTTTGGCCACATCACGCTGACCCGCTCCGAGCGCTCGCCTATTGCCGCGCTCGTCACGGAACTGCTGGAGGAGGGACAGATCGGCTGAGCCGCCCGGGACGGGTCCCGTTACATCCGGCCGTAACGGGACCTGACCAGGGCGAAGAGTCCGTAAAAGATCAGGCCGACGGCTATGACTGCCACAATGGGCGGCCCTGCGGGAGTTTCCAGGAGGCGTTTGAGGCTGCCGTCCAGGCCGGTGGACTCTGCGGGGGTGTCGTGGACTGCCGCCAGGACAAACAGTCCGCCGGCGAGGATCAGCGAAATGCCCTTGGCGATGTGGCCGGTGAGTCCCAGCAGGTCGATGACCTGCCCGCGTTTGGTGCCGGCGAAATGCCGCAGTTCGGTGCGGAAATTGCGCCTGGCGCCCTTGTAGATGAAATAGATTCCAATGCCCAGGATCAGCAGGCCGACGGCGATCAGCGCCGGCATCCCGGCGGGGGAGGCAAGGACCGCCGTGCTGAACGATGCCGTCGAGTCGCCGGAGTCCCTGCCGCGGCCGCGGGCAAACGAGGCGAAGGTCAGGGCCACACTGCCGTAGATAAGGACCAGCGACCCTGAGGACACCGCTTTGGACCAGCGCTCGCCTGTGGATTTGCGGCGGACCCGGACCGTTGCCTCACCCAGCTGCCACAAAGCCAGGGACGCACATGCCGCGCAGCCGCCCCACATGAGGAACGGTCCGGCCGCAGAGGCAGCCAGCGGGCCCAGGGCGCCGCCGGTGTCCGCGTCGCCGTACCCGCCCAGCGCCAGGCGCAGGGCAATGAAACCAATCAGGATGTGGAGCAGGGCCATTACGGCAAAGCCCGCCCGGGCGAGGACATTCAGCCCCTCATTATTGGACGCCCGTTCCAGCGTCCCGGCCGTGCTGTCCGAAGCATCCGGATGCGCCGTTGGCGGGTCCTCCCGGGCAGCCGCGGCACCGGCGGGATTCCCTGCTCCGTGTTTGGTGCTGCGCCGGTCCGTGCTCATCTGGCAAGTGTATTCCGCGGACTGCCCTTCGGGGCGGCCGTCCGGTTTTCCACAGACGGGGACGGGACCGGACCGGCTGCGGGGATGTTGGCGTACGGTGGGGCCTATGGTGGGGATTCTGGGGGAATACCGGTTGCTGGGCGGAGCCGGTTTCTGGCTGTTGTGCGCAGCGGCCGTGTACTTCGTGGTGCTGGCGGTGCGGCTTGCTGCCATAGATGCGGCCACGCACCGCCTGCCGAACCGGATTGTTCTCCCGGCTTATCCGGTGACGGCCGTCCTGCTGGGCGCCGCAGCCCTTGCCGCAGGTGAAGAATCCCGGATCCCCGGGATGGTGCTGGCCGGCGCCGTACTGTGGAGCGCGTACTTCCTGCTCCGGTTCGCCAGTCCCTCCGGGCTGGGGTTCGGTGATGTGAAACTGGCGGGCGTCCTGGGACTGTGGCTGGGCTTCCTGAGCTGGGGGCACGTCCTGGCCGGGACGTTTGCCGCGTTCCTCCTGGGCGGCCTGTGGGGGGTGTGGCTGATCCTCTCCAAGCGTGGAACGGCGAAAAGTTCCATCGCTTTCGGACCGTTCATGCTCGCCGGGGCCGCGCTGGCCATGGCCCTGCCTGGCCTACAGTAGAACAATGCCTACGCCAGATTTTGTCCTGTCCCTGCGCGAAAAAATCGGTCATGAACTCCTGTGGCTGCCCGGAATCACCGGCGTGGTCCTGAACGGGGAGCGCCAGGTGCTGCTGGTTCGCCGGACCGACAACGGCCGCTGGACCCTGGTCACCGGAATGCTTGAGCCCGGGGAGGAACCCGCCGCCGGCACCCTGCGGGAAATCCAGGAGGAAACCGGTGTCACTGCGGAAATCGAGCACATGATCCATGTGGGCTCCCACGGTCCCATCACTTTTCCCAACGGAGATGCCTGCACCTTCCTGAACGTGGGATTCCGCTGCCGCTATGTCAGCGGCGAGGCGAGGGTGAATGACGACGAATCCACTGACGTCGGCTGGTTTGCCCTGGGCGACCTGCCGGAGCTCAGCGAACGGCACCTCATGCTGCTGGACCTGGCGCTGAAGGCCGACGGCGTCCCCGCGTTCGAGCGGTAGGCAAGGCGAAGACGGTGCGGACGCGGTTGGCCCCTGCATCCCTGGGGAAGCAGGGGCCAACGCGGTTCTGTATCGTACCGGGCGGTCTAGCCGGCGTGAGGGTTCCGCGGCTCGGTGTCTGACGGGCGGGCATCCGACGGGGCCGGATCCGACGGGACCGGATCCGACGCGGCCGCAGGCTTGCCCTGCAAATTCGCCAGGCGTTCGGCTTCAAGCCGGTCCGCCTCGGCGCCGCCCACGGCTTCACCGCGGGCAACCATGCCGGCCACGTCGGAGAGCGGGATCTGCTTCAGGAACAGGGCCAGCACCAGGGCGATGACCAGGAACGGGATGAGGTACCAGAACACCGGGGCCAGGGAATCGGCGTAGGCGGTCACAATCCCTTCGCGCAGCGGTTCCGGCAGGGTTTCCAGCACCGCGGGCTGCAGGGTGGCAGTGGCCTCGCCCGCGGCGGACGCGTCCAGCCCGGAAGCAGTGAAGGTTTCGTTCAGGTTTTCCGCCAGCCGGGAGGTAAACATGGCGCCGAAAATTGCCACACCCAGGGATGCACCCACCTCGCGGAAATAGTTGTTGCTGGAGGTTGCCGTACCGATCTGGTCCACGGGCACGGAGTTCTGCACCACCAGGACCACCACCTGCATGATGTAACCCAGGCCGGCACCGAAAACGAACAGCTGGGCGCAGATGATCCAGACCGGGGTTTCGGCTGACAGCGTGGTCATCCACAGCATGGCGGCGATCACCAGCACGGCGCCCATAATCGGATACTTCTTGTACGTGCCGGTCCTGGTGATGGCCAGACCGGAGTAGATGGAGGTGCCCATGAGGCCCACCATCATCGGAAGCATCAGCAGCCCGGACACGGCTGCGGAGGTGCCGGTGGACATCTGCAGGAAGGTGGGCACGAAAGCCAGCGCAGCGAACATGCCCATGCCCAGGGTGAAGCCAATAGCGGTGGCATTCACAAAGATGGGGTTCTTGAACAGGCTCAGCGGGATGATCGGGTCCTCGACCCGGCGCTCAATCATCACAAAGATGAGGGCAGCAGCCAGCATGCCGGCGCCGAAGGCCAGCGTCAGCGGATCCGTCCAGCCGTGGTCATCGCGGCCGCCGAAGTCGGTGAAGAAGATCAGGCAGGTGGTGGCGACGGAGAGGAACACGACGCCGCCGATATCGATGGGCTTGGTGGCCTTCTTGTTCGGCAGGGTGAGGGTGAAGAACGCCACCAGGAAGGCGATGATGCCAATCGGAATGTTGATGTAGAACGCCCACTGCCAGGTCATGTGGTCCACGAAGAAGCCGCCGAGCAGGGGTCCGGCGACGGCGGAGAGGCCAAAGATGCCGCCGAGCGGGCCGAGGTATTTGCCGCGCTCATTGGCTGGCACGATGTCCGCGATGATTGCCTGGGACAGGATCATCAGGCCGCCGCCGCCCAGGCCCTGGATGGCACGGAAAATCACGAAGCCCCAGAAATCAGTGGCAAAGGCACAGCCGACGGACGCCAGCGTAAACAGGGCAATGGCAAAGAGGAAAAGATTGCGCCGGCCCAGCACGTCACCGAACTTGCCGTAGATCGGCATCACGATGGTGGTGGCCAGCAGATAGGCGGTGGTGATCCAGGTCTGGTGTTCGACGCCGCCAAGTTCGCCCACGATGGTGGGCATGGCGGTGGACACGATGGTTTGGTCGAGGCTGGAAAGCAGCATGCCTGCGATCAGCGCGGAGAAGATGATCCAGATGCGTTTCTGGGTCAACAGCAGCGGCGCGGTGCCCTGCGTGTCGGTGGCGGTCATGAAGGATCCTTGGATGAGGAGCGGGACAGGGGGGTAACGGCGGAAAGTACTTCGAGCGTGGCACCGGCGGCCTCGGAGAGTATCTCGCGGTAGGAGCGGGTGTTTCCGGGTTCAAAGAACGCCGGTCCGGCACGCTGGGCCAGGGCTGTGAAGAGGGAGAGGGCAGCTTGGATCCTCGGGTCGGCCGGTGAAAGTCCTTCCCGTGCCGACAGGAGGGCGCCGAACGCTTCCTCGGCCTCGTGGGAGCCCCGCATGACCTTTTCGAGCAGGCGGGGTTCGGCGGCGACCGCCAGTTTCAGCGAGACCATCTGGTCCCGGGACATGACCATGCGGTCCATCATGGCCGTGGCGAAATCCACGAAGTCGGACAGCAGGGTGGGGGAAATGGTGCCCGGGTCCGAGGCCGCGCCCCCGGCGATAAACTCCTCTGCCAGGTCGGCAGGGATTTCATCCGCCGGTGAACCGAGAACGGCATCTTCCTTGGCGGGAAAGTAGTTGAAGAATGTGCGCCGGGAGATACCGACCTTCTCGCAAAGCTCCTCCACGGTGTAGCCCGAAAACCCGCGCTCGGCGGTCAGGATGCGGGCCGCGGTAATGATGGCGAGCTTGGTGGCTGTGCGCTTGCGTTCGCGCAGGCCGCCGCCGTCGGAGGCTGCGCTGGTTGTTGCACTATTCATCACGGAGTAAATATTTGCACCCCGAGCGCCAGAGTGCAATTCAGGCCGGGGGCGGGGAAACGCAGCAGGGCATCCGGCTTGTTGACCGGATGCCCTGCTGCCGCCCGTCATCCGCAGGAAACCGGATGACGGGCGGTGTAACTGAAGTGAACCTGCGCAACTAGGCCTGCGGCGGCTTCGTCATGGAGAGGACGTCGAGGGCAGCATCCAGCTGTTCCTCCGTGACCTCGCCGCGCTCGACGAAACCGAGTTCGACGACGGCCTGGCGGATGGTCTTGCCTTCCTTGACCGCGAACTTGGCGATCTTGGCGGCGTTCTCGTACCCGATGTACTTGTTCAGCGGGGTCACGATCGAGGGGGAGGCCTCGGCGAGGTAGCGGGCGCGCTCCACGTTGGCTTCGATGCCGTCGATCATCTTGTCCGCCATGATGACGGAGGAGTTGGCGAGCAGGCGGATCGATTCCAGCAGATTCGAGGCAATGACGGGGATACCGACGTTGAGCTCGAAGTAGCCGAAGGTGCCGGCCCAGGCGATGGCGGCGTCGTTGCCCACTACCTGTGCGGCAACCTGCATCACGGCCTCGGAGATCACGGGGTTGACCTTGCCCGGCATGATCGAGGAGCCCGGCTGCAGGTCGGGGATGGCAATTTCGCCCAGACCTGTGTTGGGGCCGGAGCCCATCCAGCGCAGGTCGTTGGCGATCTTGGAGAAGGACACAGCGATGGTGCGCAGCATGCCGGAGACCTCAACGAGGGCGTCGCGGTTGGCCTGGGACTCGAAGTGGTCCCGGGCCTCGGTCAGCGGCAGGCCGGTGTCGGCAGCCAGCAGCTCGATCACGCGCTGCGGGAAGCCGGCCGGGGTGTTGATGCCGGTGCCGACGGCGGTGCCGCCCAGGGGAACTTCGGCCACGCGGGGCAGGGAGGCCTGGACGCGCTCAATGCCGTAACGGACCTGTGCGGCGTAGCCGCCGAATTCCTGGCCCAGGGTTACGGGGGTGGCATCCATGAGGTGGGTGCGGCCGGACTTGACGACGTCCTTGAACTCTTCAGCCTTGCGCTCCAGGGAGGCGGCCAGGTGTTCCAGGGCCGGGATCAGGTTGTTGATCAGGGCCGAGGTTGCTGCAACGTGCACGGAGGTGGGGAAGACGTCATTGGAGGACTGCGAGGCGTTGACGTGGTCGTTCGGGTGAACGGTGGTCTCGCTGCCGGCGGCCTTCAGGGCACGGGTGGCCAGTTCGGCAAGAACCTCGTTGGTGTTCATGTTCGAGGACGTGCCGGAGCCGGTCTGGAACACGTCGATGGGGAACTCGCCGTAGTGCTTGCCCGCGGCAACCTCGTCGGCTGCTGCAGCAATAGCCTTGGCGCGCTCGTCGTCGAGCACTCCCAGTTCGGCGTTGGCGGTGGCGGCCGCCTTCTTGATGCGGGCCAGGGCCTCGATGTGTGCGTCGTCCAGCGGCTTTCCCGAGATGGGGAAGTTCTCGACGGCACGCTGGGTCTGGGCGCGGTACAGGGCGTTGACCGGGACCCGGACCTCGCCCATGGTGTCATGTTCGATGCGGTATTCAGGAGTGTCAGAAGTCATGGTCCCAAGCCTAGTATCCGAGGGTGCCGGGGCAGAAACGCGCGGTCGTCCGGTGACGCCGCCCGTGTCCCTGCCCCGGCGCCGTGTTCCGGGGACCGGCAGGTCAGGAAACGGGTGAGCGCACGACGGCGGGGTGGGTGAGGGCGCCGTACCCGGAGACCAGGTCCGCTGCGCCCTCGGCCAGCCGGTAGGAGACGCCGATGACGGCGGTCCGGCCCTCCTCGACGGCTGCGGAGATAATGGAGGAACTTTCCACCAGCCGGGCGGCGGTCTGCTTGGTGTGCTCCACCACCATGTCGTTGACCTCGGTGAGTCCGTTGCGCTGGGCGGCGAGGACGGAGGGGGTAATCCGTTCCACGAGGTTGCGCAGGTGCCCGCCGGGCATCTCTCCCGTGTCCACCGTGCGCTTGGCCTCGGTCACCGCTCCGCAGCTGTCATGGCCCAGCACCAGAATGAGCGGCACGCCGAGCTTGGCGACGCTGTATTCCAGGGAGCCGAGGACGGCGTCGTCAATCACCTGGCCGGCTGTGCGGATCACGAAGGCGTCGCCGAGGCCAAGATCGAAGATGATTTCGGCGGCGAGCCGGGAGTCGGAGCAGCCGAAGATGACGGCAAAGGGGTTCTGCTGGTCCACGAGGGAGCTGCGCCTGCTCGCGTCTTGGTTGGGGTGTGAGGACTGACCCGCGACGAAGCGGGCGTTGCCTTCCCGCAGTGTCTGCCAGGCCTGGGCGGGTGTTATTGCTGAAGCGGTGGGTTCATTCACAGGTCTTAGCGTAACCCCGCCGCCGCACCGGGCAGCTAATCGTTACTAAGGTCGCTGACTACCGCTTCTGCGAGGACATCAAACTCGGCAAGGTCCGCCTCGCCCGTGAGGACTACGGTTAAACCGTTCAGCTCCAGCACCATGCTGGCCTTGCCGTCCGCCGAGTCCCGCAGCTCCCAGGTCTGTCCGCCGGCTGTACGCTCGCCGGCAACCTTGGCATCGCCGGAGGTCTGGGCAATCCAGGTGGGGTTCCCGGCGGAAGTCTCGGACAGGCGGATGAATTCCATGCCGGGAGTGAGATAACCCACTTCCCAGACGGGGACGCCGGCACTGCCGGAGGCTTCCCAGCGGGCGTAGTTGGCGCTCCAGCCGTCGGGCAGGTTCGGCGCCAGGGGGGCGTACCCGGCATCTCCGGCCGCCTGCAACGCGGTCGCCTTGACGTCAACACTGCGGATCTGCATCTTGGGGGCGGGGTTCAGCAGCACCGGAACCAGGACCAGCAGCAGCGTAACGCCGGTGGCAATCAGCATGCCGATCACCGTGGCATTGGCCTTTTGGGCCTGCTTTTTGGTTAGTACCGGGGTTACGGGCGTCTCTTGGTCCTGCTGCTGCTCACTCACCCTTCCATGATCGCTTATCCGGCCCCCCAACTCCTAGTCGGGCCGGTTAAAGCAACAGGCCATCCGCAGTACGGTTGGCGGTGCCGCAGACCACACCGACTATGATCGGAGCAAGGATCATCCGTTTTGGTTTAAACGCCAAGCGGTTCGCATCGAAATTTCGAAGATGAGGTTAGACGTGTCCAAAGGCGCTCAGTACTCCACACTTTCCCCCGCCCTGGCAGTAGGCGACGACGAGCCGGACCGGAACCTGGCCCTGGAACTGGTCCGGGTCACGGAGGCAGCCGCCATTGCCGGCGGCCACTGGGTGGGCTTCGGTGACAAGAACGCGGCCGACGGTGCCGCCGTCGACGCCATGCGTTCCCTCATTTCCACCGTGCACTTCAACGGTGTTGTGGTGATTGGTGAAGGCGAAAAAGACGAAGCCCCCATGCTGTACAACGGCGAGCACGTGGGTGACGGCACGGGCGCCCTGTGCGACGTTGCAGTGGACCCGATTGACGGCACCCGGCTGACCGCCCTGGGCATCAACAACGCCCTGGCCGTGCTGGCCGTGGCAGAGCGCGGCACCATGTTTGACCCCTCCGCCGTGTTCTACATGGAAAAGCTGGTCACCGGTCCCGAAGCCGCCGACATGGTGGACCTGCGCCTGCCGGTCAAGCAGAACCTGCACCTGATCGCCAAGGCCAAGGGCAAGAAGATCAACCAGCTCAACGTGATGATCCTGGAGCGGGACCGGCACAAGCCGCTCGTGCAGGAAATCCGCGACGCCGGTGCCCGTACCCGGATGCTGATGGACGGTGACGTTGCCGGCGGCATCGCCGCCGCCCGCGAGGGAACCGACGTCGACGCCCTGATGGGCATCGGCGGCACTCCCGAAGGCATCATTACCGCCTGTGCCATCAAGACCCTGGGCGGCGTCATTCAGGGCCGGCTGTGGCCCACCTCCGATGAGGAAAAGCAGAAGGCCATCGACGCCGGCCACGACCTGGACCGCGTCATGACCACCAATGACCTGGTCACCAGCGACAACTGCTACTTTGCGGCCACCGGAATCACCGACGGTGACCTGGTCCGCGGCGTGCGGTACAAGAAGGACCGCGTGCTGACGCAGTCCATCGTGATGCGTTCCAAGTCCGGCACCATCCGCGTGGTGGACGGCGAGCACCAGTCACACAAGTGGGAGTCCTACGCCCGCCTGAAGTAGGCCACGGGCGTCTGCGCACCGAAAAAGCCCCGGAAGCAATTCCGGGGCTTTTTGCTGCCCTGCGGGAGGCAGGAGTTCGACGGCGGACGGTTACCGGTGTGCGGCGGAGGATGCCGCGGCGGCGGGGATCCGGTTGCGTCCGATGATCCGGTACACAATGGCGGCCAGGGCGACGACAACTGCGGCGGCAACCGCGGCAATGGCGGTTCCGGTGGAGAGAAGTTCGCCGTTGAGGCGTGACACGGCAATCCACGAGAGGCCCCAGGACAGCGCAGCGGCCGGAGCCAGCCGTCCGCGGCCGTAGGCTGCCAGAGCCACGGCAACGGCTGCGACCACGGCCAGGATAGCGACGGACCAGACTTCCGGGGCGAGCCCGAAACCGTCGAACCCGGCGTCGGTCAGGGCAGCGGCCGTGTTGGCGCAGGTGGCCACGGCCACCCAGCCCAGATACAGGCCCAGGGTTCCGTCCACGGCAATGGCTTCAATCCAGTTGGAAGCGGGTGTCCGGGAGTAGCGGGCGAAGCAGGCAGCGAGGACCACGAGCAGGGCAACGATCACCAGGACGCTGACGGCCACCCATCCGGCCTGGACGGTCAGGATCCAGGCGGCGTTCAGGAGCAGCGTGGCAGCGACCAGCCAGCCCAGCGAACGCTGCCGGGCGGAGGAGCGCTGGGACGGCAGCCACTGCCAGATCGTGTACGCGCCGAGGCCGGTGTAAATCACTGACCAAATGGAGAACGCGCCGCTGGCCGGGGCCAGATACGTGGCGTCGGCGTTCAGCGCGCCGCCGGCCGCTTCGGCGATGGGCGTGCCGCCGAAAACGCCCACGCCGATGACTGAACCAACAATGCAGATGACGTAACAAACAGTGACCGTTAGCTGTCGGGCGAGATCATTTCCTCGCGGGGCGGAGACCTGGGAACGGGTGCCGGAGGGAGAAGTAGTCATATTCGAGCGTAACAAGTGGCTGGGACCACAGGGGAGGCGCGCCGGGAGCTTCGGCAACCCCCGGTAGGCTGGAAAGCATGACACTGCGCGTTACACCCTGTTCCGATTCCGTCCGCTGGAATGAAGCCGTCAACAGCTTCAACGGACATCCGCAGCAGTTGTGGGGCTGGGGCAAGACGAAGGCTGAACACAACTGGAGCGTGGACCGGCTGCTGATCGAGGACGACGGCGGCAAGGTGGTGGGCGCCGCGCAGGTGCTGCTGCGCCGGCTGCCGTTCCCGTTCAAGGCGCTTGCCTACATTCCGCGCGGACCGCAGTCCGTACCCGGCCGCGAGCTGGAAATCCTCGGGACCGTCAGCGACTACGTTAAGGCAGCCCACGGCCCGGTGGCCCTGAGCATTGAGCCTGACTGGGATGCCGGCGGCGAAATGACCGCCGGTCTGCCCGCTGCAGGCTTCCGGCCCTCAGCCAACACCATCCTCATCGGCCGCACCCTGATCCTGGATTTGTCCCGCACCGAAGATGAGCTGCTCGCGGACATGTCCAAGAAGCATCGCCAGTACATCCGCAAGTCCGGCCGCGAGGCCCTGGAATACCGCCGGGTCACCCGGGACGAGATTCCCCGGTGCCTGGCCGTGTACAAGCAGACCGCCGAGCGTGCCGGCTTCGGGATCCACGAAGACGGCTACTACCTGGATATCTTCGACAACCTGGGCGAGGATTCGCCGGTTTACGCAGCGTTCAGCGGCAACGACGTTGTCGCTTTCCTGTGGCTGTCCACCAGCGGCTACACCTCGTTTGAGCTCTACGGCGGCATGACCGAAGAGGGTGAGCATCTGCGTGCCAACTATGCGCTGAAGTGGCACGCGGTCCGGGAGATGAAGGAACGCGGCATCATCCGCTATGACTTCAACGGTCTGCTTAATGACGGCGTTTCCAAGTTCAAGATGGGCTGGGCCAAGCACGAGAACCAGCTGGCCGGGACCTGGGACAAGCCGCTCTCTCCGCTGTACCCGGTGTTCACCACGGCCCTGCCGCTGGCCAAGAACGGCCTGCGGAAGCTGCGCGGACTGGCCGGCGCGGCCAAGGCCCGGGTCCGCCGGTAGGTTTTTCCCCGTCGAGTGTCGACGTCGTGCCCATTACGGCCGCCGAGTGTCGACGTCGTGCCGGAATGAGTCGGCCGGAGCGGCGTCGTGTGTACACTCGGCGGGCGGGAACGGGGTTTGCCGATTCGCGCAGGCGTGCTTTGGGCCGTTATCTGCCCGAAGGATCAGCCTGAGCCGCTAGATGTCCAGGCGCGGGGCCGCGGGATCGGGCAGGTCCGCGTCCGTGGAGCCCACTGTCACCGCAAAGGCGAGTGCGCCGTCGTCATGCTGGGCTGAATGTGCCGACAGCTTGGCGATGACCGGCGCTTCTGCGGCGGGAATGAACGCGCTTTGCCCGGTCTCCAGCACCAGGTCACCCTTGGGGGAATCCAGGACGACGGTGCCACGGACCACGATCACCACGGTAGGCCCGTTTTGCAGCACCGACACGTCTGAGCCGGACATGGATGCGGCGGGGGAGTAGCCTTCGCCCGTGTCCTGCGCGCGCTGTTCCAGTTCGATCCGCTGCAGCATGAACTCAGCGAACGGGGGACGGTAGAGCTCCTGACCCATCTGGGTGAACTCCGGTTTCAGGGCGGGGATGCCCAGCGGCCGGAAATCCACCGTCTTGAGCAGTTCCCCTACGTCCACGTGCTTGGGCGTCAGTCCGCCGCGCAGCACATTGTCCGAGGACGCCATGACCTCAATGCCGAGGCCGCTGAGATAGGCATGGACGTTGCCCGCAGGAAGATACACGGCCTCGCCGGGCTGCAGGGAGGCGCGGTTCAGCAGCAGGGACAGCAGCACCCCGGGGTCGCCGGGATAGAAGGCGTTCAGCTCCACGGCCGTTGCCAGTTCCCTGGCATACGGCACTGATTCTTTGTCTGCGGAGCCGGACGCTGCGGCACCGTCTCCGGTGCCGGCGGCTTCAAGGGCCGCGGCCGAGAGACGGACCGCTTCACGCACCTCTTCGCCGCCCTCGATCAGGGCCCGGAAGACACGCTGCAGCCTCTCCGGTGCTGGATGCCCGCTGGAGAGCTCATTGACGGTCCAGGTGAGCAGATCCGGAACCGCACTCTTCTGCGCGGACACCGCGCGGACAACAGTCCGGAAGATATCCGCCGCCTCGTCCGGTTCGCGGAAGCCGCAGAGTGCTTCAAACGGCGTCAGCGCGAAGATCATTTCCGGCTTGTGGTTCTGGTCCTTGTAGTTGCGGTCCGAAGCCCCGCGGTCCAGCCCGGCGGCCTCCTCGGCGGCAAAACCGGCCTCGGCCTGGTCCCTGGTGGGATGGACCTGCAGCGACAGCGGCGATCCCGCGGCCAGGACCTTGGCGAGGAAGGGCAGGACCCCGCCGTAGGCCTGCGCCGTCTCCCGGCCCAGCATCTGCTGCGGATCAGCAGCGATCAGCTCGTCAAGGGTCTGTGCCTCCGGCACCGGCGGCACCAGGGCCGACGGCGCCCCCGGGTGGGCGCCGATCCACAGTTCAGCTTCCGGTTCGCCGGAGGGCTCCCGGCCAAAAAGCTCCGCCATGGCGGTTACCGAACCCCAGGCATAGGGCCGGAGGGTGTTGTTCAGCAGGTACATGGTTCTCTTTTCAGCGGTGATGAGGTGTGGCAGTGCTATCCGGGGCTGCAGTTCCCATTGTTGCTGAGCAGGGTTCCCAAAGTGGCATCATCCTGGATTTCCGCCAGATACTGCAGATACTCCTCGGTGATCTCGGGCTGCTCGGCGTCCCCGGTTCCCAGATCCGCTGCCGGACCGGTTTCCGTGCCGATTTCGGCGCCGGTGTCAGTGCCGGTCTCCGGTTCTGCGGCACCGCTGTCATCAGCAGGTGCTTCCCCGGCCGGTGCTTCCTCTGCAGGAGCTTCCCCTGCCGGAGCCTCGGCGGGTTCTTCGGCGGGTGCAGCCGGTTCCGGTTCCGCGCTCTGCCCGGAGATCATCCGCTCCACGGCGGCATGAATCCGGTCAAAGTCCGGGTAAGTGACGAAGTTGTCCGCGGCAGTGCCGAAGTCGGGCGGTCCGATGGTCAGGCGCTCCATCGGCTGGCCCTTGGCCTTGAGTGCAAGATCAAGGAAACTGCCGAGCTGGTCCTGCGGAAGGTCGGTCTTGACGATCTGCTCCCCGGCGGAGGCAATGGCCTGGAAACGGGTCAGCAGCGTGGCGGGATCCAATTGGGCAACCATGGCCTGCTGCACGCACTGCTGCCGGGCAATCCGGTGGTAGTCGGTGACAAACTCCCGCGACCGGGCGTACCAGAGCGCCGTGTAGCCGTCCATCTTTTGGGTGCCCGGGGCAATCCAGCCGTCCGGGGGATAGTGCCGGTTGGTGCCGGGGATTTCCCCGGCGGTGATCGGAACCCAGCCGCCAACGTCAATGGTGATGCCGCCCATGGCGTCAATCAGTTTGGAGAAGCCCTCCATGTCCACGATCACGTAGGCCTGGACCTCCAGGTCCAGAATGCCGGAGGCCGCATCCATCATGGCCTCGGCGCCCGGGTCCGAGGATTCCGGGTAGAGGTCCGGATAGTTCTCCATCACGTTCTGGTACAGGCTGTTCAGGATGCACTCGTCACCACAGTTGTAGCCCTCCGGGTACACCTCGGCCAGCGGCGAATCGGCAGGGAACGGAGCATTCTGGAAGTTCCGGGGAAGGCTGAAGGTAATGGACTTGCCGGTCTTGGCATCCACGCTGATCACGGACATGCTGTCCGGGCGCAGGCCTGTCCTGTCCTCGCCGGCGTCGCCGCCCATCAGCATGAAGTTGTAGCGGCCGTCCACCGGATCAAGCGACGGTCCGGAAGCGAAGATGCTGCCCACCGCGTGGCGGCCGACGTTGAGCATGTAGGCGGTGTAAGCCAATCCTCCGCTGGTCCCCACAACCAGGAGGGTCAAAAGTCCGGCGATCACCGGACGCATCCGCCGTTCCAGCAGCGGCGGGCGAATAATGCGCAGAGTATTCAGGAACAGCAGGGCCCAGCCCACCGCCAGCAGTCCCAGGACCAGCATCAGGACAAAGGACGTCCAGCCGTTGGTGACGATGTTCACCAGCATGATGCGGTTGGTCAGCGCCAGCACCAGCGCCGCAATGACCAGGGCCCAGACCGCGAATGTCACCTGCAGGGCCCGCCTGCCCAGCCGGCGGTTTCCGGCCACCACCTGTGCGGATCCGGGCAGCACCAGAGTGAGCAAAAGCAGGATGAACGCTCGTTTGGTGCGGGTGTGCGGCGGGGCCGACTGCGGATTCCGCACCGGATCCGTCAGCAGCCCGGCGCCGTCATTCTCTCTGTCCCTCGAATCCATGCGCGGGGGCCTAGTCGCTGCCGGTGACTGAGGTGCGCAGGTTGGCACCCTTCGCCAGGGCAGTCTGGCGCAGTCCGGCCGCGAACTCCAGCAGCTGCTGCTGCAGGTTGGCAGCCAGCGGGTCCGTGCCGGCAGCGAGCATCCGCACGGCCAGGAGCCCGGCGTTGCGGGCTCCGCCGATGGAGACGGTGGCCACCGGAACACCGGCGGGCATCTGCACGATGGACAGCAGGGAATCCATGCCGTCGAGGTACTTCAGCGGAACGGGAACACCAATGACCGGAAGGGGCGTGACGGCCGCAAGCATGCCGGGCAGGTGGGCTGCGCCGCCGGCGCCGGCGATGATGACCCGAAGCCCGCGGCGGTGTGCCTGCTGGCCGTACTCAATCATTTCCGTGGGCATCCGGTGGGCGGATACGACGTCGGCCTCATACGGAATCCCGAACTCGGCAAGGGCAGCAGCTGCTGCATCCATGACGGGCCAGTCGGAGTCAGAGCCCATGACAAGTCCTACCAGGGGGGTGTCGCGGCTGGTCATTTAGTTCTCCTTCAAGGAATCGGTGCCGTCACGCAGGATGGCTGCAGCACGTTCAGCGCTGCGGCGCACCCGGGGCAGGTCCGCAGCGCTGCGGCCCACCACGTTGACATGTCCAACCTTGCGGCCCGGCCGGACCGACTTGCCGTAGTTGTGGATTTTTGCCGCCGGTTCGGCAGCCAGTGCCTGAGCATAGCTGCTGAAGAGGTCCAGATTGGTGCCGCCCAGGTAGTTCTTCATGACGACGACGCCGCCCAGGACATCAGTGGCGCCCAGCGGGAGGTCCAGGACGGCCCGCAGATGCTGTTCGAACTGTCCGGTGACGGACCCGTCCATGGTCCAGTGCCCTGAATTGTGCGGGCGCATTGCCAATTCATTGATCAGGAATCCGGCACCCTGTCCGGGTGTTTCGAACAGTTCCACGGCCATCACGCCGGTCACGCCGAGTTCATCGGCAATCCGCAGTGCAGCGTCCTGTGCGGCCGCTGCCACCCGGGAGTCCAGCTCCTGGGCCGGGGCAATGACTTCGTCGCAGACGCCGTCCACCTGGATGGAGTGCACTACGGGCCACGGCAGGGAGCTGCCCTGCGGGGTCCGGGCCACCAGTGCGGACAGTTCACGGCTGAAGGGAACTTTCTCTTCGGCGAGCAGCGGTTCGCCGGTGAACCAGTCTGCGGCTGCGGCGGCGCCGTCGACGTCGTTGATGATCCGCACGCCTTTACCGTCATAGCCTCCGCGCGGGGTCTTCAGCACCACGGGCCAGCCGGCGGCCTTACCGAAATCCACCAGGTCGGCGACGCCGGACACCGGTGCCCAGCGCGGATTGGGCAGGCCCAGGCGGTCAATGGCAGCCCGCATCACGAGTTTGTCCTGGGCGTGAATGAGGGCTTCGGGGGAGGGCTGCACGTTGACGCCTGCAGCGGCAAGGGCGCGCAGGTGCTCTCCCGGGACGTGTTCATGGTCAAAGGTCAGGACGTCCACCCCGGAAGCGAACGCGCTCAGCGTTTCCAGATCGGTGTAGTCGCCGACCGTGGAACGGACCACGGCGGGTACGGCGGAAACGTCCGGCCCCTCAGCCAGAACGCGTAGTTCGAAACCAAGGGCCACTGCTGCGGGGGCCATCATCCGGGCCAGCTGGCCACCGCCGACGACGCCAATAATAGGAAAGCTCACCACCCAAGGTTACCGAAAAGAGACCACAATTCCTTTTCACCGGGCGGGTGCGCGGCCGTGCCCTCAGGGAACTCCCACACTACGGGGGTAATATCGTTACTTACCGTCTGCCTCTTTCCACGTGCAGCGGAGTATTGTGTCCAGCTTCGGCAATCCCGGCCGGCGGCGCACCAACGGCCTCGGAGGATCATGTTTTCATCACTGTCTGCGCGCATCAGGGGCCTTGCCTCGTTGTTCTGGCGGGAAGTAGCGAAGTTCGGCACCGTTGGCGCATTCGCCTTTGTGGTGGACAACGGCCTGTGGTGGCTGCTCTACCACGGTGTCCTGGAGGGAAGCGCCACCAAGGCGCGGCTCATCAGTGCCTCCGCGGCAACCCTGTTTTCCTGGGTGGCCAACCGGTTCTGGACCTTCCGGCGCCGCCGCCAGAACAACGTGACCCGCGAACTGGTCCTGTTCCTGATCATCAACGGCGTGGGCATCGTCATCTCCAGCGGTTTCACCTGGGTTGCCCAGTATCCGATGGGCATTACCGATGCCAAGTGGCTCGGTTTCGCCGGCGTTGTCGGTATTGGCGTAGCCACCATCCTTCGGTTCTTCGCCTACCGGTTCTGGGTCTTCAACGCCACGCTGGATGAAGAGCCCGGTTTCGAAGACGACCACGAACTGCTTGAGGACGGCACGAGGAAGCCTGCCCGTTCGTCCGGCACGCCCGCCGAGGGATCCGGCAAAGGGGCAGGCGGACCGCGCCTGGCCGCGGAGCCTACGCCTCCAGCCGCTCCGTAACCTTTTCCGCAGCAAGCAGCCGCTCGGTAATCTCCACGTCCGCGGCAACCAGGACCACGCTGCCGCCGGCAGCCCACGTCCGCAGCGAGGCGGCCAGAACGGACGGCAGATCCGCCGCAGCCGGAATCAGCAGTGTCTGCGCGGCACCGCTGCCGGCGGATTCGGCCAGCTGGCCGTAAGTCCAGGTCAGGCCGGCCCCCTGCGAACTGTGCAGCGCCGTGTACTCCTCGCCCGCCTCATCGCCGGCCATGTAGGTGTCCGCGTAGCTGCGGACCTCTGCCGCATAGTCCACCGCCGCGGCGGGGAGGGCGCCGGAGAACCGCAGCGCCAGCGCTCCCAGGTCCACTGCCACCGCCGTTCCGTCCACCGTGTCCAGCGCTTCCTGCGAGGCGGTCACCGTAATATCCGGGGCGGCGGCACCGGAGGGCGTGCTGCCCAGCATCACCGTGCATCCTGTCTGCCACGCTGCAAGAGCCCACACCAGCGTTTTCCAGTGCACCGGAAGGTCAAGAGACACCCGGATCCCGGGTTCGGCGTCGAGCTCGTCCACCAGCAGATTGGACGTTTTGGCGACCCAGTTGTCCAGCACCTTGCCGGATAGCTCAATCCGCTCCGAGTCCGGGCCGTACCAGGTCAGCGCGGGAGAGGTTGCCTGGCTCGTGCGCAGGGTGGACAGTATTGCCGGAACTGAAATATTGGCGGGCATGGGGGCTCTTTTCTGTAGAGTACGGGGACAGCGTCCGCCGGCCCGGGCTGATTTCCGCCCGAAACCGGGAGAGAAAAAGATTCTCTGCGGGACAGTGCAAGGGCGACGCGCCGCCGATCGGGCCGAAAATCCGGGCGTGGCGTGCACGGGTTCTGAGGTGTTGACTCTATAGGATGCCGAAACGGCTTGACGGCAACGTATTACACGCGTGTAATTAGGTATCGGATTTGTTCCGGCATTACACCACCAAGATGCATTCCGAGCAGGCTGATTGTGCCGCGCAGGGCTCAAAGATCCGTTGCAGGGACAATAACACCGGGAGGACCTCCATGGGGCAGGCAGAATACACGCACGACCAGTCCATCGCCGCTCAGGCATCCGCTAGCTACGGCGCCCGCGGCGTACCCGTGGATTGGTACGTGGACCCCGCGGACCCGGGGGCCGCTGAGCGCTACCGCCAGGACACCGCAGGCCTGGAGGACCAGGCAACGGCCTTCCTCGCCGCCCATGAAGCCCTCGCCCCGGACACCGAGGAAACAGAACTCCTCGACCCGCCCGTCGCGCTGTTCTCCCCTCCGGCAGAGAAGGACACGCGGCCGGTCTGGATTGGCCTGCCCGGGCTGAGCGACTACGACGAGGGCGAACTCGGCTGGCAGTCCGACGCCCTCTGCGCCCAGACGGACCCGGAAGCCTTCTTTCCGGAAAAGGGCGGTTCCACACGGGACGCCAAAAAAGTATGCGCTGCCTGCAACGTACGGTCCCAGTGCCTGGAATATGCGCTGGCCAATGATGAGAGGTTCGGCATCTGGGGCGGTCTGTCCGAGCGCGAACGCCGCCGGCTTCGGAAGCAGGCAGTCTAATTCCCTCGCACGTTCGCGTTTGCGCCGTTGTGGTGTCCCACAACGGCGCTCTGTACCTCCCCGAAACACTCACCGCCCTCGCCGGGCAAACCCGGCCGGCTGATCTTTTCGTCGGCGTTGACACCGGATCCACCGACAACTCCCTGTCCCTGCTGCGCAGCGGCCTGCCCGCCGGAGCCACCATTACCGAGGCTCCGGCGAAATCCGGTTTCGGTGCTGCCGTGCAGGCGGGGTTAAGCGCCCTGTCGGCCCCTGATTCTCCCGCCGAAACCGTGGACTGGCTGTGGCTGCTCCATGATGACTCCGAGCCCGCCCCCGACGCCCTTGAAGAACTGCTTCTGGCCGTGGAACGGGCACCCTCGGTCACTATTGCCGGAGCCAAGCAGGTGGACTGGGACAACGAGCGGCTGCTCGTGGACGTTGGCGTCTCCGTCAGCCGCTGGGCCGAACGTCTCACGCTGATTGACGCCGATGAGCTGGATCAGGGCCAGTACAACGCGCGCAGCGACTTTTTCGCCGTGAACTCTGCCGGCATGCTGGTGCGGCGGGATGTCTGGGAAGCCCTGGGCGGCTTTGACCCGGCGCTGCCCGGCACCGGTGACGACGTTGATTTGTGCTGGCGCAACCGCCTGGCCGGCCACCGCGTCGTCGTCGTCCCCGCAGCGAAGATGCGCCACGCGGGACGCCGGCCCAATCACGCAGCAACCGCGGCCGCCGCCCGCCGGGCCGAAATCTTCCTGCGGCTCAAACATGCACCCGTGTGGCAGCTGCCGTTCCTGGCGGTGGGGGCAGTCCTTGGCGGGTTCGCCCGGCTGTTCCTGGGGATGCTCGCAAAAGACCCCGCTTATGCCTTTGGTGCCCTCGCAGCCAGCATCGCCGCTGTCCTGCGTCCGGTGGATCTGTACCGGTCCCGCCGCGCCGCCGCAGCCACCCGGACCCGGCCGCGCAGCGCGGTCCGCGCCCTGCGCACCCGGCGGCGGGAAGTACGCGAACACCGCAGGTCACTCTTTGAAGCTGAACCGGCACTCTTCGCCGACGACGCAGCGGCCCGCGGGATCCAGCCGCCCGGTTCTGCGGCACCTGCCGGAACCGCCCCGGCAGCAGTTTCCCTGGAACCCAGCGGGGATTCCAACCATGATTTCGCGGCCCTGGCCGCTCCGTCCCGTGCCTGGGGAGGAACCGGAGCCGTCGCAGCAGCGCTGCTGCTGCTCGCCGCGTCACTGACCGGGCTCTACCGCTATGCCGGGGCGTCTGCGCTGGCCGGCGGATCCCTGCTGCCGCTCTCCGGCAGCCTCAACGAGATTTGGGCCAACGCTTCGTCCTGGTGGATCGATCTGGGCTCCGGCTACCCGGGCCACGGCGACCCCTTTGACTACGTCCTCTGGCTGCTCGGTGCCGCCGGACTCGGATACACCAACATCGCCGTCGTCACCCTGGTGCTGACGGCCATGCCGCTGGCCGGACTCAGCGCCTGGTGTGCAGCCGGGGCACTGACCCGCCACCGCGGCCTGCGTTTTTGGGCGGCAATGTTCTGGGGCAGCACCCCAGCGCTCCTGGCGGCGCTGGGTGAAGGGCGGCTCGGAGCGCTCATTGCGCACATCCTCCTGCCGCTGCTGGTGCTGGCAATGCTGCGTGCTGTGGGAACGGCGCCGCGCAACGTCGCCGACACCGACCGGTTGATTCTTCCGGGCACGCCTGTTCAGTGGACCGGCAAGGAATCCAGCTGGGCGGCTGCCGGTGCTGCCGGCCTGCTGCTGGCGGTTGTCACCGCGTCTGCGCCCACGCTGTTTGTCCTGGCCGCCCTGACGGTGCTGGTGGTCTCCCTGCGGGTGGGCCGCCGTGCCCGCACCCTGTGGTGGTCCCTGATACCGGCCGCTGCACTGCTCCTGCCCCTGGCAGTCTCCACCCTGGACCGTCCCCGTGCTCTCCTTGCGGACCCGGGAGTACCCCTGGGTTTCGATGCGGCCGCACTGTGGCAGCAGCTGCTCGGCTTCCCCCTCAGCTTTGACGCCGGTGGAGAGCTTCCCCTCCTGACCTTCCTGCCGGCCGGTCCCTGGCCGCTGGTGCTGGCTCTGGTTCTTGGCGCCCCGGTGCTGCTGCTGTCCGCCGCCGCCCTGTTTGCCGGTCCCCGCACGGCGCTGGCCCGCCTGGCCTGGATCCTGAGCCTTGCTGCACTTGTCCTCAGCTGGCTCTCCGCCTTCGTCGCCACGGGGGCGGCTCCGGGCAGGCTGGTGACGCCCTTCCCCGGCCCGCTGGTGTCAGCAGCCGTTTTCCTGCAGTTGTGTGCTGCGCTGCTGGCGGGCAACACGCTGCTTAACCGCCGGGCCGCCCGGGATTCCCCCGCAGCCGGGAGTCCCCGGAAATCTCTCCGTCCGGCAGCCGTCCTGCTGGGGATCATCCTGGCCCTGGGGCCGGCAGCGGGACTGGCCCTGTGGAGTGGTCCGCTGGCCACCGGGTCCACCACCGCCGGCGGCATCAACGGCGTGCACGGCGCGCAGCCGCTGGTAGCACCCGCGGCGGAACGCACGCTGCCCGCCACTGCTGCGGACAAGGGCAGCAGCGACGAGCGCACCCGCACCCTGGTGCTGCGGACAGACGTCAACGACGACGTCACGGCGGCAGTGATGCGCCACGGCGGCACCACGATGGACAGCTTGTCCGCCATTTACGCAGCCCGCACGATCACGGGGGAGGTCAACGCCGAGGAACTCGCCGCCGACGACGACGCCGCCGCAGACGTGCGCCGCGCCGTGGCCATCATCACTGCCGGGACCGGAGTGGATCCCCGCGCTGAGCTGGTCCGTCTTGGCGTGGGATACGTGGTCCTTCAACAATCAGACACCTCCGCGGAGCTGTTGGCGGGAAAGATGGATTCCGTGCCGGGCCTCGCGCCGGTGGGGCAGACCGGTTCGGGCTGGCTCTGGCGGGTTGTCGGCCAGCTTGATGAGCAGGGAACCGAGGAGTTGTCCGAGGACACCGCCCGGGTCCGCATCATGTCCGCAGACGGTTCCGTGGAATCCGTGGTTCCCTCCGGTGCTGCCGATGTGCGTACTGCCGTCCCCGCAGGAGCTGCAGGCCGGACCCTTGTCCTGGCTGAACGCTCCGACCCGGGCTGGCAGGCAACCCTGAACGGGACGCCGCTGAAACCGGCCGGGGACAACTGGGCGCAGGCCTGGACCCTCCCTGCCGAGGGCGGGGACCTGGAAATCCGTTATGACACCGTCTGGGAACCCTGGCTTGGTGCACTCCAGGTCCTGGTTATTGCCCTGACAGTGCTCCTGGCGCTGCCCACCCGTTCCCGTAAAGGCACGGTCCGGCTGCCCGGCCGGCAGCTTCCGCGCCGGCGCGCACCGGCTGAAGCGGCTAACGGGAGCAGCACTTCCGGTGACGGCGCCGACGCAGATTCCGGTGCCGCCCCGGTGCCGGCGGAACCGTCCAGGGCCGCAGCAGCCGGCGCCGTTGTGCAGCCGGAGACAGAGGAACTCAACGCCGCGGGGAAACCCGGCGTCAGGGAAGGGCAGCGCTGATGAGCCGCAGGAACGAATCCCCGGGCCGCCGGGCGCGGAAGCAGGCAGGCAGCGACGCTGCTGCCGCTGCCGGGGCTCCGGTTAGCGCAGCTTCGGAGCCGTCCGGGGGTGACGCAGCGCAGGCCGGAACCGCTGTCCCGTCCGGGCAAAGCGGCCGGGCCGAAACCCGGGTGCGGAGGCAGCGGCACCGTCGTCAGGCCGTCACCGCGGGGTCTGCCGTGCTGATCCTTGCCGCTGCAACGGCGGTGGTGGCCGGTTCCGGGGCCGTTGAATCCGGCAGCGCGGGAAGAACCGTGGAAAGTGCCGCGGCTGATGTGCCGGCTGGACCGCTGACAGCTGTCTGCCCGGAGCCGCTTCGGCTGCTTTCCGGTGCCGTTGCGGGAACTGATCCCCAGTTCAGCCCGGTGTCCGGGTCCGCCAGGACCACCCTGAGTGCGGTGGTGCTGAGTGGCGCAGGAAATCCGGTTCCGGCGTCGTCGCTGCTGGAGGCTGACGGGACGAGCGTGCTGAAAACCATCGCAGACGACGCCCCGGAAGAGCAGCCCCTGGCCGGAGTGCGAAGCGCCGGCGTGCTGGCCAACGAGTTGGTCACCGGCGCCACGGTCCTCAGCGCCGAGCCCTCGGGCACCCTGCAGGCTACCGCCAACGCCGTCGTCGGCTTCTCCGCAGAGGACGGCGACCTTGCCGGCCTGGCCGCGGCCAACTGCCAGGCCCCGGGCAACGACATGTGGATCCTCGGTGCACGCACTACGGTGGGTGCCACCGCCGTGCTGCGCCTGACCAATCCGTCGGAAAGCCCGGCCGCGGCCGATCTGGAGGTGTACGGCTCCCAGGGACGGGTGGAAGGAACCGGAACACGCGGGATTCTGGTGCCGCCCGGGGAAACCAAGGCGATTGTCCTGGCCGGAGTGGCGGCGAATGATCCCGGACTGGCCGTCCGGGTACGCAGCTCCGGCGGACCGGTCACCGCACTGGTGCAGCAGAGCGTCCTGCGCGGAGTGACACCCGGAGGTGTGGAGCTCATCCAGCCGTCAGCCGCTGCGTCGCCGCAGCAGGTCATCAGCGGTGTCCGCATCCAGAGCCCCGCAGCCACCAAGGCACTGACGGCCAAGCGGGGGTACGAATCAGCGTCCCCGGTGCTCCAGGTGGCGGTTCCCGGCAGTACCAACGGCGTGGTGTCGGTGCGGGTACTGGGTGAGGACGGAGACGTTTCCCTGCCGGGCGGCGGAGTTTTCACCGTTCCCGCCGGCAGCGTGGGGCAGCTGCCCCTGGACTCGCTGCCCGAAGGTACCTACTCGGTTGAGGTCACGGCCGACGTGTCGGTGGTTGCCGGCACCGTTTCCAGCCGCGGCAGCAAGCCCGACACGGCGGTGGACCTGGCGGTCACGCCGTCGGGAGAGCGCCTGGGCAATGAACATTTGGCGGTGCTGCCGGCAGACATTGCCTCCGTGCTGAGTTTTGCTGCCCCCGCCGGTGCCGCTGAGGTGCGGCTGACCGGCGTTGCCGGGGACGGCAGTCTTGCCGATGAACAGATCATCCCCGTGCCGGAGGGGTCCACGGTCAATATTCCGGCGCAGAGAGTCGGAACGGATCTTGCGGCCGTGCTGATCAGCACCACCGGTGAGCCGGTGTACGGTGCGCAGGTTCTTACCGGGAAGAATAGCGGCGTTTCGGTGCTGCCGCTGCCCAAGGGGAACATTGGCGGCACCTCGGTCCCGGTGAGTCTGGGCTACTAAGCCGGCCCGGCTGCTCGGCGCCGGCTACAGCGGACGGAAACGGCCGTAGGTGGGGTCCACGATTTCGGGATCCATCCCAATGAGCGTCGCCAGCTGTTCCACCACGACGTCGTGGATCAGTTCGCTGACCGGCACCAGGCCGCGGGCGGCGGATTCAATCGGATGCCGGTAGACGGTGATGACGGCCGGCTTTGGCCCCGCTGCGGGTGCGCCTGCGCCGAAGGGAATGTGCCCGTGCTCCGCTGCGATTTCTTCCAGCCCCGGAGGGATGTCCTGCACCACAAACTGATAGGACTGGATGCTCTCGCCCCACAGCCTTTCCAGGCGCTGGGCGGACTCCATCACCCAGGTGTCGAAGCGCTCCGAACGGGAGCGGAAACCCGCCAAATGTGCGGGAATAAGCTCACCGCGCAGGCCGCGTCCGTGCCGGTTGCGGCGCCTGAGCCGGAATGGACGCGCCGCAGCCGGCCCGGAGAAAACGGCGTCATCCGGCCCGTTCCCGGACGGCTCTTCGCCGGGGCCGAGATTCACCCTGAGAGTTGGTCCGGTGGACATACAAGTACTGTAACCGCTGTACCCGCCGGGAGGCACTGTTAATGGATCCCGGTCTCCCGGCGAGCCTGTCCGCTGCCGCTGCCCCCGGCCGGTAAAGTGATCCTCCGTGGAATCCTTAAGACTGTGCTCAAGATCAGCGTGCCGAGAGGCAGCTGTTGCCACCCTGACGTATGTGTACGCCGATTCCACTGCGGTGCTGGGACCGCTGGCAACGTACGCCGAACCTCATTGTTACGATTTGTGCGAAGCGCACGCCGCCCGGCTGACGGCGCCGCTGGGATGGGAAGTGGTCCGCCTGGATCTCGCGGGCCAGCCGCGCACCCCCAGCCGCGATGAGCTGTCAGCCATCGTGGATGCCGTGCGTGAAGCCGCCGGCAATCCTCAGGCTGAGCCGTCCAAACGGGCCGGCAGGAACACCCTGGAACCCCCGGCGGAAGCCCCGGGCGCCCGGCGCTCCCACCTCCGGGTCCTGCGCGAAGAAGGCTGACCCCTGCACTGCCGCGTCCTCAAGGGATAGTCTGGGGGCCAGCGCTGTGTCCTGCTCTTGGGCACAGCATCAACGTCTCCAAGGGAGTGCTGCAGTCCATGGTTAAACTCACTGCCGATCTGATGGCGGTTTTGCGCTGTCCCGTGACCGGCTCCGCACTGGAGCAGGATGACACAGGGCTGGTTTCCACCGCCCCCGATGCAGACGGCAACCTCGTCCATTACGTGCTTGAAGAAGGCATCCCCGTTTTGCTGGCACCTTCTGCAGCTCCGGCAGCCCCCGCCCCGGAGTAAGGACTCCGCCGCGTGAGCCTCGATTTCAAAGTCGCCGACCTCTCTCTCGCCGAAGCCGGCCGCCACCAGATTCGCCTGGCCGAGCACGAAATGCCCGGCCTGATGGCCCTGCGCCGCGAATACGGCCCCGACAGGCCGTTGGCAGGAGCCCGCATTGCCGGTTCCCTGCACATGACGGTGCAGACGGCGGTACTGATCGAAACGCTCACCGCGCTGGGTGCCGAAGTCCGCTGGGCTTCCTGCAACATTTTCTCCACCCAGGATGAAGCGGCCGCGGCCGTGGTGGTGGGAAACGGCACCCCGGAGGAGCCGGCAGGTGTTCCCGTTTTTGCGTGGAAGAACGAATCACTGGAAGAGTACTGGTGGACCGCGCAGCAGATCCTCACCTGGCCCGAGGGGTCCGGCGGCCCCAACATGATCCTGGACGACGGCGGCGATGCCACGCTGCTGCTGCACAAGGGTGTGGAGTTCGAGGCCGCCGGTGCGGTGCCGGAGAACCCGCAGGAGGGCGACGCCGGTTACTCCTACGAGTACACGGTCATCCTTGACGTGCTGCGCCGCTCCCTGGCGGAGAGTCCCGGTAAGTGGACCGAAATCGCAAAGGGCATCCGCGGCGTGACGGAGGAAACCACCACCGGTGTCCTGCGCCTGTACCAGCTGGCTGCCGAGGACAAGCTTCTCTTCCCCGCCATCAACGTCAATGACTCGGTCACCAAATCCAAGTTCGACAACAAGTACGGCATCCGGCACTCGCTGCCGGATGGCCTGAACCGCGCCACCGACACCCTGATCGGGGGCAAGGTTGCTGTGATCTGCGGCTACGGTGACGTCGGCAAGGGTGCCGCCGAGGCCCTCCGCGGGCAGGGTGCGCGCGTTATCGTGACGGAGATTGATCCGATCTGCGCACTGCAGGCCGCAATGGACGGTTTCCAGGTGGCCAAGCTGGAATCTGTCCTGGACCAGGGCGATATCTTCATCACCGCCACGGGCAACAAGGACATCATCAGGGCCTCCGACATGGCCCGGATGAAGCACCAGGCGATCGTGGGCAACGTGGGCCACTTCGACAATGAGATCGACATGGCAGGCCTCGCCGCGACCCCCGGCATCCGTAAGGTGGAAATCAAGCCGCAGGTGCACGAATGGGTCTTTGACGGGGGCACCGGCGCCCAGCGCAGCATCATTGTGCTTTCCGAAGGCCGCCTGCTGAACCTGGGCAACGCCACCGGCCACCCGTCCTTTGTCATGAGCAACTCCTTCGCCAACCAGACCATTGCGCAGATTGAGTTGTTCACGAAGCACGGCAGGCCCCCTCAGGACGGCGGCTATGCCAACCAGGTGTATGTGCTGCCCAAGGTACTGGATGAAAAGGTGGCGCGCCTGCACCTGGCGGCTCTCGGCGTCGAGCTCACGGAATTGACCAAGAGCCAGGCGGAATATCTGGGCGTGGACGTTGCCGGACCGTACAAACCCGAGCATTACCGCTACTAGGTTCCCGCGTCCCGGTGCCGCCGTTGCCGGCTGCCCGCCCGGGCCGGGCAGAAAGCCGGCGTGGCATCCTTGACTTGAGCCATACCGTAAAATGGCGCAGGAGCAGCTATGGTCGCTCCAACGTCTTGTTAAAGAGCACCGGGAAGCATTGGTTGGCAGTTATGGCACAGGGCAGAACAAAGCGCAGGGGCTGGATCGTCGGTCCCGTTCTCGCAGTGACGCTCCTTCTGGGGGGAGGCACTGCGCTCACGTCGTGCTCGTTCGCGGCTGAAGACGTCCAAAGCAGCGGCTCGGGGTCATCCCGGCCGGCTTCGAAGGATGCGGAATCCAAACCTGCCGTTCCCGAGCCCGTGGCCGTTGTCACCCCCGAAGCGGACGCCGTCGAAGTGAACCCGATCTCCGTACCGGCCATCACCGTGGAGCAGGGGACCCTGGAATCAGCAGAGCTGGCTCCGGTTTCCGGTGGTGAACCAGTACCCGGGGAACTCAGCGCTGACGGAACCACCTGGACTGCCACCGGGACGCTGGCCTTCAACACTCCCTATGCCCTGACCTTCACCCTTGCTGACGCCAACGGGGACACCAGTACGCAAACCCGGAAATTCACGACGGTCTCCACGGCCAATGAGGCCAACGCCGTCATGTATCCGCAGGACGGGTCAGTGGTGGGCACCGGCCAGCCGCTGGAGCTCAGCTTCAGCGAACCGGTCCTGAACAAGCAGGCCGTGGAAGAAGCCATCACGGTCACCTCCACCTCCGGCCAGGTAGGGGCCTTCTACTGGATCAGCGACACCAAGGTCCGGTACCGGGCTGAAGAATTCTGGGCACCGCAGAGCACCATCACCGTGGACATGAAGCTGCTGGGCGTGGATTTCGGCAACGGGATGATCGGCAACTTCAATAAAACCGCCAGCTTCAGCACCCACAACAACCGGCTGGCCGTTGTGGATAACGCGGACAAGATGATGCGCGTGTACATCGACGGGCAGCTCACCAGGACCTTCCCGGTCACGCTGGGCAACGAGGACTGGCCGTCCACCATCGGCTACCACGTGATCATGGACCAGCATGAGTCCATCCCGTTCCGCGCGGAATCCATCGGCTTGAAGCCCGGCGATGAGCACTATTACGAGCCGGTCACCGCGCACAACGCCTCCCGCATCTCCAACGGCGGTGCCTTCATTCACGAAGCCCTGCCGTCAGCGCAGCCGATACTGGGCAAGTCCAACGTGTCGCACGGCTGCATCGGCATGAGTCCCGAGGGCGCCAAATACATTTACGACAATTTCGACGCCGGCGACGTGGTCCAGGTCCTGAACACCGGTTACGGTCCCATGTTCGTGTGGGACGGGTTCGGGGACTGGAACATGCCGTGGGCTGAGTGGGTCAGCCAGCCCAAGCAGTAAGGCCCGCACGATCCTATTCCTCGAACGGCAGCCGGTGCAGCCGCCGGCCCACCCGTTCGGTTTGTTCACGCTGCCGGGACATCCTGGCATAGTCGCGGTCCCGGCGTTCAGCCGTCACCGCGCTGAGGAAGTCCTCGGCCAAAGTGCCTGGCGGGGGCTGGGGGGACACAAAGGCTGAGACCTCATCAGCCAGTTCGGCCGCGCGGGCGGCGCGGGCCGGGGCAGAGAGCCGCGGCGCCTGGGTGAGGAATCGGGACACCCGGCGGGACAGGGTGTCCGGAAAGCGGCCCATATCCGCCAGCTGTGCCCAGCCGCGAAGCCGCGGCGGCATCTGCACCTGACGTGACGGGGGAGCGGTGACCCGTTCCCGCAGGGCATACGTTCCTGCCATCATGTCTCCGAGCCGCTTGGATCTGTCGTTGAACATGGCAGCAATGAACGCCGCAGATCCCGCGGTCAGATAGATTTCCAGCACCGCAGCCATGCCCCGGATGAAACAGTGGCGGAAGCGCACCGCACCGCCGTCGTCGCGCACTATCCGCAGCCCCATCGCCAGGCGCCCCAGCGACTTGCCTCGGGTGAGCGTCTCCACCGTCACCGGGATTCCGATCAGGACCAGGACCACTATGGCCAGGATCAGGGCCTGCCCCAGGGCCGGATCAACGGACTCGCCCAGGGTCCGGCCGAAGAGCACCAGCAGCCCAAAGAGGACAACAAACTGGACGACCACGTCGATGAGGGAGCTCAGCGCGCGTGCCGCGAAGGACGCCGGGCGCAGTTCCAGGACAACGGCCTCTCCGGTGACGATGGAACTCACGGGCGGTCCTCTCGGCCGGTACTGGTGCTGGGTACTCCACTGTACCCAGCGCTAGGGTGTAACCGTGGATATGGAAGCCTTCAGCGCAGCGCATGCCCCTGACTGGAAGCGGCTGGATGAACTGGCCGCCCGGCGCCGGCTCAGCGGAGAGGAAGCCGATGAGCTGCTGCGCCTGTATCAGCGGGCGTCGGCACACCTGTCCATGGTCCGGTCGGTGGCTCCGGAGGGCGCGCTCTCGGCGGCGCTGTCCATGCGCCTGTCCCGGGCGCGTACCAGGTTCACCGGGGCGCGCTCCAACTTTGCCGAGGACCTGGCGCATTTCTTCGTGGTTGCCCTGCCTGCAGGCTTCTACCGGGTGCGCTGGCTGACCGTTGCCGTGGGGGCTGCGTTCATTGCAGTTTCCTGGCTCTTCGGGATCTGGGCGGCGAACACTCCGGGAGTCATTGCCGCGGCTCTGGGGTCCGATGAGGAAGTCCGGCGGTACGTGGAAGAGGACTTTGCCGCCTATTACTCGGAGAACCCCGCGGCTTCCTTCGCCGGGCAGGTCTGGACCAACAACGCCTGGATTGCCCTGCAGGCTGTCGCATTCGGCATCACCGGCATTTGGGGACCGTTCGTCCTGTACCAAAATGCCCTGAACGTTGGCATCGCCGGGGGGACCATGGCCGCGTACGGGAAGCTGGACGTTTTCTTCACCTATATCCTGCCCCACGGGCTCATGGAGCTGACGGCCGTCTTCATTGCCGTAGCTGCGGGGCTGAGGATTTTCTGGGCCTGGGTTGCCCCGGGACGGCGTACCCGGGCTGTGTCCGTGGCAGCGGAAGGACGGTCACTGTTCACCGTTGCGCTGGGCCTGGTCCTCGTGTTGTTCCTTTCCGGATTGGTCGAAGGATTCGTGACGGCGTCACCGCTGCCGGTCTGGGCGCGCATTGGAATAGGTGCGCTCCTGTTCTGTGCCTACTGGGCCTACACGCTGGTCCTGGGCGGCCGCGCCTACCGCGCGGGCCACCGCGGCGATTTGTCCCGCCGCGACACCGGCGACGCGGTGCGGACCGCCTGACCGGGTCCGCGGTTGAAAGCTAACAGTCGGATTCAGTCTCCCCGAACCCGGGGTGGCGGCACGGTTCCTGCCGTGCCTGCCCGGTAGGGTCGAAGAAGAATGGAACCGCAAAAGTCCATCGGTATCCGTAAACAGGCCAGAACCAACAGGCCAGGTAAGTGAAAGAGGAAGTAGTGGCAAGCCAGGACGACACCCCCCAGCAACACCCCACGCCCGGAGGCTCCGCTGAACCCGAGAAGCACCGCACTGATCAGGCCGCCGAGGAGAGCAGCCGGCTCAGCGACGCCAGCGAAACCATCGTGAGCGGCGACCACGCGGCCGGCAGCGGCACAGGTGCCGCGGCCGACGGCGGTGCAGCAGGTACCGCCGATACCGCGGGTTCTCCTGCATCCCCGGATTCCGACGCGGACCGGCGCAATCCCGAACTCGACCATGATGACTGGGAGGCTGCCTTTGCCGAGGCGGCGGGCACCCCAAGCGCCGATGTTGTGCCCGGCGGACATCCTTCCCTCGCCCAGCGGAGCACCTTGCCGATGCGGCGGGCCGGCACCATGCCCAACGTCAGCGGTTACGGGGACCTCAGCGATGAGGAGCGGGAACAGGCGGGCCGGATTGACGCCGAGGTGCCCTCCGCCGGAACAACCGCGGCAGCGGACAGCTCCGGCGCTCCGGCCGGTGACGAAGGCTCTGACGGGTTGCCGAAGACCGCTCCCGTCAGCAGCGGCACGGCTTCGGCCCCGCATCTTCGCGACAGCTCCGCGGAACGCGACCAGCCGGAGGAACCGGTACAGGAACCGGTACCTGCGACGCCTGGCCAGGAGACGGCCTTGATGTCGGAGACGGCAGTGACCGCTGAGAAGGCAGTGCCCGCCGAGAAGACGGCGACGTCTGAGACGGCGTCGGACCGGAACCCGGACAAGGGCTTGGGCCCCGCAGACCGCAGGTCGGAACCGGCGGCTGCCCCGGGCACCTACAGTGCTGCGGAGGATGCGTCCGGAAGCGCTGCGGCCGGCACCCCCACCGCCGCCATTCCCGCTGTGGGAGTTGCCGCTGCCGGAACCTCCGGCTCTGACGGAAAGTCCGGCGTGCCGGCGGACCGTCCGGCCGAAGATGAGATTTCCGAGGAAGAAATCCGCCGCCGGGCCGAGGAACGCGAGCGGGCCGGAGCAGTCAAGCCGACGCTGGCCCGCATCCTCCAGGTCATGATTGCGGTGTTCTTTCCGGTCATGCTGCTGGCGGCAGCCATCCGCGCGGTGGCCACCCCGCTGTTCCTCTGGATCGAGTATCACCGGCCGGGTTTCCCCGCCGACAGCTACGGTTTCTCCACGGATGACCGCATGACCTACGGCTCCTACGCCGTGGACTATCTGCTGAACTTCTCCGGGGCCCGCTATCTGGGTGATTTGGTGACGGCCAGCGGTGAACCCCTGTATCTGGAAAGCGAAGTCGGCCACATGGCGGACGTCAAAACCGTGCTGACCGTCGCCTTCGTGACGGCCCTTGCCATGGCGGTGCTGAGCCTTCTGGCATGCATCTACCTGGCGAAGCGCAGCCCCGGCGGAATCCGGCGTGCACTCTTCTCCGGTGCCGTGGTGACGCTGGTTCTGGTCGGCGCACTTGTTGTGACGGCCGTGCTGGGCTGGGAAAGCTTCTTCACCCAGGTGCACACCATCTTCTTCGCGAACGGCAACTGGACGTTCCGCATGGATGACACCCTGATCCGTCTCTTCCCCGCCCAGTTCTGGATGGACGCGGGCATTGCCATTGCCGGATTGGTGCTGCTGACCTGCCTCGTGGTGCTGATCGCGTCCTGGCCCACCAAGGCCCGCCGGCAGCGCTCACGCCGCAAGCAGGAAGAAGCCCGCCGCCGCTACCTCGAGTCACTGGAAGCGGTCTAACAGGGCCTCCGGCATCCATGGCTGCCGGATAAAAGCTGCACGAATAAAAAAGCTGCACGTCTCCGAAAGGGGACGTGCAGCTTTTTCGTTGGCGGTCTGGAGATTACTTCTGGTACAGCTTCTCCACCTCGGCAGAGTAATCCGCAATCACGGCATTGCGCCGCAGCTTCAGGGTTGCCGTCAGGTGGCCGGATTCCAGCGAGAAGTCCTTGGGCAAAACAGTGAACTTGCGGATCTGCTCGGCCTGGGAAACCGTGGCGTTGGCCGCGTCCACGGCCTCCTGCAGCGTGGCACGGACCCGGGGGTCATCGGCGGCGGTTGCCGCAACGGCCGGCACACCGTTCTCGCGTCCCCAGGCCGCCAGTGCCTCATCGTCGAGGGTCAGCAGCGCTGACACAAACGGGCGGCCTTCACCCACCACAACTGCCTGTGAGACCAGCCGGTGTTCACGGATTTTCTCCTCCATCGGTCCGGGGGCAATGTTCTTGCCGCCGGCGGTGACGAGGATGTCCTTTTTCCGGCCGGTGATGGTCAGGAAACCGTCGTCGTCCAGGGAGCCTGTGTCCCCGGAATGGAACCATTCGCCGGTGAAGGCGGCAGCGTTGGCCTCGGGGTTGTTGTGGTAGCCCTTGAAGACGCCGGCACCGGCGATCAGGACTTCGCCGTCGTCCGCAATCCGGATCCTGCTGCCCGGCAGGGCCAGGCCCACCGAACCGACCCGCGCCAGCGGAACGGTGTTCACGGTAGCCGGAGCCGTGGTTTCCGTCAGGCCGTAGCCCTCCAGGACCACAACACCGGCACCGCGGAAGAAGTGCGCCAGCTGCGGGCTGAGCGCTGATGCACCGCTGATGGCGTGGGTCAGCTTGCCGCCAAAGACGTTGCGGACCTTCGGGTAGAGGGTTTTGTCGAAGAACTTGTGGCGTGCCTTCAGCGCGAGGGAGGGTCCCTTGCCGCCGCGGCCTGCAGCGTCCACGGCGGTGGAATAGGCGACGGCGGTGTCAGCGGCTGCGGTGAACAGCTTGCCCTTGCCGGCGGCCTCCGCGGACTGCTGGGCACCGGCGTAGATCTTTTCGAAGATCCGGGGCACGGCGAGCAGGAAGGTCGGCTGGAAGGACTTCAGGTCACCCATCAGGTCCGCTGCGCTGCCGGAGTGGCCCACGCGGACTCCGGCGGCCAGGCAGCCCACCTGCACGGCGCGTGCCAGCACATGGGCCAGCGGCAGGAACATCAGCGTGCTGACGTCCTTGTGCTTGAGCATCTCTGGCAGGAACTCGACAATGTTCACGCCAAACAGGGCAAAGTTGCCGTGCGTGATTTCGCAGCCCTTGGGGCGGCCGGTGGTGCCGGAGGTGTAGACCATGGAAGCCACCGAGTCGAGGGTGGAACTGGTCCGTGCCGCTTCCAGCCGGTCATCATCGACGGAAGAGCCCGCGGCAACGAGCTCCTGGAAGGTTCCCTCGCCGCCGTCGGCCGTCATGAGCCACAGCGCAATGTCGAGGTCTCCGGAGGCAACTGCCGCGGACACCACCGCCGCCTTGCGGGCATCCTCGACAAAAACATGCGTGGCGCCGGAATCCTGGATAATCCACTCCACCTGGGAGGGGGAGGACGTCTCGTAGACGGGCACGGTGACCGCGCCGGCAAACCACACGGCGAGGTCAACGAGGGTCCACTCATAGCGGGTTTTGGACATGACGGCCACGCTGTCGCCGGGGCGCACGCCGAGGCCGATCAGTCCCTTCGCCAGGTCACTGACAGAGGTCAGGAATTCGTCGGCGGTGACGTTCTTCCAGCCGTTGTCACTCTTCAGCGAGAACAGGGGATGGTTGGGGGTCTTTGCATGCAGTCCCACCAGGATGTCGGTGATGTTCGACTTCTCGGGGAGATGGACCAGTAAATCAGTGGCGGATTCGCGCACCGTGGCCTCTCTTTCTGTGCCGTGCACATGGGTAAATGAGCCTAAATCCAGCTGGGCATCCACATACGCAGCCGCCAGTCAGAATACGGGATAGTTTCCGCCGTCCAGACCGGCAGGAAAAAAGCGGAGATGAAAACGGCGGCCAGGATGAACACGGCAACCACGGCCGCTCCGGTCCGCCGGCGCACCGGCGGATCAGTGCTTCGGCCCAGGACCAGTCCAAGCACGTAGACGAGCGCCAGGATCAGGAACGGCTCAAAGGAGACCGAGTAGAAGAAGAACGTGGTGCGTTCGGGATAAGCGAACCAGGGCAGGTAACCCGCCGCCATCCCGGACAAAACGGCGCCGGCCCGCCAATCCCGGCGGCCCAGCCAGCAAAAGAGCAGGACCAGCAGGGACAGTGCGGCGGACCACCAGATCAGCGGATTTCCCACGGAGGAGATGGCCGTGGAACAGCTGTCCGCAGGGCACCCGTCCACCCCGAGGGTTGAGGATTCGTAGAAGAAGGAGGTGGGCCGGCCCATGAACAGCCAGGTCCAGGCACTGGATTCGTAGGCGTGCTCCGAGCTGAGATTGTTATGGAACGAGTAGGCGCTGCGGTGGTATTCCGCCAGTGACCGCAGCCAGTCCGGCAGCCAGCCCCACGCGTCGGAGGGGTTGTCCTTCGCCCAGTTGCGGTCGTAGGCGCCCGCCGAGCGCAGCCAGCCGGTCCACGATGCCAGATAGGTGAGCGCCGCAGCCGGGATGACCGTGAAAAACGCCGGCACGCCGTCCTTGAGCAGTCCCGCCGTTGGCCAGGAACGGATGCCTGCGACACGGCGCGCATTCACATCCCACAGCACGGTCATCAGGCCAAACACGGCAACAAAGGCCAGCGCAGACCACTTGGTGCCCACAGCCAAGCCCAGAAAGATGCCGGCGGCCAGGCGCCAGGGCCGCCACAGGATCCACGGACCGTACAGCAGGGCGCCCGGCGGGGGCGCACCGCCGCCGGCGGCCGCCGACAGTGTGCGGGCCAGCCGCCGCCGCCCGTCAGCGCGGTCCAGCAGCAGGGCACCGAACGCGGCCACCACCCAGAACGTCAGGAAAACATCCAGGAGGGAGGTGCGGGACAGCACCAAATGGTGACCGTCAACGGCCAGCAGCAGCCCCGCGATGCCGCCCAGCAGCGGAGAGCGGAACAGGCGGACGGCAATGAGTCCCACCAGCAGCACGGTCAGTGTGCCGGTCAACGCGGCGCTGAAACGCCAGCCAAAGCTGTTGTCCGCGCCGAATAGTGCCATTCCCGCAGCGATCATCCATTTCCCGACGGGCGGATGCACCACGTATTCCGGGTCCGCAAGCAGCACATCCGGAATTCCGGCGTTGAAGGACTCATTTGCGTCTTCGGGCCACTGCCGTTCATAACCGGAGACCAGGTAGGAATACGCGTCTTTGACGTAATAGGTTTCATCAAACACCAGCGAATGCGGTTCATCCAGCCGGACAAAACGCAGCACGGCCCCAATCACCGCGGACACCAGCGGCAGAATCCAGCCCCAGACGCCCAGGGTGAAGGAGGTGCCCGGCGCCCAGCCCAGCAGCCGGCTCAACAGCCTGGCGCCGTCATAGGCCTTGCGGGGATCCTGCACCAGCGGTGCTGCCCCGGGGGCTGGGGTCTCGATCGCAGTCCGGCTCACCCGCACCACTCTATAGGTGCCGGGGCGTCCGGTGTTCCCAACTCGCGTAGGGTTAGATGGTGAATTCCAGCAAGCAGACCACCGGCCACGGCACCTCCCCGAACACGCAGAACGACGGCGGTTCAGCCCCCGCTGACGCCCGCACCGGCGGCGGGCAGATTGTTTTGGCTGCCACTCCCATCGGCAACATGGGAGACGCCACGAACCGGCTCATCGGGCTGCTGGAGACAGCCGATGTCATTGCCGCCGAAGACACCCGCCGTCTGCACCGGCTGGTGTCCGCCCTGAAGATCACCACCAGCGGCCGGATCATCAGCTACCACGAACACAATGAGGCCACCCGCACGGCGGACCTGCTGGAGATGGTGCGCGGCGGTGCCACGCTCCTGATGGTGACCGACGCCGGCATGCCCGCGGTCTCCGATCCCGGGTTCCGGCTGGTGGAGGCGGCAGCCGCCGAAGGCCTCACAGTGACAGCGGCTCCCGGGCCGTCCGCGGTCCTGACCGCCCTGGCGCTGTCCGGCCTGCCGACGGACCGTTTCTGCTTCGAAGGTTTCCTGCCCCGGAAGGCCGGCGAACGCAGCGCACGGCTGGCCGAGCTGGCGGGCGAGCGGCGCACCATGGTGTTTTTTGAAGCGCCGCACCGCCTGGAACCAATGCTCCGCGCACTGGACGCAGCCTTCGGCGGTGACCGGCGTGCCGCCGTCGCCCGCGAACTGACCAAACTGCACGAACAGGTGCTCCGTGCCCCGCTGCGCGAACTGCTGGAATGGGCCGAGACTTCGGAAATCCGCGGGGAGATCGCCGTCGTCGTCGCCGGAGCCGGGGAAGCCGCCCCCGAGCTGCCCGAAGACCACGTGGCCGCTGTCAACGGCCTGGTGGCCCAGGGCGCCCGCCTGAAAGACGCGGTAGCCACCGTCGCGGAGGACGCCCGGATCAGCAAACGGGAACTGTACTCGGCGGTACTCGCCGCCCGCGGGTAGGACTGGAGCAGCGGCCGGGCGTTTGGCCAAATGCACAGTGTCACCGCCACTTCATGGTGCACTTCCGCATTTACAGCCGCTGCACCGCCCGCATACCGTGAACAACGATGACGGGCTTTCCGGCCCGGGCAACGACGTCGAATCTTGGAGGCATTCCATGGGTATTACCGCTGACCGCGAAGCTGAACTTCTGGCTCAGGTCCCCACCGGCTTGTTGATCAACGGCGAGTGGAGGGATGCCGAGGGCGGCAAGACCTTCGACGTCGAGGATCCGGCCACCGGAAAGACGCTGCTGAGCATCGCCGACGCCAGTGCCGCAGACGGCGCCCTCGCCATGGACGCTGCCGCTGCCGCGCAGGACGCCTGGGCAAAAACCGCACCGCGGGAGCGCGGAGAAATCCTGCGCCGCGCCTTTGAACTGGTGACCGAGCGGGCTGAGGACTTTGCCCTGCTGATGACCCTGGAAATGGGCAAGCCGCTGGCCGAGGCCCGGGGCGAGGTCACCTACGGCGCCGAGTTCCTGCGCTGGTTCTCCGAGGAAGCCGTCCGCATTTCGGGCCGCTACGGCACCTCGCCGGACGGCAAGTCCCGCCTCATGGTAAACAAGAAACCGGTGGGCCCGTGCCTGCTGATCACCCCGTGGAACTTCCCGCTGGCGATGGCCACCCGCAAGATCGCCCCCGCTGTGGCGGCGGGCTGCACCATGGTGCTCAAGCCGGCCAAGCTCACCCCGCTGACCTCGCAGCTTTTCGCCGCCGTCATGATGGAAGCCGGCCTGCCGGCCGGTGTCCTGAACGTGGTCTCCACTACGTCCGCCGGCGATGTCACCGGTCCGATCATGAAGGATGAGCGGCTGCGCAAGGTGTCCTTCACCGGCTCAACTCCCGTGGGCCAGAGCCTGATCCGCGACGCCGCGGAGCGGGTGCTGCGCACCTCCATGGAGCTCGGCGGCAATGCCCCGTTTGTGGTGTTCGAGGACGCGGACATGGACAAGGCCGTGACCGGTGCCATGGCCGCGAAGCTGCGCAACATGGGTGAGGCCTGCACAGCAGCGAACCGCTTCATTGTGCACGAGTCCGTGGCCGACGAGTTTGCGGAGAAGTTCGCAGCAAAGGTGGCGGCCATGACCACCGCCCGCGGCACCGAGGACGAGTCCAAGATTGGCCCGCTGATCGATGCCAAGTCCCGCGACAAGGTCCACGCCCTGGTGTCGGAAGCGGTCGACGGCGGCGCCTCCGCCGTAGTGGGCGGCGCACCGGTGGACGGCCCGGGTTACTTCTACCAGCCGACCGTGCTGAAGAACGTGGCACCTGATGCACGCATCCTGCAGGAGGAAATCTTCGGCCCCGTGGCCCCCATTGTCACCTTCTCCACCGAGGATGAAGCCGTAGCGCTCGCAAACAACACGGAGTACGGCCTGGTGGCCTACGTCTTCACCGAGGACCTGAACCGCGGGCTGCGGATCGGGGAGAAGCTGGAAACGGGCATGCTCGGCCTCAACGCAGGTGTGGTCTCCAACGCCGCTGCCCCCTTTGGCGGGGTCAAGCAGTCCGGGCTCGGCCGTGAAGGCGGCGCCGAGGGCATCGAGGAATACCTGTACACGCAGTACATCGGCATCGCCGACCCCACCGCGGTCTAGCCGCACCGTCCGGGCTGACCGTACTGCGGTCAGCCCGGAGCCGGACCGCCTGCAGGCAGCCGGGCTGTCAGCGGCGGAATCTGGAGGCTAGCGAGGCCGGAAAGAAACGGGCCCGCAGCTTCGCACCCCAGGCAGCGGACTCTTCGAGTCCCTCCCGGAGGACGGTGACATCGGACCAGAGTGCCGCGCCCGGGCCCGGCGGCGGGGCTCCGGCATCCCCGGGCGCTCCTGCAACCCCGGACGCTCCGGTTCCTCCGGACGGCCTCTGCGGCCGGGCAGCCGGTGCCGCATACACTTCTTGTTCATACGCAGCGCGGAGCCGCTCCAGCGCCGACGCCGAGCTGTCCGTCAGTCCGGCCTCGTCCGCCAGGCGCAGCGCATAGGCGCGGGGAGATTCCGAACTCTGCGGGACATACCCGTAATCCACTCCGGTGTCCGCCGCTTCTTCCCAGGCCAGAGTGGCGGGCCCGGTGACACTGTTCCCGATGACCTTGCGCCTCCCGGGGCCGGCCCGGCCGGCTCCGGCGGCACCCGCGCGTGCAGACAGCCCTGGCCCAAGCAGGCTCCGGCGGATGCTGCGCCTGCGCCGGCGCAGCAGCCAGGGGCTTAGCAGTGCCCCGGCGGCTGCGGCCAGGCCAAGTCCCACGCCGGCGAACCGCCCGGCCTGGGTTTCTTCCGGCTGGGGCGGAGCGGCAGCCTCGGGGGCAGGTGCACTGGTGGAGGGTTCGGGAAGCGGCTCGGGAAGCACCGGGTTCCCTGCTTCCAGGTCCCGCTCATCGTCACGGTCCTGGCTCGGAGCAGAGCGGGGTTCCACCGCGTAGGCCGGCACTGAGCCCCGGGACGGGGTCGGCTCAAACCGGATCCAGCCCAGCCCCTCAAAATAGAGTTCCGGCCACGCGTGAGCATCTCGGGAATCGACTTCGAATTCCCGAAGTTCCTGCCCGTCGATGCCGGGAATGGAATTGCCGGTGGACCGGCCCGGTGCGAAACCCAGCGCCATGCGGCTGGGAATCCCGGCCTCTCTGGCCATCACAGCCATGGCAGCGGCGAAATGAGTGCAGTAGCCGGACTTTTCCTGCATGAACCGGTCCAGGACATCAATGCCGTTTCCGTCGTATCCGCCCTCCACCGGAGCATCGAGTGAATAGCTGAACGCCGAACCGCGCAGGTAGGACTGGATGGCCATGGCCTGCTCATAGGGCCCGGTTGCTCCCTCGGTGGCAGCCGCTGCAGCGCCCCGGATACTCGCCGGTAAGTTCTCGGGCAGCGAGGTAAAAATGGGGTCCACGGCGTCTCTGGGCGCCGGTGCCAGGCCCTGCAAATCAGCCGGCGAGAGGTTGGGTGCCAGGCTTTGTACCTCGTAATCCAAGGTCCCCCGCTCCGCGGCGCCTCCGGAGATGACGGTCATGTTCGCGGGATCCCAGCTGTAGGATCCGACGGCTCCGGACACGCTTTGGGGAGCGTAGGGGGCCAGCAGCCAGGGACTGGCATACGTTTCGGACATGACCCGTGTCGTCACCTGCGACAGTTCGCCCGCCCGGGCACTTTCCTCGGCCGGTGACATGTCCTGCAGGCCCCGCCGGCGGGTGTCCTCCCGCAGGTCCGGGGCCCAGCGCCGGCCCGAGAAGTCCTCCAGGGTGGTGGATCGCAGATACAGGGAAGAAGGAGAATCCGTGGCATACCGGATCCGGCCGGAAGCTGAGGGCTGGCGCAGATCATTGCCGAGCGCCACCACCGGGTTGAGGCCGGATTGACCGGTCCAGATGTTCAGCCGCGAGCCCTGCGGAAACGTGCCCCGGTCAAAGCCCGGAAGCGCTGCGGGCAGGCTCAGCGCGAGAACCACGGCCCCGGCGCCAATGGCTGCCGCGGTGCCCATCTGGGTGCGCGGCGGGCGCCGCAGGGTGTCCCCGGGCTTGTGCGGCCGCTCCTGCCAGGACCCGGTGGCCAGGATCAGCAGGTAGCCGGCTGCAGCCAGGATGAAGGGGAACACGCCAATGCTTTCCGGCTTCAGGACGGCCGGCACAATCAGCAGGGACAGGAGCCCCAGACCGCTGGCTGCGGGCATGCGCAGAGTGGTAGCCAGTGTATCCACCAGCAGTGCGATCAGCCCGGTACCCAGACAGGCAATGAAGACGATCCCCGAATCGGGCAGCACCGGCGGAACCTGGTTCATGATGGTCGCCTGTGCCTCGGTGACCAGCTGCCCCGCGCGGCCCAGGGAGGCAGCGGTGGGCAGCAGCCCCACCAGCGCCGTCGACGCGGCAAACAGCCAGGTCAGGACGACGGCGAGCGCGGCCAGACCCGCTGCCGGCACCAGTACGGTGGGAAAGCGGAACCTGCGCGCCGCCGCCATGCCGGCAATCACCGCACCGGTGGTGAGGGCCAGCGGCGGCAGCCAGCTCCAGCCGTCCAGGACTCCGTGCAGACTGAGGCTGCAGAGCAGGACGGCCGCGGCGCTGGCCGCGGCCGCCGTCCAGTCCCACGGG
>NZ_JASDDG010000029.1 GCF_030407495.1 Arthrobacter sp. APC 3897 | reverse complement strand
AGGGCGTGCCGTCAGCGGCAACGTCCATGCGCATTGCAGCCGGAACCTTCGGCAGTCCGGGCATGGTCATCACGGCACCGGTGAGTGCGACCACGAATCCGGCCCCGGTTTTCAGGATCAGGTCCCGCACGTGCACGGTGAATCCGGTTGGAGCTCCGAGCAGGGCCGCGTTGTCGGAGAACGAGTACTGGGTCTTGGCCATGCACACGGGCAGCGAGTCCCATCCGCCGGCCTTGATTTCCTCCAGCCGTCGAAGGGCCGGGAGGGCAAACTCCACGTCGTCGGCTCCGTAAATGTCCCGGACCACCGTTCGGATTTTCTCCTCGACCGGCATATCCAACGGATACAGGGGATGGAAATCAGCAGGTTCCGCCAGGGCTTCCAGGACCTTGGCAGCCAGCGCGTCGCCGCCGTCTTCACCGCCGCCGTTCGCCCAGACATCAGCGGCGGCCGCGGCAACACCCTCGCGGGCGCACCACTGCAGCAGCCAGTCCACTTCTTCCTGCGTGTCCGTGGTGAAGGTGTTTACCGCCACCACCGGCTTCATCCCGAACCTGCGGATATTTTCGATGTGCCGGCGCAGGTTGGCGCTTCCCGCTTCCAGCGCCTCCGGGGCAGGCTCTCCCAGCCGGTCCTTCGGCACGCCGCCGTGCATTTTCAGGGCACGGACCGTTGCCACGAGGACGACGGCGTCGGGGGCCACATCCGCGGCCCGCGCGGTGATATCCATGTACTTTTCGGCACCCAGATCGGCACCGAAGCCTGCTTCGGTGACCACGATGTCACCGACAGTGCGGGCCAGTTCGGTGGCGATGACGGAGTTGCAGCCGTGGGCGATGTTGGCGAACGGGCCGCCGTGCACCAGTGCCGGTGTCCCGGCGAGGGTCTGGACCAGGTTCGGTTTCACCGCGTCTTTGAGCAGCAGGGTCAGGGCCCCCTCCACCCCCAGGTCCCGCACCGTGACCGGCCGCCGGTCGTAGGTATATCCCACCGTGATCCGGGCCAGCCGCTCTTTCAGGTCGGCGAGATCACGGGCCAGGCAGAAGACGGCCATAATCTCCGACGCCACGGTGATATCGAAACCGTCCTGGCGCGGCACACCCTGCACCGGGCCTCCGAGGCCAATGACAATGTCGCGCAGCGAGCGGTCATTCATGTCCATGACACGGCGGAAGGTAATCCGGCGCGGATCAATCCCCAGCTCGTTGCCCTGGTAGATGTGGTTGTCCAGCAGGGCTGTCAGCGCATTGTTGGCAGTGGTGATGGCGTGGAAGTCACCGGTGAAATGCAGGTTGATGTCCTCCATGGGCACCACCTGCGACCAGCCGCCTCCCGTGGCCCCGCCCTTCATGCCCAGCACCGGCCCCAGTGAAGGTTCCCGCAGGGCTATGACGGTATTCTTACCGGCTTTGGCCAGCGCATCGCCCAGGCCCACGGTGACAGTGGATTTTCCTTCACCGGCAGGCGTGGGACTCATGGCGGTGACCAGCACCACCTTGCCGCGTGTGCTGCGCGCCGGCACCAGCGCAGGGTCAACCTTCGCTTTGTACCGTCCGTACAGTTCCAGGGCGTCTTCGGGAATGCCTGCCGCGCGGGCAATGTCCGTCACAGGCTTCATCACCGCTTGGCGGGAAATTTCCAAATCGCTGGACATGTCAGCGGCAGCGCGCATCGTTGCGGTCCTTCCGGGTTCCCGCCGACGGTCATCGGCGGTGGTGGCGTATCAACAAGCTATCAGCGCACGGAGTGAGCCGAGAACTGTTCAGCGGCCTGTTGGTAGCTGTCCGCCGTGAGTGTGGCAGTGCGCTTCCAGCCAAAGGCGGAAGCATGGACTGCTGCGCCGTAGCCCAGCGCCCGCCGCAGCCCGTCGTCGTCGTACAGCCGCTCCAGCTGTGCAGACCATCGCCCGCTTTCATGGCCATCCACCAGGAGCCCGGTGCGGCCGTGTTCCACCGCCTTGGGCAGCCCGCCCACATTGGCCGCGAGGACCGGAGTGCCGCAAGCCTGGGCTTCGAGGGCCACCAGGCCGAAGGATTCACTGAAGGAGGGAACCGCCACCACGTCGGCGGCCCGGAACCATTCGGCCAGCGCGGCTGCGTCCACCGGTGGATGGAGGGTGACAAGTCCGTGCAGTCCCAGCGAATCCGCCAGCGGCTGCAGGTCCAATACTTCGGCGCCGCTGCCGGCACCGAGCACGGTGATATGCAGCGGGATGTCCGGACGGCGGGCATGGAGTTCCGCGGCAGCCCGGATCAGCACCTGGGGGCCCTTCATCCGCTGGATACGGCCGGCAAACACAACGTGGAACACGCCGCGGGGCACACCCAGCCGGGCACGGGACGCATCGGCGTTCCGGCTGGAAAAGATCTCCAGGTCCACTCCCGGAGCGACGACGTCTACGTCGCGGGGGTTGGCTCCGTACAGCGATTCCAGTTCGGCTGCTTCGGTGCTGGTATTGGCGATCAGGCGGGTTGCGCCGCCCACGATATCCTGTTCCCCGTCAATGCGCACCCGGGGCTCAGGTTTCTCTCCGGGCTGCAGCCGGAGGTTTTTCACCCGGGCCATGGTGTGCATGGTGTGCACCAGGGGAAGGTCCCACGCGCGGGCAACAGCCAGCCCGGCCGTGCCGGAGATCCAGTAGTGCGAATGGATCACATCGAAGCGGGGCCTGGGGCGGTAGGAATGGCTGCTTGTCACGGATGCCGCCAGGTCCGCTTCCAGCCCGGGCAGAAGTTCTTTGGCAATCTTCCGGCGCGGCCCGGCCTCAATGTGGCGGACAGTAACGCCGGGCACAAGTTCCACTGCCGGCCGTTGGTGCCGGTCGGTTGCCCGCGTAAAAATCTCCACCTCAACGCCGGTGGCAGCCAACTGCACGGCCATGGACCGCACGTAAACGTTCATGCCGCCGGCATCACCGGAGCCTGGCTGCTCCAACGGTGACGTGTGCAGGGAGAGCATGGCGACACGCTTTACCTGAAGCAACAGCACTCCCTTCCTGGCCGGCCGCTGTTCTTGTCCCCTACTGACTTTATAACGACACTGCGCAGAGCATGGTTTCCGCACAGGCCGCACAGGCCGCCACACACAAAGCAGGGAGTCCGCACTGAAGTACAGCGCGGACTCCCCCGGTTTTGTTCCCGCCGGTTCGGGGAGCTACTTCACCGACCAGGTGTTGTGGGCCATCAGGTAGCGGTGCGGACTGTTCCAGCACTGGTCCAATCGGGCCTGATGAACGGCGTTGTCCCGGGTGAAGGACGCGAGGAGTCGGAAAAACATGGCGGACACCTCCTTTCGGAACTTCGGAGGGACGGAGGGCGGTTCGGGGGCTTCACGTACGTCGGCGGCATCAAATGTTTCAGGAAATGCCAGGGGTTTTATCGGCACTGAAAAGGGCAGGCTGGTTTTAGGCACAGTAAACTCCGGAGAAAGGCGTACATTTTGGGTGCACAAAAGTAAAAGATGTGTAAGAGAATGGCCCAGAAAGGCCGCAGGGAAATAAGAAAATTACCCTGAAGAATAAGGTGCGGGAAATCGGAGTCAGCCCGCCGGGATAACCGGTGCTGCCTGCCGGAGCGGTCCGGCCCCTGCGGCTCATACCTGCGGGCGCCCTTACTGAAACTTCACCCGGGCCGCAGGCGGCGTATCGCGCAACGGTGCCAGGGAACTTCAGTGAGGTGCCGCAGGAGGGATCAGTGCCGCCGGAAGGAGCTGTACCGCCGAAGAGAGCAGTACCGCCGAAGAGAGCAGTGCCGCACGCCGTCCAGCCAGAAGCCAGGCTGGAAGCGGAAACTCGCCCGGAAAAGCAGAACCGGAGTTGGAAACGGTTCGGCCGTCAACCAGGGACTACCGCCCCGGGATGATCAGGCAGGGATTACCCGCGGCCGCCTTCAAACGGAGACCGTCGCCAGGAGACTCCAAAACCCGCCGTGCCGGTACCGGCCACCAGCCGTCCAACGGACCGCATCAGCGGCCCTGCAGTCGAAGGGAAGGACGTGCGGGCCTGCGGGCAGGCAACCGTCGTGGCAGTGAGGAATTTGTGGATGTTCATATACCCCACCTCCCTTTCATGAGTGCATGGACTTTCGGATGGACCGGTCAGTAGGGGCGGACCGGAATACAACGTATTCACTGGCTGGTGCGGCATCCACCCGTAAGAAAGGTGGCCGCAGGAAAAACATACAACAGGTTTCCGTTCCCTGCCAAGGTATTTACGGAAACTTTTTTATATTCTTTTTATGGCTAATAGTTCCAGCGCACTATGGCGGGCGTGTGCTTGTCCCAGCCGAGTGTGCAGACGGCAGCTGTTCCGAGGACAAAATGCCGTCCCTGCTCCGCCGGAAGGCCCAGCCAGCGGGCAGCGAGGATGCGCAGGAAATGGCCGTGCGCCACCAGGAGGACCTTTTCCACCGGGACCGCGTCCGGGGTACGGTCCATGGGCGTTCCGCAGCCGGCCTGGACAAGCGAGATGATGCGGTCTGCCCGCTCGGCCACCTGGTCCAGGGTTTCACCGTTGGGCACGCCGTCATTCCAGATGAGATATCCCGGGTTCTCGGCACGGACCTGGGTGCTCTTGCGGCCCTCATTGTCTCCGTAATCCCATTCATGGGCGTGGGGAAGGACCTGCGGATTGGGATAGCCCACGAGCTCGGCGGTGCGCCGGGCCCGGATCAACGGAGAGGACAGCACCATATCGAAGTCCACATGGCCAATCTTCTCCTTGGCCGCAACGGCTTGGGCTTCGCCCGCCTCCGTCAGGGGTATGTCCGTCAGACCGGTGTAGTTTCCCTCGCGGGACCACTCCGTTTCACCGTGGCGCAGCAGCCACAGGCGCGGGAGCCGGGTGCCTGCCGGTGTCGTATCCGGAACCGCGGGACCGAAGTCCTCAGCGTTACTCATTTACTTCCTTCCGCTTGTCAGGACGGGTTTCCGTCCTGCTCCATTTTGGCACCGCCGCGGGCGGCGGCATTGCCGGCGCGGTCAGCGGAAGGCTCTGCGGGCGCCGCGGCAGCATCGGAGTCACCGGCCGCGGAGGCAGCGGAATTGTCAGGATTCTCAGGCTGGGAGGCCCACCAGCTCCGCAGCTGTTCCGCCGCTTCAGCTTCACTGGACGGCCCCTTTTCCATCCGTTCCTCCAACAGGAACCGGTAGGCCCGGCCCACCACGGGGCCCGGACGGATGCCCAGCAGGGCCATGATCTGCTGGCCGTCCAGATCGGGGCGGATGGCAGCCAGTTCCTCCTGTTCGGCGAGCGCCGCGATGCGTGTTTCCAGGTCGTCATAAGCGAAGGCCAGGCGCTCCGCCTTCCGCCGGTTGCGGGTGGTGACGTCGGATCGGGTCAACCGGTGCAGCCGCTGCAGCAGCTCACCGGCATCGTTCACATAGCGGCGGACGGCGGAATCGGTCCAGCCCGCATCGCCGTATCCGTAGAACCGCATGTGCAGCTCCACCAGCCGGGAGACGGCTTTGATGGTGTCATTGTCGAAGCGCAGCGCTTTCATCCGCTTGGCGGTGAGCTTGGACCCGACGGCGTCGTGGTGGAGGAAGCTGACGGAGCCGTTCGGTTCGAACCGGCGGGTGGCGGGTTTGCCGACGTCGTGCATCAGTGCAGCGAAACGAAGGACAAAATCAGGGCCCGGCACCGCGCCGTCGTCGTCCGTCTCCAAGCCGCAGGCCTGCCGGAGCACCGTTAGTGAGTGCTGGTAGACATCCTTGTGACGGTGGTGCTCATCAATCTCCAGCTTCAGCGCGGATACCTCCGGCAGGACATGCCCGGCGAGCCCGCTTTCCACCAGGAGGTCAATGCCGGCCCAGGGCGCCTTGCCGTTAATGAGTTTGACCAGTTCGTCGCGGACCCGCTCTGCGGAGATGATGGTGATGCGTCCGGCCATATCCTTCATGGCCTCGAAAACCTCCGGCGCCACGTCCACTTCCAGCTGGGAGGCGAAGCGTGCGGCACGCATCATCCGCAGCGGGTCATCGGAGAACGACGTCGAGGGGGCACCCGGAGTGCGCACGAGGCCCGCGTGCAGGTCCTTTACTCCACCGAAGGGATCGACCAGTTCCATGGACGGCAGCCGCAGGGCCATCGCGTTCATGGTGAAGTCGCGCCGGAACAGATCATCTTCAAGCTTGTCCCCGAACGCGACGGCAGGTTTGCGCGAATCAGGATCATAGGCGTCCGCCCGGTACGTGGTGATTTCAATCTGGAAACCGGCCTTGCGCATACCGATAGTTCCGAACGCGCGCCCAATCTCCCAGTAGGTGTCACACCAGCGGCGAATCACGCTGATGATGTCATCCGGGCGGGCGTTGGTGGTGAAATCCAGGTCCGGGGATACGCGCCCCAGAAAGAGGTCCCGCACCGGACCGCCCACGAGGGAAAGCTCGTAACCGGCGTCGTGGAACAACTGCCCAAGGTCGCCGACAACGGAGGGAAGAGGAGTTTTCAGGGCCGAGCTGTCAGAAAGGTGCGCCATAGTGCTTTAAGCGTGCCAGATAAAAGGTCAGGGGGTGCACATCAGGTGCCATCCGGAAACCGGACACGCCGGGCTTTCCCGCTTCCTCTCCGGGGTACCGCTGCCCAGTCATCATCCCCGGACAAAGATCGTTAGAGTGGTCCTATGGCCCATCCCGTACCGAGCGCACCCAAGCGAACCCCATTGACGGCGTCAATGGGCGGCGCCGCCGCGCATCCGGTGCATGCCTCCCTTCCAACGGTCGAAGAGGTCTCCGCCGGCGGAATCGTGGTGGATGCCGCTTCAGCGGACCTGCCCGTGGCCATCATCGCCCGGCTGAACCGCGGCGGGCGGCTGGAATGGTGCCTCCCCAAAGGCCATCCGGAGAATGACGAAGACAGCCGTGAAGCCGCCATTCGGGAGATTGCCGAGGAAACCGGCATCGACGGCCGGATCCTGACGGCCCTGGGAAGCATCGACTACTGGTTTACGGTCAGCGGGCACCGCGTGCATAAAACCGTGCACCATTTCCTGCTGGCTGCCACGGGCGGACACCTGACCATCGAAAATGATCCGGATCACGAAGCCGTGGATGTCGCCTGGGTTCCGCTGGCTGAGCTGGGCAAGCGCCTCTCCTTTCCCAACGAACGGCGCATCGCTGACCTGGCGCGGGAAATCCTGCCCCGCTACCTCTGACCGCACCGGTCCGTTCCGGCTGTGTTCCAGCCCAGGCGCAGAACTGCGTTTTATCGGCTGCCGCACTGAAGTGAGAGCATAGGGACACCATGGCCGAAAACAATATTGCTCCCAGCACGGCGCGTTCCAGCGCCGTCATGGCAGCCGGAACCCTCGTCTCCCGTGTCCTCGGCCTCGTCCGAACCGCCCTTTTGGCCGTGGCCATTGGCAACACGGGCCTGGTAACGGACATCTTCAGCTCCGCCAACGTGCTGCCCAACTTCATTTACCTGCTGCTGGCCGGCGGCGTCTTCAACGCCGTGCTGGTTCCGCAAATCATCAAGGCCAGCAAGCGGCCGGACCGGGGCCGGGAGTATGTTTCGTCGATCATGACCCTGAGCCTGCTCGGGCTGGGCGCCCTGGCCCTACTTGCAACGCTTGCCGCACCATGGATCCTGCCCCTGGTGACGCAGCTGGATGAAACCCAGCTTCCGCTGGCGACAACCTTTGCCTACTGGCTCTTTCCGCAAATCTTTTTCTACGGCGCGTATGCGGTCATCGGTCAGACACTCAACGCCAACGGCCGCTTCGGGGCCTATATGTGGGCTCCGGTCGTCAACAACGTGGTGGCCATCGCCGGCATCGTGCTGTTCATTGCGCTGATCGGACGGGAAGAAACCAACGCCTTCTCACCGGAGAACTGGACCACGCCAGCCACCGTCCTGCTGGCCGGCAGCACCACCCTCGGCATTATTGTCCAGGCCCTCGTCCTCCTGATTCCGCTGCGCAAACTAGGCCTTGGCCTGCGCCCCAACTTCCGGATGCGCGGCATCGGCCTGCGGCAGACCGGGAAAGTGGCCAAGTGGACCATCATCACAATGCTGGTGGGCAACGGCGCGTACCTCGTTTACACCAACATCGCCACCATCGCCACGGCCGCACGCCCGGCCTACGCAGCGATGAACCCGCCGGAGGTTATTGCCGGACACCTGAACCTTGAGACGGCGTCCATGTTTTACATGATCCCGCACTCCGTCATCACCCTCTCGCTGGCCACCGTGCTGTTCAACCAGATGTCCCACGCCTTCACCGAGAGGAACCTGCAAGCCGTTCGGGACACCGTGTCCTCCGGCCTGCGCGCCATCGGCGTGGCAACCGTCTTCTGTTCCGCCGTGCTGGTGGTGCTGGCCGGTCCCCTGAGCATGTGGTTCAGCGGCGGCTCCAATGCCTCCGCCGTGGTCCAGGCGCAGGTACTGGTGCTGCTGGCCATCAGTGCGCCTTTCCTCAGCGCAACGTTCCTCATGAACCGTGCCTTCTACGCCGACGAGGACGGCAAGACACCGATGATCATGCAGATCATCCTGTCCGTTTTCGGCATCGCGCTGGCGCTGGGTGCCGCGGCTCTTCCACCCAACCGGATTGTCTTCGGCCTGGCCATTGCGTATTCACTCGGCAACATTGCCGGCGTGGTGATCAGCCACATCTTCCTCACCCGGAAACTGGGCTATTACGGGGCCGGGAAGATCTTTGATGTCCACGTGCGGCTGACAGTCGCGGCCCTGGGAAGCGCGGTCCTGGGCTCAGCGGCGCTGGGGCTGCTGGGCGGCTATTCCGCGGACGGTTTTGTCTGGTCCTCCCTCACCGGTTCGCTGGTGGCACTGCTGGTCTGCGGGACACTGATGGCCGCGTCCTACTTCTTCATGCTGCGCATCCTGAAGGTGAAAGAGCTCGATGCCTTCCTTGCACCCCTGCTGGCCAAGGTGCGCCGCTAGGCCGGTATCCCGTGCCCGGGAACCGGCGTTGCCTTCCAAAGGATTTCCCGCCGCCCGCGGGTAGCATGGGTACAAAGTATGCGATGCAGTCTCGTCACGATTAACTCAGCAGGTCAGTCCGCAGCAAGAACGAACGCAGTAATCTGCCGTTTCCATGGGAGGAACACGTGCCACAGCCGGTAGACGTTGGCTCGACGCTGGGGGGCCGCTACAAAGTGACCGCCTGGGTCCTGGCCTCAGCAGAGAATGACCTGGTCCTCGACGGCGTGGACCAGGTGCTGAACCGTGCGGTAAGCATCCTCCTGGCTGCTCCCGAAAACACTTCCCAGGTCAGTGCCAGTGCCCGCGAAATAGCCACCGGTGAACGTGCCAGCAACGTGCAGGTCCTGGATCTGGGCGTGAGCGACGGCCGCACCTACCTGGTGACCAACAACGCAAACGCGGCCGACCTGCTGGATCTGGTCATAGAGCGGGACGCACCCTATGTGGAGCCCTTCTTCACCGATACCCTCGGGTCCGAAATTTTCGGCATGCCCCGTTCGCGGGAACCGGAGAACGAAGAAGATGAGAGGTACGCGGAGGAACCGGCGGAACGGGCGCCGCGCAAGCCGCTGATGTCCGGCCGCCCGCTGCCCAGGCTTCCCAAGTTTGGGCGCGGCGGGGGTGCGGCGGCGGGAACCGGGGCCATGGTCTCCGGCGCTGAAGAGGCCGCCGCACGCGACCTGGAGTTCGGCGAACCCGAGGACGCTCCCGCGGAGGCAGCCACCGGCGCAGCTACCCTGCCGCCGCCGCCTTCCGCCCGGCCCAGGCGCCCCCTCGTCGAGGAGCGCGGTGCGGCGCCGGCCACCGGCCAGACTCCCAAGGTTTCACGCTGGACGGAAACTGATTATTCGCAGGACACCGATAACGACGCCGACAACGATGACATCGTCGCGGCCCGTGTCTCGGAGAGTGACAGGCCGGCGCAGGATTCCGTCCGCCCGCCCTCCAGCTTCCCCAAGTCCGCTGTGGCGGCCTCAACCGCAGGAGCCGGCAGCGGTTTCGGTGAGGACTACCCGGAGGACGGCGGATATGACGAGGATGAGGAACCCTCGCCGCGCAGCAACCGCACCATGGGCCGGGTTCTGGTGGGCTCCATCCTGACCCTGGTGCTCCTTGTCGCCGTCATCCTATCCGTGACAACCCTCGGCGACCTCGGGAACGACGATCGGTCTGAAGCCGGCACCGGCACTGCGCCCTCATCCACCGCCGAGGCAGCGGCACCCGCACCGGAAGCGCCCGCCGAGGAGGAACCCGCGGCCCCGGCTCCGGTCCCTGCAGGGGTCAGCCGGCTGGTACCTGCAAATCCCGCTCTGGATGCTGAGAATGACGGCGCGCTGCCGCAGATCCTGGACGGCAATGCGGCCACCTACTGGTCCAGCTACGAATACGCCAATGACACCTTTGGCGGTTACGCACCGAACCTGGCTCTCGTCGTCGAGCTGGAAGAGGAATCATCGATCAGCAAGATCGACATCACCCAGCTCAACGGCACCGGCGGAAGCTTCTCCGTGCTGCTCAACGATTCCCCGACACTGGACGGCGCCGTCACAGTGGCAGAGACCGGTTTCACCGGCCCCACCACCAGCATCCAGGTGCCCAAGACAAACGGTGAAACGGCCACTGCCCAGTACGTGATCGTCAACTTCACGCAGCTGCCGCGGCTGAGCGGGCAGGCTGCCTATCCGTGGGGCCTGCGGATCGCCGAAATTGACGTGTCCTAACCCGCCGGGTCACTGATCGGGCCGGGAGGAACCACCGCCGGCCTCCCGAAGTGTGCGCAGTGCGCTCCCCGGAATAAGCTGGAGCCTGTAACAGTTGTGCCCAGTGATCCCGAAGTACGCACACGGAAATGTTTCATCAGCACTACTGCAGGATCGCTTGAGTTTTCAACAGGAAGAGGAACACCTAGCCGTGAGCATCGAAACCCCCGCAGCCGCCGACGGCGTGCGCGACGTCATCATTGTCGGTTCCGGTCCGTCCGGTTACACCGCCGCCGTTTACACGGCCCGCGCCAACCTCAAGCCGCTGCTGATCGCCAGCTCGGTCACTGCCGGCGGTGAGCTGATGAACACCACCGACGTGGAGAATTTCCCCGGCTTCCCCGAAGGCGTCATGGGCCCTGATCTGATGGCCCAGTTCGAAAAGCAGGCCGCGCGCTTTGGCACCGAGATCCTCTTCGAGGATGTCACCGCACTGGAGCTCGACGGAGACATCAAGAAGGTGACCATCGGTACCGGTGAAACCTTCCTGGCACGCGCTGTCATCATCTCCACCGGTTCCGCCTACCGCGAGCTGGGACTCGAAGACGAGAAGCGCCTGTCCGGCCGCGGCGTCAGCTGGTGTGCCACCTGTGACGGTTTCTTCTTCAAGGGCCAGGACATTGCCGTTATCGGCGGTGGCGATTCCGCCCTGGAAGAGGCTCTCTTCCTGACGAAGTTTGCCTCCAGCGTGACAGTGGTCCACCGCCGCTCCACCCTGCGAGCGTCCAAGATCATGCAGGACCGCGCCCTGTCCCACGAGAAGATCCGCTTTGTCTGGGATTCGGAAGTGGCGGGCATTTACGGTGAAGACAAGGTCACCGGGCTCCGTCTGCGCAGTACGGTAGACGGTTCGGAGTCCGACCTGGCCGTGACCGGCGTCTTCGTCGCGATCGGCAACGATCCGCGCACAGACCTGGTGAAGGACCAGCTGGAGCTGACCAGCGAAGGCACGATCGCCGTCGCCGGCCGCACCTCTAAGACCTCCCTCCCCGGCGTGTTCGCCGCCGGCGACGTTATCGATCCCACGTACCGCCAGGCGATCACCGCCTCGGGTTCGGGCTGCGTTGCCGCCATCGACGTCGAACACTACCTGGCCGATCTGGGAGATGCCGCGCAGACCGCCGCCGAGGTTCCCACCCCGCCGGCCGAAGCCGTCTCCGAACACGCCGCCCTCTAAGTTCAGAAAACTGTTAGGAGCAACACCATGAGCAACGCAAAAGATGTCACCGACGCTTCATTCGGAGCCGATGTCCTCACCGCAGACAAGCCTGTCATCGTTGATTTCTGGGCAGAGTGGTGCGGCCCGTGCCGCATGCTGTCCCCCATCCTCGACGACATTGCCGCGCAGTACGCGGACAAGGTGGACGTCGTGAAGGTGAACGTGGATGACAACCCCGCCATCGCCGCCAAGTACGGCATCACCTCCATTCCTGCTGTCTACGTCTTCCAGGGCGGTGAAGTGGCTGCCACGTCCATCGGCGCCAAGCCCAAGCAGGTCCTGGAGCAGGAATTCGCGGCCTTCCTGAAGTAAGTTCAGCCACCATGCACCCGGCAGGAGAACCCCTGCGGAGGATGGACGCCAGCCGGCGTGTCAGGGCGCTTCGAGAAGCGCTGCTGCACGCCGGCATCTCCATGTCTTACCTGGCTCCGGATTCCGTCAATAACCCCGACCTTTTCGACGATCATGTGGACGCCGCCGTCCGTTCCTTCCAGCAAAGCCGCGGGCTCATCGTGGACGGCGTGGCCGGCCCCGATACTCTGCGTGCCCTGACTGAGGCACAATTCCGTTTCGGGGACCGTGTTTTGGCGCTGGTCGAAGGCCAGCAGCCCATACGGGGCGATGACGTTGCAGAACTCCAGCGGCATCTCTCGCATTTGGGTTTCTACTACGGCCACATCGACGGCGAATTCAACGTCCGTACCCGTTACGCTGTCGCCGAGCTGCAGAACAACCTCGGCATTCCCGGCACCGGAGTCTGCGACCAGGACACTATTCGGTCCATGGCCCGGGTTAACCGCGCCATTACCCCTAGCCAGGCTTTTGCCCTGCGTGACTACGAGCGGTTGGACCATTCCACCGCCGCACTGCGCGGACGGCTGATCGCCCTCAGCACCGGAAGCTCGGAGCTGGCCTCGCCCCACGCCGTCGACCGGCTGACGTCCCGGCCGCTGACCGAGGCCATGGTGGCCGCCGACATCGGACAGCGTGTGGAGCGCATTCTGCGTGAGTTCGGCGCAGGCGTTGTTTCCCGCGCATCAGCCTTCGCCGGTGTGGACGGCGACGGTGAAAGTGTCCCCAGCCTCAGCATTGATCTCCACTGCGACTGGCTGGACCAGCAGGCGGCTTCCGGAATTGCCGCCTTTTACTGGGGCCTGCCCGGAACCGGTGAAGCACGCTCACCCATCGGGCACCGGGCCGCCATCCTGCTGATGAAGGAACTCACGGCGCGGACAGGGATGGACAGCCTCGGCGTCCACGGCCGCACATGGGACACCCTCAAGCTCTCCGGCATCCCCTCCGTGGGCCTGGACCTTGGGTACCTCAGTAACCGCGGTGACGCGGAGCGGCTGGCGGATCCGGTGTTCCGGCAAACGGTGGCTGACTCCATCGTGATCGGCATCCAGCGCCTCTACCTGCTTGAAGAAGAGGACCAGCCCACAGGCACCCTGGCCCTGGACGACGTGTTCCGTTTCAATCCGGTGGAAGTACCTGAGGATCGGCGCGTAGCCGGACTCTGACAGGCATCCAGCACCGTACGACGGCGGCATCCTCTACCGGGGATGCCGCCGTCGGTATTTAGGCGTCTTGACGGCGGACGTTAGGGACATGAGTTACGGTCTTCATCGCAGAAGGACGTCGCAGCCAAGCATCTGCTGATGGGTACACGTGGAGTCTCGCGGTTGAAGCCGCAGAAACAATCCATTCCGGGTGATTACGCACCTTCGGCTCAGCCCATGCCTTCGCCTCATCTGCGTCCCAGGTTATGAGGACAGTCGGTGTGCGTGCCAAACAACCACTTCGCGCGAATCACAGGGATTCAAACCCGCCGCTCCGGAAACATCACCGGTCCTGTAACTTTTACCGCTCTCTCATGCTGTCCCGGGCTGCTTTCCTGGGTTGCTGCTTTTGTGAATTCGGCTGAAGCGGCCGGCTTTCAGCGGCTGAGGTCCGGCTGTCATGTTCGGCGGCCGTTCCACCAAAGATTGAAAAGCAAGACGGCCAGGCCGCAGAATAGTGCCGCCACAATGACGGTGGATAACGACGGTCCGGTGCTGCATTGACCCGCTGCGCCCACAAAGTCAGTGCAGGTTCCCGCCCTACGAAAAATTGCCGCGGCGCCCGCAATACCCGCCGCGAAGGCAGCAAGCAGCCAGGTGGAACGCCGTTTCCGCCGCTTGATCACGCTTCCTCCTGACAGCCGTGCTGACTTGATGATTCGGGGTACGTTGCGCTTATCCGGAGATTTCCGTGGCTCCCAAAGAGCCAGTGCTGGTGTTTGAGATGCCTTTTTTGGGATTCTACTTCCTCAATGCCGCTGCTCTCTTGGGGGCTGGCCCCTTGCCAGATCTTTTTCTGGCAAGCTCCTTTTGCCTTCTATTGTTCACCGGGCGGCGCGTGGCGGGCTCACGCACCTCTTCATTCACATGGCAGGTTGGGGTGCTGGCAGGTTGGGGTGCTGGGTCATGCCGTGGCGATGCAGATTCGGGGGCGGTCCTGCCCCCGGCTGGCCTCGCTGGTCCTTCTGTGGCACGTGTCTGGGCCGAGCCGCATGTGCTGGTGGAGGAGAGATTGTGGGCGTAACGCCGCGGGGCGGCGCGGTTCCACGCTCTGGCGGACCGGCCTGGAGGCAGCCCCTGCACTCTACTGGTGGCTCTGCTCCTGGGTATTCAGTGCAGGTGTGCATGTCGGCGCGGGTGTCTGTCCCTCTTAGCGCTCGTTCGGTGAGGTCTCGAGCGGGGGGATGCACGCGGTGTCACTGGGAAAAGCGGGACCACGCCGGGAGGTCCGGATCTGTGTACTCCTCTCCTCAACAGGCAATGATGGGGGTTGCTGAGCCGTATCGTGAGAGCGTCACCAACCGATCCACTGCTCCAACGGCCAACCAGGTCCGCTGTCAACCTATTTTTATGCGCACATCAGCTCGGCTTCCACTCTTCCTCCCGGCCCGAACAACACCATTGCAGATAGGCAATGACAGCGGCCCGAAGCAAGAACTGGAAGCTGCCAAAGCCGAAGTTCGAGCCACGGCCGCGAAACATGCCGCTTCGGCAGCAATGACTGCCCCTTCGCATGCTCCGTCTGATGGCTGCCAATCGTTCCCGGTCGCACGTGAGCGGGCTTGACGTTCGGCTATGGGGTCCAGCACTAAAGGGCCCATGAGTCCCGCGCCGACTAAGAGGACCGGGTGTGGTCGAAAATCCGTTGCGACGGGTACTGACTGGCTATGACACTATGACAGCACCGCTGCAGTGCCGACCACAGTAACGGGTCCGGAGGGAGGCCGGACGCGGAGGCCACTGCATGAACTCATGAAAACCGGGAATGCGAAACTCTGGCGTGCCCATGAGCTGAGCGGATGCTGTCCCAGCGGCCCACCCTGGCTCCGTAAGCCGCCGAAACCTTTCTGCGCTGCCGACTCATCCCGGCTCAGTATCCGTCTCCGGGACAAACGCACTGAGTTACGGCCGGGAGGGAGGCCTGCTCTTTGAGCCAGCTGTGGCCATATCCCTAGTGCGGATCCCTAGTCCGGGTCACCTCACTACAGTTGTTACTGAATGAAGAGGTGCTGAGCTGCCATCGTTTTTGTCGTGCTGTCCAAACCTCAGCTGATACATCCCTTGCGTCCTGGGAGTCTGCGGTATCCCCTTGGGACCCCAAGGGGCTCACCGACGAATCACCCAAAAGGCAGCATGACCCCTCACCCCGTTCCTCCTGTAAACATCCTGATAACCCAGATTTCATGTTTGAACACGGCACAAGTCTCATGCGATTAACGAGGACTAAGGACATTTCGCGGGAGGGGCTGCGGCGTATACCCGCAGTGGAACTACAGGTTCCGCAGCTACATGAGGACCGATGGGTCACCATCACCAGGGGCGTCCCCGCGAATGCTACGGGCGGATGAGGTGATCAGGACCGATGTTCGACGGCGGATGTTCATGGTGTCGGTTGCCGTTAGGGAGCCCCATGACGAGAAATGTTGCCCCGTCACCCACGACTCTTGAACCCGGTCATTACTCTATGGATGGAGCATCGTGTCATGATCATCGGTGCACTGATCTGCCGACGATGAGAACTGTGTAACGGGGACTGGGCGTTTCACGTGAAACAAGGACACGTCCTGCGCGCCACCGAGTGAGTTGACCGCTCCAGCCAAACTTGTTTCCGACTCGAATCACCGCTGGGTCTAACCATCCATACTGGCGTTAGGTAGGTGGCGACGCTGCCTCGGGCAATCCCGTAGCCAACCAATGAGTGCTTGGGGATGGAGCTATGAGTTGCGGCTCATGCCTGTTTCACGTGAAACTAGCATCCGTACGCGGGCCTACCGGTCGCAGTGGTGAGCTTGGTTTAGCTGATGGCACGCACCATCCTCGTACCGGTCAGCGCAGCACTCGCCATCTTTAGTGCTGCACCAGCAGTCGGGGTCCAGTCATATCGCGCGCGGAGATAGAACCCCGGGGTCATGCTGATTTGAGTTGATTTAAGGCTGGAACAGGCAGATGGAACGGGTGAGCCAATGGTCGCCCAGTGCCTGGAAAGGAATACTTACGATCGAAGAGTAGGTAGCACGTGACCCGACAGACAGCATGGCTCGCGACGCTTGGGCGCCGGCCTGACTTGCATGTCCGGGCTCAGGCTCCAAAGGCGCAGGTCGTCCCCTCAAGAATCCGCCGTGGATAGAAATCGGCCGTACACAGGATTGCCGAAACACACTCAGGGGAATCGTCGCGATGTTGCCTCATGCCCGTCACCTCAGTTGTGGCCGGCCAGGAGCCCGGCCACAATCTACGGCCAAGCACGAAGCCGCGACAGTGTAGTTTCACGTGAAACAAGCAGGGCTAGTAGGACCCTTGGCCCGCCCGCTTAGAGTCCTGCCGGGAGTAGCCATCCAGCCTGGGAAGTATCCATCCAGCCTGGAGGGCGGCCGCCCAGCCAGAACTCTCCGAGCGCTCCCTGCATTCGATGACATCCCCGCAGCTGCACGGTAGTGGGCTACTGCATGAACCTGTAGTTAGCTCGTCGCTAGGTGCAGTCTTCACGGGACCCAATCAGCTCATCGCCGACCAAGGTACGATCTGGCCCACGATCGTACGACCGACCCACAACAGACAGATACTCTCCGTGCGTTTCCCGAAGCCCGCTCGCCTAGTGAGGGTTCCCAAGACGCCTTACGGTAACGGCCTCGCGGGCGTTTCACGTGAAACGCGCCCACAGTACCCCTGCTCCCGGCCGTCTTGACCTCATGCCCGACCGTCTTGCCCCGAGTTTTTCACACGAGGTGCCCATTTCCACCGCCGTCTGAGGCATGGTACGAGGGATACGACATACGCCGGGTCCCTGCTTCCAGACAGCCTAACTGTGGGGTTTCCGTCGTAGTTCAGCACTCTTCTCCGTTGAGAATGCTACCGCAAATCCGAAGCGCAACAGTTGTACCCGTGCGCTATAGGCGAAGTATGTGGCTCAGCGCCTAGCATGCACTCGCGGTTGACCAGGACATACGGCCCGGCCCTGCCAGCGCACTGTTCCACGTGAAACAGCACCGCCACCACGGAGTTCGCTAGCGCCTAACATATGTGCGGTGTGGCCAGGTATGCACGGCAACAGATCTCTAAGGGCAGCAAAAGACACGCGACCTGAAGACCAATCCATATACGAACATTCCTCATGGATTAGCGCTGGTGCTGGGGATCCACCCAAACGAGGCTATTTCCGCCGCAACTCGTGGTACCGATGAATGAAGGCCCCGGTCATCAAGACAGCCAAAGTCACCCAAACTCCGGCGGGGAACGGACCGTCGCGCACCAGCTGGCACCCGCCCGGAGCCGCAATTGATTCCAGACGATGGCAAAGCATCACGACATACATCTGCATTGGCAGGGGTGTTTCACGTGAAACACCCCTGCACCGACCCTAACTCGCCGGCGGGGCCAGGACTCCCATGATGCGGTTCAGGTCATCAACACTGGCGAATTCGATACTGACCTTACCTTTTCGTGCACCCAGGGTGATTTTGACATTGGTGTCCAGGCGGTCGGAAAGGGAAGTGGCAAGGTAGTCGAGGCGCTCATGCCGTGCACCGGTCTTCGGTTTCGCTGCTTTGGCGGGCCGGCGAAGCCCGTCACTCAGGGCAACAATCTCCTCAGTCGCCCGAACAGATAGGCCTTCTGCGACAATTCGCTGAGCCACCTTTTCCATCTCCGCAGCGTCGGCCAGTCCCAGCAATGCCCGTGAATGCCCTGCGGACAAAATGCCGGCAGCAAGACGACGCTGAACCAGCGGGGGAAGCTTCATCAACCGCAGCGTGTTGGTGACCTGTGGCCGTGATCGGCCAATCCTGTCGGCAAGTTCCTCGTGCGAGCACTCAAAGTCATCCAAAAGCTGCTGGTACGCAGCGGCTTCTTCCAGTGGGTTGAGCTGACTGCGGTGAAGGTTCTCGAGCAGAGCGTCACGAAGCAGGTCGGTATCCTGCGTTGAGCGAATAATAGCCGGGACAGCTTCCAGGCCGGCCTCACGGCTGGCCCGCCACCTGCGTTCACCCATAACGAGTTCATAGGGGTGGTCAGGATCGTTCTCGGCGGAGGGCCGAACCACGATGGGCTGAAGCACTCCGATCTCGCGGATTGAGTGAACCAGCTCCGCCATGTCCTCTTCATCGAAGACGGAACGGGGCTGTTTTCTGTTCGGGTGGATTGATTCAATTGGAAGCTCTGCGAAGGTCGCGCCGGGCACCTCTACCAATGTTTCACGTGAAACGCGGCTAGCCTCAGCGGCCCCTGCAGTGCCCTGAGCTGCTTCATGACCCTGCGGACCACCTGTGCTTCCGGAGCTGCCCGAAGGTGTCTCCACGGCGCTTACAGCGGCGCTGCCGGGTAATGAGCTGGAGCTGGTATCTCCGGAGTCCCCTTCAGTGCCCTCCAGACCCTTGGCAGTACGGCTGTGATGGCGGGCCGGGGAGGACGCTGCTGCCTTGGAAGCGGGGCCGCGGAGAGCATCCTTATTGATTCCGCTGCCCTTCCTGGCGCCTTGAGCCGCAGGCCGCGAGGGCGTTACGGGGTCACCGGCGGCAGGGAAGAACAAATCCACGGGACGCCCGCCACGCGTGGGCACCGAAGTTGAGGACGCAGGTTCCTCGGGTTCTGCACTGCTGGGGATTAGTGCCCCCAGGCCTCTTCCCAAGCCACGACGCTTTTCGGTCATGGTATGTCCTTCCCTTATGCACACAAGCGGCATGGTTTGTTTGTGACTGTATTTTACGAGTCCATACGTCCGGAACGGCGCAAGGACCAGGGGGTGTCTAACCGCGCTGGGCGATCTCTGCCGCAGCCTCCAGGTAAGACAGAGCGCCGCTGGAGGACGGATCATATGTCATAACCGTCTGCTGATAACTCGGAGCTTCGGAGATACGCACGGAGCGCGGGACCACTGCGCCCAGCACCTGATCCGGGAAATGTTCCCGTACCTCAGCTGCCACCTGCGCTGCCAGATTCGTGCGCCCGTCATACATAGTTAGCAGAATGGTGGAGACAACCAGATCAGCATTCAGGTGCTTCTGAATCATTTCAATGTTCTTCAACAGCTGGCTGAGGCCTTCCAATGCGTAGTACTCGCACTGAATGGGAATCAGGACTTCCCGCGCCGCGACGAAAGCATTGACCGTCAACAGTCCCAGGCTCGGCGGGCAATCAATAAAAATGTAGTCCAGACGCTCCTGGCCATTCCGCTCACGCTCTGCGGCATAAACGTCGATGGCCCGGCGGAGCCGCTGTTCACGGGCTACCAGCGAGACCAGCTCGATCTCAGCACCAGCCAGATGGATTGTGGCCGGCGCGCAGATCAGGTTGGAGATATCGGGGCATTCCGCGACAACATTCGCCAGCGGCAGGTCATCGATGAGCACGTCATAGATGCTCTCGACTTCGGCGCGGTGATCGATGCCGAGGGCTGTCGAAGCATTTCCCTGCGGGTCTATGTCTATCACCAGGACATTCAAGCCCGCTGTAGCAAGTGCCGCAGCCAGATTCACGGTGGTGGTGGTTTTACCGACACCGCCCTTTTGATTGCTGACCGTCATGATGCGCGTTTCCGTGGGGCGGGGAAGGTCGCGGCCGCGCAGTTTCTCACGTCGTCGATTTTCGTGAGCCAGTTCCCTGGCAAGCGGGGTGCTTTCGTCCATCAAATCCATAACGTCCACCGACGTCGACGGTATGACCGCCGCGTCAGATACACCACCTTCGATAGCCTCGGGGCCCACGGACGGCTCGACCGCGGTTTGCAGGGGAACAGCACTTTGTGTCGTTTCACGTGAAACAAGTTCGATACCGGCTGCGGGCGACGTGCTGGCCGGTTCGGAAGCACCGGGTTCCGCCGGCGGCGCCACTGAGGTCTGTTTCTCTTCCCCATGCGCTGCCGGTTCACCAATCTCAGCTACACCCGGCGAACTCTGTGCGGGATTTTGGCCAGCTTCAAACGTTTGGGGTTGAATCCGGGAAAACTGTGCGGAAAGGGCAGAACCCAAAGCAGCAAAAGGGGGAATTCGTTTTGCTCCGGAATCGCGGCGCGCACTCACCTGGACATGCTCTCTTTCCAAACATAGGCATTAGTCCATCCAGCCTATCCGCTGCCCGGCAAATATCCCGGATCGAGGCCGGTGTGTGCACAAGATAGTGCTGCGAACCACTATCCCACTAGGATGCGAACAACCGTTGTATGGTCTTCGAGAAGATCCTCGCCAACCGTCACGACGGACGTTTCACGGCCCCCCAGCTTACGGATTGCCTTGGCAGCCTTGGCAATTTCTTCCTCGGCGCTGCGTCCCTTGATCGCCAGGACTTCTCCCTTTCCCTTCAGGAGGGGAATGGTCAGGCCGGCCAACGTGGACAGTGCCGACACTGCCCGGGCTGTCACGACGTCGGCCTCTACCTCCTCGACGACCTGTTCTGCCCGACCCCGCAGGACTGTCACGTTCTCAAGACCGAGATCCTGAACCACTTCGTTCAGCCAGGTGACCCGGCGTTCCAGGGGTTCGATGAGAGTGAGGTGGAGATCAGGGCGGGCTATCGCCAGGCACAGTCCCGGAAGCCCGGCGCCGCTTCCGACATCCGCAACGCGCAGATTTTCATCGATGAGATCGGCGACGACCGCACAGTTCAGCACATGCCGGCTCCACAGCCGCGGCACCTCCCGGGGGCCCAGGAGTCCCCGTTCCATTCCCGACGTAGCCAGGTGTTCGACATAGCGTTCAGCCAGATCCAGTCGGGAACCGAAGATTTTTTCCGCCGCCGTGCGTTCAGCGGGCGATGTTTCAACCACGAGGTGTGTGTCCTTTGTCTGCTGTGCAGGTTTCCAGTAGTGAATGGCCCGGCCTAGGCTTCGGAGTGCGACACCACAATGTGGCGCGCGGCCCCTTCGCCTTCGGACTCGCTGAAGAGGCCAAGATCGGCCACGGCGTCGTGCACGATCTTTCGCTCGTAGGCACTCATCGGGCCAAGTGCAATTTCCTGGCCGCTCTCCCGAACCTGGGCAACGGCCTTCTCGGCAATGACCTGCAACTCCGCGCTGCGCCCCTGGCGGTAGCCGGTGATGTCCAGTACAAGCCGGGAGCGGCTGTCGGTGGCAGTGAGCACTGAGAGCCGAGCCAACTCCTGCAGGGCTTCCAGGACTTCTCCATCCTTGCCGACAAGGTGCTGGAGGCCGCCGGCGTCGCCTTCCTCAGCCACGATCGAGATGTAAGTCCTGCCGTTGCGGACCTCAATGTCGATGTCGCCGTCGATGTCGGCGATGTCCAGCAGTTCCTCGAGGTAGTCCGCAGCGACGTCGCCCTCTTCTTCGAGGCGGCCGGGGCGGGCAACGCCTGCCTGCGGGTCAGCGGCAGGGTCAATCCCTGCAGTCTCTGAACCGGATTCCGGCGTCTCCGCTGCGGGCTCTGTGGTCATCGCTTTTTCCTGTTCTTCCGCTGGGGCTGGACACGCTGGGTCTTCACGGCCACCGGAGCCGGCTCGTCGGCGTCGGCTTTCTTCTCACCGAGCAGCGGGACCATGGGGAGTCCCTTCTTCGCCCGGCGCTCGGCCATTGCCTTGGCTGCAGGGGAGCCCGGAGTGGGCATCCGGCGGATAACAAAGAACTGCTGGCCCATGGTCCACAGGTTGGTGGTGGTCCAGTAGATGAGCACACCGATGGGGAAGTTGATACCACCGATACCGAATACGAGCGGCAGGATGTAGAGCATCATCTTCTGCTGCTTCATGAAGGGGCTGGCCAGCGCCTCTTCGGACATGTTCTTGGACATGATCTGCTTCTGGGTGATGAACTGCGAAGCGGTCATGGCAAGGATCATCACGATGGAGAGGATGACGACGGCAACCTGGCCGTCGCCGCCGCCGCCGTGCAGCAGCGAGGAAGAGAGCGGAGCGCCGAGAATGGTGGCCGCATCAAACTGCTGGATGGCTTCTGACGACAGGGCGCCGATGTGCTCGCCGTTGTCACTGGCCTTGGACACACCGTTCAGCACCTGGAACAGGGCAAAGAAGAACGGCATCTGGATCAGCATGGGCAGGCACGCGGCGAACGGGTTGGTGCCGTGCTTCTTGTACAGCGCCATCTGCTCCTGCGTCATAGCCTGACGGGAGAGCTGATCGGTCTTGCCCTTGTACTTCTGCTGGAGTTTCTTCAAGTCCGGCTGCAGCGACTGCATGCCGCGCTGGGCCTTGATCTGTTTCACGAAGACCGGGATCAGGGCGGCCCGAATCACGATCACCAGGCCAATGATGGACAGCGTCCATGTCCAGCCGGATGCGGCATCCATCCCAAGGAAAACGAAACCCTCGTGGAAGATCCACATGATCCAGGACACTACCCACTTAAAGGGGAACAGTATCGTCTCGAAGAAACCCATTTATACTCCTCAGGCCGCTTCGCGGCTGTCTTCGTCGGCTGGAATCACGGGGTGATTCAGCACAATAATTCTCGGAACCCTGTTCGGATCCCAATTCCTGTCTCCGTGCGGGACATGGTCCACCCCGCCGTCATTCCAGGGATGGCAGCGGACCAGCCGCCGGGCAGCCAGCCACGTACCGCGTACTGCACCGTGAACAGTCACGGCTTCAAGAGCATAAGCGGAGCAGGAGGGAAAGAACCTGCAGACCGGCCCGTACAGGGGCGAAATGGTTTTTCGATAGGCAACCAGCAGGCCGATCAGCATGTAGCGCGGCAGATTCCACACAAAAGAGGCAACCCTCTGAACAGCCCTTCCCGGATTGGTACCGGAGCGGCTCATCAGCAGATCACCTCTTCTGGTCTAACGATGGAACACGGTCGAGTTTGCCTGCACAGGTGCGAAGCGCTCCCATGAAGTCCGTACGGAGTTCCTGCCACGACGCCGTTGCCGCCGGCGGCAACGCACGGACCACCACGTCGTATCCGGTGGGATACTCACGCAGACTTTCCGCAGCTGCTTCCCTCAGTCTTCTCTTAACGAGGTTGCGTGTCACTGCGTTCCCGACGCTTTTGGCGACGATGAAGCCTACGCGGGTTGGGCCCGGCCCGGTTCTCACCGCATATAAGACTACGTTCCGGCGCCCACTTCGGGCACCGGAACGTACAGTATGAGAAAAATCCGTCGACGTCCGCACCCGGTTTCCTAGGGCCAGCATTCAGGCCGTCCGGAATCGGTTGCGGGGCTGCAGGTAAGCAGCATCGACAAACTTAAAGCTGTTTATGCCGACAGTTCGGTACGGCCCTTGGCACGGCGTGCGGAAAGGATTCCACGGCCGGCACGGGTACGCATGCGAAGGCGGAAGCCGTGCTTCTTGGCACGACGGCGGTTATTCGGCTGAAAAGTCCGCTTGCTCACGGTAGTTACTCCAAGACAATCTGAGTTGCGCTGGCTTGCTACGACAAGGGGGAAGAACAAGCGGCGCTTATTTCATGTGACTGACTGCTCTCAACCCGGACCTGGACCCTGATTCCCAGAACCCTGATGGGCATGTATGAGTGCAGATAGCAGACACAAAGGACTACTCCACGTTAGGGGCAGGACCGCCCCCAGTCAAACCGGGAATGGGGTGCCCGGACCGACAGCCTGTTCATACAGTTTGATCCACACCTGTGGACAACTCTCCCCAGCATACCCGCCCGCGGGGCAGTGTGAGCCCTGTCCCAGAGCCTGTCCACAGCCGGAATCCAGCTACCACAGGGGGAAATCATCCCTTAGGCTAGGCGTCGGGCGGTTTATCCACTAACTGTGTATAACTCTGTGGATGAAACGCCGGAAACCCGCACGGGCTTCCATGTTTTCTGAGACCGCTGAGGGCGATCACGAGAGGTTTTTGTGGGCACGGACGAAATCAACGACGTCGGCAGTTCCTGGCGCAAGGTCATTCGAACGCTGGAAACGGACGACCGGGTCTCGCCCCGGCAGCGGGGTTTCGTGGTTCTGGCCCAGGCACAGGGGCTCATCGGAACCACTCTGCTGGTTGCGGTGCCCAACGAGCTCACCCGTGAGGTTCTCCAGACCCAGCTCAAACACATTCTGGATGAGGTCCTGCGGGGAGTCTTCCAAGCGGATATCCAGTGTGCTTTCGTGATCGACGCGGACATGCTGCCTGCGGTGAAAGCTGATCCGAAGCCGGAGCCCGAACAGCCCGCTCCCAACCCGGTCCCCAGCGGAGAAAGCGCTCCTTCTCCCACACCGCCGAGCACATCCCAGGAATTTGGCCGGCTCAACCCCAAGTACGTCTTCGAGACTTTCGTGATCGGTTCATCTAACCGGTTTGCCCACGCGGCGGCAGTGGCGGTGGCGGAAGCTCCGGCCAAGGCCTATAACCCCCTGTTCATCTACGGGGATTCGGGGCTCGGCAAAACCCACCTGCTGCACGCCATCGGACACTACGCCCGGCACCTCTATACCGGCATCCGCGTGCGGTACGTAAATTCCGAAGAGTTCACCAATGACTTCATCAACTCCATCCGCTATGACGAGGGTGCCAGCTTCAAGCAGCTCTACCGCAACGTGGACATCCTGCTCATTGACGACATTCAGTTCCTCGCCAACAAGGACGCTACGCAGGAAGAGTTCTTCCATACGTTCAACGCTCTGCACAACCACAACAAACAGGTAGTCATCACCTCCGACCTGCCGCCCAAGCAGCTGTCTGGCTTTGAAGAGCGGATGAGGTCCCGCTTTGAGTGGGGCCTTCTCACCGACGTACAGCCGCCGGAGCTGGAAACCCGTATTGCGATCCTGCGCAAGAAAGCCATCGGCGACAGCCTGAGTGCCCCTGACGATGTCCTTGAATACATCGCCTCCAAAATCTCCACCAATATCCGTGAGCTGGAGGGGGCCCTGATCCGGGTGACTGCCTTCGCCAGCCTGAACCGGCAGCAGGTTGACGTGGGGTTGGCCGAGATAGTGCTGAAGGACCTGATTACCGACGACGGCGCCCAGGAAATCACCGCGGCGTCAATTCTCGGGCAGACGGCGGCCTACTTCCAGATCTCGCTGGAAGAACTGTGCTCCAAGTCCCGGACCCGGACACTGGTCACGGCCCGCCAGATCGCCATGTACCTGTGCCGCGAACTTACCGATATGTCGCTGCCCAAGATCGGCCAGGAACTCGGTGGACGGGATCACACCACCGTGATCCACGCGGACCGCAAGATCAGGGAACTCATGGCTGAGCGGCGGGCTATCTACAACCAGGTGACCGAGCTGACCAACCGGATCAAGCAGCAGCAGCGGGAGGCATAATCCCCGGAATTCCGGGGATGCAGAGCCCCGCAGGGGCTCGAAATTAACATTTGTGGACAAGGGTGTGGATAACCCGGTGGATAACTCCCAACCAGCTGCACTTCCCTGTGGATACGCGGAATTACAAAAAAGTTCCCCACAGCCCGGATCGGACGCTGCATGCAGTACCCACAAGTTATCCACAGGCAACAAAAGCCCTGACGCCCCGATCGGCTAGGTTATCCACAGTATCCACAGGAGTTATTAACACTACGAACCTTAAGAAATTCGGTTCCACCAAATAACATCTGACCTTTCCGGACTCCCTGCGCACCCTGACCGAAACGAACATCGGATGTCTTCACAAATCACATGGATGGGTCCCCAGGGTGCCTCAGGGGCCGTGCACAGGCGGCAGGTCTGCCGCTAAGCTGGCACAGAGTATTGTTGTCATTCGCAGCCCATCCTGAGATGGTGTCTCGAACGCGGTGCAACTGCGGCGCCGCAGCGCGCGGCGATGCTCCCTCACTTGTCATGAAGATCCAGTTGTACTGAGAAGTACGTTGTGAAAGGCGGCACCCTGCAGTGAAGTTCAGAGTTGAGCGGGATGTCCTGGCCGAGGCGGTTACATGGACAGCGCGTTCCCTCTCGCCGCGTCCGCCGGTTCCGGTTCTGTCGGGCCTGCTGATCAAAGCGGAGAGCGGATCACTGAGCATCGCAAGCTTCGATTACGAGATTTCGGCCAGGCTTCAGATCGCCGCCGAGATAGCAGAAGAAGGTACCATCCTTGTCTCGGGCCGGCTGCTTGCCGAGATCTGCCGCAGCCTGCCGTCAGCACCCGTCGAGGTCGAAACTGACGGGTCGAAGGTGACTCTCACCTGCCGCAACAGCCGATTCAACCTTGCCACTATGCCCGTGGCAGAATATCCCGAACTTCCGGCCCTTCCCGAGGTCAGCGGTGTTGTTGACGGCGATGCCTTCGCACAGGCTGTCTCCCAGGTCATCATTGCCGCCAGCCGGGATGACACTCTTCCCATCCTTACCGGCGTACGGATGGAAATCGAAGACGATCTCATCACGTTCCTCGCGACGGACCGCTACCGGCTGGCCCTGCGCGAACTGTCCTGGAAGCCGTCCACACCGGGCATCTCCACCAGCGCACTGGTCAAAGCCAAGACCCTCAACGAAGTGGCAAAAACGCTCGGCGGTGCCGGTGACCTGAACATTGCCTTCTCGGATGACAGCGAACTGATCGGCTTCGAAAGCGGGGGCCGCCGCACCACGTCGCTGCTCGTTGACGGTGACTACCCCAAGATCCGGTCCCTCTTCCCGGACAACACCCCCATCCATGCCACGGTGGAAACCAGTGCCCTGGTCGAAGCAGTGCGCCGTGTCTCCCTGGTGGCAGAGCGGAACACCCCGGTCAGGCTTGCCTTCACGGACGGCCAGGTAACCCTGGACGCCGGAACCGGCGAGGATGCCCAGGCTTCCGAGGCACTGGAAGCATCCCTGATCGGCGACGACATCACGGTCGCTTTCAATCCGCACTATCTCAGCGAGGGCCTCGGCGCCTTCCCGAGCAAGTACGTTCGTTTCTCCTTCACCACGCCGCCGAAGCCTGCCGTTATTTCGGCCCAGGAAGAGCTCACGGGCGACGACAGGGAAGACTACCGGTACCTGTTGATGCCGGTGCGGCTGCCCAACCAGTAAGCCAGCACCGCGGAAGCCGTCCGCGGCCGCAAAGAAGAGGAACCTGCCATGCACATAGGCCTCATCGGACTCGGCAAAATGGGTTTCAACATGCGCGAACGGCTGCGCCGCAACGGCATCGACGTCTCGGGGTTTGACCGGGATCCCGTGGTCAGCGACGTGATGTCAGTGACCGAACTGGTCGCAGTGCTCCCGTCACCGCGGGTGGTATGGCTGATGGTCCCGGCAGGTGAGGTGACCGATGCCGTTATCCGCGACCTGGCGGAATTGCTCTCAACGGGTGATCTGGTGATCGACGGGGGCAACTCCCGGTACGACGCCGATATCCGCAACGCGGAGAAACTCGCCGCGGAGGGCATCCGCTTTATGGACTGCGGCGTTTCGGGAGGGGTCTGGGGCAGGGAGAACGGCTACGGCCTGATGGCCGGCGGAGCCGCGGAGGACATTGCTCTGGCCATGCCCGTGATGGACGCTCTGCGGCCGGAGGGGGAGCGCGCACGCAGCTTTGTGCACGCCGGTGCCGTTGGCGCCGGCCATTACGCGAAGATGATCCATAACGGCATTGAGTACGGCCTGATGCAGGCCTACGCCGAGGGTTACGAATTACTCGAAGGCAAAGACATCATTACGGATGTTCCCGGGGTTATGCGGGCCTGGCAGGAAGGCACTGTCATTCGGTCCTGGCTGCTGGATCTGATGGTCAACGCCCTGGATGAGGATCCGTTGCTCAGCCGCGTGGCCGGTTATGCGGAGGACTCCGGCGAAGGCCGGTGGACGGTCCAGGAAGCCGTGGCCAGCGGCATTCCGGCGCCGGTCATTACGGCGGCCCTGTATGCCAGGTTTGTGTCCCGGCAGGAAGATTCACCGGCCATGAAAATGGTGGCTGCGCTGCGGAACCAGTTCGGGGGTCACAGCGTTAGGTCAGCGAAGGACGGTGCGCCGCCCGAAACGCCTCCGGAAGCGGCCGCCCGGCAGGAACCCGGCGACGTGCCGCGGGCCGCAGTCGATGAGACTGGAAGTCCGGAGTAATCTGCGGCAGTAGGGTGGGATGTACAGGACTAGTTGCAGGCGGAAGGCAGGAAAAGGTGAACGGGTTTGTACATTGATTACCTCTCCCTGACCGGTTTTCGCAGCTACGCACAGCTTGATCTGGAGCTCAAGCCCGGGGTCACCGTTTTTGTCGGCCCCAACGGCACCGGCAAAACCAACATCGTCGAAGCGATCGGTTATCTCGCGTCGCTCTCCTCCCACCGCGTCAGCAGCGACGCCCCGCTGGTGTCTTTTGACGCCGCCCAGGCTCTCGTCCGCGCCCGGCTCGTGCGGGGCAGCCAGCGCACCAGCGTTGAGCTGGAACTGAATCCGGGACGTTCCAACCGGGCCAGGATCAACCGCGCCAACCCCGTGCGTGCCCGAGACATCCTGGGCATGTGCCGGACGGTACTGTTTGCTCCCGATGATCTGGCTCTGGTCAAGGGCGACCCGTCCATCCGGCGCCGGTTCATCGACGAGCTGATAGTGTCCCTGGTGCCCCGCCATGCAGCCACCCGAAGCGACTATGAGCGTGTCCTGAAACAACGCAACGCGCTGCTCAAATCCGCCCGTGCCGCCGGACGGTTCACCTCGTCCCACGAAGCAACCCTGGAAGTCTGGGACCAGCACATGGCGGTGGCCGGAGCCGCCCTGCTGGCAGCCCGGCTCTCTGCCCTGGAACGGCTGCAGCCCCATCTGCAAAGTGCCTACCGTGATCTGACCGACGGCAGTAAAGCTGCCCGCGCCGTGTACCGCTCCACGCTTCAGGGAACAGTGAACGACGACGGCGCCGTCGTCGGCGATGCAAACCCGGAGGAGCTCTTCGGGCTCAGCGAGCAGGAACTGGCGGAGCGGTTCCTGACCGCGTTTGCCGCCAACCGGCGCCGGGAACTGGAACGCGGCATCTCCCTGGTGGGACCCCACCGCGACGACCTGGAGCTGGTCCTAGGCCAGGCACCGGCCAAGGGGTATGCCTCGCACGGGGAGACGTGGTCTTTTGCCCTGGCACTGCGGCTGGGAACGTACTATTTGCTCCTCAGCGATGACGAGACGCCGGGAGCGGGCCCGATCCTGATCCTTGATGATGTGTTTGCGGAACTCGATGTCCAGCGCCGCCGCCGTCTGGCCGGGATCGTTGCCGGTGCGGAACAGGTCCTGGTCACCGCTGCGGTGGCCGGAGACATTCCCGAGGCACTGGCCGGGGAACAGATCACCGTAGTTCCCGGGGGTATCAGTGTTCCCGCCCTCTGAAACCGGAGAGAACCGCGAAGGCGGAGAGCCTGAAGTCCGCCAGGATGCCGCGCAGGCACAGCTGAACCGGATGCGACAGGCCGCCCAGTCCCGCGGCAACCAGCGGATTTCTCCAAGCCGGCGCAAAGCAGGCCAGAAGCGGTCCCCCCTGCCGTTCGTGCCCGGTGAGTACACCGGCCGGGACCCGCAGGGCGTGGGCAAGGTCTTCAACCGTTTTGTCAGCGAACGGGGCTGGAATTCGCCCGTCGCGGTGGGGTCGGTGATTTCCCGCTGGGAGGAACTCGTGGGTCCCGAAGTCAGTGCACACTGCACACCGGAGTCCTTCTCCGACACCACGGTGCAGGTCCGGTGTGACTCCACCGCCTGGGCCACCCAGCTGCGCCTGCTGCGCAGCTCGCTGATCAGCCGGTTCGACGCCGAACTCGGCACCGGCGTGGTGACAAAAATCGAAGTCATCGGCCCGGCCGCCCCGAACTGGCGCAAAGGCCTGCGCAGCGTCAAGGGCCGCGGCCCGCGCGACACCTACGGGTAACCGGAGCCCTGCGCCCCCGGTAAGGCGGCCGGTCTCCCCGACGTGGCCTGACGCCGTTCAGCGGCTCGGGAACCCCTGCAGTCATATCCGGACTTGGAGATGGGGCTGGAATCGTCTCAAAACATGCTTTGGTGGCCGCTTAGGCGGTGTTTTGGCCGGTATTGACCCCCGCGGCACGGTAGAATTGGTAGTTGAGACGCCTGCCCCGGGGGAGGCGTTCTAATTTGACCAACACACTGAGGAGTCGACAGCACCTGTGGCTAACGACAATGAGATGGACAACGCTGACGTAACGCCAGAGCACCACAGCGAGGCTGACAAACCTGCTCCGCACGAGTACGGCGCCAACGAAATCACCGTGCTGGAAGGCCTGGAAGCCGTCCGGAAGCGTCCGGGCATGTATATCGGTTCCACCGGCCCCCGCGGGCTGCACCACCTGGTCTATGAAGTGGTGGATAACTCCGTTGACGAGGCCCTGGCCGGGTACTGCGACCGCATTGACGTAACGCTCCAGGCCGACGGCGGTGTCCGGGTCAGTGACAACGGCCGCGGCATTCCGGTGGATATGCACCCCACGGAAAACATGCCTACCGTACAGGTGGTCATGACCATCCTGCACGCCGGCGGAAAGTTCGGCGGCGGCGGATACGCGGTCTCCGGCGGTCTGCACGGCGTCGGCATCTCCGTGGTCAACGCCCTCTCAGCCCGTGTGGAAACCGAAATCCGGCGCCAGGGATTTGTCTGGAAGCAGAGCTTCGCCGACGGCGGACATCCGGTGGGCGGGCTCCGCCAGGGCGAGGCCACCGATGAGACCGGAACCACCCAGACGTTCTACGCGGACCCGGCCATCTTCGAAACCACAGAGTTCGACTTCGAGACCCTGCGGGCACGGTTCCAGCAGATGGCGTTCCTGAACAAGGGCCTGCGGATTGTCCTCACGGATGAACGCACCGTGGAAGAAGACACCGAGGAAATCGCCGGGGCACACGCCGAAGACGGCGCCGAAGCCGGTCCTAAGCACCGCGTGGTGGATTACCTCTACGAGGACGGTCTGCTGGACTACGTCAAGTACCTGAACTCGTCCAAGAAGTACGAAGCCATCCACGATGACGTCATCGCCTTTGAAACCGAAGACAATGACAAGAAGATGGCCGTGGAAATGGCCCTGCAGTGGACCACCGCATACTCGGAAAGCGTCCATACCTACGCCAACACCATCAACACGCATGAAGGCGGAACCCATGAAGAGGGTTTCCGTGCCGCCATGACGTCCCTGATCAACCGGTACGCCCGCGAGAAGAACATCATCAAGGACAAGGATGACAACCTCACCGGTGATGACATCCGCGAAGGCCTAACCGCGGTCATCTCCGTGAAGCTGGCCGAGCCGCAGTTCGAAGGCCAGACCAAAACCAAGCTGGGCAACTCCGAGGTCAAGGGATTTGTGCAGCGTGTGGTCACCGACCAGCTCGGCGATTGGCTGGAGCGCAACCCCGGACCCGCCCGCGATGTCATCCGCAAGTCCATCCAGGCCTCCCAGGCACGCCTCGCCGCCCGCAAGGCCCGCGAGTCCACCCGCCGCAAGGGCCTGCTGGAATCGGGCGGAATGCCCGGCAAGCTCAAGGACTGCTCATCCAAGGATCCGTCCAAGTCGGAAATCTACATCGTGGAGGGTGACTCCGCAGGCGGCTCGGCCGTCCGCGGCCGCAACCCTGAAACCCAGGCCATCCTGCCGCTGCGCGGCAAGATCCTGAACGTGGAGCGTGCCCGTCTGGACCGTGCCCTGGGTAACGCTGAAGTCCAGTCCATGATCACCGCGTTCGGAGCGGGCATCGGCGAGGACTTTGATGTGGAGAAGGCCCGGTACCACAAGATCGTGCTGATGGCCGATGCCGACGTTGATGGCCAGCACATCACCACGCTGCTGCTGACGCTGCTCTTCCGCTACATGCGCCCGCTGATCGAGAACGGTTACGTGTACCTGGCGCAGCCGCCGCTTTACCGGATCAAGTGGTCCAACCATGCCCACGACTACGTCTACAGCGACCGGGAACGCGACGAAGTTGTGGCACGCGGCCTGGCCAACAACCAGCGCCTGCCCAAGGACAACGGCATCCAGCGCTACAAGGGTCTGGGCGAGATGGACTACACCGAGCTCTGGGACACCACCATGGACCCCGACCACCGCACGCTGCTGCAGGTCACCATGGACGATGCCGCCGCCGTGGACCAGATTTTCTCCGTGCTGATGGGCGAGGACGTTGAGTCCCGCCGCAACTTCATCCAGCAGAACGCCAAGGATGTGCGCTTCCTGGACATCTAGGAACGAGTTTCCCCTGCGCCCGCGGATTTACAGAGTTTTTGAAGAACGGAACAACCAATGAGTGAAGAGACCCTCTCAGACCGGGTTGAACAGATCGATCTGCAGACGGAAATGCAGCGGTCCTACCTGGACTACGCCATGGCGGTTATCGTCGGGCGTGCCCTCCCGGATGTGCGCGACGGCCTGAAGCCCGTGCACCGCCGCGTGCTGTACGCGATGTTCGACGGCGGTTACCGCCCCGAGCGGTCGTTTAACAAGTGCGCCCGTGTGGTCGGCGAAGTCATGGGCCAGTACCACCCGCACGGCGACTCGGCCATCTACGATGCCCTGGTCCGCCTGATCCAGGACTGGACCATGCGCTACCCGCTGGCTCTGGGACAGGGCAACTTCGGGTCCCCCGGCAACGACGGCGCCGCCGCCCCGCGGTACACCGAAACCAAGATGGCACCCCTGGCCATGGAAATGGTCCGCGACATCGACGAGGAAACCGTCGATTTCATGGACAACTACGACGGCCGCAACCAGGAGCCCACCATCCTGCCGGCACGGTTCCCGAACCTTCTGGTCAACGGGTCCTCCGGTATCGCAGTGGGTATGGCCACCAACATTCCCCCGCATAACCTGCGAGAAGTGGCCGACGGCGTCCAGTGGTACCTGGAAAACCCGGACGCACCCAACGAGGTCCTGCTTGAGGAACTGATCCGCCGGATCAAGGGCCCGGATTTCCCCACCGGCGCTCAAATCCTGGGCCACAAGGGCATTGAAGACGCCTACCGGACCGGCCGCGGATCCATCACCATGCGCGCCGTTGTCAACGTCGAGGAACTCCAGGGCCGCACCTGCCTGGTGGTCACCGAGCTCCCCTACCAGGCCAACCCGGACAACCTGGCGATCAAGATCGCGGAGCTGGTCAAGGACGGCAAGGTTTCCGGCATCGCCGACATGCGCGATGAAACCTCCGGCCGCACCGGCCAGCGACTGGTGATCGTGCTCAAGCGCGACGCCGTCGCCAAGGTGGTCCTCAACAACCTGTACAAGCACACGCAGCTGCAGGAAAACTTCGGCGCGAACATGCTGGCAATTGTGGACGGGGTGCCCCGCACCCTGAGCCTGGACGCGTTCATCCGCCACTGGGTGACCCACCAGCTGGAAGTTATCGTCCGCCGCACCCGCTACCGGCTGCGCAAGGCCGAAGAAGTGGCCCACATCCTCATCGGCCTGCTCAAGGCCCTGGATGCCCTGGATGATGTCATTGCCCTGATCCGCCGTTCCACCACGGTTGAGGAGGCCCGGAACGGCCTGATGGGACTGCTGGACATCGATGAACTCCAGGCGCAGGCGATCCTGGACATGCAGCTGCGCCGTCTGGCCGCCCTGGAACGCCAGAAAATCCAGGACCAGCACGCCAAACTGCAGCTCGAGATCGCCGAATACAACGCCATCCTGGCGTCGGAAGCACGGCAGCGGCAGATTGTCAGCGAAGAACTGCATGAGATCGCGGAGAAGTACGGCGATGACCGCCGCACCCACATCGCGATGGGTTATGACGGTGACATGAGCATGGAAGACCTGATCCCCGAAGAGGAAATGGTCGTCACGATTACCCGCGGCGGGTACGTCAAGCGCACCCGCAGCGACAACTACCGCCAGCAGGCCCGCGGCGGCAAGGGCATTAAGGGGGCGCAGCTGCGCGGCGACGACGTCGTCGAGCACTTCTTCGTCACCACCACCCACCACTGGCTGCTGTTCTTCACCAACCTGGGCCGGGTTTACCGGGCCAAGGCCTATGAACTGGCTGAAGCCGGCCGTGACGCCAAGGGCCAGCACGTGGCGAACCTGCTGGCTTTCCAGCCGGACGAGCACATTGCCCAGGTCCTGGACCTGCCCGGCTATGACGCGGCTCCGTACCTGGTCCTCGCCACCAAGCGCGGACTGGTGAAGAAGACCCGGCTGGAGGATTACGACACGAACCGTTCCGCCGGCGTCATCGCCATCAATCTGCGCGACGGCGACGAACTGGTCTCCGCCCAGCTGGTCTCCGAAACCGATGACCTGATGCTGGTGTCCCGCAAGGGCCAGTCGCTGCGCTTCACGGCCACCGATGACGCCCTGCGTCCCATGGGCCGGGCCACGTCAGGCGTCACGGGTATGAAGTTCCGCGAAGATGACGAATTGCTGGCAGCCGACGTCGTGACCGAGGACTCCTATGTGTTCGTCGTGACTGAGGGCGGATACGCCAAGCGCACCGCGGTGGAGGAGTACCGGGTACAGGGCCGCGGCGGGCTGGGCATCAAGGTGGCCAAATACGCTGAGGACCGCGGGCATCTGGTGGGCGCCATGATCGTGCAGGAGGAAGACGAAGTCCTGGTGGTCATGCAGGGCGGCAAGGTTGTCCGTTCCTCCGTTGCCGGGGTTCCGGCGAAGGGCCGCGACACCATGGGCGTCATTTTCGCCAAGCCGGACAAGAATGACCGCATCATCGCCGTGGCCCGCAACTCCGAGCGTGAGCTGGGAATTGAAGAGCTGGACGACGACGCCGCGGACAGCGCTCCTGATGCTGCAGACGGCACCCCCGGGGCTGCCGCAGAGTCTGTAGGCACCGCTGCGGATGAAGTACCGTTGGCTACAGAGAAAACGGCTGAGCAGGATGCACAGTCAGCAGAAGATGGAGGTAACGAGTGAGCTCGACCAACTCAAATCCCAGGTCGCCCTCGGGCACAGGACCCCGGGTCAAGACACCCGCGCGTCCCGCCCAGCGCCCGGGAGGTGGTGGTCAGAGCGCACCGTCGAACCGGCAGCCGCTGGTAAAGCCGGCTCCCAAGGCCAAAGCCCGCAAGGCCCGTCTGCTCGTCAGCAAGATTGACCCGTGGTCGGTTCTAAAGATGGCCTTCCTGCTGTCAGTGGCTCTCGGCGTTGTCACCGTGGTGGCGGCGATCGTGATCTGGACCGTCCTGGACCTGACCGGCATCTTTGACCGGGTCAACTCGCTGCTCGGGGAGATCGCCGGAAGCGAATCCGGCGGTTTCGACCTGCGTGAGTTTGCCTCCCTGGGACAGGTGGTCTCCTTTGCGACCATCATCGCCGTCGTCAACGTCCTGCTGCTGACTGCGCTGTCCATGCTCGCTTCAGTGCTGTACAACATTGCCTCCACCCTGGTGGGCGGCATCGGCGTCACCCTGACCGACGACTAAAAATCCGCAGTATTTCCTGTTTTCCTGCCGCCTCAAGAGCGAAAATAACTCCGGGGCGGCAGGAACCCGGACCCGGATTTGGGTTCCGGGCAGAGGTGGGGTAAAGTTTTATCTCGGCCCGAGAAGGTATCGGGGCGCATAGCTCAGGCGGTTAGAGCGCTTCGCTGATAACGAAGAGGTCCCAGGTTCAAGTCCTGGTGCGCCCACGGAATATCGCCGCAAGGTGGTGTACCACAAGGCAAGGAGGCACTGTGAAAAAGTTGCTGGCAGTAGTTGCAGCAGCGGCCGCAGGAATCTTTGCCGCAAAAAAATGGCAGGAATCTGCTGCGGAGAAATCCGTTTGGAAGGCATCAACCGATAAGGTTGACTGAAATTCCGCAAAAGAATGATTCCGGTTCCGCTGCAGGCCAGGGTGGGATATACTAGATGAGTTCACATTCGGGGGCATGGCGCAATTGGTAGCGCACCTGCTTTGCAAGCAGGGGGTTCGGGGTTCGAGTCCCCGTGCCTCCACCGAAAGAAAGTCCCGGCCGACTGGCCGGGACTTTCTGCTTTAACGCTCCGCTTCTTTGAAACCAGCTTCTCTAAAACCCCGCTTCATCACGCAGCGCCTGCGTCCTCTATTGTTGCTCTGGTGATCATTTTCCTCGCCGTGATCGGCGTCCTGGGAGTATCAGCCTCCGGCCCCATCATGGCGGCAACAGCTGCGCCGGCACTGGCTATTGCCTTCTGGCGGAACGCCCTGGGGGCGGTGATCATGGGAGTTCCCACGGCAGTGCGCAATCCCGGCGGATTTACCCGGCTCTCCCGGGCCGAAACCAAATGGACCCTCATCGCCTCGCTGGCCCTCGCCCTGCACTTCGCCTGCTTCATTACCTCCCTCAAACTGACCTCTGTTGCAGCAGCAACAGCGCTGGTCTGCCTTCAGGCAGGGTGGATCGCCATCTTCAGCCTGTTTCGGGGCATCCACGTTGCTCCCCGGGTCCTCGCCGGGCTGGGCGCTGCGCTGGCCGGCGTCGTCGTCATCACCGGATTCGACCTGACGCTCTCCCGGGAAGCCGCACTGGGAGATCTCCTCGCCGTCGCCGGAGGAGCCCTGGCGGGCCTGTACACCATAGCCGGAGGCAAGGCCCGGGCCACCATGAGCACCGGAACCTACACCTCCCTCTGCTACGGCCTGTGCTCGGTGATTCTGCTGCTCCTGTGTGTCATTTTTGGCCAGCCCCTGGTTTCTTTCCCGCCGGAAGCCTGGCTGGGAATCCTGGCGGTGACCGTGGTAGCGCAGATTCTGGGGCACAGCGTCTTCAACCACCTGCTGGCCGTCATTTCGCCGCTGGTGGTTTCCATGATCATTCTGCTGGAAATCCCCGGGGCGGCCATTCTTGCCGCCGTGTTCCTCGGAGAACAGCTTCCGGCCGGGACCTACGGGGGCCTCGCACTGATCCTTGCGGGCCTGGCGGTGGTGGTCACCGGGCAGGGGCGCAGAGCCGCACGTACGGGAGCCCTGCCGCCGGCGCCGCCTGCCCTGGGCGGAGAGATCGAGAAGTAAGTCCGCGGGATCCCCTAACCGGGGTGTATGCACAGGAGGGCCCCCGCTGTGCGGGGGCCCTCCTGTGCATCTTGGTACTGCGGTGCATCTTGGTACTGCGGTGCATCCTGGTACTGCGGTAAAACTTGGTGCTGCGGTATAACCGCCTGCTTACTCGGCGGTCTTTTCAGCCGGCTTGTCAGAGTGGGCACCGGAGGTCTTCACAGCGTCGGATGCCTTGGCTGCCGCTTCCTTGCTGTGCTTGCCTGCTTCGGCAACCTTCTCGCCGCTGCGGGCAGCAGCGCGTTCGGCCGCTTCCTTGATGCTTGCAACGGTTTCCTTGGTTTCCTTTACGGATTCCTTGGCGTTGTCCGCAGCCTTGGAAGCAGTTTCCTGCGTCTTGGCGGCAGCCGGTGCAGGCGCCGTGGCGGCTGCAGCAGGCTTCGGCGCTGCAGGCTCGGAGGAAGCCTGCTTGGCCTCGGGCACCTTGATGGTTTCCGGCTTTGCGGGGGCCGGTGTCTTCCAGGGGTCCTCCACCGGACGGGATGCGCGCCATGCTGCAACACCGGCAACAACGGCTGCCGCAATGATGCCGAAAATCAGCCAGCCCTTGCCGCCGCCCTTCTGGTTCTTTCGGGCTTCCTTGGCAGCCTGGGCCGCAGCCTTCTGGGCCTTCTTCAGTGCCTTCTTGTTACCGGTGGCCTTCGCGACGGCGGTCTGCACCGGTACGGAGGCGGTGGTGAGGGAACGCGTTACGGTTGCCGAGGCATCCCCAATGCGGGTGGAGAGGGTGGGGATGTAATCATCCACCACCTTGTCGCGGGCGCCGGTGATGACCGGAGTGGCACGGTCCAGGGTGTGCTGAATGCGGGGAGTGGCTTCATCCACTGCGTGGCTGATCCTCGGCCCCACCTTCTGCAGACCGTCCTGGATACGCGGCGTGACCGTTGCTACCCCGGCGGCAACGCCGTCGCCGGCGCGCTTGATGCCTTCCTGGATTTTGGGCGAAGCGGTCTCGATACCCTTTTCGATGCGCGGCATTGCCCAGTCACGAGCGGCCTCAACCTTGGGGGCGGCCCAATCACGTGCTGTTTCTACGCCTGCAGTGACATTGGCTTCAAGGTCACGGGCCATGCGGTCCTTCTTCTTCAAAACTACCTCCCGGGATAGTGACGGTTCATTCCTTACCCTACGTTGCCTTGGCAACTGTGAGCTATTGACGGGCTGGGCGAGGCGGACTTTTCACTGTGCGCTGAACCGGCGGATTTCTGCCCGTCTGGTGCCCGGCCATGGAAGAATGTTGCCTATGACTGCTATTCCTACCGCAATTGCGACCATCCACACGTCCATGGGCGACATCAAGGTGAACCTCTTCGGCAACCACGCGCCCAAGACGGTCAAGAACTTTGTTGGCCTGGCCACCGGCGAAATCGAGTGGACCGACCCGGCAACGGGAGAGAAGACCAGCCGCCCGCTGTATGACGGCACCATCTTCCACCGCATCATCAAGGACTTCATGATTCAGGGCGGCGATCCCCTGGGCCGCGGAACCGGCGGACCGGGCTACCAGTTCGACGACGAAATCAACCCGGACCTGGACTTCTCCACCCCGTACAAGCTGGCCATGGCCAACGCCGGCATCCAGATGGGCCGCGGAACGAACGGTTCCCAGTTCTTCATCACCTCGGTTCCCACCACCTGGCTGCAGGGCAAGCACACCATCTTCGGCGAAGTTGCCGATGAAGAGTCGCGCGCCCTGGTCGACCAGCTCAACGCCGTCGCCACCGATATGCGCGACAAGCCGGCCGAAGACGTTGTCATCAACAGCATCACTGTGGAACAGCTCTAGCCAGTTCACGGATGCCCCGGTCGGAACCTCCGGCCGGGGCCTTTCGTCCATCTGGCCTCATTTTTCTCTCTGGGAGTAACGCAATGTCGTATGGAGTTCCCGCTGAAACACCTGCCTCACAGGTGCCGGTCTGTCCGCGTCATCCGGACCGGGTCAGCTACATCCGCTGCCAGCGCTGCGGCCGTCCGGCCTGTCCGGAGTGCCAGCACACCGCGCCGGTGGGAATCCAGTGTGCGGACTGCTTTGCGGAAAGCCGCCGCCAGTCGCCTGCCTACCGCACTCCCTACGGCGGAAAAGTGTCCAACGGGAAGCCGGTGGTCACGATCACCCTGATGGTGATTTGCGGGATCTTCTTTGCCGTTCAGTTCTTCTACCCTCCGTTTACCTACGAGCTCTGGTATGCACCGCTGTATACCGGGATCGAGCCCTGGCGGATGCTGTCCTCAGCGTTCCTGCATTCCCCGTCAGGAATACTTCACATTGCGTTCAACCTCTATGCCCTCTGGTTCCTGGGGCAGGGGCTGGAGCCGCAGCTGGGCAGATTACGCTTCGCTCTGCTTTATCTGGTGTCCGCACTGGGCGGATCAGTGGGCGTACTGCTGCTCAGCCCCATCAACCAGCCCGTTGTAGGGGCATCGGGAGCGATCTTTGGCCTCTTCGGTGCCCTGCTGGTGGTTCTGCTCCAGCGCCGGGCCAGCGTTCGGTCAGTGCTGATCCTGCTGGCCGTCAATTTTGCACTGGGGTTCTTCGTGCCGAACATCGCGTGGCAGGCCCACCTGGGCGGATTGCTGACCGGAGTGGCCTGTGCTGCGGTGCTGGTCTACGCGCCCCGGGGGAAAAGCCGGAACCTCGTGCAGTTTGGCGGGTTGGCCGCAGTTGTAGTGTTCCTGTGCATCATTTCAGCAGTACTGGCCGCAGCTAAGGGACTGGTCTGACACACCCGGGCGGCCGTTCCGGCCATCCACAGCCTGCCCGGTGTTATCCACAGGGATACCCACAGTGTTAATAACTCAGCGGAATCCGGAGGCGGTGGAAGCTCCGTCCCGGGACTGCACCACGGGAAACCTGCGTCGTTTAAGGCCACCGAGGCACTGAATCCCGGCGGAGCTGCGGTGCTTCCACTCCGGAGCAGTCCGTCCTGCCCGGCGAGCTATCCACGGCGGCCCCTAAGTTATCCACAGCCTGAATGGCGGGCTATGAACAGGTTATCCAGAGGCTAAAACAAGTTACACACATGTAATTCCACAGTTGTGGATAAGTCTCAGCCCCGGTACTGCCCGGATTTTCCTGCCAGCCAGGCAAAAGTTACACACACCTGTGGATAACTCTGTGCACAGAGTGTGTACAAGGTTTCTCCACAGGCAGCCAAAGAAAACGCCCCCGCTGCAGAAGGCAGCGGAGGCGGAAGGGGACGGGAGCAGCTGGTCAGCGCCAGCGTGTGGTCATCAGGAAGCCGACAATGGCAATGCCGAATCCCACCAGGATGTTGCCGCCGCCGAGCGCCGGCACCGGAAACGCGCCCTGGGAAATGTAGAAGACGATAATCCACAGGAGGCCAATAATCATCAGGCCAAACATGACCGGCTTGTACCAGACCGGATTCGGCTTCGGAGTTGACGACGCCTTGGGTGCGGGCGGCGCAGCTGCGGGCTTCTTGCGGGACTTGGACTCGGGCACGGATCCTCCTAGCGGAACCGGCTCACTGGATGCCGGTCGGTACGGTCATGGCGGGGCCGTGGGTGCAGTGCTGCCGCACCGGGCTGTTGCCCGGCTGTATCCTGACTGGGGGCCGCGGCCGCACCTGGCTGTTTCCCGTGTAATCATCGTAGCGAATGGCGCGGCGTCTGCGCGCCGTCTGCGCAGGTCGGTATCTATTTCCGGAAAGGGGAACCGTGGCCATGTCTCGCAGGGAAGCTCACGCTCCCGTGGGGTCGCACGGCGCCCGCAACCGCCGGCAGGGGCGCAGCCCGGGCCAATGGATAATCCAGATTTTCGGGGAGCTGCTCATCACCCTGGGGCTGCTCCTGGTCCTGTACGTAGCGTGGGAGCTCTGGTGGACCAACATCGATGCCAACCGCAAGCAGGACCAAGCGGTGGGCAACCTGTTCGCAGAATTCGACGGCCCGGTGGCACCCGCGCCGGAACCGGCGGCCGACGGACCTGACTACGGGGACCCGGCAGTCCTGCCCGCCATAGAAGAAGAAGGCCGCACCTTCGCCGTGGTCTATATTCCACGTTTCGGAGACACCTACTCACGGCCGGTGACAAGCGGAGTGGGCACAGCAGTGCTGGACTCGCTCGGGCTGGGTCACTATCCCTCCACGGCAATGCCGGGGGAAGTCGGCAACTTTGCGGTGGCTGGCCACCGGCAAACCCATGGGCAGGTGCTTGATGCCATCCATACCCTGGTTCCCGGCGATAAAATCTATGTTCAGACCAAGGACGGCTACTACACCTATGTCTACCGCAACAACCAAATAGTCCTGCCGGACCGGGTGGACGTGATCGCTCCGGTGCCAACGCAGCCGGCGGCGGTGCCTACCGAACGGTTCCTCACCATGACCAGCTGCAATCCCCGGTTCGGTGCCGAGGAACGTATCATCGCGTACGCCGTCATGGACTCCTGGCAGCCGCTGTCTGCCGGTCCGCCTGCGGAGATAGCACCCCAGGTTGCCAACAATGCCGAAGGAGCAGGCTAAATGTACGGTTGGATATTTCGGAGCCTGCCGGGTCCCCTCTGGGTCCGGATCCTCACCGCCCTCGTGCTGATTGCCGGTGTGGTGCTCCTGCTCATGACCTGGGTATTCCCGTGGTTCTCCGAATTCAGCTTCCTCAGCCCCCTCACTGATTCCACGATTGAAGGTTCCTAACCATATGAGCACCATCCGTATTCTGGTCGTCGACAACTATGACAGCTTCGTCTACACGCTGGTGGGATATCTGCAGCAGCTTGGAGCCGAAACCACAGTGGTGCGAAACGACGACGTAAGTCTGGCGGAGGCGATCGAACTGGCCTCCGTCCGTGACGGAGTCCTGGTATCACCGGGACCCGGCGCGCCTGCCGAAGCAGGGGTGTGCATCGATTTGATCCGCTGGTGCGGAGAAAACAGCAAGCCGATGCTGGGCATCTGCCTGGGACATCAGGCTCTTGCCGAGGCCTATGGCGGAACGGTTACCCATGCTCCGGAACTGATGCACGGCAAAACGTCCTCGGTCCGGCACGGGGGCACTGACGTGTTCCGCGGACTGACCAGCCCGGTGACGGCTACGCGCTACCACTCACTGGCCGCAGTCTCTGACACCATTCCCGCGGAACTTGAGGTCACGGCACGGACGGAAAGCGGCATCATCATGGGCCTGAAGCATGTGTCGGCTCCGCTGTCCGGCGTGCAGTTCCATCCCGAATCCGTCCTGACCGAGGGCGGATACCAGATGCTGGGCAACTGGCTGGAAGGCCTGGGCCTGGTCGGAGCCGCAGAACACGCAGCCGCCCTCAGCCCTTTGATGTCCACCAGTCGGGCAGAGACTGCGCACTGAGGCTGCGCCTAATCGTCCTTCTTCTTTTTAGCCGGTTCGGTCGGTGAAGGATCCTCGGGATCCTCGGGATCAGCGGGATCTGCGGGAGCCGTGGTGCTCGGCGAGGGCTCCTCAGCGGGTTCAACGGGCGCCTTGGCCACAGTCAGGGAAATGGTGGCGCCCTGCTCAACATCCATGCCGGCGGGAACGCTTTGCCCCGTCACGATGCCCGGTTCCACTGAAGCGTTTTCGACTTCGTTGACGGTGAAGGTCAGCTGCACTGTTGGATCCGCCAGCATTATCTGTGCATTCTCCAGCGGGGCGCCCACCAGATCGGGAACGGTCACGTTGCCGGTGGACAGCACCAGGTCCACTGTGGTTCCCGGGGGTACTGAGGCCCCGATGGCGGGAGTGGTGGACAGGACCCTGCCGGCAGGCACAGAGGCACTGTTGGCTACGTTGGTGGTTCCGCCCTGAAGGCCGAGTTGGCGGAGGGTATCCCGGGCTTCCGGTTCCGTCTTCCCGGAAAGCTCCGGAATCACGACAGTTGACGGCCCCTGCGAGATGAGCAGAGTGACCTTGCGGTCCAACGGAACAGTGGTGCCGCCCTCAGGTTCCGTTCCGATGGCCAGGCCCGATTTGACCGTGTCGCTGTACCGCTGCTCGATGGTGGGCGGCTCAAAGCCGGCACCCATGATGATGTTCAGGGCATCTGTCTGCGTCTTGGACTGAACGCTGGGCATGAGAGCAGTGACCGGTGCGGTTTCCTTGGGATTAAGCATGTTGTACGCCAGGACGGAGCCGGCACCGAGCAGGAGCAGGAGAACGACGATGAGCGTGGTAATCCACGCCCGCCGCCGGGCTTTTTGCTCCGGATCCCGGTCGCCGGTGTTGCCGATGGCCAGTGCCGCCGGAACATCGCCGTCGTGGTGGTCATCCTCCGTCGGATCAGTGGTGAACGCTCCGCGGGACTGAACCCGGGCCATAGCCCGGGTCCGGGGTTCATCCTCGATCGGACTGACATCCACAGCGGGACGTTTGACGGGGGACACCGTCAGCGCCTCGGTCGGAAGGGTCTCAGGGAAAGGATCAGCGGCAGCTCCGCTCCGGGCCCGGAGGAGTGCCTCGCGGAACTCGTGGGCATCCTGGTAGCGCTCCGCCCGGTCCTTGGCCAGGCCTCGCTTTAGCACGGCATCAAGGGCAGGCGGGATTTCCGGGTTGAAGCTGCTGGCCGCCGGCGGTACCTCCCGGACATGCTGGTACGCCACGGACACCGGGCTGTCCCCGATGAAGGGCGGCCGGCCCGCGAGCATCTCAAAGAGCAGGCAGGCTGCGGAGTACAGGTCGCTGCGGGCATCCACGGTTTCGCCGCGGGCCTGTTCCGGCGACAGGTACTGGGCCGTGCCGATAACCGCCTGTGTCTGTGTCATGGTGGCAGCGGAGTCCGCCATGGCCCGGGCGATGCCGAAGTCCATGACCTTGACGCTGCCCTCTGCGGTCACCATGACATTGGCGGGCTTGATGTCCCGGTGCACGATGCCTGAACGGTGGCTGTATTCCAGTGCGGATAGGACGCCCAGGGCGTAATCGACTGCTGTGTCGATGGTGATTTCGCCGCTCTTGACCAGCTCCCTGAGGGTGCGCCCCGGGACATACTCCATCACGATGAAGGGCAGGCGAACATCCTCGGGGGACGCCCCGGGGGACTCCTGGTCACCCGTGTCATAAACACTGACGACGGCGGGGTGGTTCAGTCCGGCGACGGCCTGTGCCTCCCGCCGGAACCTGGACTGGAACAGCGGATCACGGGCAAGATCGGGGCGCAGAACCTTAATGGCAACGGAACGGCCCAACCTGATGTCACGGCCCAGGTAGACGTCCGCCATGCCGCCGCGCCCAATGAGCTCGCCGATCTCGTAGCGGCCGTTAAGTACCCGTTCCGTGTTCAGGGTGGGGTGTCCCTTAAGGAATTCTGCGCTCATGTCCGCTTACCCGGCCGAAGGCGCTGTGTTGGGCTGCGCCGGCACGGACTCCGCGGAGGTCGCTGTGGGCTCAGGCGCACTCGTGGACGGTGCCGCAGGGCCTTCGGACACGAAGTACGTAACAGTCGAACCCTGCGGCAGGGGTGCCCCCTCGGAAGGATTGACTTGGACTACGGTTCCGGCAGGCTGGCTCGAGGCTTGGGTTCCGCCGTTCACCGGAACCAGGCCGGCATTGCGTATCTGCTGTTCGGCTGCGCCTGCCGAGAGCCCGGTCAGGCCGCTGGGAACAGTGGAGGTTTCCGGGGTGGGAGCCCCGGCGGAGTAGGTGACGGTGACGTTGTCGCCGCGGGACAGCACACCAGAGGGGTCCACGCTGATGACAATACCTGCCGGGTAGTCGGAGGACTCTACTTCATTCCCGCTGACCGCAAGGCCCAGGGCGGTCAGTGCAGCCCTGACATCGTCAAAGGAACGGCCTTCATAATCGGCGGCGTCGATCGTGATCTCATCGGTATCCTCGGACGGTGTCTCTGACGGTGTCTCGACCGGCTCTGATGACTGGGTCCTCGTGGGAACCGGAGAAGCAGACCGGGTGACGCTGGGGCTCGGAGCCTGTGAACTGGTGGCCGGGGCCGGTTTTGGTTCGTCCCCGTCATTGCCGGAGATCAGGAAAGCAGCAATGCCTCCGCCGATCAGCAGCACCAGGAGAGCGATCAGGGGGATGGTCCACGGACTGCGGCGCTTCGCCGGTGCATCATCTCCTGTTCCGCCGTCATCGCCGGCGCCGTCGGCGTCGTCGACTTCCTCATCAGTCCAGTCACGTGAGGCCGCCACTTCACCGGAAGGGTCCTCTGCGCCCGCTGCTGCCCCTGCAACGGTGGGAAGGGCTGATGTGGAAGGCGTGGTGTTCACCACGCGGGTAGCGGAAGTGCCGGCTGTCGGGACCGGGGCGGTCACGGCGTCGTCAACTGCGCTCGCTCCGCCGCCGAAGAGCAACATTCCGGGCACCGCAGCTTCAGCAGCAGTGATGTCTCCGCGGCGGATGGCGGCGACGGCGCGGGCCAGGGCCTCGGCGTCGGACGGCCGGTCCGCCGGATCCTTGGCGAGCATGGACATGATCAGCGCTCGGACCGGCAGCGGGATGCTCTCGGGCAGCGGAGGCGGCGTGTCGTTGACCTGGGCGAGTGCAATGGCGATCTGGGATTCGCCGGAGAAGGGACGGGTTCCGGCCAGCAGCTCATATCCGATGACACCAAGCGCGTAGATGTCACTGGAACCGGTGGCCTGCTGTCCGGTGGCCTGCTCGGGTGCCAGGTACTGGGCCGTGCCCATGACCTGGCCAGTGGCGGTCAGCGGAACCTGGTCGGCAAGGCGGGCAATACCGAAGTCGGTGATCTTGACCCGGCCGTCGGGCAGGATCAGCAGGTTGCCGGGCTTGACGTCGCGGTGGACCAGTCCCTGTTTGTGGGCTGCAGCCAGCGCGGTGGCAGTCTGCCCAATGATGGAGAGCGTACGGTCCGGAGGGAGGCTCTTGTCGCGTTCGATGATGGAGGAAAGCGGCAGGCCGGGCACCAGTTCCATGACCAGGTATGCCGAACCCTCCTCTTCACCGTAGTCAAAGACATTGGCGATGCCCTCATGGTTCAGGAGTGCAGTGTGGCGTGCCTCGGCCCGGAACCGGTTGAGGAAACCGGGGTCGCCCGTGTACTCCTCCTTGAGGATCTTTATGGCAACAATGCGGCCCAGGACCAGGTCCCGTGCCTTCCAGACTTCACCCATACCGCCAATGGCAATACGGTCGGTGAGCTGGAATCTGCCGCCTAACGTGATTCCCGATGTAGGCCTCACTTATTCAACACCGCCTCTAGGAGTTTCTGCGCGCTTGGAGTGGTCAATTGGGCCCCGGTGGTCAGATCAACGTCTTCCATGACGATGGAAATGACCACTTCGGGGTTGTCAGCGGGTGCGAATCCGGTGAACCAGGCATTGTCGCCACGGCCCTCCACTTCCGCCGTGCCGGTTTTGCCGGCCACCTTCACGCCGGGAATCTGTGCTGCGGAAGCGGTGCCGTTGTCCACGACGCCTACCATCCAGTCGGTGAGCTGACGCGCCGTTTCCGGGCTTACCGAAGTGTTCAGGACCTCGGGTTCCGGCTCGTCGATGATCGACAGATCGGCGGCCCGGACGTTGCGGATGAGGTTGGGGGTCATCTGCACGCCGTTGTTGGCAATGGCGGCGGACATCATCGCGATCTGAAGCGGAGTGGCCGTGACGCTGTACTGCCCGATCGAGGCCTGCGCCAACTGTGCCTGGTCCAGTTCCGTGGGGAAGCCGCTGGCAACCACCCGGTCAATACCGCGTTCGGGGAGATGCAGGGCGGTGTTCCAACCGAACTTCTCTGCCTGGGAAACGATTTCCTCTTCGCCGAGGTCCCATGCGATCTGGGCAAAAACGGTGTTGCAGGACTGTTCCAGGGCAAAGCCGATGGTGGCCTCGGAGCGGGTTCCGCAGTTTCCGTTGGTGTAGTTCGGCAGGGAGATGTTTGTGCCCGGAAGGGGTAGGGCAGAGGGGTTGTCGATCTGCGATTCCGCGTTGAAGTCACCGGACTCCAGTGCTGCGGCCGCATCCACCAGCTTGAAAACGGACCCGGGGGCCAGCAGCGATTCGGTGGCGGCATTGGTGTAGGGGGACAGCCCCTCCACTGTGAGCAGCTCCTGCATGTTCTGCTCCACGACCTTGGTGTCATGGCCGGCCAGGAGGTTGGTGTCATAGCTCGGTTTGGAAACCATGGCCAGGATGTTCCCGGTCTTCGGATCCATCATGACGATGGAGCCCTTCTGCCCTTCAGGAATGAGGTCATAGGCCAGGCGCTGCAGCTCGGAATCGATGGTCAGCTCAACGGAGGCACCCTGCGGCTGGTTACCGGAAACGAGCTGCACGAGGCGGTCGTAGAACTGCTGGTCACTGGTGCCTGTGAGTTCTTTGTCCATCACCCGTTCCAGCTGGGTGACGCCGCTGACCAGAGAGAAATACCCGGTGAGCTGCGAATACAGCTCCGGCTGGTAGTACACGCGCTGGAAATTGAACTGGTCGCCCGACGGCACTGATTCAGCGATCGGAGCCCCGTCCACCAGGATGGAGCCGCGGTTCTGACCGAAGTTCTTGTAGATAGTGCGGTTGTTGTTCGGGTTCGCATTGAGTTCTTCGGCTGCAAAGAACTGGACATAGGTCAGTGAACCGAGAATGAGGACAAACATGGACAGGGCTACGATCCAGCTGTTTCGGATGGCTTGATTCATGAGCCGCTTGCCTCCTTTTTCCTCAGTGAGCGTTTGCGCGCGGCCGGCTTTGCTCCGGCATCCTGCATGGCAGGCACCATGGGGCCGCCCATGGGACCAACCGCCGCGGGGCGCCGGGCGGCTTCCGAGATCAGCAGCAGCAGGGCAACAATGATCCAGTTGGCCAGCAGGGAAGAGCCGCCGGCGGACATGAACGGAGTGGTCAGGCCGGTCAGCGGAATCAGGCGGGTCACACCGCCGATCACCACGAAGCACTGCAGCGCGATCGTGAAGGACAAGCCGCAGGCGAGCAGCTTGCCGAAACCGTCACGGGTACCCAGTGCTGCACGGAATCCGCGGGATACCAGAAGCACGTACATCAGCACGATGGCAAAGATCCCGATGAGGCCGAGCTCCTCGCCCAGGGCGGCGATGATCATGTCCGAGTTGGCGTAGATGACCAGATCCGGGCGGCCCTGTCCGAGGCCGGTGCCGGCGAGTCCGCCGCTGGCCAGCCCAAACAGGCCCTGGACCACCTGCCAGCTGCCGCCGGGCCGGTTGATGACTTCTGGATCGAAGGCGTTGATCCAGCCGTCGATCCGCAGGGAGACGTGGCTGAACAGCTGCATGGCTGCCAGGCCGCCGGCGGTCAGCAGGGCAACCCCGATCAAAACCCAGCTGACCCGGCTTGTGGCCACATAGATCATGGCCATGAAGAGGCCAAAGAACAAGATAGAGGATCCCAGATCACGCTGCAGTACCAGCACGCCGATGCTGACGAGCCAGGCCGCCACCATGGGGCCGAGATCCTTGAACCGGGGCAGCTGCAGCGGACCGACCTTGCGGCCTGCCAGCAGGATGAGATCACGGTTGGTAGATAGATACCCCGCAAAGAATATAGCGAGGGTGATCTTGGCGATCTCACCGGGCTGGAAAGTGCCGGAGCCAACCTGGATCCAAATGCGGGCGCCGTTGAGTTCCAGCCCGATGGGCGTCAGGGGCAGGAGTAGAAGGATGGCACTGACGATCAGCGAAATGTAGGTGTACCGGCGAAGAATCCGGTGGTCCTTGATCACAAAGAGCACGGCAATGGCCGCGGCGACGGCCACGGCGCTCCAGAGCAGCTGCCGATCCGCGGCGGTGTCGTTGTTCGCTATGTCCAGGCGGTGGATCATGGCGAGGCCGATTCCGTTAAGTGCAGTGACAATCGGAAGTATTACCGGATCGGCATATTTTGCGCGGATGCGGAGGACTATGTGGAAGATAAGAACCAGTCCCACGAGAGTGGCTCCCTGGGTCCAGAAATCCGCGTCGAAGGCCCGGTCCTGGTCAAGACCGATCACCATGTTGGCGCCGACGCCAACCAGCAGGGCAAGCAGCAGCAGCACGGCCTCCATGTTGCGCCGTGATTTGGGAACTGTCAGTACATCCGACATCAGTTCTGTCCTCCGCACTCGTCCGGAGCAGCACCGGGCCGGGCGGACGCAGCGGATCCTGCGGACGCCGTGGGGGAGGGAGCCGGAGTGGCGGTGGGCGCAGGAGTGGCGCTGGCCTTCACCGGCGCAGCCGGAGCGGACGGACCGCAGCCGGTGATCCGCGCCGCGCCTCGAAGGTCTTCAACAATCTGTTCGGCATGCAGCAGGTCCTTGGCAGGAATGGTGCCCTCCACCCGGTTGCGCTGATATTCCGGCAAGCTGTCCAGCGGTATGTCGGTCAGTTCCGTGACGGAGGAGAGTGTGATGGGGCCCAGGGACTGCGAAACACCGTTGTAGATAGCAACGTTGCTGTCACTGGAACCGACGTAGTACCGGGTTTGGGTCCAGGTATAGCCAACCCAGAGAACTGCCGCCAGCAGGACCGCCAGCAGGGCCAGGAACGCCGGGACAACCCAGCGCCGCCGCGGCGGCGTACCGGAGAGTTCGGAGCCTGCGGACGCTGCTTCAGGAGGCGCTTTGTGCGTCAGCAGGCGGGCAGCACGGCGCTCGGCGGAGCGCTTGGTAACTATGGGGATTTGCCCGGTCTCGGTGGCCAGGGACGCCGCACCCACCAGGATGTGGGGACGTGAGGAAAGGTCCTGGCGGATCAGCTCGGCCCGGGCGGGTTCGTCGTCGTCTGCTTCCGGGTTCCCCGGATCCTGTCCCGTCAACGGGGCAGCGGCCGGATCGTCGCCTGTAGCGTCAGCCGGCGGAGAGACAGGTATACCCGCTGTCGGGGAATCGTCCGGAACTTCTTCGATTTCCAGGACGGCAACCGTCACGTTGTCCGGTGATCCTCCGGAGAGGGTAAGTTCAACCAGCGTGTCGACGCAGCGCTGGAGGTCGCTGGTGCCGCGCAGGATGTTCTCTATGTCCGAGTCCCTGAGGACGGCGGTGAGGCCGTCGGAGCACAGGAGCCATTTTTCGCCGGGTTCCACTTCAAAGCTGGCCAGATCAAGTTCGGGGCTGGCATCCACATCGCCCAGAACGCGCATCAGGACATTCTTGTGAGGGTGGATTTCGGCTTCTTCGGGCCGGAGCCGGCCCTCGTCGATCAGCCGCTGCACAAAGGTGTGATCGATGCTGATCTGCTCAAAAACACCGTTCTTGAGGCGGTAGGCACGTGAATCGCCGATGTGCGCGAAGGCGAGCCGGTTCCCGTGCAGCAGGAGCGCCGTCACCGTTGTTCCCATGCCGGACAGCTGCGGGCTGGTGGTCACGAGTTCCGAGAGAAGAGAGTTCGCCGCTTGGATCTCATCCGCGAGCACCGTCAGTGGCTCGTCGTCCTGCGCTCCGCGGTCCAGATGCACCAGATCCAGGACGGTGGAGGCCGAAGCGACGTTGCCGCCGGCATGTCCGCCCATGCCGTCGGCAACGACGGCAAGATAGCGGCCAACATAGGCAGAGTCGTCATTCTTCAGACGAACCATGCCCACGTCGGACCGTGCTGCATATTTGAGGACCAGAGCCACGGTTAGGGCCTCAACTCAAGGACCGTCTTACCGATGCGGATAGGAACCCCGGGTTCCACCGGCAGGGCACGCGTGAGCTGGCTGCCGCCGAGGAAGGTGCCGTTGGTGGAGCCCAGGTCTTCGATAAACCAGCGGCTTCCCTGGGGGAACAGGCGCGCATGCCGGCCTGAGGCATAGTCATCCTCGAGTACGAGCGTTGCTTCCTGGGCCCGGCCGAGAAGGATGGGGCTGGAAGCCAGCTCCAGGGTGGTGCCGCGCAGGGGACCTTCCGTCACGCAAACCTGGCGTGCCGGCAGTTTCGCCGGTGCGGGGGCCTGCTTCTCCAATTCGGGGTTCTTGCGGATCTGCCGGGCGGTGGGTGTTCCGGTGCGGTTCCGGCTTCCCACCACAAGATCGCGCCGGATGGCACCGACAACACTGATGACCATGAGCCACAGAAGAAGCAGGAACCCGTACCGGAGCAGGGTCAAAACCAAACTACCGTCCACTAACGTCCTCCGGTCCGAACAGGAAGGAGGCGGAAGGTGATGCGGGTACGGCCCATCGCGATCGTCGAACCATCCGTGAGATCTGCTTCCCCTTGTACTCTTTGGCCGTTGACGAAGCTTCCGTTGGTGGAGCCAAGATCGATGGCGCGGCTGACACCGTTTTCGGTGCTGATTTCAAGATGCCGGCGGGATACGCCGGTGTCATCAACGAGGATATCGGCTTCGGAGGAACGCCCCAGCACTACGGACGGGGCATTGAGTGAATACCTTTGTCCGTCGATATCCAGGACCGGCTGCATGCGGGTGGGCGTCTGGCGCGGGGCGGGCGGAGCCGGCTGGCGCTGGGCAGGAGTGCCCGCTTTTTCTGTAGCGGAGTCAACCTCCAGCACTCCCGCCTTCAGCGATGAATCGCGGGTGAAGGACACCCGTACCGGGCCCTGGAGAGTATACGACTGGCTCCGTGCGTGCTTAATGACGACGTCGCACAGCTCCTCGGCCAGCGGGGCTCCCCATTCCTGGGCGCGCTGGAAATCTGCGTCGGACAGCCGGGCAGTGAAGACGTTGGGGGCCAGGGTGCGTCCCTGTCCCACGGTGAAGGAGCGCTCGTCGAGTTCGCGCCGCATGGCGATGGCCAGCTCGAGAGGTTCCACCCGGCCGGAAGACTTTGTGGAGAAGGCACCTCGTACAACTTTTTCAATGCCGCGTTCAACGTTATCGAGTAAGCCCATGTTCGCCTCCTTCCCTCTATCTTCGGTCCGGACTGTCCGGTTGAATCCGGAGTGTCTCCAGGGCAGGCCCTGGATACAAAGCTCCTCTTCGATACTACTCACCTCTCCCAACAAACAACGTAACGGCTGGGCGACGGTTCCCCTGCGGCGAAACGGCGGCGATCTTTGTATGGGTGAGCTTCTGCACGCCCGGATCTGTAGCTGCAAAAGCAGCAAAATCCGCGTCAGAACGCGGATCTTGCCCGGCCCAAAGAGCCGTTTAGGTGTTTGGGGAAAATGTGGGTATGCTTGATTCTGCTGTTCCCGAGGAATCGAGACGCAGAAGGTCGTGAGACTGAATGCACATCGGCCAAGGGAAACCATTTTGCGCGAGTGGCGGAACGGCAGACGCGCTGGCTTCAGGTGCCAGTGTCCGAAAGGGCGTGGGGGTTCAAATCCCCCCTCGCGCACAAACAGAATCACCCCGGCTGAACCAGCCGGGGTGATTTTTTTATGTCCCGATCAGTGTGCCGGTCCCCGTAAGGGGGAGCAGCACACCGACGGGACTGTCAGTTAGGCCTGTTTGCCGGCCTGCTGCGCGGCCTGCTCTGCCTTCCTGGCCTTTTTGGCTTCTGCTTCCTTCACGCGCTTGGCTTCTTCGCGGACTGCGGCGAAGCTGGCCCGTTCCTGAACCAGCCATGCCGGCGGTGCGGCCAGCAGTGCGGTGATCTCGGCTGTGGTCAGGGCCTCGGTGATGCCTGACCGGGTGAGGCCGCTGATGGAGATGTTGAGTTTCTGGGCCACCACGGGGCGGGGGTGGGGGCCGTTGCGGCGAAGATCAACGAGCCACTGCGGCGGATTGGCCTGGAGCTCGTCGAACTGGGCGCGGGAGATGGGCCCGTCCTGGAACTCCTGCGGCGCTGCGGGCAGATAGATGCCCAGTTTCTTGGCTGCCGTGGCAGGTTTCATGGATTGGGATTTCTCGGAAGTCATCTTCCAAGGATATCCGCCGCAGGGCGGGCCCCGGGTTCACGGGGAGGATACGGGAGAGCGTGCAGCCTCGAAGCGGAAAGAATACGGAGCGCGCTGGGTTAACCTGAAAAGGTGCCTGTAGACCCTTCCCCCCGCCAGACCCGCCCGGCTCCGCCACTGACCGTGGCCTACGTGCCCGGTGTAACACCGGGAAAATGGATTGGCCGGTGGACCGAACGGCAGAATCGGGAACTTGCTGCCTACCAGTGCGGTGAAGAGACGGTTTTCGATGAACTGCGGGCAGGACGGGCGGACGTGGTGTTTGTGCGGGTGCCGGAGCAGGGGTTTGTGCGGCCCGCAGACCTGAGCGTGATTGCCCTCTACGAGGAGCGGCCCGTGGTGGCTGCGGCGAAGGATTCTGCCGTTGCGGCGTTCGACGAGCTGGAACTGGCTGACCTGGCCGGCGAGAATCTGCTGGACCTGCGGGAGATGGGAAGCGCCGACGTCGGAATGGAAGTGGTTGCCTCGGGTGCAGGCCTCCTGATCCTGCCGATGTCTGTGGCCAAGCTCTATTCGCGCCGTGACGTTGTGGCGCGGCCGCTCAGCGGTTCACCGGCTACCAGGATTGCTGTTGCCTGGCTTGAAGATGCCCGGGACCCGGGGATCGAGGAGTTTGTGGGGATTGTCCGCGGACGCACAGCGAACAGCTCACGCCAGCCCTCCGTTCAGGAAGAACAGAAAACCACCGCCCGCCAGCGCACCAAGGAGCGGCAGAGCCGCAGCGGTGAGAAGCCGGGGTCCGGCGGAAAACCGGCGGCAAAGTCCGGACGGGCAGGGGCCAGGGGCGGAGCAGGAACCAAGGGCGGCACTGCGAAGAAGGGTGCGGGCGGCAAAGGCGGCAAAACTCGCCGGAGCCGCTAGGGATCGGTACCTGATTCCGGATTCCGGTGTTGTCTGCAGTGTTCTGCCCGCAATGCCGGGAGTAATCTATCGCCCATGCGCATAAAGATGAGCAGCATCCATGTGATTGATCCGGCCGCCGCTTTTGACTTCTACACCGGCACCCTGGGCTTCGAGCCGCTGATGGTGCTGCCGGAGTACAACCTGTACATAGTTCAGGCGCCGAACGTTCCTGACGGACCCGGACTGCTGCTGGAACCCAGCGACAATCCCGTTGCGCAGGCCTACCGGACCGGCGTGTATGACCTGGGACTGCCCGCGGTGGTGCTGGGCGTGGATGATGTCCAGGCCGAAGTGGAGCGCCTCAGCGGATTGGGAGTCCGGTTCACCGGGCCTCCGTCCACGGATGCCATGGGAACCCAGGCCGTGTTTGACGACGGCTGCGGAAACTATGTTCAGCTGCATCAGGACTAATTCGGACCGGCGCAGGCGGTGCCGTGGCCGGCGTCCCGGCTCCACAGCCGTTAGTGCTCACCCAGCCGCGCTTTAAGCCGGGATTCCTCCAGATCCAGCAGCCGCTGGGCATCCGTGAGGGCACGCGAGGGGAAGTGTCCCTCCCGGCGGGCCTGCAGCAGGGCGTTCCGCTCCGCATCCACCACGGCACGGCGCAGTGCACGGTACTGGAGCTGCGGGGTGGCCGTCGTGCCGATGCCCAGCGCTTTGACGCGTTCCCACGCGAGTGCGCTGCGCAGGAACGTGTCCTGGCGCACCCGCTCCACCACGTCCGGGTCCACCTGAGTGTCCTGGTCCAGGCATTTGGCCGGGTCTTCCAGAACCTTGAGGCCCGCGTCGCTGATCTGGTCCAGCAGTGTGGCCAGCTTCCGCTGGTCCTCCGCAGCGTTGCGGCCGCGGACACCCAGCAGCCGGATGACCCAGGGCAGGGTTCCGCCCTGCAGCAGCAGGCTCACCACGGCCACCGTGAACGCGATGAGGACAAGCTGTTCCCGATAGGGGGTGGCTTCCGGCAGTGACTGCGCGGCAGCCAGGGTTACGACGCCGCGCATTCCTGACCAGCCGATAACGACGCCGCCGCGCCAACCAAGCCCTTCACCGCGGAGTTGGGCAATGTCCGCCTGACGCCTTCGGTACAGTTCTTCACCGCGCGTATGCCGGCGCCGGGTGCGGGCATCGGGCAGTCCTACGGCCAGCATGCTGTCCAGGATTGTTCGGAAGCGGTTGGTGCGGCGCTCCTGATATCCAACCTTGGCCCGCAGGAACAGGGTGAGGGGACCCATCCAGGCGAACCGGATCACGATGAGCAGTGCAGTGACGGCCAGGCCGATCAGCACGGCTTCGCGGACGGTCAGCAGGGCCGGATCAACATTTTCAACGAGGTAGCGGATCTCGAGCCCCATCAGCAGGAAGACGCCGTTTTCCAGCAGGAACTGGACGGTGTGCCAGTTGACGCTGTCATTGATCCGGGCCTGTGCGCTGAACGCTGCACCCGCTCGGTGGCCGGTGTACAGCCCCGCCACCACCACGGCAAGGACGCCGGAAGCCCCGAGCTCCTCCGCCGGAATGAAGGCCAGGAACGGAACCACAAAGGAAATGGCAGTGTCCAGCACGGGATCATGAAGCTTGGAACGGACAAACACCGTGAGAACTCCCACCAGCAGTCCCACGGCGACGGCGGCCACGACGGCAAAGCCGAAGTCCGCGACGCCGTCCCAGATGCTGGCCAAACCGCCGGCCCCGGCAGCGATGGCCGAGCGCAGCAGAACCAGCGCGGTGGCGTCATTGACCAGGCCTTCGCCCTCCAGCACCGTCACCAGCCGCGGCGGCAGGCCCAGTTTCTTGCCGATTGATGTTGCGGCTACGGCATCCGGCGGACTGACTACGGCGCCCAGTGCAACGGCGGCCGCAAAGTTGAGATCCGGCAGCAGGATGTACAGCAGCAGGCCGGTCGCGAAGGCGGAGAACAGGACCAGAAACACCGACAGGCTGGAAATGGCCCCAAAGTTGCGGCGAAAGTCCACCACCGGGACGTTGACCGCTGCGGCATAGAGCAGCGGCGGCAGCACACCCATAAGGATGACGTCATGGGGCACCGTAAACGTTGGCAGCCCGGGCAGATAGGACAGCCCCAGCCCAACCACCACCAGAATCAGCGGAGCGGCAATGCCGAGGCGCTTGGAGAATGCGGCGACGGTGACTATGAGAGCCACGCCGATGACAGCTAAGACGGCTAGTTCCACAACTGCCATTATCGTTCACAGAGGTGAACTATTCTAGCCGGACGCCGGGAGCCCGCTCCGGTGGTTCAGGCAGATGCCCACTGGGAGAGGGTAAAGAAGGCGGCATGGACTACTCCGTAGAGGGCATAAACCGTCACCGGAACCATCAGCGCCCATTCACGCCATGATCCGGCGGCACCGATCAGGGGCAGTGACAGGCAGCCGCTGCTTCGCCACAGCTTGTTCAGCACGGGCATGCCGGCCAGGGAGCGCGGGCGTTTGATCCGCAGCGGCCACAGAATCATGACGCCCTGGTGCGTTAGCAGGTCCCCGAGGATATGCACGGCTACCCCCAGGCCGACGGCGACGGGGAGCCAGTCATTGTTTTCCGGCGCATAGACGGCAATGAATGCTGACAGTGACAAGGCGAGCAGCCAGCTGCGGGCGGGCCCGCCCGCAATTTTCAGCGCTTTCAGGGCAAACCCCATCAACAGCACCGACAGCAGGCCCGCGCCTACAGCCACCGAGCCTAACAGGGGTACTTCGGTGGTGATCTTGCCGAGCGCGGAGGACAGGGCCACGAACACGGCCAGGCCCAGCAGGGAGTGTGTGCCCCGCCGGTGCCCGCCGCTGATCTGCTCGGTGATCCGGGCCAGGATCTTCGTAACCGGAGGCAGGGAATGGGCAATGGTGCCGCTGTGATGGTCCAGGTCCGGAAGCAGGGCAGCCCCGGCGGTAAGCAGGGCGCCGGTGACCACGCCCAGCGGCGTGACTGGATACCAGCCGAGGGCATGGGGTGCGGTTGAAGCGACGGCAATCCAGGCTGCGGCGCCTGATGCTGCGTGATGACCACCCATCATGGTGCGTGGGGTCCTTCCCTAGGGCGGTGGTGAGCACCGAAAAATTCGTAACTTCTCATGTTTTCACGTGCTACTGACACTGCGGACACGACGACGGCGGGGCACCCGCGAAGGTGCCCCGCCGTCGTCGTGCGGTGGTTTAGACCAGGGAAGCCAGACCGAAGGCCAGCGCTGCGAGGGCAAACCCCATGACGCCGATCAGTGTTTCCAGTACGGTCCAGGTTTTCAGCGTCGTTTTCACGTCCATGCCCATGAAGCGGCCCACCAGCCAGAAGCCGGAGTCATTGACGTGGCTGACCACCACTGAACCCGCGGCAACGGCCAGCACCATGGCGGCAATCTGGACGCTGTTGTAGCCGGCGTCGAGGACTCCGGGAGAGACCAGCGCGGCCGCGGTGGTCAGGGCCACAGTGGCTGAGCCCTGGGCGATGCGCAGGATGGCGGCGATCAGGAAGCCGGCCAGGATCAGCGGTACGCCCAGATCGCTAAGGGTCGATCCCAGGGCGTCGCCGATGCCCGAGGTGCGCAGGACACCGCCGAACATGCCGCCGGCGCCGGTGATCAGGATGACCGAGCAGACCGGGCCCAGGGAGGATTCCAGCACCTTTTCGATGGCACTCTTGGATTCGCCGCGGCGGGTGCCCAGGACCACGGAGGCAACGAGCAGTGAGATCAGCAGCGCCACCGGTGTTTCACCGAGGGTGCGCAGCAGGGCGTACCAGGGCTGCTCGGATGCCTGCTCGGACACAATGCCGGCGGAGGAGAGGGTGTTCAGCCCCGTGTTCAGGAAGATCAGGATCAGCGGGAGCAGCAGGACGGCAACCACGGTGCCGAACTTGGGCGGGTTCTTCACGTCATCTTCATTGATCTCGCCCAGGATGGCGGGAACCGGCAGCACAAACTTCTTTCCGGCCCAGAGGCCAAAGAGGTAGGACGTGAGGTACCAGGTGGGCAGCGCAATGATGAGGCCAAGGATAAGCACGACGCCGATGTTGGCTTCGAAGAAGCCGGAGGCGGTGACCGGACCCGGATGCGGCGGCACGAAGATGTGCATGACCGAGAAAGCGCCGGCGGCCGGCAGGCCGTAACGTAGCACGCCTCCGCCCAACCGGCGGGCCACGGAGAAGATCACCGGCAGCATGACCACCAGGCCGGCGTCGAAGAAGATGGGGAATCCGAAGATCAGGGAGGCGATGCCGAGCGCGAAAGGTGCGCGCTTTTCACCGAAGACCCGAATGAGTGTTTCGGCCAGGACCTTGGCGCCGCCGCTGGTTTCCACCACGCGGCCGAGCATGGCCCCCAGCCCCACCAGCAGGGCAACCGTTGCCAGCGTTGAACCGAAGCTGCCGGTCAGGACGGTGACTACGCTCCCGGTGGGAATGCCGGTGGCAAAAGCAGTCAGCAGGCTGACCAGGATCAGGGATACGAAAGCGTGCAGGCGCAGCTTCAGAATCAGGAACAGCAGCAGCGCAATGGCTCCGGCGGCGATCAGGAGGAGGGGGCCCGCACCGAGGGTTTGGGACCAGCCTTCAATTGTCATGGGTTTAGCTCCGTTACTAAATGAGTGACTGGTGGACGTGGCTGCGGCGCAAGGCGCCGAAGCGGGGATCAGTTCGCGGGCAGATCGAGGCGGTTGACGATGTCTGCGGCAATTTCTGCGGGGGAGCGGAGGATGTCGATGACGATCCCGGGTTCATCCTCAGCCAGCGGTTCCAGGGTGTTGATCTGGGAGGGCAGCAGCGACGCGGGCATGAAATGGCCGCTGCGCGTCTTCATGCGCTCACGCAGCACTTCGGCGTCACCGTTGAGATGGATAAAGTGCAGTTGTCCGGAAGCGGAGGCCAGGACATCCCGGTACACACGCTTCAGCGCGGAACAGGTGACGATGGTGGACCGTCCGTTGTCTGCCTGCGTATCCATCCAGCCCCGGATGGACTCCAGCCAGGGCCAGCGGTCCTCGTCGGTCAGCGGGACGCCGGACGCCATCTTGGCAATATTGGCCTCGGAATGGAACTCGTCCGCTTCAGCCGCAATCCAGCCCAAATGCTCTGAAAGAAGAGTGGAGATGGTGGTCTTGCCTGAACCGGACACACCCATAATGACCAGGTGCTGCGGGGCGGGGCTCATGTTTCTCCTTTGGACGTCTTTGTCGCCGGAGGCGGGCTGGCCCCTCCGAAGTGATCTGCAGGACAAAGGTATCACCATACAAGTGATTGATGACACCAATGCCGCGCTAGGCTGGTTCAGCGCTGATTTCGGTCACCGCCGTTGCCGGGCCTCGCTCTGGCTGAGTCGAGGCACCCGTTTCGAAATCCGAATCAACATTGCACGTTTTGATAGTCAGGGGAACAGCGTGGACACCAGGGAGGCTCCGCGGGCGGCGGCAGCGGTTCTGAACGGGGCAATTATCGACGCCATCGGAGCGGAGATCGTGGCCGGCGAGCTTCGACCCGGAGACCGGCTGACGCTGGAAGGGCTGCAGGAGCAGTTTGGTGTCTCGCGGACCGTGGTGCGGGATTGCATGCGGATCCTCGAATCCATGAACCTGGTGTATTCCAAACGCCGTATTGGCATTGTTGTCCAGGACCCCTCCCACTGGAATGTTTTCGATTCGCGCATTATCCGCTGGCGTCTGAGCGGCCCCGGCAGGGACGGCCAGTTCCGGACACTGACTGAACTGCGCGTGGCGGTGGAGCCCATGGCGGCTGCCGGTGCCGCCCGGCATGCCGGAAACACGCAGCGTTCAACGCTGGTGGAACTGGCGGCACGCATGCGGGTGCTCGGAGAAGCAGGCGAGCTGGAAGAGTTTCTCGCCGCAGACATTGCCTTCCACACCCTGCTGCTGCGCGCCAGCGGCAACGAAATGTTTGCTTCGCTTGATGAGGTGGTGGCGGAAGTCCTGACCGGGCGCACGCACCAGGGCCGCATGCCCGATCATCCGCGGGAGGTGGCTCTGCGGGGCCACGAGCTCGTAGCCGGGGCGGTGGCCGGCGGCGACGCGGATGAGGCGATGAGGCAGATGGCGGCGCTGCTGGAAGAAGTCCGGACGGCAGTGGCCTGAGCCTGCCGGCCCCGGCCTTCATGCGCAGGAGGGGCTCCGGAAAACAGCAGCGGCCGGCTCCTCCGCGAGGGAGGAACCGGCCGCGGGAGAGGCCTGGTTAGACGGTCGGCTCCGTATTTGCGTCTTCGGGGGTAACCACCGTGGCGGTGGGCAGGATATTTTCGGCATCAACCATCCAGGCGTACTGCTCAAGCTTGCCGATGAAGCCGTGCAGGATGTCAGCGGTGGTGGGATCTTCCTCATCCACCTGGTCATGCACTTCCCGCATGGTGCCCACGGCTGCGTTGAGCATGGCAACCGTCAGGGTGACCGTGTCCTTGGTGTCCACGAGGCCGGAGGGGAACGGAGCCAGCGAGGTGCCCTCGGCCACGGCAACACTTCGGCCGTCGGGGATGGCGCCCAGTGCGCGCATGCGCTCGGCGAGTTCGTCCGCGAAGAGGCGGGCATCCTCGATGATTTCATCGAGCTGCAGGTGGAGGTCGCGGAAGTTCTTGCCCACAACGTTCCAGTGTGCCTGCTTGCCCTGCAGGTGCAGCTCAATGAGGTCTACGAGGACGGCCTGCAGATTGGTGGTCAGTTCTTTGGATGCCTTCACGTTTCCTCCAATGTTGACGAAATCTGGTGACGAAGGACAGCTGCATGCGCCGGGTTTCCGGTGTGGGACCCTTGCCGCAGCCGCCAACCTAAGTAAGCTTACCTTCTCCTTGAAGTCGGTGGGTCCGTTCGGTAGCGTGAAGGGCCCGGAGTGGAATTATCGCTTCCAGCCGGAACAAACCGCCTATCGAAGGGACCCGCATGACCACCGTAGAAGAGTCCATTGACGTAGCAGTTCCGGTGTCCACGGCTTACAACCAGTGGACCCAGTTTGAATCATTTCCCCAGTTTATGGGTGGAGTTGAGTCCATTACGCAGACTTCGGAGACCGAGAACCATTGGGTTACGAAGATTGGCGGAGTGGAGCGGGTTTTCGATACTGAAATCACTGAGCAGCATCCGGACGAGCGGGTTGCCTGGAAGAGTACGGACGGAACCACCCACGCCGGGGTGGTGACCTTTCACCGGCTGGGTGATGCGGAAACCCGGGTTACCGTGCAGCTGGACTGGGATCCGGAAACCTTCATTGAAAAGGTGGGCTCCGTAGTCGGGGCAGATGACCGGCAGGTCAAATCCGATCTCAAGGCCTTCAAGGAGTTCATCGAGGCGCAGGGTGCTTCAACGGGTTCCTGGCGGGGAAACGTTGACGCCCCGCCCGCGGCTCCCGATGAGCCCGCAACGTCAACCTCCTCCCTGGCGGCGGCGCCGGAGGCGGATCCCGCCATGGATGATCCCGAATCAGGCGGCCCGCGGGCAGGGTTCTAGCTCCGTATCCGGGGGCTGAGGCATCAGCCGCGGTCCAGCCCCCGGACCGCCGGGCCCTCCAGCAGCATTCCGTCCGCTGTGAACCGTGAACCGTGCAGGGGGCAGTCCCAGGATGCCTCGGCGTCGTTCCAGGACAGGACGCCGCCCAGATGCGGACAAACCGCAGAGACTTTGGAAGTTTTGCCGTCCACGGTGCAGATGCCTACAGGTTTCAGGTTTTTGCGCACCACCTTTCCCTGGCCCTCGGGCGGGGCGGACTCGTCTGTTCCCGCCAGCGATGAGGCCCAGCCGGCCAGCATTTCAAGTCCCACTTCCGCGTTGTCCCGGACAGCGGTAAGAACGTCGCGGGAGGAAAGCTTCGGCTGGTACCAGTTTTGCGCGGCGTCGCTTTCTGCCGCCGGGGCAATTGCCTGGCTGATCGCCAGGGCGGCGGCAACCGCGTTGGTCATGCCCCATTTATTGAAGCCGGTGGCGGCAAAGATGCTGCCGTCGCCAAAGGGGACCTGCCCCACATAAGGCACCCCGGAGGCGGGCGCGTAGTCCTGGGCGGACCACGCATAGGTGGGGTCCGCCACCGCAAAATTGTCCGTGGTCCACCGGGACAGGTCATCCACCAGTGACTGCGGATGCTCGTGGCGTCCGACGGTGTGGCCGTTCCCGCCGGAGATGAGGTAATCCGTTCCGCCGGCCCGTGCGGTGCGCAGGGACCGTGAGGGGGAGTCAACGGATAGATACATCCCCTCCGGAACCGCGCCGCGGACGGGATGGGCCATTGCGTAGGAACGCAGCGGCAGAAGCCGGGCGAAGTAACCGCCGCGGTCCAGAATTGGTATGCCGGTGGCCAGAATAAGATGGCGTGCCGACACGGAACCGGAAGGAGTCAGGATGCGTACCCGGTTGTCCGCCGCCTTTCCTGCTCCCGTGACCCGGGTTCCCTGGATCAGGGTTCCGCCTGCCGTCCGCAGTTCCGCGGCCAGCGCTGCCAATGCCTGCAGGGGATGGATCTGCGCCTGGCCGGACAGCTCAAGGGCGCCGGAGACCTCAAACGGAAGTTCGGTTTCCCGTGTCATCTGCGGTGAGAGACCGGCCGCAGTGGCCGCCGAAAACTCAGAATCCAGGCTCTGCCTGCCCTTCTCGCTGAGAGCATAGGTGTAGGCAGTCCGGATGTCATGGTCCACTCCGTGATCACGGCAGAACCGGAGCAGCCAGTCCTGGCCTGCGCGGTTGGCGTTCACATAGTCGCGGACGGCGTCGGCTCCATGATGGGAGGCGATGCCGGAGAGCTGGAGACCTTGGAGCAGTGAGACTTTTGCCGTCGTGTTTCCCGAGGTCACTGCTCCAACCTGCCTGGCTTCCAGTACCGCAACCTTCTGGCCGCGGCGGGCCAGAAACAACGCGGACGCAAGCCCGGTCAGGCCGGCACCGGCCACCACAACGTCATATTCCTCCGACGGAATAAAAGAATCCGAGGGAATGGGCGGGGCGGTGGACAGCCACAGGCTTTCCATCCTCAGGCCTCCAGCCAGTCGGTGGACACAATGTGCGAGCCGCCCTGCGGCCCCATCTGCAGCATCCCGCCGTCAACGGGCCAGGAGGCGCCAGTGACGTAACTGGCGGCCGGAGACGCGAGGAAGGCGACGACGGCGGCAATCTCGCGGGCATCGCCGGGCCGGCCCAGAGGTATGCCGGGGCGCTCCGCCTGATGCGGATCATCATCATGCTGGTCCGTCATGGGGGTGGCGATCTCGCCCGGAGCCACCGAATTCACGGTGATCCCGTACCGGCCAAGTTCAAGGGCCATGACCTTCATGAGGCCTCCGAGCCCGTGCTTGGATGCCGTGTAGGCGGCCGACCCCACGCGCGGCTGGGTCTCGTGAACACTGGTGACTGCAATCAGGCGTCCTTCCCGTCCTGACGCCACCATTTTCCGGGCAGCATGCTGGAGGCAGACAAACGCTCCGTTGAGGTTGGTGTTGAGGGTGTCCATCCAGGTGGGAAAATCCAGGTCGAGGAACGGTTTGCCGTCCCCGGTGCCGGCATTGCTGACGAACACATCCAGTGATCCCAGCTCCGCGGCAAGCTGGTCGATGACCTGCCCGCAACCCGGGAGGTCTGTGGTGTCCAGACGGGCTGTGACTGACTTTCGGCCAAGGGAGCGCACTTCCTCCGACGTCTCCTTGGCCCCCTGCTCGTCGGTGTGCCAGGTGATGCCCACATCCATTCCTGCTGCCGCGAGGGCTACTGCGGTGGCCCTGCCGATTCCGGAGTCGGAGCCGGTGACGATTGCGGTGCGGGGAGCGAAAACCATAGCGGGAGAGCCCTTTCGATGACGTTCAGTTCCAGATGCTAAGTATGCTTCCCATAATTTGGTGATTGTGCAACAGTTGAGAATTATTCGCTCCGGGGGATTTGCGTTGAGCACCAGCCGGCCGGACCGGCAGTACACGTCGCCAAGGCATAAGGAGTTCACAATGTCCTATCCCGTCCGCGGCAGGTCACTCCGCCGCACCAATGCGCAGCGGGCCTCCTGGTATTTCGGTTTGGTCTTCATCCTGATCGGTGCACTGGGGTTCGTTCCCGGAATCACCTCGAACTACGAGGTCCTTTATCTTGCGGGGTCCGAGTCCGAGGCGCTGCTTCTGGGTATTTTCCAAGTGTCCGTCCTGCACAACGTCGTCCACCTGCTGTTTGGCTTTCTCGGACTGATCATGGCCAGAACCAACCCCCTCGCCCGGATCTACCTCATTGCCGGCGGCATCGTTTACCTCCTGCTGTTCCTCTACGGACTGATCGTGCCGCATCACTCCGCGGGGAACTTTGTTCCCGTAAACGCGGCCGACAACTGGCTTCACCTGATCCTGGGCATTGCCATGGTGGGACTGGGCCTGCTGTTCGGATCGCGCTCCGTTCCGGGCCGCACCTCCCCGGCCTAGCGGCGGGAACGTTCACCCGGGGCGAAGAAGAAGAATCCCCGCCCCGGAACTGGCAGACTGGGAGAAACTTCTACAACGCACCATGGACAGGCCGGAAACCGTTCCTGGAGTAAGGACACGGTGGAGACCTCAGCCATCCCCGCAGCCGGGCAGACCTTCAGCGCGCAGCAGGTACCGGGTTTTCAGGACCTCCTGCGGAAAGCGGGAGCAGTTCACGGAAGTGCCGCTGCAGCCCTGTCACTGGCAGGGGACTTCGCCGGCGCGGCGCCGCTTCCCGGTACAGGCCGGACCAAAACACTGTGGTCCCTTCTGGCCGCCGTTGCCGCTGCCGATCTCACCGCGGCCCGGGCCCTTGAACCGCACACGGACGCCCTTGCCATTCTGGCCCAGGCGGGAGTCCCGGCGGATCCCGGGTCCTGGGGGGTGTTTGCCGCTGAAGGCCCCGGAATGGCCGTTACGGCAACAGCGGTTGACAGCGGGTGGGAACTGACCGGGCGCAAGCCCTGGTGCTCGCTGGCGGCGCGTCTGGATTACGCGGTGGTCACTGCCCACACCGGCGACGGCCGCCGTCGGGCCTTCGCTGTTGACCTGGGCCAGCCTGCGGTGACACCTGTTCCGGGAACGTGGGTCAGCCGCGGACTGGCGGACGTGGACAGCGGTCCGGTGGATTTTGACCGCGCAGCCGCCCGGCCGGTGGGAGAAGACAACTGGTATCTCGAGCGGCCGGGCTTTGCCTGGGGCGGGATGGGGGTGGCTGCCTGCTGGTACGGCGGGGCTGCGGCGGTGGCCCGGCGCATGTTCAGTGCTGCCGCGGAACGCGAACCGGACCAGATTGCC
>NZ_JASDDG010000028.1 GCF_030407495.1 Arthrobacter sp. APC 3897 | reverse complement strand
GATGCCCTGGGTCTTCAGCCAGCGCAGATAGGCCAGCCACAGGCAGGCTGTTTCATCGGCGCCCAGGCCCGCGTTGGCCCATTCCAGCGCTTCCAGCAGCCCGTCCACCGTGTACAGGGTCATCTGGGTGTCATCGGAAAACGGAACCGGTGCGGGCAGGACGGAAAAGTCCCGGAGGCCGTCCGGACCGAAGGTACTGCGGATCTCAGGCAGGCGGGAAAACTCAACCGCATAGCCCAGCGCATCGCCCAGGGCTCCGCCCAGCAGGCAGCCGAGCACTTTTGCTGACTGGCCATTGCGCGGAAGATGGGAGGAAGCCGCGCCGGACCCGGGCAGGGAAGGGTCGGGGGCAGATGACTGTTCAGGGTTCACGCTCACGGTTCCAGCATATCGAGCCTGCGGACCAGCGGGTCCCCAGCTGGTTCACAGCGGGAAATGGAAAGCTGGCTGAGTTTGCTTGGAACCGGAAGAAGTTTCACCGATAAGGAAAGAGAACACCTTTACCCATGAATCCCGAACCCATCTCCGCCGGCGGCGCACGCGCTGCAGGACCGGCCGCCCGCACTGAATCCCGCAAGCCGCTGCACAACTTCGGGCTGCCGGGCCGCAGCGTCGCGGAGGGCGCCGGATCGTTTCTGCTCGTCTTCGCAACAGCTGTGGCGGTCTTCAGCGGAACCGGGGGGATCTCCTCTCCGCTGGGCGTCGGGCTCGCTGCGGCCGCCGCCATGGTTGCCTTCGGCTATGTCTCCGGCGGCCACTTCAACCCGGTCATCAGCCTGGGCAGCGCCGCTGCCGGCCGCACGTCATGGAAAGCGCTGCCCGTTTACGTTGCGGCGCAGCTCATCGGCGGGCTCCTGGCCTATCTCATCCTGTGGGTCCTCTTTCAGGGACATCCTGAGCTGACGGACACCCGGCAGATCTTCAGCGTGCTGGCCAACGGCTACGGCACCGATTACCAGCTGGGCTTCCCGCTCGCCAGTGCACTGCTCGCCGAAGTGGTGGCCACTGCGCTGCTGGTTGCCGTGTTCCTGGGCGCCGCTGCCCGCCGGATTCCCGCTGTCTCGGCGGCCTTCGCCGTCGGCGTCACCTATGCAGTCCTGCTCAGCATTCTCGCCCCGATCACCGGTGGCTCCCTGAACCCGGCCCGTTCCACGGCCGCCGCCGTCTTTGCCGGCGGCGAAGCACTGGAGCAGCTGTGGCTTTTCTGGGCCGCGCCGGTCCTGGGCGCGCTGATCGCCGGACTCATCTACCGCAGCATCGACCTGAGCATTTCCGATGCCCCGGCCGCTGATGAAGCGCCGGCCGCTGATGAGGCTTCCGATGATGAGGCCGATGAAGACGGGGATTCGCCGGCCGGCGACGCCGTTGAGGAGGCCAAGGCACAGCATCCGTCCGGCACCGCTGCTCAAACGGCGGGCGCATCAGCCGCGGGACCGAACGAGATTTCCCGGGAGAGCGACGACGACGCCCGCGGGTTCTTCGCCGGTGATGACGACGGTGACGACGACGGCGGCCGCCCGGGTACCGTCCGTCACTAGACTGTCCGGGGAGTGTCAGCGCGGCGATGTAGTTTTGTTGGTATGCGAATACTGCACACCTCCGATTGGCATTTGGGCCGTTCCTTCCACGGCGTAGGGATGCTCAGCGCTCAGCAGCAGTTCATCGACCGGCTCGTGGAGACGGTCCGTGAGCAGGAGGTGGACGCGGTCCTGATCGCCGGAGATGTCTACGACCGGGCACTGCCGGGGGTAGACGTCGTCCGCCTGCTGGATTCAGCCCTGGACCGCATCACCGCTGCCGGCGCAAAGGTCATCCTCTCCAGCGGGAACCACGATTCCGCTGCCCGCCTCGGCTTCGGCAGCCGGATCTTCGAACGCGGCGGCGTGTATCTGCGGACCCGGATCAGCGAGATTCCGGATCCGGTCCTGCTGGAAACCGGCGGTATTCCGGTGGCGGTCTACGGCATCCCCTACCTTGAACCGAGGCTGGCGGCGCCGGAGCTGGAAGTAGATACACCGCACCATGAAACCGTCATCGGCGAGGCCGTCCGCCGGATCCGGGAAGACGTGCAGCACCGGGCCGCGGACGGAGCGCCGGTGCACCCCGTGGTCATGGCGCATGTCTTTGCCAGCGGCGGCATCACCACGGACAGCGAGCGGGACCTCACGGTGGGCGGCGTGGGTGCCGTGCCGCTGGACCTCTTTGACTCGTTTGCCTACACCGCGCTGGGTCACCTGCACGGCCGGCAGGAGCTGAGCCCGTCCGTCCGCTACAGCGGCTCCCCGCTGCCGTACTCCTTCTCCGAGGCACGCCAGCAGAAAGGCGGGCTGCTCGTGGAGTTCGACGCCGGGGGCCTGGTGTCGGTGGAACCGGTCCTGTGGCCTGCCCCGCGCAGGCTGGCGGTGCTGCGGGGGACGCTGGATGAGCTGCTCGCAGATCCCGGCCTCACTGAGGCCGAAGATGCGTACTGCCAGGTCACCCTGACCGACGACGAGCGTCCTGCCCGGGCCATGGAGAGGCTGCGCACCCGCTTCCCCGATACTTTGGTGCTTTCCTTTGAACCGGCGTCCGGGCCCCGCACTGCCAACCAGACGTACAGCCAGCGGCTGGCCCGGGCTACTGATGACCTGGAGATCTGCTGCGGGTTCCTTGACCATGTGCGCTCGCGGCAGGCTGATGAGCAGGAGAAAAAACTCTTCGCTGAAGTCCTGTCCAAGGTCCAGGCATCGGAGGCAGCACAGTGAGGATCCACCGGCTGGAAATCCAGGCCTTCGGTCCCTTCGCGGACCGGCAGGTCATTAATTTTGACGAACTCGGCGCCCACGGTCTGTTCCTGCTCAACGGACCCACGGGGGCCGGGAAAACCAGCATCCTGGACGCAATTTGTTATGCCCTGTACGGATCCGTTCCCGGTTCCCGGCAAACTTCCAAGCGGCTGCGCAGCGACCACGCAGCGCCGGACACCTCACCGGAGGTCCTGTGCGAGTTTAGCTCCGGAGACCGCCGCTTCGAAGTGGTGCGCACCCCGGCCTGGGACCGTCCGGCCAAGCGCGGCACCGGTAAAACCGTACTCGAGCAGGCGAAGACCACCCTCCGCGAGCTCGTGGACGGACAGTGGATCCAAAAGACCGCCCGCAATGATGAAGCAGGCACTGAAATCAGGGCCCTGATGGGCATGGATAAGGAACAGTTCACCCGCGTGGTGCTGCTGCCGCAGGGAGACTTCGCGGCCTTCCTGCAGGCCGACGCCGCCAGCCGGTCAGCGCTGCTGCAGAAACTGTTCGGCACAACACGGTTCGAGAACATCGAAGCCCAGCTCAAGGCGGATCTTGCCGTCGCTGAGCGCGAACTGGAGGACGCCCGGGCCGAAAGCGAGCACGTGATGCGCCGGGCGCGCGACGAAATGGAGCGCTGGACGGAGGACGCCGCAGCGGATGCGGACGGTGCCGCCCAAGACACTGACCAAGAGACTGCCCAAAACCCAGGCGGAGAGGCAGCAACAGTTCAGCCCGGAAGCGGAGAGGCCGCCGGCGTGGAGGAAATCCGCCGTCTGCTGGGAGCGCGTACGGAGGCTGCCCGGGAAGAGCATGCGGTTCTCACCGCAGCGCTCCGGGAAGCGGAGCACACGCGGTCGGACCTGGAAGCGCGTCGAACCCGCGGCATCGCCCGGGAACAGCTCGAACGTGATGAACAGGCCCACGCCGCCCGCCGGGATCAGGTGGAGCCCGTCCGCGAGGCACTCGAACGCCATCTGCGCGCCGAGTCGCTGAGCGGGTTTGTCCGGGCCGGCGACACCGCCCAGGCGCGTCTCCGGCTTCGCGAGGAAGCCGCGGGGCAGGCACGCGTGGCACTGTTGGGGCATGCGCTGGCAGCAGGGTTCGGGTTGACCGAAACCACGGCGGCGGACGGCGATTTTGCACCGGTCCTGCTGGCCGCCCAGGACCGGCTGACCGCTGAGCTGGGTGCCGCCGAAGCTGCACTGGCCGAGGAAGAACGCATCGGCGGCCTGGAAACGGAGCTCGCTGACGCTGTTCATCGGCGTGATGCCAACCGGGCAGCTGCAGCTGCAGCCGAGTCCGCGGGGGAAGCTCTTCGTGCTGAACAGGCCGGGGTGACACGGGAACTGGAATCGCTGCGGCAGCAGGCCTCCCGGAGACAGTCCGCGCAGGAAGAGGTGGACCGTGCGCGTGCCCTGACACACGCCGTCAGCGAATATGCGCAGGCTTCCGTCACCGCATCAGAGTCCGAGGCAGAGGCGGTGCGCCTGCGGGGCACCTACCAGGATCTGCGTCAGGCATGGCAGGACCTGCAGCAGCGCCGCCTGGACCAGGCGGCAGCGGAGCTGGCGGGACGGCTGGAGGACGGGCAGGGGTGCCCGGTCTGCGGCAGCAGTGTTCATCCCGCTCCGGCTGCGCTGCCCGACGGTGAAAGCGCCGTTACCAAGCAGGATGAGGACGAGGCGCGCCGGCTCACCCGGTCCGCGGAGACCGCATATGAAGCTGCACGGCTGCAGGCGGACAGGGACAACCTCCGCCTCGCTGAACTGCGGATTCAGGGCGGTGACGGAGATGCGGAGGCAGCCAGGGCCCGGGAAGAAGAAGCCGGGCGTTCCCTGGCGGCGGCGGAGGCTGCGGCCGCCGCCCTGGACACCGCCGTTGCGCGCAGTGCGGAGCTGACCCGGAACCTGGACACCCTGGCCGAAGAAGCCGCCGCCGCGCTGGTTGCCGCGGCACAGGCTGAGGAACAGCGGCTCTCGGCAGAGCGCCGGATCACGGACCTCGCCGGGCGTGTGCAGGCTGCCCGCGACGGTTTCGCAACACTTTCCGAGCGGGTGAACTGCCTTGCCGGGCTGCGTTCCCTCATCAGCGAGGCAAGCCGCTCCCTCGCCGAGCTGCAGACGGCACGGGACAACGCGGCTGAGGCCGAGGACGACCTGGCGGCCCGGCTGCGCGATTCCGAGTTCGGCACCGTTCAGGATGTGCGCGAAGCCCTGTTGGACGAGGAAGCCGCCGCTGACGCCAAACTCACAGTGACCCGCTACGACCAGGAGGCCCAGCGCCTGGTCCTGCGCCGCGAGGGCGAGGACTCGGCGGCCGATGTGGACGGGGACGGCGAGCCCCTGCCCGTGCCGGAGGAGGAAGACCTGGTCCTGGCCTCTGACGCCGCTGCGTCCGCCCGCACGAGGCTGACGGAATGCTCGGTCCGGCTTGGCCTGCTGGAGTCCTCCGCCAGGGCCCTGAAATCCTACGGACTGGAGCTGGCAGCGGCCGCCGAACGGATCCGCCCGCTGGAGGAGCGGTACAACCTTCTGCGCTCAGTCACCGACACTGCACGCGGGGGAGGGGAGAACGGCTACAAGATGACGCTGAGCACCTATGTACTGGCTGCACGCCTGGAACAGGTGGCCGCCGCGGCCACTGAACGGCTGTCAGCAATGACGGGCGGACGGTACGCCCTCGTGCACAGTGACTCCACGGCCGGCAACAGGAAGTCCGGACTGGGCCTGCACGTCACTGATGCCTGGACCGGCCAGCACCGGGACACCTCCACCCTTTCCGGCGGCGAGAGCTTCATGGCGTCACTGGCCCTTGCCCTGGGGCTGGCCGATGTTGTGCAGCAGGAAGCAGGAGGCGTGAGCATCGAGACCCTGTTCGTGGATGAGGGCTTCGGCAGCCTGGATGAGACCTCCCTGGAACAGGTCATGGACGCGCTGGAAGGACTGCGCGACGGCGGCCGGGTAGTGGGGCTGGTCAGCCACGTGGCGGAGATGAAGCAGCGGATTGGCGCGCAGCTGCAGATCACGAAGGGGCGCAACGGCTCCTCCGTCCGCTTCTCCGCAGGGATCCCCGTGGGTGTGTAGGCGGGCTGCAGGGATCCCGCCGGAAAGGTAAGCTTGATAGGTAACCGGGTTCGGCGCATCGGGAGGGGGGACGATGCGCGATGCAACGTAACTGGACATCGCATGAGTAATAACCTGTCATCATCTTCGCTCGCCTCTCAGGCTCCCGATCAGGACCCGGCTCGGGACCAGGCCGTCGCAGACACCACCGGCCGCTACGCCCGGATCTTCGCAATGGCGGGCCGCGGCTTTGTCCCGGTCGCCTTTCTGGCCCGGCTTCCCCTGGCCATGCTGACCATCGGTGCTCTGACCCTGGTCACGAGCGTCACCGGGTCCTATGCCACCGGAGGTTTGGCCGCCGGAGCCGTGGGACTCGGCTCGGCCCTCGGTGCCCCCATTCTGGGCTATGTGGCGGACCATGTTGGGCAGCGGCCGGTTCTGCTGACCGCCGCCGTGGTCAATCCGCTGGCCATCGCACTGACCCTGTACATGGCCTTCCAGCTGCCTGATGCCGCCAACGCCTACGCGGCGCTCGCCGCTGCCTTCGTCATGGGAGCAACCTGCCCCCAGGTGGGGCCGCTTGCCCGTGTCCGGTGGATGGCCATGACGTCAGGCAAAAAATCCGCCGGTAACCGGGACCTGGATACCGCCATGTCCTATGAAGGAACCGCGGACGAACTGAGCTTTGTGCTCGGCCCGGCGCTCGTCGGACTGCTGGCTGCCGCCGTCGCCCCCTGGCTCCCGCTGGCCATTGCGGCCGTCCTCACCTTAAGCATGGTGAGTGCCTTTGCCGTGCATCCCACGGTCCGCACCGTGGTTCCGGCCCGTGCTGCACGTGCTGCCCGCGAGGGACGGGATGCCGCTGCCGCTGCCGCCGGAGAAGAAACCGCACCCGCCGCTGCCGAGCCGCGCGCCGACTGGCTGCTCATTGCGCTGCCCGTCCTTGGCATGGTGGCCATGGGAACGTTCTTTGGCGGAACACAGACCAGCCTCACGGCTTTCGGCGGACTCTTCGATATCTCCTCCGCCGCCGGCCTGCTGTATGCGGTGATGGGAATCAGCTCGGCCGGCGCAGCTCTGTCCGTGGCCTTCTGGCCCGAACGGTTCGGGCCGGCAGCACGCTGGATGGCTGCTGCCGCTGCCATGACGGCGTTCTCAGTGCTCCTTTTGTTCCCCGCGGACATTCCCACCATGCTGGTGGCGCTCTTTGTCCTGGGCCTTCCGGTGGGCCCCACCATGGTCAGTATTTTTGGCATTGGCGCGGTGGTGGCGCCCCGTCACCTGATGGGCACGGTCATGACCATGCTCGCCAGCGGAGTAGTGACGGGAACAGCGCTGGGCGCTGCCCTTGCCGGCCGGCTCGCGGACAGCCATGGCCACCAGGCGGCTTTCATGGTCACGGTGGGGGCTGCTGCTGCGCTGCTGGTCCTAAGTCTGATCACCCGCTGGGCTGTCGCGTCCCGGCGCCGCCGCGCCTGAGGATCTGCACGCACCGTTCCCGGACCGGCTGCAGCGGCCGGTTTGGGAACGGTGCGGCCCCGCTCCGCTGTCCCCTCCATGCTCAGGTGCCTTAGTATCGTAGGAAGCGCCGGAATAGTCGGCGGGAGCCGCAGCGGATGAGGAGACCCACCATGGGCAGCGAAAAGAACCCCAACGAGGACCAGTCCAAGGGCGGGGAAAAGACCACGGGTCCTGAGGGCACCATCCCTGACTCCGAGGACGGCGTAGCCGCCGCATCCACGGATGAGCCCTCGAATTTTGAGCCGGAGGAAGACCAGGAGTCGGCCGAAGGATCCAAGTAGGACAAACCGCACAGCGGATGGAAGAAGCCCGGACCGGCAGATCGGTCCGGGCTTCGTCTTTGTGTGGTTGCCGGTTCCGCCGCGGCCCTTTTAGAGGCTCGGTGCGTGTGCCGGCGGCAGGGGAATGTAGATGTTCCCGGTGGTGAATCCGCCGGTGACGGCGTCGTCAGGACTGTAATCCGCAGAAGCAACGGCATGCTGAAGCGCGTCCGATTCAGCGGCCAGGGTGCGGAGGGTGCACGCGGCATCGTGGGCTTCGGGGCGTGCCTCCACGGTCCGTGCCGTCATTGACTTCAACAGGTCCACCCACTCGGTTCCAAGCTCCGCCGGAATCTCCGGATCGCGGACCAGACGCGCGACGGCGGACTCGACGATAGGCCCGGGAAAGGCCTTTTCCCCGGTCAGGCATTCCAGGAGCACCAGGCCCAAAGAATAGATGTCGGTGCGCGGTTCAACCGCGCCGCCCAGCGCCTGTTCCGGGCTCAAATAATTTGCCGTGCCGATGGTGGCACCGTGTGCTGTGGCCAGCGTTGCGTCCGTTACCCGTGCAATGCCAAAATCCGTCAGCTTGGGATAGAGGCGGGTGTCATTCTCCGCCTGCGGATACAAAAGGATGTTCGCGGGCTTCACATCCCGGTGAATGACCCCGTTTGAATGCACGTAGTTCAGCGCGTCAGCCAGATCAGCTCCCAGAGAAGCCGTACCGGACGGCGTGAGCGGGCCGGACTTTAGCGTTTTGCGGAGATCAGGACCGTCCACGAGCTCCATGACCAGATAGGTTGATGCCCGGCCGTCTCCCTCTTCGAAAGTGCCGGCATCCAGCAGTGTCACCAAACCGGGGTGGTTCAGGGTGGCCAGCAGCAGCGTCTCCGTCTGCTGGCGGCGGAACTCATCGTCATCGCTGGAATTGGGATGGAAGCGCTTGACGGCAACTTCCCGGTTCAGGTTCTCGTCCACCGCACGGTACACCGAAGCAGCACCGCCGGTGCCCAGAAGCTCAACGGTCCGGTACCGGTGCCCAAGGAGTACATCCACGGGTGTCCTCCTTGAGGGTCATTCGAAAAGAAAGGGAACAAAGCGTCAGGCGGGTCCCAGTGCCGTCACGGAAAACGATTTAATCAGTAGCCTGATGAAATCATTTGTGCTCTGCTCGCCAAATCATCATATCCTGCCGACTTGGCGGCAGCGCGCAGCTCCGTGCCGGGTTTATCAACTCGTAATATGCCTTCCCGCACAACTCCCCGGTAGCTGAGGATGTCAGATACCCCGTTTCTCACCCAAGAAACGAGACAGCGGCCTGCCTGAAGGTTCGTGACGTGACGGCATTGGCATGGGTCCGGCCCGGCAGCCGGAGCACCTCTGCCCGGCCGGACAGCTCTGCCAGTTCCGGGATCCCGGCGGCAAACTCATCGCGGTCTCCGGCCACGAGCAGCAGCGGCATCCGGGGAGCGGCACCGGCCGGAACAAACCGTTCTTCCTTAATTGCTTCCACCATTCCCAGCAGGGCTGCCATGTCGTTGCCGGGAACCAGCTGCGCCATGCGCAGCAATTCGGCCGTAACGCCGTCGGCCGCCTCTTCGTGCCCCGCGAGGCTCTCCCGCGCAGCCGCCAGGTCAAAATCAGCCAGCGGATCGCTGCTGCCCGGACCGCCCAGGACCATGCGGTGCACCAGTTCGGGCTGGGTGGCGCCCAGCTCCCAGGCCAGCCGGGCGCCCAGCGAATAGCCAACAATATCCACGCCCGATGCCGGGTCCGCTTCGGTCAGCGGAAGGACGCCGGCATCCGTGAGCAGCTGCAGCAGGTCCGCCCGGATCCGGCTGGGACGGTATGCGCCCGGATCTGCGGGTGCCGTGCTGCGCCCGTGTCCGGGCAGGTCCACGGTGATGACCGTTCTCCCTGCGGCGGTCAACGTGTTTACCCAGCCGGTGTTGTGCCAGTTCAGCTGTGACGACGAGGCGAAGCCGTGCAGGAGCAGCACCGGCCGCATGGGCCGCGCGCCGGCGTCCGGCTGGATGATTTCGGCGAACAGGCCGGGGCTGACACCTTCCACGGCTTGTATCTGCAGGGGGACAGGGGTTTCGGCCACGTCGATGCTCCAATGCTTGCTGGGTCCAGGAGCGGGCGGGTTCGGCAGGGGGAATCCGTCGTCGGCAACGCCGCCCCGGAACATACGGTACGTACATTCTGCCCGAATGGCTGCCTCCGCGTGCCGAGCTGTTCCGGACCGGCCAGGAGCCACCGCGGCCCGCCCGCCAAGCGCTGCGAGGGCGTCTTATTACGGGACTCCGGCTGGGTTTTCGAAAAAGTCAGTCCGTGGAAAGTACATTTCCGCACGGCGGTTAAGGTGAAACGAGGTGAGGACTGGCTTTTATTTTTATACCGGGTAAGGTCAGGACTATCCGTATTTGTTCTTTCAGAGGAGCCTAAATTGTCAGGTAAATCCCCGCAGGGTTCAAACGAAAAGAAGCCCGGCAAGTCCATCAAGGACAAGCGGGCCGAAAAGAGGGCCAAGATCAGTGCTGAGTCAGAGCTCGCACCCAAAAAGCGCAAGGGGCAGTAGAGCACAGGCCGGTAGATCAGAGGCCGGTAAAGCAGGGACCCCCGCACAGGCCGGCAGTATCAGGGCCCGTGCGGTCCACAGTTCTCTGTAACGTCCGCAGCCGCGAAGCGAGTCAACGCTCTCCTTCGCGGCCGCGGGTCCGGAGACAAAAAACGACGATCCGGGTTATAAGGTGCTGATTTTTCTGCCTGTTATTCCGCAATGATAATTCGTACGATTTCCCGGGCAAACTCTGCGCGGTGCATATTTTAATTCCCTTAAATTTCCGGGTCCGGTTAAGTCCGAAAAAGATCTGTCGGCGGAGTGCGGGACTATTTAATCCGGCCGCCGGGCTTCACTGCGCTGCGGTCCATCAGCCAGGCAGCGAAGGCCAACGCGCAGGTCAGGGCCAGTGTTGCCAGCAGCTGGATCCGGACCGCCGGGTCCAGGAAGCCGAGCACCACAATGCCGGCCAGCAGGGCCAGCGCAAAATAGGACAGCCAGGGGAACGCCCACATCTTGAAGCGCAGTTCCACGCCTGCGGATTCGGCACGGCGCCGCAGGATAATTTGGGAAACAATTGACACTCCCCAGACCACCAGGCAGGTGGAGCCGACCAGGTTCAACAGGATCATAAGAACCGTTTCGGGGTACAGATAGTTCAGCGCCACGGCCAGGAAACCGAAGGCCACCGAAGCAGCCACCGCGGCACGGGGCACACCGCTGGTGCCCTTGCGGGCGAGCGCCCGGGGAGCCCTGCCGCGCTCTGCGAGTGAGAACACCATGCGGGAGGCGCCGTAAAGGTTGGCATTCAGGGCCGAGAGCAGGGCCACGACGATCACCACGGCCATCACCACGTCGGCACCCGGAACGCGTGCCTGTGCCAGGGCGGCCACAAAGGGCCCGGTGCTCAGGGAGTCGCTGTCCCACGGGAGGATGGTGACGATCACGAGGACTGAGCCGATGTAGAACACCAGGATGCGCCAGACCACCGACGTGATGGCCTTGGCAATATTGGTTTCAGGCTCTTCAGTGTCGGCTGCCGCAACCGCCACGATCTCGGTGCCGCCGAACGCGAAGACCACCAGCAGCAGTCCTGCACCAACTCCGCTCAAGCCGTGGGGCATGAAGCCGCCGTTGCCGGTGAGGTTGCTGAGTCCGGGGGCCGGCACATTGGGCAGCCAGCCGGCAATGAATGCGATGCCGACGGCGAGGAACGCCACGATCGCCAGGACTTTCAGCAGTGCAAACCAGTACTCAAACTCACCGAAGCTGGCGACACCGCCCAGGTTGATGGCCGTGAACAGGCTCATGAACACCAGCGCCAGCAACCATTGCTGCGAACCGGGCCACATGGATGCAACGATCGCTGCGGCAGCTGTTGCCTCCGCGGCAATCACGATCACCAGCTGCAGCCACCACAGCCAGCCGATGGTCGTTCCGGCCGGCCGTCCGAGTGCCTTTTCCGCGTACACGGAGAAAGCTCCGCTGCTGGGGTCTGCCGCGGCCATTTCGCCCATCATCCGCATGACGAGGATGACCATGGTGCCGGCAATCAGGAAAGAGAGCAGGACGGCGGGTCCGGCTGCCTGGATTCCGGCGCCGGAACCGACAAAGAGGCCGGTGCCGATGGCGCTGCCCAGGCTCATGAAGACCAGGTGGCGGGGGCGCATCTTGCGCACCGGGGGAGATCCTGCCGGCGCCGTTGCAGCGGATCCGGCGGAACCGGTCGCGGACGTTCGGGTGGTCATGGAAAAGACACCTTTGAAGTTGGGGATGCCGTGAAGGGTGGATGCCGTAAACCGGCCGCGGCGATAGCTATCTATCTTATGCCGTGCGGGCAGGTTGCTCAGTATGCGTATGATTTGTGCCACTACGCTTGCAGCTTGCACAGTATTTCGCCGTGCACGGGAAGGAAAGCATGCCCACTGATGCCTTGGATGCACGCATTATTGCGTTGTTCACCGATGAGCCCCGGATGTCCGTCCTTGAAGCCTCGCGCACGCTGCAGGTGGCCCGCGCCACGGTGCAGGCCAGGCTGGACCGGATGCAGAAGGCAGGAATCATTTCCGGATGGGGGCCGCGGATTGATCCGGCGGCGCTGGGGTACTCGGTGCTTGCCTATTGCTCGCTGACCATCAACCAGGACAGCGGCCACGATGCCGTGGTTGCCGCGCTGGCGCGCATCCCGGAGATCCAGGAAATTCATACCGTCTCCGGTGAGAGTGATTTGCTGGCGCGGGTTGCCGCCCGTTCCAATTCGGACCTGCAGCGCGTCATTGATTCCATCGTGGCCACCCGCACCATTGTGCGGTCCTCGTCCGTCATTGTGCTGAATACGCATTTTGACGGCCGGACCCTTCCGCTGCTGGAGGCGGCCTCCGGTGCGGGCCCGGCTCGGCAGCAGACTGTCGACGGCGAATAGACCTCCGCCCGCCTGCGGCGCAGGAGCTCCATGCGGGGTCCGTTTCAGGGCAACCCAGTATTGTGACGCACATCGCTTGGTTTTCGCTGGCCTTGAGTTAGAGTCATTCTGACTTTTACTCAGCCGCCGGCCACCGGCGGACCGGCCGGAAAGGGCACCGTGGTTTACCAGCATCCGGCGCACAGATACGCGAACGTTTCCGAACGCGCACGGCAGCCTCCGGCTCTGGCCATTTCCACTGTTATCTTCGCTCTCCGCCCGGATCCGGAGACCGGCCGCCCGGCACTGTGGCTGCCGCTGGTGCGCCGCATCCGCGAGCCTTTCCGCGGACTGTGGGCACTGCCCGGCGGGCCGCTGGGGGCACGCGAGTCTCTGCAGGAAGCCGCGGCCGGGAATCTGGCGGCGACTACCGGGCTGGCACCGAAGTACCTGGAGCAGCTCTATGCCTTTGGCGGGACCGACCGGTCGCCGTCGCCCCGGGTGGTGTCCATTGTCTACTGGGCCCTGGTGCAGCCCGATGAAGCAGCTTTGTCCCGGGAGGACGAGAACGTCCGCTGGTTTCCGGCCGCCGCGGTGGGGGAGCTGGCGTTCGACCACAACGAAGTCGTGGAATACGCGCTGTGGAGGCTGCGCAACCGGATGGAATACGGCTCCATTGCTTACGCCTTCCTGGGCGACACCTTCACCCTGGCGCAGCTGCGGGAAGTATACGAAGCCGTGCTGGGCCGCGGGCTGGAACCGGCCAACTTCCGCCGCCAGCTGCGGGCAGATACAAACATCGAAGCCACGGACCAGTTTCTGCAGGGCGGCAGGCACCGCCCGCCCCGCCTCTACCGCTACACCGGAGTCCTCCCCGGCGGTCCCGGCACTCCGGCGGACACGCACGCCCACACCAACCGAGCAACGGAGCACTGATCATGAGCAACACCCCCGGTACCTCAACACCCAGTGTTGCCACAGCCGTGGAACTGATTTCCGCCGCGGCCGCCGCCGGCGGCCGGTCTTCCACCAGCACCTGCACCCCGGCACTGGCCATGCCGCCATGGGAGTTCGACGGCGCCGGGCTGCCGGACTACGGACCGGGTGCCTCCATGCATGATCCGGCGCCGCCTGCCACACCCCGCCAGGGCAGCCTCCCCGAGGAATACCGGCAGGCTTCCGACGCCGAGCTGCACCTGCGGATCGAAGCCGCCAAGGGGAAGCTCGGTGAACGTGCCGTCATCCTGGGCCACTTCTACCAGCGGGACGAGGTGATTCGCCACGCGGACTTCGTGGGGGATTCCTTTCAGCTCGCGAAGGCAGCCAAATCCAAACCCAACGCCCAAGCCATCATCTTCTGCGGTGTCCACTTCATGGCTGAAACCGCTGACCTGCTCTCCGGGCCGGACCAGGCCGTGGTGCTGCCCAACCTCGCCGCCGGCTGCTCCATGGCGGACATGGCGGACATTGATTCGGTGGCCGCATGCTGGGAGCAGCTCACCGGACTTTTCGGTTCAGAGCCCGACGACGACGGCCGGCTTCCCGTCATTCCGGTCACCTACATGAACTCATCCGCCGCGCTGAAGGGCTTCTGCGGCTTGAACGGCGGGATTGTCTGCACTTCCTCCAACGCCGCGGCCGTCCTGGACTGGGCCTTTGAACGCGGGCGGCGGGTGCTGTTCTTCCCGGACCAGCACCTGGGCCGGAACACCGCCAAGGCGATGGGCATCCCGCTGGAGGCCATGCCGCTGTGGAATCCCCGGCTGCCGCTGGGCGGAAACACCGTGGAGCAACTGCAGGATTCCCGGGTGCTGCTCTGGAACGGCTTCTGCTCGGTGCACAAACGCTTCACCGTCGCCCAGATCGAAAAGGCCCGCGCGGATTACCCCGGCGTCCGGGTGATCGTGCATCCGGAATGCCCTATGCCCGTGGTGGATGCCGCCGATGAAGCCGGTTCAACCGATTACATCCTCAAGGCAGTCGATGCCGCACCGGACGGCAGCACCTTTGCCGTGGGCACGGAGATCAACATGGTCAACCGGCTGGCCGCGCAGTATCCGCAGCACACCATTTTCTGCTTGGACCCGGTAATTTGCCCCTGCTCCACCATGTACCGGATCCATCCCGGCTATCTGGCCTGGGTGCTGGAGGGACTGGTCCGGGGTGAGGTCCTGAACCGGATCACGGTTCCCGCCGCCGTTGCGGTCCCGGCCCGTACCGCACTGGAACGGATGCTGGCGGCGCGGCCGTGATCGCCGTCGTCGGCGCGGGAATTGCCGGGCTGACCGCTGCGCTCAGTGCGGTGCAGGAGGACCCGCGCACCGAAGTAACCGTGCTCGCCAAGGGCACGGTGCGGCAGTCCAACACCTGGCTGGCGCAGGGCGGAATCGCCGCCGTTGTACCCGTTGCCGCGGCGCCCGGTGACACTGCGGCCGCGCACGCGGCGGACACGCTGGCGGCCGGAGCCGGGAGGTGCGACGCAGACGCGGTGCAGGTTCTGTGCGGGGCGGGCGGAGAGCAGATAAGCCGTCTGCTGGACCTGGGCACGCCCTTTGACCGTGATCCGTCCGGCGCGCTGGCCCTGGGCCGGGAGGCGGCGCATTCGGCCCGGCGGATCCTGCACGTCAACGGCGACAGCACCGGGGCCGGCATTGCCGCCGCACTGCTGCGGGCGGTGGCGGCGGAACCGCGCATCACCCTCACGGAACACGCGTTTACAGCCGGCCTGCTTCTCGATGCCGGCGTCGTCACGGGAGTGGACGTACTCCGGAACGGCGTCCGGTCTGTGCTGGCGGCCGACGCCGTGCTCCTCGCCGCCGGCGGAGCGGGAGCGCTGTACACGCACACCACCAATCCGGACTCGGCAACGGGCGACGGCGTGGCGCTGGCAGCCGGAGCCGGGGCCGCGGTGCGCGATCTTGAGTTTTTCCAGTTTCATCCCACCTCCCTGGACGTGCCGGGCAATCCGCTGATTTCCGAGGCGGTCCGCGGCGAAGGGGCGGTGCTGCGCAACGCTGCGGGGGAACGTTTCCTCCTGGAATGCCGTAACGCCCACCCTGACGCTGAACTGGCTCCGCGCGACGTCGTTTCCCGGGCCGTCAGCGCCTATCTGCAGGACAGCGGGGAACGGTGCGTCTGGCTGGACGCCACCGGGATCGCGGCTGCCCGCGGGACCGGCTACCTGGCCGGCAGGTTTCCCGGACTGGATGCCATGACCCGGAGCCACGGCCTGGACTGGGAACAGGATCTGCTGCCGGTGGTGCCCGCTGCGCACTACTGGATGGGCGGCGTAGCCACCGATCTCCGCGGCCGCACCACCGTTCCCGGACTGTACGCCGCCGGGGAGTGCGCCTGCACCGGTGTCCACGGTGCAAACCGGCTGGCTTCCAACTCCCTGCTGGAAGGTTTGGTGTTTGGAGCGCGCGCGGGGGCCGCCGCGGCGGCAGACAGCAGAGCCGGTGCTGTTCCCCGGGTTTTGTCCGGCGACTTTCCGGTTGCCGGACGAGCCGAACAGGTGCCGTCAGCGCCCCCGGACGGCAGCCGCGGGGAGCCCGCCTTTAGCCGTGCGGCTCTGCAGGAGCTCATGTCTGCCCAGGCCGGGGTCCTGCGCAACGCGGACGGACTGGCTGCTGCCGCCGCTGCAGTTGCCCGCTGGCACTGCGGGACAGCGGGCACGGCAACGCTTCAAGGAACCAAAGGTTCCGGATCGCAGGGGCAACCGATACGGCAGATGCGGGTGTTGGAAGACGCCAACCTGCTCACCTGCGCAGGGCTGCTCCTGGCGGCTGCACTGCGGCGCACGGAATCCGTCGGCGCGCATTACCGGTCCGATGCTGCGGCCGGGACGGCTGGAACCGCCGGCAGCACCCTGAACCTCCTCTCATGAGCTCTCCGAAGGGAAACACCTCCATGACTGTCAGCCCTGCCGTTACCGGCACAACGGCTCCCCCGTCCGCACACCTGCCTGTTCCCCGGGACGCGGTGGACCGGATCGTGGCCGCAGCGCTCGCAGAGGATGCACCGTGGGGTGATCTCACGTCGGAGCTCCTGGTTCCCGGGGCGGCGAAGGCCTCGGCCGTCCTCACCGCCCGCGAACCAGGCATCTTCTGCGGAACCGGGGTCATCGAGGCAGCCTTCCGCCTCGCCTCCCCGGAAACAGCAGTAGAGTTCCGGATCCAGGACGGCGAATCCTTCGCCGCGGGGACTGTCCTCGCGGAAATCAGCGGTCCCGCCCGTGCCGTGCTGACAGGGGAGCGGGTGGCCCTGAACCTGGCCCAGCGCCTCAGCGGCATCGCCACCCTCACCGCGGCCTTTGTTGCGCAGGCCGCCGGCACGTCCGCCCGGATTACCGACACCCGCAAGACGACGCCTGGCCTGCGGGTCCTGGAACGCCATGCGGTCCGGTGCGGCGGTGGATATAACCACCGGTTCAGTCTCTCCGACGCAGTGATGGCCAAGGACAACCACCTGGCGCTGCTCGCGGCAGATGGTTCGGATCTGGCACAGGCCCTGGCAGCTGCCAAAGCGAGACTGCCGCACACCGTGCACTTTGAGGTGGAGGTGGACCGGCTGGACCAGATCGAGGCAGCGCTCGCAGGCGGTGCGGACACCGTGCTGCTGGATAACTTCAGCCTCCCGGACCTGCGCCGGGGAGTGGAGCTGATCGGAGGACGTGCCCTGGCCGAGGCCAGTGGAAATGTGCGCCTGGAAACCGTCGCGGACATCGCGGCCACCGGGGTGGATCTGATCTCCGCCGGGGCGCTCACGCACAGCGTCAGGGCGCTGGACCTGGGGCTTGATCTGCGGTGATGTACCTGGATGCCGCTGCCACCGCCCCGCCGCGGCGCGAAGTGCTGGAGGCCATGTGGCCGCATCTCACCACCGGGTTCGGTAATCCCTCCAGTGCCCACTCCGCCGGGGAAGCCGCTGCCCGAGCGCTGGAAGCGGCACGTGAAACCGCTGCCGGTGTGCTGGGCTGCCGGCCCGGGGAGATCATCTTCACCTCCGGCGGCACCGAGGCGGACAATCTGGCAGTCAAGGGACTGGCCCTGGCCGGGATGGACCGGCTGGCCCTGGAGCGCCCGGCTCACGAACGTCCGGGTGCCGCACCGCACGTGGTCTCCACCGCCGTCGAGCATCCTGCGGTCCTGGAATCCCTGAACTATTTGCGGCGGCGGCACGGCTTCAGCGTGACGCTGCTCCCGGTGGACGGAACGGGCATGGTGGATCCGGAGCAGGCCGCCGCGGTCCTGACCCCAAAAACGGTGCTCTGCTCAGTGATGTACGCCAACAATGAAGTGGGCACCGTCCAACCCGTGGGAGAGATTGCCGGCCGCTGCCGGGCGGCCGGGGTTCCCGTCCACACCGACGCCGTGCAGGCAGGCGGTTGGCTGGATCTGAACGTCACCGCGCTGGGGGTGGATGCGCTGAGCCTGTCCGGACACAAGCTGGGCACGCCCAAGGGAATCGGGCTGCTGTACCTGCGCGGAGCGCCGGCGGTGGAACCGGTGATGCACGGCGGAGGGCAGGAACGCGGCCGGCGTTCCGGCACGGAGAATGTGGCAGGAGCGGTGGGGCTGGCTGCGGCACTGGTGCTGGCTGCCGCGGAGCGCGATGACGCCGTCCGGCACGCCGAAGCGTTGCGGAACCGCATGGTCGAAGCCGTGCTGCGCGACATTCCCGGCGCGCTGCTTACCGGGCACCGGACCCGGCGGCTGCCCGGCCACGCTTCGTTCTGTTTTCCGGGCGCCTCCGGGGAAGCGGTGCTGCTGGAGCTGGAGCGTGCCGGCGTACTGTGTTCCAGCGGCTCGGCCTGCGCGGCCGGATCCGATGAGCCCTCGGCCGTGCTGACCGCGATGGGCCTGGACCGGGAGGTTGCGCAGACGGCAGTGCGGTTCACGTTTACGGCCGCCCTGACGGAGGGCGAGGTGGACCGTGCCGCACGGGCAGCGGGTGAGGCCGTGGCGGCAGTGGGAGGACTGATGCGCCGCTAGGTCAGAACTCCCGGCTGTGGCGGCGCTCCGCGACCGGCGGATCAAACCGGGTGTCCTGCAGGGTTCCGCCGTCGTCCAGCCAGCCCCGCTTCATATAGAAATCGATAGCCCGCTGATTGGTTGCCTCAACCCACAGGAACGCCCTGTTATAGCCCAGTGCTGACAGTTTTCCCTCCGCTGCGGCAAACAGCGCTGAACCGACACCCCTGGCCCAGGCATCCGGATGCACATTGATCGCATACAGCTGTCCGGTTGACGACGGCGGACGGTCCCCGGCATCTGAACCAGCGGCGTCTTCGGCGGGTCCGAAGATGCAGAACCCGGCAACTCCGCTGTCCGTTTCCGCCACTAGATTGAACGTTCCCGGTCTGGGTTCGCGAATGTTCCGCCGCCACCCTCCTGAGAAGGCTTCAGGATTCAGGCCGTCCAGATACTCGGCGGGCATGACCCTGCGGTAGGCGGCCCGCCACGCGGAAATATGGATGCCGGCCAGGTGCGGCGCATCAGCTTCAACCGGGGGCCTGATAAGAATCTTATTGCTGGTCATGCTCCTCCTGACGAGCTGGAATGGTGCGGGACGCGGCACCAAGGCTACCTCAGCAGCAGCAGATGTGATGGCCGTTACACTCTGGGCATGCAGATCAAATCAACGCCCCTCCGCGTGCAGGAGACCGCCGGCGGGCAGGCACTGTCACTCGGCACCGCTGCGGCATCCAAGCTCTCCCGGCTCATCGGCTACCAAACCGTCTCCTCCCGGGACCCGCACCAGGTCCGCCTCGAAGAATTCGACGGCTTCATCAGTGCGCTTCCCGAACTGTTTCCCCTGGTCCACGAGAAACTGTCACTGGAACGGGTCAACGCGCACGGGCTGCTGTACCGGTGGCAGGGCAGCGGAACGGACGACGTCGGCGGCCCGCTGGTCCTGATGGCCCACTATGACGTGGTTCCGGTTCAAGATCCGGCGTCATGGACGCATCCGCCTTTCTCCGGAGAGATTGCGGACGGCCGGATTTGGGGCCGGGGAGCCCTGGATGACAAGGGGTCGCTGACCGCCATCCTGGAGGCAGCGGAACAGTTGCTGGCGGCTGGCTTCGCCCCTTCCCGGGACGTGTACCTGTCCTTCGGCAACAACGAGGAAACCGCCGGTGACACCGCAGAAGCGGCCGCCGCGCTGCTGGAGAGCCGTGGTATCCGCCCCTGGCTGGTGCTCGACGAAGGCGGCGCCGTGGCCGGGCAGGCCTTTCCCTTCGTGGACCGTCCGGTGGCAGTGGTGGGTGTATCCGAGAAGGGCATCCTGGACGTGGAACTGTCCACCGAGGATGCCGGCGGGCATGCCTCCACGCCGCACCGGCGCGGAGCCACTGCACGGCTGGCACGGGCCATCACCCGGGTGGACGCCCGGCCGCTGCCGGCGGTCCTGCCGGAGCCCACGGTGGAAATGATCGGACGGCTGGCCCCGTCGGCGCGCTTTCCGGGGCGGCTGGTGTTCGGAAACCTGAGGATCTTCCGGCGTCCGCTGACCCGGGTGCTGGCCCGGATGGGCGGCGAGCCCGGCGCGCTGACCCGCACCACCGTGGCCATCACGCAGCTGCAGGGCAGTTCCGCCTCCAATGTCATCGCGTCCCGGGCCACGGCCAACGCCAACATCCGGGTTGCCGTGGGGGAGAGCGTGGCCGGCACAGTGCAGCGGCTGCGGCGGATCATTGCCGATCCCTCAGTCTCCCTGCGCGTCGTCGAAGGCAACGAACCCGCTCCGGTCTCCGCGACGGACAACGCGCAGTTCGCCTTGCTGGAGCAGACCATTGCCGACGTGTTCCCGGATGCCGTGACCGCCCCGTACATCATGCTCGGCGGCACCGACTCGCGCCGCTTCACCGGCATCTGCGATGCCGTGTACCGCTTTGTGCCGTTCCGGATGAGCCGGCAGGACCGGGCGAGCATCCACGCGGACAATGAATCCCTGAACATTGAGACTTTCGGTGAAGGAATTCTCTTCTACGCCCGGCTGCTGCGCGGACCCGGGGCCGGCCAGTGAAGCCGGCCGCCGGCGTCGCGCACCGAAGCCTGCGTTCGCTGGGACCGGTGGTGCTCTTTCTGGCCCTGCTGGAAATCACGTCCGGGATCCTGCAGGGGTACTACACACCCATCCTCACCGACATCGCACGGAACCTGGGGATCAACGACGGCGACGTCAACTGGTTTGAAGCCGCGCAGCTGATGCTCAGCGCGCTCGCCGTTCCAGTGCTGGCCAAACTGGGGGACATCTACGGACATAAGCGGATTCTGCTGGTCTCCACCATCCTGACGGCCGCGGCCTCCTGGGGAGTCGCTTTCGCGCCGGACTTCTGGACCTTCCTGGCGGCATGGTCGCTGCAGGGTTTCTATGTGGTGTGGCTGCCGCTGGAGATCGCGCTGATTTTCGGCCGTGCCTCCGCGGCCCCCGGCGGCGCTGCCCTGACCCGCAAGGCCGCGGGCGTTTTGGTGGGCGCCCTGCAGTTTGGCGTGATTGCCGGTGCGCTCGCCGCCGGTGCACTGGTGGAGGTCTTCGCGGGACGGCTGGAGATAACGCTGATGATCCCGGCGGCTGCCGTGACCCTGTGCATTGCGGCAGTGCAGTTCGGCGTTCCGGAAACGCCTGAGCGGGCCGGCGGAATCCTGGACGGCAGGGGGTTCCTGCTGCTTGCCTTCGGGCTGCTGCTTCTCACGTCCGGGTTGAGTTTCCTGCGCATCAACGGGCCGGGCACCTGGTGGGTCTGGGGAATCCTGCTGGCCGGGGCAGCGGCGTTTGTCCCGTTTGTCCGCTGGGAACTGGGCCGCACGGACCCCCTGGTGGACTTCCGGATGCTCCGGGACCCGGCCATGTGGCCGGTGCAGCTCACCGCGGGCCTGTTTGGCATCTCGGTGCTGGGGGCGCAGGCACCCATGTCCACCTTCGCCCGCACGGACCGGCAGGTGCACGGCTACGGCCTGGGACTCGACGCCGGTGACGTCTCCGTCATCATTGGCTCCTATGTGCTGTCCGTGCTGGTGGGTGCGCTGCTGTTCCCGGTGGTCTCCCGGCACATCACACCGCGGCTGACCCTTTGCGGTGCCGCGGCCCTGGTGGGACTGGGCTACCTGCTGTTCCTGCCCTTCCACGACACTCTGGCCCAAACCCTGGCCAACATGATCGTGGCCGGACTGGGGTCCGGGGCACTGGTGGCGGCGCTGCCGTCGGCCGCCGCCGCGGCGGCTCCGCGCAGCCGCACGGGCATGGCCACGGGGCTGACCAACACCACCAAGACCATTGGCGGCTCGTTCGCCTCCGCCGTGTTCGGCATCGCCCTGGCCGGCGCCGCCGCGGATGCCCTGGCGGACGGCGGAGCCGGGGGTACGGAGACCGCGGCACCGCTCTCGGGCTACCTGGTGGTTTGGGGAGTGTGTTCGGTGACCGGATTTATTGCGGCCGGACTGCTCCTGCTGGTGCCGCGGCTGGCCTTCGCTGATCCTCCGCTGACGGCATCGGGTCAGGGGATTATGGTCCAGCCTCCCGGCGGGAGCGGGTCTAAAGGGCAGGTGCCCGACGCCGCTAGCCGAGTCCGGGGAAACGAACGCCGGTGAGCCGGGCGCTGACGTCCCAAAGGCGCCGGGCGGTGAGCGGATCCAGCGCCTGCGGAGCCGGGGTCACCGGCACCGGCCGGCCGCGGAGCTGCCCCGGACCTCCCGGGCCGTAGAACTCTCCGCCGCGGACCCCGGGAGCGGTGGCCGCGTACAGGGTCGGCAGCGCACCGGCGGCTCCGTCCTGGCCCAGCAGCCGGAAGAAGGAACCCAGGATGTCCAGGGTTGCCGGGTGGTTCATCCCGGAGGTGAGGTTGGTGCTGGTAAACCCGGGATGCGCGGCCACCGCCACGGGTTTTTCACCGTGTGTGCGGAGCCTGCGCTGAAATTCAAAAGTGAACAGCAGATTGGCCAGTTTGCTCTGGTTGTACCGCGCCCAGGGGCGGTAGCGGCGCTGCGCGGACAGATCCTCAAAGTCGATTCGCCCGCCGCGGTGGGCAAGGCTTGAAACGGTCACGACGCGCGCTGCCGGTGCCTTCCTCAGTGCCGGGAGCAGCAGTCCGGTCAGGGCAAAGTGGCCCAGATGGTTGACTCCGAACTGCAGTTCAAACCCGTCCGCGGTGGTGCGGTGCGGCGTGGCCATCACCCCGGCATTGTTGATCAGCAGGTCCACCGGGCCGTCCTGATCTGCAGCGAACCGGCGTACGGAATCCAGGGAAGCGAGGTCCAGCTGGCGCAGCCGAACATTCTTGTTGCCGGTCTCCGCGCGGATCTGCTTCACGGCAGCCTCCCCGCGCTGCCTGTCCCGGCAGGCCAGGTCCACGCTGGCGCCCTTCGAGGCAAGGGCCAGCGCGGTCTGCAGGCCCAGGCCGCTGTTGGCGCCCGTGACGACGGCGGTGCTTCCGGACAGGTCCGGAATGGACTCGGTGCTGAAGTTCTCCACTGGGGCTCCCGCCGTCGTTCCGTATGGGTGCTGCGGCGCTCCCTTAGCCGTCGCTGTCAGCCAGGCTGGCCAGCACCTTGTCAGTCAGTGACTTCAGGTCCGCCATTTCGGCCTCGGAGAGTGCAGGCGTTAACAGCTCGTAGATGCCGCGCACATGCGCCCGCCCCAGCCGGCGCTGCAGGGCGAGCCCTTCCTCCGTCAGGGAGATTTCCACGCCGCGCTGGTCATGCTGGGCCGGCCGCCGCTGGACCAGCCCTTTGGCCTCCATCCGCTCCACCATGCGGCTGAGGCTGGGCTGGCTGATCAGCAGGTGCTCATTGAGCTCGTTGAGACGCGTCCAGCCGGTGGGGCAGCGGGTGAGATTGAACAGGACGTCATACTCCCGCATGGACAGTTCTTTGAAGGCCGGATCCCGCTGCAGGCGGCGCATAACTCCCACCTGGGTCCGGAAGAGGGACTCCCAGGCTTCGGCTGCCTGTCGAACGGGGGTGCTGCTGGTATCCAAGGACATGTCCTAAGCCTACTGAAGGGACGGGGCGGAGGTGGAACGTGACGACACCTGCGCCGCGGCTACCCGTGCGGCATGGGTGGGGCCCTCGGGCACATCGGCCGGACGCCTGGAATCAAATTCACGGCGAAGCTCCGGCAGCACGTATTCGCCGAACAGATCCAGCTGCTCCAGGACGGTCTTCAGCGGCAGCCCGGCATGGTCGATCAGGAACAGCTGGCGCTGGTAATCGCCGAAGTACTCCTGGAAGGACAGGGTTTTCTCAAGCACTTCCTGCGGGCTGCCCACGGTCAGCGGGGTTTGCGCCGTGAAGTCCTCCATGGAGGGTCCGTGGCCGTACACGGGGGCGTTGTCGAAGTAGGGACGGAACTCGTTGACGGCGTCCTGCGAGTTTTTCCGCATGAAGAACTGTCCGCCCAGACCCACGATGGCCTGGTCGGCCCGGCCGTGGCCGTAGTGCTCGTAGCGTTCGCGGTAAAGACTGATGAGCTGCATGTAGTGCTCCTTCGGCCAGAAGATATTGTTCGCGAAGAAGCCGTCGCCGAAGTAGGCAGCAATCTCCGCCACCTGGGGCGTGCGGATGGAACCGTGCCACACAAAGGGAGCAACGCCGTCGAGCGGGCGCGGAGTGGAGGTGAAGTTGCGCAGGGGGGTGCGGAACTTCCCCTCCCAGTTCACCGTCTGGTTGTCCCAGAGCTGGCGCAGCAGGTTGTAATTCTCCACTGTCAGCTCCACCGAGTCCTGCATGTTCTTGCCGAACCAGGGGTAGACAGGAGCTGTGTTGCCGCGGCCCAGGACCAGGTCCACCCGCCCGTCGGCGAGGTGCTGGAGCATGGCAAAGTCCTCGGCGATCTTCACCGGATCATTGGTGGTGATCAACGTCGTGGCCGTGGAGAGGATGATCCGCTCGGTCTGCGCCGCGATGTAGCCCAGCAGGGTGGTGGGGGAGGAGGCATAGAACGGCATGTTGTGGTGCTCGCCGGTGGCGTAGACATCCATGCCGATTTCTTCGACCTTCCTGGCGATGGCGACCGCGGCCTTGATCCGTTCGCCCTCAGTGGGGATCCGTCCGGTGACGGGATCGCGGGTGATGTCGCTGACGCTGAATACGCCGATCTGCATGGTGTCCTCCGATGTACTGGTGCAGCTACAAGTATATGCATTTGCATCTACATCTGTCACAACGGCGTGCACCGGCTCATCATTCCCGCGCGGTGCCCGGGTGCGGGGCTCAGGCCTGTTGTTCCCCGGCGGCCGCATGGTTCGCGGAATGCCGCCGCCTGCCGGCCCGCTTTTCCCGGGCACCCTCCACCAGCCGGTAGAGGACCGGCACCAGGATGAGGGTCAGGATGGTGGAAGAGACCAGGCCGCCGATCACCACGATGGCCAGGGGCCGGGAGATGAAGCCGCCTTCGCCGGTGACGCCCAGGGCCATGGGGGTCAGGGCAAAGACAGTTGCCAGGGCGGTCATCAGGATGGGCCGCAGCCGCTGCCGGGAGCCGCGCATGATGGCATCGGCCACGTTCATGCCGGGCTGTCCGTCATGCGGACGGCGGTACTGGTTGATCAGGTCCACCAGCACAATGGCGTTGGTCACCACAATGCCCACGAGCATCAGCATGCCCACCAGGGAAGGCAGGCCCAGCGGCACGCCCGTGACGAGCAGCAGCAGGATCGCCCCTGTGGCCGCAAACGGCACTGAGACCAGCAGGATCAGCGGCTGAACGAGGGACTTGAAGGTGGCCACCATGATCACATAGACAATGGCGATGGCCGCCAGCAGTGCCAGTCCCAGCTGGGTGAAAGACTCGTTCTGCTGGGTGGCGGCGCCTGAGAGCGTGGCCGTCACGCTGGGGGGCAAATCCAGTTCCGCAAGTTTGTCCTGGACCTCGGTAATGGCTGCGCCCAGATTCTCTCCGGCCGGGGACACGGAGACGACGGCGGTGCGCTCGCCGCCGGAGGAGGAAATCGACGTCGGGACATCCACTTCCTCAACCGTGGCCAGCGAGCTCAGCGGAACGGTGCCGGACCCTGCGGGAACGGGAACCCGGCTGAGCTGTTCCACACTGGTGATCTGCGTTCCCTCGCCGATGAGCACGGGGAAGTCATCGGTGCCGATGCGGATGGTTCCCGCAGGCAGCGGGCTGAGCGTGGAGGCCACCAGACCGGCAATCTGCTGTTCGTTCAAACCCGCAGCCACCGCCTTGGCCCGGTCAATCGATACCTGGACCACGGGGGAGGAGGATGACAGGTTGCTGGTGACCTCACCTGCGGCGGGCAGCGAGGACATGGCTTCCACCACCTCATCGGCCGCCGGCTGCAGTTCACCCGGGTCACCGGCGGACAGGCTGATGTCCACTGTGTTGGAGGTGCCGAAACCGCCGCCGGTGCTGCCCAGGGTGATGTTCCCGGCGTCGTCGTCCAGGCTGTCCAGCGCGCCGCTGACGGTATCGCGCAGCGCCACCTGGTCAACACCCGGTTCGGTGATGACCGTGTAGGAAGCTACCGCGGATCCGCCGGAGCTGAAGGCGGCGAAGCCGGCGCTGGAGGTTCCCATGGTGACCTGCACGTCCTTGACGCCCTCAGTGCCGCGGAGCACGTCCTCCACCTCTTCGGCTGCCGCGGAGGTGGTTTCCAGCGAGGTGCCCGGGGGCAGCTCCTGCCGGACACTGAAGGTGTTCTGCCCGGTGTCACCGAGCAGGTTGGTCTGCAGCAGCGGGGTCATCGCCGCCGTGGCCGCAAGGACAATCACGCCGGCCACCACGGTGTATACCGGATGCCGCTGGGTGGTGCGCAGGATCGGCACATAGCCGCGCTGCAGGAAAGTCTTGGATTCCCTGGCCTCAGCTTCGGCGCGGTACGCCGCGGGGTCGGCCACCGGCCGGCCGGATTTCAGGAACCAGTAGGCCAGCACCGGCACGATGGTCAGGGAAACCAGCAGCGAGGCCAGCAGCGCCAGGGAAGTGGTGATGGCGAACGGGCGGAAGAGCTCACCGGCCAGCCCGCCCACAAAGGCGATTGGAGCGAAGACGGCAACCGTGGTCAGGGTTGAGGCGGTAATGGCGCCGGCAACTTCGCGCACGGCGGTAAGTATTGCCGTGCGTTTGTCCGTGCCGTAGCCCAGATGCCGCTTGATGTTCTCGATGACCACAATGGAGTCATCCACCACCCGGCCGATCGCGATGGTCAGTGCGCCCAGGGTCAGGATGTTGAGCGAGTAACCGAAGGCCAGCAGGCCAATGAAGGTCACCAGCAGGGACAGTGGAATGGAGACGGCGGTAACCAGGGTGGAGCGCACCGAAAGCAGGAAGACCAGAATTACCAGGACAGCGAAGCCCAGGCCGAGAATGCCTTCGGTGGTGAGGTTGGAGATGGATTCCTCGATGAAGGGGGCCTGGTCAAAGACCACCGTGAACGTGGCACCGTTGCCGAGTTCGGACTCCAGGGCCGGCAGCAGATCGGTCACCTGGTGGGAAATCCCCACAGTGTCGCCCGCCGGAGTCTTGGTGATGGAAACGGCCAGCGTGGGCTGTCCGTTGGTGCGGGTGATGGAGGTGTTCTCGTCTTCCACGATCTCCACCGAGGCAACGTCACCTATGGTTACCGGATCCGCTGACGCGCCGGCGCCGCTGCCGGTGGACTCCACCGGCAGGGCGGAGACCTTCTCCAGGCTGTCCAGCGGACTGCCGATCTGGATGGACAGGGTGCGGGTGTCCTCAGTAACGGTGCCCGCGGGCACCAGGGCGCCGCTGTTCTCCAGCGCGGTGGAAATGGCCGACGGCGTGACACCCAGGGCGGCGAGCGCCGCCTGATCCGGCAGGATGGAAATGCTCCGGGTGGATCCGCCGGTGACTTCAGCGGTGCGGACGCCTTCGATCTTCTGCAGCCGCGGAACGGTAAGCCGCTGCAAATCAGCGTTGAGTTCGGCCAGCGGCTGGTCGGAGGAGACCGCGAGGTAGACAATCGGGAAGTCGCTGATGCTGCCGGCCAGGGACTGCGGGTTCACGTCGTCGGGCAGGAGCTGACGCGCGTTGGAGATGGCCCGGTCCACCTGGCCGCGGGCACGGTCCAGGTCGGTGCCGTAGGCAAAGGTCAGGCTGATAGTGGAAATTGAATTGCGGGAAGTGGCGGAGGAATCCTCCAGGCCCTCCACCGCGGTCAGCGCACCCTCCAGGGGCTCACTGATCTGCTTGTCCACCACTTCCGGCGAGGCACCGGGCAGCGCGGTGATCACCGTGATCTGCGGAAACTCCAGCGACGGGATGAGTTCCTGCTTCAGTGATCCCATGGAGATCACTCCGAAAACGGCAATGAACACGGTGATCAGGGCAATGAGCGCCCGGTTGGAGAGGGAAAACTTGGCCAAACGGTCCATGAGCCTGCCTTCGGAAGGGCCTAACTAACGCAGAGCGGCAAAAACATCCCGGAACAAACCCGGTTCCGGTACTTAACGTTCGTTGGACCGGGCCGACCGGATGGGTCAGCCCGGTCCAACGGGTGAATCTTTTTTCGGAGCGTACCTGCGGGCTAGTTCAGGCCCAGCGCGCGGTTGGTGTCGGAAGTGATTTCTTCCAGCATCGACTCATTCTCATTGAGCTTGACGCCGTATCCCGGAATCATTTCCTTGATCTTCGGCTCCCAGGCCCCAAACTCGCGGGGGAAGGCACGCTTGAGCAGGTTGATCATGATGGGCGGTGCGGTGGAAGCCCCCGGAGAAGCACCCAGCAGGGCGCCGATGGAGCCGTCCGATGAAGTGATGAGTTCGGTGCCGAACTGCAGCACGCCGCCCTTCTTCGGGTCCTTCTTGATGACCTGCACGCGCTGGCCGGCGGTGATCAGTTCCCAGCCCTCGGTGACGGCCTGCGGCATGAATTCCTGCAGCGCCTTCGTCTTGCCCTCGCGGCTCTTCATCACCTCGGTGACCAGGTACTTGACCAGGGACATGTTGTCCTTGGCCACGGCCAGCATGGGCACCAGGTTCCCCGGACGCACGGATGCCGGCAGATCCAGATAGGAACCGGTCTTCAGGAACTTGGGGGAGAACCCGCCGTACGGGCCGAACAGCAGCGAACGCTTGCCGTTGACGAAGCGGGTGTCCAGGTGCGGCACGGACATGGGCGGGGCGCCCACTGAGGCCTGGCCGTACACCTTGGCGTTGTGGCGGGAAATGATGGACTCGTCAGTGGAGCGCAGGAACTGGCCGGAGACCGGGAAGCCGCCGAAGCCCTTGCCTTCGGGAATGCCGGAGGCCTGGAGCAGGTGCAGGGCGCCGCCGCCGCCGCCAATGAAGACGAAACGTGCGGACACGGTGCGGGACTGTCCGGTGGCGCGGTTCTTGACCTTAACGTCCCAGCCGCCGGAGGAGGAACGCGTGACGTTGCCGACCTCGTGGCCGTAGTTCATCTCCACGCCGCTGCCGGCCAGGTAACCGGTCAGCTCGCGGGTCAGCGCACCGAAGTCAACGTCGGTGCCGCCCACAACCCGGGAACCGGCAACACGCTGCGAAGGATCGCGTCCCTCCATGATCAGCGGAGCCCATTCGGCCAGCTTGGAGTGGTCTTCGGAGAACTCCATCGACTTGAAGAGCGGCTGGGAGCTCAGGGACTCGTGCCGGCGGCGCAGGTACTCGGAGTGCGCGTCGCCCCAGACAAAGCTCATGTGCGGCAGCGGATTGATGAAGCTGTTGGAGATATGGCCGGATGAGACCATGTGGGACCAGAACTGGCGGGACACCTGGAACTGCTCGTTGATGCCCACCGCCTTGGCCGGGTCCACTGAGCCGTCCGCAGCTGCGGGGCTGTAGTTCAGTTCGCACAGTGCGGCGTGGCCGGTTCCGGCATTGTTCCAGGGATCCGAGCTTTCCAGTCCGGCGCGGTCAAGGCGCTCAAACAGGGAAATGTCCCAGTCCGGCTGGAGCTGCTTCAGGAACGCCCCGAGGGTCGCGCTCATGATGCCGCCGCCGATCAGCAGTACATCGGTTTTTGTTGCGGACGTATCCGCCGGGCTATTAGCAGTCAACTTCGTATCTCCAGTCGCGTGGGCGCTAGCCCTAGAAGCGTATCGCTCCAAGCGTCCTTACTAAAATCACCTGCAGGTTGCAACGCGCCGGGGCGCACCCGTTACTCGCTTCGAAGTTCGATCCGGTTGAAGACCTCGTTGAGCAGCGGCGACGTGGGGTAGGAACCGATTCGGGGGGACAGCGCCAGCGCTGAAATGGGGAAGGCCAGCGGAATGGCAGGCACCCGGGTGGAAATACGGTCCGTAATCGCGGTGTACGCCTCCGCCTGTTCGGGACCGTCCTGCAGCGTCCGTGCCCGGTCGATCTTGCTCAGCAGCTGCGCGTCATCGTAGGCAAACTCTTCGGTGTAGCTGCCGAAAAGAGTGCCCAAAAAGTTGTCCGGATCATCATAGGTGCCGCTGATGCCGAGCAGATGCAGGGCACGGTCGCCGCTGGTCTGCACGCTGGCGAGATAATCATCGGACCACTCAACCGGAACCGGTTTGATATTCAGTCCCGCGGCAGTCAGCTGGCGGCTCAGCTCCGCATACACCCGCTCCGGGGTGGGCAGATAGGCCCGCGTCACATGACGCGGGTAGTAGAAGGGGAGCTCGGCGCCGTCGTAACCGGCTTCCTTGAACAGCTCGGCGGCTTTGGCCGGGTCGTAGCCGTAGTTGGTGACGGACCCTGAGGAAACACCGAGTTTTTCCGGCACAAACTGGTTGGCCTGCTTGGTTCCGTTAAGGAAGAGCCCGTCCAGGAGTGCGCCCTTGTCGATGGAGTGGGCGATGGCCTGGCGCATCTTAAGGTCATCCATGCCGGGGAACGCCTGGTTGATGCCGAGATACAGCACCGAATAGGGGTCCCGCTGCAGGATCTGCAGGCCGTTCCGGGCGAGATTGTCCACATCTGCGACGGTAACCAGGTCATAGCCGTCCACCTGTCCGGACTTGAGCGCCCGCAGGCGGCTTTCCGGACTGCTGATGGTGGAGAAGACCACCGTGCCGATTTGTCCGCGGACACCCCAGTAGTCCGGGTTGGCGGCCAGCCGCACCTCGTCGCCGCTCCAGGACTCGAGCATGAAGGGACCCGTTCCCGTCGGGTGCAGCCCGTAATCGGAGACCTTTCGGCCGTCCTTTTCCACCGTCAGCGTGTCAGCTTTGAACTGCTGAAGAGCCTTGGGGGAGGAGATCGCAAATTCCGGCGATGCCAGGGCGGGAATGAAACCGCTTAACCGGGTGGCCAGGTTTACCTGAACGGAGTACTCGTCGACGGCAGTGCAGGATTTGTAGACGGCCAGGTTGGGGGCATCCGAAAAGGCATTGAAAACAGCCTTGTAGGCAAGGTTGCCGGAGCCGCGTGCGGAGACGGGCAGGTTGTACCAGCGGTCAAAGTTGGCGCAGACGGCCTCGGCATTGAACGGCTCGCCGTCGTGGAAGGTGACGCCCCGCCGCAGCGTAAACGTGTATGTGCGTCCGTCCTCGGACTCGGTCCAGCTCTCGGCCAGCAGCGGGGTGGGAGCAGAAGTGAGGGGATCGACGCCAACCAGCCCCTCCAGGATCTGGCGGGTGACCCGGTGGCTTTCCGTGTCGGTGGCCAGGGCCGGGTCCAGGGTGGCCGGGCGGGCTGCGGTGGCAAAGGTGAAGGTGGCGGCGGGAGCTGAGGGCGCGGCGCTTCCCGTTGCCGGCGGCGGCGTGGTGGCATTGCCCGAGGGCGGAGCGGCGGTGCACCCGGCCAGAGTTACAGCGGCAATCATTGCACCGGCCCGAAGGAAGGAGCGGCGGCCCATGCCGGAATTTGTCACAGCTGTTGTTCTCCTCCGGAGACGCTCCGTCAACGGCGCGTTTGGTTCTGTCGGGTGTATTTATGCGAATTGCCAGTCTAAATGATAAAAATCCGGCAACAGCCGGTGAGACACGGCTCACAGTGGTGCTGCAAGTAAGGCAGGATAGGGAAATGACTGAAACCAGCCTTGGTTCACCTCTGCTTGAGGTGACGGATCTCGCGGTTAATTTCCGCACCACCGACGGAGAAGTGCAAGCCGTCAAGAACGCCTCCTTTACTTTGCCCCGCGGAGGGACGCTGGCAATTGTGGGGGAGTCGGGTTCAGGCAAATCCACCACCGCCATGGCGGTGATCGGCCTGCTGCCCGGAAACGGCAAAGTGGCCGGGGGCAGCATCCGTTTCGACGGCACTGAACTGGTGGGCCTGCCCGAGGCGAAGATGCGTGCCATCCGGGGGCGGTCCATCGGACTGGTGCCCCAGGACCCCATGTCCAACCTGAATCCGGTCACGAAGATTGGCACCCAGGTTGCGGAAACCCTGCTGGTTCACGGCATGGCAACGTCCAAGGATGTGGACCGCAAGGTCATCGAGGTGTTGACGGCGGCCGGTCTGCCGGACGCCGCGGAGCGGGCCAAGCAGTATCCGCATGAGTTTTCCGGCGGCATGCGCCAGCGCGCGCTGATCGCCATTGGCCTGGCCTGCCGGCCGCGGCTGCTGATTGCCGACGAGCCCACCTCGGCCCTGGATGTCACGGTGCAGCGGACCATCCTGGACCAGATCGGAAAAATGACCGAGGAGCTGGGAACCTCGGTGCTGCTGATTACGCACGATCTTGGGCTGGCGGCTGAACGCGCCTCCCAGCTTGTGGTGATGCACCGGGGCCTTGTGGTGGAAACCGGTCCAGCCCGCCAGCTGCTGGAGGATCCCCGGCACCCCTACACCCAGTCGCTGGTGGCAGCGGCACCCAGTGTTGCGGCGGTCCGTCTGAGCCCGGGGGCCTTCAGGGCGCCGGCGGCGCAGCGGCTGCGGCTGGCTGAGCAGGTGTACGCCGAACACTCGGAGGCAGCCGGCACGGGAGCCGACGACGGCGGTGCCGCGGCTGCTGCGGCTTCGTCACCGAAACACAGTGCCGGTGTGGACGCGGAGGGCTTGCCGGAAACGGTTGCGCCGGACAACGGCACTGCGTCGGACGAGAGCACTGCCCCGGACAATATTGTGGAGATCCGGGATTTGACCAAGGTGTATAAGATTCGCGGCCGTTCCGATGACTTCTATGCCGCCCGCAACGTCACGCTGGACATTCCCCGCGGGCGGACGGTGGCCATCGTTGGGGAATCCGGTTCCGGCAAAACCACCACGGCGCGGATGCTGTTAAAGCTGGTGGAACCCACCAGCGGAACCATGACCTTTGACGGGGTGGATGTGGGCTCCCTGGAAAAGGCCAAGCTGCGGGACTTCAGGCAGCGGGTCCAGCCGATTTTCCAGGATCCGTATTCCTCCCTGGACCCCATGTACACGATTCAGCGGATCCTGGACGAGCCGCTGAAAACCTACAAGCGGGGCTCCAAGAGCGAGCGCGATGCCAGGGTGCGCGAGCTGATGGACCAGGTGGCGCTGCCGCAGTCCATGCTGGGCCGCTACCCGGCGGAGCTCTCCGGCGGACAGCGGCAGCGCGTGGCGATTGCACGTGCCCTGGCGCTGAAGCCTGAGCTGATTGTCTGCGACGAACCGGTCTCTGCACTGGATGTCCTGGTCCAGGCCCAGATTCTGAAACTGCTGGGGGACCTGCAGGCAGAACTGGGGCTGAGCTACCTCTTCATCTCCCATGACCTGGCCGTGGTGCGGCTGATCTCGGACTACGTCTGCGTCATGAAGGACGGCGAGCTGGTGGAGGCGGCATCCTCGGAGGAAGTCTTCTCCAACCCCCGCCACCCCTACACCCGCAAACTGCTGGCCTCGATCCCGGGTAATGAGCTGAACATCGAGGAAGGCGAACTGGCTTCCTAAATCCGTTCGACGAAGAAAGCGCCGCTCCTGCGAACAGGAGCGGCGCTTTCTTCGTGGTCCGGAACCGGTTACTTCTTCCGGGTTTTGGGATCCAGGGCCTCCCGCAGGGATTCGCCCAGCAGGGTGAAGCCCAGGGCCGTGACGGCAATGCAGATGCCGGGCAGGAACGCCAGCTGAGGCGCCACGGCCAGCTCACTCTGCGCGTAGGTCAGCATCCGTCCCCACTCCGCCGTCTGCGGCTTGCCGCCGCCGAGGCCGAGGAAGGAAAGTGCTGCGGCGTCAATGACGGCCGTGGCCAGCGTCAGGGTTCCCTGCACAATCACGGGACCCATGCTGTTGGGCAGCAGATGGCTCATGGTGATGGTGCGGCGGCTCAGGCCCAGGGACTGTGCCGAGAGGATGTAATCGGCGCTCCGCTGGGAGATCATGGACGAGCGCAGCAGCCGGGCGAAGATCGGAATCTGGGAAACACCAATGGCGATCATGATGGCGTAGGTGTTCTGCCCCAGGATGGCTGCAATGCTCACCGCCAGCAGCAGGTTCGGGATGGAGAGCAGGATGTCGACGAACCGCATGATGAGGTTGTCCACCCAGCCGCCGATTCCGCCGGCGATGATACCCAGGAGCATTCCGCCGGCCAGTCCCAGGGCGGTGGAAATGACGCCGATGATCAGTGAGGCGCGGGCGCCCCAGATGAGCTTGGACAGGACGTCGCCGCCGAACCGGTCCAGTCCCAGCGGGTAGGCCTCAATGTCGCCGGGCCCGGGAATGCTGGTGGGCGTGATGTCCGTCCGGCCCGGAAGATCGTCGCCGCTGAACGGTGCCAGCACGGGTGCCAGGATGGCGACCAGGATGAACAGGCCAATGATTACCGCACCGGCAATCGCGGCAGGATTGCGGCGCAGCCGCTTGAAGGCTGAGCGCCACATGCCCGTTCCGCGGGTGTCGGCCTGGGCCGGTGCTGACGGCTCCCCGGGACGGATGGAACCGCCGGGAGCCGGCGGGAGAACTGTACTCATTGCACCCTCACCCTCGGGTCGATGAAGCCATAGGACACGTCAACAATCAGGTTGATCAGTGAGTAGGCGATGGCGATGAAAATGATGAATCCCTGCAGCACCGGATAGTCCAGGTTGAAGATGGCGTCCCGCAGGAATCTGCCGATGCCGCTGAAGGCAAATACCGTTTCAGTCAGCACGGCACCGGAAATCAGCAGGCCGGTCTGCAGCCCAATGGTGGTGGTCACCGGAAGCATGGCGTTGCGGAGCACGAACCTGCCCCGGATGGTTTTCTCCATCAGGCCCTTGGCGCGGGCGGTGCGCACGTAATCAGCGCCCTTGACCTCCAGGACGGAGGCGCGGGTGATGCGCACAATGATGGCCAGCGGGATGGTGCCCAGGGCAATTCCGGGCAGGACCAGGTGCATCAGCGCGTCCCAGGACGCATCCCATTCCCGGGTCAGCAGTCCGTCCAGCACATAGAAGTCGGTGATGTGGGTGGCGTCAATGCGCGGGTTCTGCCTGCCGTCCGGGGGAAACCAGGGAAGCTGGATGGCAAAGAGCCACTTAAGGATGAAGGCCAGGAAGAACACCGGGATGGTGATGCCCACGAGGGAGAGCACCACTGAGGAATGATCCCAGAAGCGTCCGTAGTGGGTGGCCGCGAGGTAGCCGAGCGGGATTCCGATGCCGATGGCAAAGATGAGGGCCACCACGGACAGTTCCAGCGTGGCGGGGAAGCGGGTGGCGAATTCCTCCAGGACGGGCCGGCCGGTGACCGTGGAAACGCCGAAGTCGCCCTGCAGGAGCTTGCCCACATAGACGAAGTACTGCTCCAGGATGGGCCGGTCAAAGCCGTAGGCGGCATTGATCCGCGCAATGGCCTCTGGTGTTGCTTTGTCGCCGAGCAGAGCGGTTGCGGGGCCGCCCGGAAGGCTGCGGACCCAGACGAACAGGAGGATGGACAAACCAATGAGTGTGGGAATCAGCAGAAGAAGGCGTTTGCCGATGACTTGCAGCACAGGTGTCCTTTCTCAGCGGGGTAAAGGCGCTGGATGAAGGAGAAGAAACAGTGAAAGGGCCGGGATCTCCGAAGAGACCCCGGCCCTGTGCTGCTTACTTGTTGAGTTCGATCTTGTTGAACACTTCGTCATTCACCGGGCTGGCAGGGTAGGAAACCACGCGCTCGTTGAAGGCGAGTGAGGGAGCCGGGTGTGCCAGCGGGATGGCAGGCACATACTGGGCGATGTCCTCGTTGATCTGCTCGTACAGCGGAGTCTGCTCCTCCAGGCTGCTCACCTGGCGGGCTTCTTCGAGTGCTGCAAAGATCTCCGGGTTGTCAAAGCCGAATTCCGGCTTGGCCTGTCCGAAGAAGACGCCTACGAAGTTGTCGGTGTCGTTGTAGTCCCCGGTCCAGCCCAAAAGGTGGATGCCGTGGTCCTCGGTAGCCTGGATCCGGTCCTGGTAATCGGGGGACCACTTGTTCGGCTGCGGGGTGACCGTGATGCCCACTTCTTCAAGCTGGGCGGTGATGTTGGTGTACACCTGCTCGGGGGTGGGCATGTACGGACGGGAAACGTTGGTCGGGTAGTTGAAGTCCAGGGTGAAGCCGTCCGGGTAGCCGGCCTCTGCCAGCAGCGACTTCGCCTTCTCCGGGTCGTATTCATACTCGGTGACGTCTTCGTTGTAGCCGTTGACGACGTCGGGGATGAACTGGCTGGCAACCTTGGTGCCCTCCGGCAGCGTCTGGTCCACCAGCGCCTGCTTGTCAATGGCGTGGGCGATGGCCTGGCGCACCAGCGGGTTAGACAGTTCCTCAACCTTCTGGTTCATGCCGAGGTAGAGGATGGTGAACGGTTCGCGGGCGATGACGTTGTAGCCGGCATCCGAAAGCGTCTGGGTGTCTGCCGGAGCCACCAGGTCATAACCGTCAATGGTGCCTGCCTCAAGGGACTGGCGGCGGGAGTTGGGATCGTCAATGACGCGGAAGATGATGTCCGTGACCTGCCCCTGCTCGCCCCAGTAATCGTCGTAGGCGGAGAGGGTGACCTGGTTGCCCACTTCCCAGCCTTCGAACTTGAACGGGCCGGTGCCGGTGGGGTGTTCCTTGGCATATGAGCTCAGGCTCGGTGCCTCCGCGGTGCCTGAGACATCATTGGCGGAGTACTGCTCCATGGCTGCCGGACTCTGCATGGCGAAAGCCGGCAGGGACAGGGCCGCAATAAAACCGGCAAACGGCTTGGCGAGGGTCACCACCGCCTCGGAGTCCCCGGTTGCCTCGCAGGACTCGTAGGTGGCGGTTTCGGGGGAATCCGAGAAGCCCTTGAACAACTTGCCGTAGTAGTAGGAGACGCTGTCTGCCTGCTGGATGCCCGTGAAGTTGTACCACCGGTCAAAGTTCGCGCAGACGGCTTCGGCGTTGAACTCCGTGCCGTCGTGGAACGTGACGCCCTCCTGGAGATCAAAGGTGTACGTCAGAGCGTCCTCGGAAGTCTCCCAGGACTTGGCCAGCAGCGGCTCGGGGTCCGCTGTGCCGGCCTTGACGCCAACCAGGCCCTCAAAGATCTGGCGGCTCACGCGGAAGGACTCGCCGTCATAGGCGAAGGCAGGGTCAAGGGACTTCGGATCGGATGACGCCGCGAAGACAAAGGTTCCGTCGACGTCCGACGACGCCCCGGCGTCGCCCGTTCCTTCGTCGCGCTCGCTCTGGGCACAGCCCGAGAGAATCAGGGCGCTGAGGGCGATCCCTGTGGTGATGGCCGCGGCGCGCCGTTTAGGGCGCGAACCGCTCGTAGATCGGCCGGCAAGTGACATGGTCTTACTCCTCTGGGGCGAGAGATACCCGTGTGTGGCGGGTGCCGTGTGCGGTGCATGCTGTTTGTGTGTCGTGGAACACAAACGTATGGACAGAGCCTAATGGCTGCCCGGGAATCCATCGGTATTTGAACGCCCGGCGGCGCGGTCACAATTCGGTCACACGGCAGGCAATCGGCTGCACAGGAGGTGCGCCGGGCACACAAAAGGCGGGCACCCCCCCCAGGGGCACCCGCCTTCTGCTCGGCTGCGAAGGTCGACACAGCCTTGCCGGCGCTAAACCGGCCGCTTGGGTTACATGCCGGGCATCAGGACGGTGTCCAGCAGGTAGACGGTGGCGTTTTCGGTCTGCACGCCGCCGCAAACCACTGCGGCATCGTTGACCATCAGGCTGTCGCCGGAGCCGGTGACCTCAACTTCTTCACCATTGACGGTGGCGTACATGCCGGAGAGCTCATCCGGCGTCATCTGGCCGGGAACCACATGGTAGGTCAGGATGCTGGAGAGCAGTTCAGGATCGGTCTTCAGGGTCTCGACGGTGGCCGGGTCCAGTTTCGCAAAGGCGTCGTCGGTGGGAGCGAAGACGGTGAACTCAGAGCCGTTGAGCGTATCCACCAGGTTGACGTCGGGATTCAGCTGGCCGGAGACTGCAGCGGTCAGGGTGGTCAGCATGGGGTTGTTGGAGGCTGCGGTGGCCACCGGGTCAAGGGACATTCCCTGGATGGAGCCGGCGCCTTCGGGAACGGCTGCCGCGTAGTCGGCGCAGCTGCCGCCCACCAGGTTGGCTGCCGGGTCAGCGCTCATGGACTCGCTGGCCATGGGATCGGAGCTCATGGATTCTGAGGCCGACGGGGACATGGACTCTGATGCCATGCCTGATTCGGAGCTTGTGGACGAGCTGTCGGTGGAGTCGGTGCTGCAGGCAGCCATGCCCAGCATGGAGACAGCGGCGATTCCGAGGATGGACATGTTCCGGCGGGTCTTGAAAGCCATTGTTTTTCTCCTTCTGGCGAGGACCCCGTTGCGGCGGAACCTCTGGTTGGTATGAACACCTCTTGGTGCGAGGTCTCAGAAGGTCTTCGGGCCGGCTCCGAAGCCGGATGGGTGGGAGGCCGGAAAAGTTTTGAAGTGCGTCACAGGCTGGAAGGGGACGGGGGAGGAGGAAGTGCGGGAAGGCAAAAGAAAACACCCCGGTCCGAGGACCGGGGTGTTTTCTTTTGCCGCGACTCATCCGTGAACGATGTCTCGACGATTATCTTTGGTGCGCGAGGAGGGACTTGAACCCACACGTCCGAAGACACTGGAACCTAAATCCAGCGCGTCTACCAATTCCGCCACTCGCGCGTATTGCTTCCAGGATGTTGTGCGCAGTTGTTGCGCAAAGCCCTAAAACCAGCCTCCAGTGTACCCGAGGTTAGGCAAGCCCCAGATCACGGGATAGTTTGGCAACGTGTCCGGTCGCTTTCACGTTGTACTGGGCGAGGGAAACCTTGCCTTCCGGGTCCACCACCACGGTTGACCGGATCAGGCCCTCGTAAGTCTTGCCGTAGTTCTTTTTCTCACCCCAGGCTCCGTATGCTTCGGCCACCGCATGGTCGGGATCGCTGAGCAGGGGAAAGTTGAGGTTCTCCGCCTCGGCAAACTTCTCCAGCTTGGGTACGGGGTCGGGGGAAATGCCGACGACGGCGTACCCGGCATCCTGCAGACGGTTCAGGTTGTCCCGGAAGTCGCAGGCTTCCTTGGTGCAGCCAGGGGTGGCCGCAGCGGGGTAAAAGTACACAATGGTGCTGCGTCCGCGGAATCCGGAGAGCGAGACGGAGGTCGAATCGGTGGCGGGGAGGGTGAAATCGGGTGCTGTTTCCCCCGGGGACAGGCGGGTCATGAGTCTCTCCTTGGTATCAATGCGCGGCTCACCAGTGTCTGGGCAAGACAGCGGGAGGCCCTGATGCTTATCATAGTAGGTGGTGGATTTGCAGGTTATCCGATCGGCTGATGAATCCTCACCCTGAAAGGAAGAGTTCTGTTTTATGCCCGATATGGAGCACTGGCCCACTGGTCGCCTCTTGTCTACGGCCGCACGTCTGGTCGAACATGCCTGGAATGAGAGGCTGGTCCGGATAGGTGTCACCCATGCAGGAGTGATCGCGCTTGGAGTCCTCGAATCCCAGGGACCCATGACGCAGGCGAGACTGGCTCAAATTGTGCGTGTACAGGCACAGACGATGGGCAAGACTCTTTCCCGCCTCGAAGCTCACGGGCACGTCACCCGCGTCCGCAATGATCTGGACCGGCGCAGCCACATGGTGTCCATTACCCCGCAGGGGCTCGAAGCGCTGCAGGAAGCCCACGACATTGAGCGCACTCTGACCGAAGGCCAGGAACTTATGTCTTCGGAACTGCGCGGTCAGCTGCGCAACCTCATCCGGGAGCTGGGGAATCCCCGCTGGCAACTCGCCGTCGATGTTCCGGGCCTGCCTATTCCGGTGGTGGCCCCGGAGGAAATCGAAGCCATTGCTGCCCCCGCCGGGCCTGTGGGCGATGAATCGCGCAACCCCGGTGTTGAAGCGGAAAAATGACCCGGGCCTGATCTCCGGGTAGGAATTACAGGGAGGCGCGCATCCCGGCGGGGAGCGCGCCTTTCGTGCTTAACGGCCGGCCGTCCCGGGTTGCCCGCGTCAGGACATGCAGGGGCACGGCTTCGTGCCGCCCAAGGATCTGTGTCAATCAAAACCTGGATCAATGCAAAAAAGGAGAGCGGCCCTGCCGGTATTTCACCGACCGGAACCGCTCTCCTTGATGTGGTGCACCCCCCGGGACTTGAACCCGGAACCCTCTGATTAAGAGTCAGATGCTCTGCCAATTGAGCTAGAGGTGCATCTTGCCGGGATGCCCTGCCGCCGGTCAAAACCGGCGATTTGTCATCCGCAACGACAAACAACGTTACCAGCCTTTTTCCCTGACTGCTAACGCGCAGGCGTGCAATCGGCAAAGTGAGACGCAGTTCATAGGCCGGCTCCGGTTTCGGTACACCCGGGGAGCTGAGCATGTCCGGGACGGCGTGGGACGTGCCGGCTGCCGGAAGGTCCTGGAGAGAAAGAAAAAACCCCGGCTGTTTGGTCATCGTGCCAAACAGCCGGGGTTCTCTTTGGTGCACCCCCCGGGACTTGAACCCGGAACCCTCTGATTAAGAGTCAGATGCTCTGCCAATTGAGCTAGAGGTGCATTTTCACAGATCGCAAACCATATTTTTTGCTCGATTTGCTCTCCGCAACGACATGAAACATTACCAGTACTTCCGGGAAAAAAGGAAATCGGCCGGAAACTCAGGGATGGGGTGTGTCTGCCTTCCGGTGTGTGCCGGCCGGGACCACTAGCTCCTGCGGGCTGCCGTCCCAATCATCGCTGTTATCAACAATCCAGGTTCGGGAGGGAAGCCCGGGGGTGCCGGAACCCGGCTCCTGTGGCTCCTGCGGCTCCTGCACGGCAGTGGCTGAAACGGTGTCCCGGGGAACCGGAGTGACCGGCAGTGTGCCGGCCCGCACCACTGCAGTGTTGTTCACCAGCCGTCTCAACAGGGCAAAAGCGGCACCGGCGCTTAGTCCGGCAACGGCAGCAGCGGACGTTGAAAACAGAGATAAACGTTTCATTCGACCCGCCCTTCCACTGGTGTTCCGCATCAGCCATGGACTGCGGGGACAACACACTGAACCGGTCTTCGACGTTACGGCGGTGCAGCAGCGGTGTCCAGAGTCCGCCGGCCGGAGTGCGCCGCGCAGAGCCGTCCCCGGGGCTAGGCTGTCAGGCATGAATGAGCCATTCCGCCCCGTCCGCGCCCTTACCGTGCCCAGTGAAGATCTTCTTGAAGCGCTGCAACCTTTGCCGGACGGCTTCCGTGCCGGGGTCTGGGACCTGGTGGGGGAGCCCCGCGGACTAACCTACGGCGAGATCGACGCCGTCGTGCTGCCGTATGCGGCCGGGAACAATTGGGGTGAGGCGCTGGGCCGCGTGCCCAACCTCAGGCTGATTCAGGCGCAGACCACCGGATATGACGGACTGCCGGAACTCGCCGGACCCGGTGTTGCCGTCGCCAGCGCGGCGGGCGTCCATGCAGCCGGGACCGCGGAGCTCGCACTGACCCTGATGCTGGCCAGCCTGCGCGGCGTGGATGATGCCGTACGCAATGCGCAGACCGGCACGTGGAAGAGCAGGCGTTACCGCGGTCTGGCCGACTGCAGGGTCCTGATGGTGGGTGTGGGCGGCATCGGATCCGCCATCGGGCGCCGCCTTGAACCCTTCGAAGTTGAACTGACCCGCGTGGGAAGCCGGGCACGCACCGATCAGCACGGAAAGGTGCACGGGGTGGATGAACTGGCGGAGCTGGCGGCAGCTGCGGATGTCCTGGTGGTCATCACCCCGCTGAGCGAGGACACCCGGCACCTCATTGACCGTGATGTCCTGGCGGCGCTGCCTGACGGGGCGCTGGTGGTGAATGTGGCGCGCGGAGCCGTGGTGGACACGGACGCGCTCACGGCGGAGGTTCTCTCCGGCCGGCTGTCCGCAGCGCTCGACGTCGTCGATCCGGAGCCGCTGCCGGCGGAGCACCCGCTGTGGAAGGCGCCCAATGCGATCATCACCCCGCACGTCGGAGGAAATACGGAGGCCTTTGTGCGGCGCATCCGGAAGCTGCTCGGGGAGCAGGCGGGCCGGCTGGCGCGCGGCGAAGAACCGGTGAACCTTGTGCTGCGCGGGCCGTGGGCGTAAGCCTGCCGTGGCTGGGCGGGACGCGGCGTCGGGCCGGCATCAGGCCAGCGTCAGCCGGTGTCAGGCCAGCGTCAGGAAGTGGTCGAGGAAGGCGCTGAAATCCTCCAGATCCGCGGCCTGTTCGATGATGCGGTGTTCTGTGCCATCGTCGATCCCCGGAAGCGGAGCCGCGGAGTCCACCCGGAACCGGAAAAGACGTCCGGTGTTGGTTCCCACTTCGTAGTCCCCCGGGTGCACTTCCTCCGTGTAGGAGAGGTTGGTCGAGTTGACGGCTGTGGGGGCCTCCAGGCCAGCCAGTGTTCCGGTATTGAACGGCGCGAACACCAGCTCGGCGGGGCGCCACCGGTAGCCCACCACATAGTAGGTTTCGGCACCGTCTCCGCCGGGCACTGCGCAGACCAGGTTGTAGTCCCCGTAGGTGGGGATCTGAGATTCAAACACATGCCGGAGCACAGCCTTGATGTCATCGCTTGAAGGCTGGTCGCGGAATTCTGGTGCCGAAGTCATTAGTCCAGTCTATGAACATCCGCCTCGGACAATGGAAGCCCGCCGCGGCAATACGCCGGTTGGTCATCCGCTTGTCACGCACGCTTCATGCGCCGTAACAAGCAGGGCATGCATCCGTCACATGCCCCGGAACGGTCACTGAAAGGTTCTAAGATCAGAGCATGAGTGCGGAGAATACCCCTGACATCAAACCCCGAAGCCGAGTAGTCACCGACGGGATCCATGCAGCCCCGGCCCGCGGCATGTTCCGGGCGGTCGGGATGGGGGACGACGATTTCGCCAAGCCGCAAATCGGCGTCGCCAGTTCCTGGAACGAAATTACTCCCTGCAACCTGTCCCTGAACCGCCTGGCCCAGGGCGCCAAGGAAGGCGTCCACGCGGGCGGCGGTTTCCCCATGCAGTTCGGCACCATCTCGGTGTCCGACGGCATTTCCATGGGACATGAGGGCATGCACTTTTCCCTGGTGTCGCGTGAAGTCATTGCCGACTCCGTGGAAACCGTGATGATGGCCGAGCGCCTGGACGGGTCCATCCTGCTGGCCGGCTGCGACAAGTCCCTGCCCGGCATGCTGATGGCCGCGGCGCGCCTGGACCTCTCCAGTGTGTTCCTCTATGCGGGTTCCATCATGCCCGGCTTCGCCAAGATGGAAGACGGCACCGAGCGCGAAGTGACGCTCATTGACGCTTTTGAAGCTGTAGGCGCCTGTGCCGCCGGCAAGATGAGCCTCAAGGACCTGGACACCATCGAACGTGCCATCTGCCCGGGCGAGGGTGCCTGCGGCGGCATGTATACGGCCAACACCATGGCATGCATCGGTGAAGCCCTGGGCATGTCCCTTCCCGGCTCCGCGGCGCCGCCCTCGGCAGACCGCCGGCGCGACGAGTTCGCCCGCAAGTCCGGCGAAGCCGTGGTCAACCTGCTGCGCAAGGGCATCACCGCCCGCGACATCATGACCAAGAAGGCCTTCGAAAACGCGATTGCCGTCACCATGGCCTTCGGCGGTTCCACCAACGCGGTCCTGCACCTGCTGGCCATCGCCCGCGAGGCTCACGTGGACCTGACGCTCGAGGACTTCAACCGCATCGGTGACCGGATTCCGCACCTGGGCGACCTGAAGCCCTTCGGCCGGTATGTGATGCATGACGTCGACAAGATCGGCGGCGTGCCGGTGATCATGAAGGCACTGCTCGACGCCGGCCTGATCCACGGCGACTGCCTCACGGTTACGGGCAAGACCGTTGCGGAGAACCTGGCGTCCATCAACCCGCCGGATCCGGACGGCAAGGTTCTGCGCGCCATGGACAACCCCATCCACAAGACCGGCGGCATCACCGTCCTGCACGGTTCCCTGGCGCCGGAAGGCGCCGTGGTGAAGAGCGCCGGCTTTGACGCCGACGTCTTCGAAGGCACCGCCCGTGTGTTTGAACGTGAACAGGGAGCACTGGATGCCCTCGACAACGGAGAAATCCACGCCGGCGACGTCGTCGTCATCCGCTATGAGGGCCCCAAGGGCGGACCGGGCATGCGCGAAATGCTCGCGATCACCGGTGCCATCAAGGGAGCGGGACTGGGCAAGGATGTTCTGCTGCTCACCGACGGCCGGTTCTCCGGCGGCACCACGGGTCTGTGCATCGGCCACGTGGCTCCGGAAGCTGTCGACGGCGGTCCCATCGCCTTCGTGAAGGACGGCGACCGGATCCGCGTGGACATCGCCGCGCGCACCTTTGACCTGCTGGTTGACGAAGCCGAGCTGGAATCCCGGAAGGTCGGCTGGAAGCCGCTGCCCGGAAAGTTCACCACCGGCGTCCTCGGGAAGTACACCAAGCTGGTCAACTCCGCCTCCACCGGCGCCTACTGCGGCTGAAAACCTGCGGCCCCGGTTCTCCGCGTGAGAGCCGGGGGGGGGCAGGGCTGAACACGCCTGCAGCAGTCGGACGGGCCCCGGCGACGTCCGCTTCCGGCGGGCGCCGCCGGGGAGGCCCCGCCAGCGGTGGACACCTTGTCCACATAATGAGACGCCGGTCTCATTAGTTTGACACCCCCGCAGGGGACGGGAAGACTAAAGGGCATGCAGATCGTACCCGTCGTCCTTACCAAGCGCGTGGCCTAACCGCCGAGCTTGCAAGAACGTCACGCGCGAACCCCTACGGAGCCAACCGGCACGAGGGGTTTTTTTATTGGCTCAGACAAAAGCAGAAAAGCCGTCCCGGGCCTATCGCCCGGCCGGCCGTCGCAGCAGATCACATGAATAAGTATCCGTAAGGAAGATTTTATGAGTAAGGGATCGCCAATCAGCCCGTCGCTGATGGCCAGCAAGGCCAGCGTTGCCGCCAAGGCAGCCGCGGCCAAGACACGTGATGTTGCCTCTTCCGTTTCCGTTTCGTCCGAAGCCGTGGACACCCGGGTGCAGGGCCCCAACAACGTTGTTCCGCCCACTGAGATGACCGGCTCCAAGGCCATTGTCCGGGCACTGGAAGAGCTGGGAGTTGAGGACATCTTCGGCCTGCCCGGCGGAGCCATTCTTCCGACGTATGACCCGCTCATGGATTCCACCAAGCTCCGGCACATCCTGGTTCGCCACGAACAGGGAGCCGGACACGCTGCGGAGGGGTATGCCATGGTCACCGGCAAGGCCGGTGTCTGCATCGCCACCTCCGGGCCCGGCGCCACCAACCTGGTCACCGCCCTGGCAGACGCCCATATGGACTCGGTTCCCATGGTGGCCATCACCGGCCAGGTCTCCAGCGCCTTCATCGGCAGCGACGCCTTCCAGGAAGCGGACATCGTGGGCATCACGATGCCCATCACCAAGCATTCCTACCTGGTCACCAACGCGGATGATATTCCCCGCGTCCTGGCAGAAGCCTTCCACATTGCCACCACAGGCCGCCCCGGTCCGGTGCTGGTGGACATCTCCAAGGACGCCCAGCAGGCCAGGACCACGTTCTCCTGGCCGCCCCGGATTGATCTGCCCGGCTACCGCACCGTTGTCCGCGGCCACTCCAAGCAGGTGCGCGAAGCCGCACGCCTGATCGCGGCCTCCCACCGCCCCGTGTTCTACGTAGGCGGCGGCGTACTGAAGGCAAATGCCTCCGCAGAGCTGCTGGAACTGGCGGAACTGGTGGGTGCGCCCGTCGTCACCACGCTGCAGGCCCGCGGCGTCTTCCCCGACTCGCACCGCCAGCACGCGGGCATGCCGGGTATGCACGGTTCCGTTTCGGCGGTCACGGCCCTGCAGCAGTCGGACCTGCTCATCACGCTGGGCGCGCGCTTTGATGACCGGGTCACCGGCGTCCTGTCCTCCTTCGCGCCCGGAGCGAAGGTCATCCACGCGGACATCGACCCCGCCGAGATTTCCAAGAACCGGCCTGCGGACGTGCCGATTGTCGGGTCGGTCAAGGAGATCATTCCTGAACTCTGCGACGCCGTCCGTACCCAGTTCGCCGTCGAGCGTCCCGACATTTCGCCCTGGTGGGAGGTCATTGACCGGCTCCGCGAAACCTACCCGATGGGTTACAGCGAACCCGAGGACGGCCAGATTGCCCCGCAGAAGGTCATTGAGCGCATCGGTGCACTGACCGGACCGGACGGTGTGTACGTGGCCGGCGTGGGCCAGCACCAGATGTGGGCCGCGCAGTTCATCAAGTACGAGCGTCCCCGCGCCTGGCTGAACTCCGGCGGCCTGGGCACCATGGGTTATTCGGTGCCTGCAGCCATGGGTGCCAAGGTTGGCAACCCGGACCGCGTGGTCTGGGCCATTGACGGCGACGGCTGCTTCCAGATGACCAACCAGGAACTGGCCACCTGCCTGATCAACAAGATCCCGATCAAGGTTGCCATCATCAACAACTCCTCGCTGGGCATGGTGCGGCAGTGGCAGACCCTCTTCTACGAATCCCGCTACTCCAACACGGACCTGAATACCGGCCATGACACTGTCCGGGTTCCGGACTTCGTGAAGCTCGCTGACGCCTACGGCTGCGCCGGTCTGCGGTGCGAGCGCGAAGAGGACATTGACGACACCATCCGCCAGGCCCTGGCGATCAACGACCGCCCGGTGGTCATCGACTTTGTGGTCAGCCGCGACTCAATGGTGTGGCCGATGGTTCCCTCCGGCGTGTCCAATGACCTGATCCAGATTGCCCGCAACATGACACCCACCTGGGAAGAGGAGGACTAGGGCCATGGCACGCCACACCCTTTCCGTACTGGTTGAAGACGTTCCCGGTGTCCTGACCCGCGTTGCGTCCCTGTTTGCCCGCCGGGCATTCAACATTAATTCTTTGGCCGTGGGCCCCTCGGAAGTGCCGGGACTGTCCCGCATCACCGTGGTGGTTGAGGCCGAAGGCGACCTGCTGGAGCAGGTCACCAAACAACTGAACAAGCTCGTCAATGTCATCAAGATTGTCGAGCTGGTTCCCGAGTCTTCCGTGCAACGCGACCACATCTTGGTCAAGGTTCGCGCGGATGCCGCAACCCGGCTGCAGGTAACCCAGGCAGCCGAGCTGTTCCGTTCTTCCGTGGTTGACGTGTCCACCGACTCGCTGATCGTTGAAGCCACAGGCACCGCCGAAAAGCTCAACGCACTCCTTGCAGTGCTTGAACCCTTTGGCATCCGCGAAATAGTTCAATCCGGAACGCTGGCCATTGGCCGCGGCTCCAAGTCCATGGGCGACCGTGCGCACCTGCGCACCGCCTAGGCCTTCGCTGCCGTTCCGACCCCAACCTTTATCCAAGACAGCAACAAACTTCAGTAGGAGAACACTGTGACTGACATGTACTACGACGACGACGCCGACCTGTCCATCATCCAGGGACGCACCGTCGCGGTCATCGGCTACGGAAGCCAGGGCCACGCCCACGCCCTCAGCCTGCGCGATTCCGGCGTTGACGTCCGCGTTGGCCTCAAGGAGGGCTCGAAGTCCCGTGCCAAGGCCGAAGCCGAGGGTCTGCGTGTCCTCAGCGTGGCCGATGCCGTCGCCGAGGCTGACCTCATCATGGTGCTTACCCCGGACCAGGTGCAGCGCTTCGTGTATGCCGAGGAGATCGCTCCGAACCTGCAGGCCGGTGACGCCCTGTTCTTCGGCCACGGCTTCAACATCCGTTACGGCTACATCCAGCCGCCGGCAGACGTCGACGTTGCGCTGGTTGCGCCCAAGGGTCCGGGCCACATTGTGCGCCGCGAATTCGAAGCCGGCCGCGGTGTTCCCGACCTCATCGCCGTCGAGCAGAATCCTTCCGGCAAGGCCAAGGAACTGGCGCTGTCCTACGCGAAGGCCATCGGCGGCACCCGTGCCGGCGTCATCGAGACCACCTTTACCGAAGAGACCGAGACGGACCTCTTCGGCGAGCAGGCCGTGCTCTGCGGCGGCGCCTCGCAGCTGATCCAGTACGGCTTCGAAACGCTGACCGAGGCCGGCTACAAGCCGGAGGTCGCGTACTTCGAGGTGCTGCACGAGCTCAAGCTCATTGTTGACCTGATGGTTGAGGGCGGCATCGCCAAGCAGCGCTGGAGCGTTTCTGACACCGCCGAGTACGGCGACTACGTTTCCGGGCCGCGCGTCATTGACGAGAGTGTGAAGGAAAACATGAAGGCTGTCCTCGCGGACATCCAGAACGGTGCCTTCGCCAAGCGCTTCATCGATGACCAGGACGCCGACGCCACGGAGTTCAAGGCACTGCGCCAGAAGGGTGAAGACCACCCGATCGAGGCCACCGGCCGCGAACTGCGCAAGCTCTTCTCCTGGATCAAGTCCGAGGATGACTACACCGAGGGCTCCGTCTCCCGCTAGGCAGCCCTGCCATTGCAGGTGAGCCGGTAACCTGCCGGTAACACAGAGCACACGATTAAGTGCGCCCAACAGCGAAACGATAAGCTCGAAAACAGCAAGCCGTTTCGGTAAAGAGGCCGGGCCCGGTTGAACGGGTCCGGCCTCTTTGCGCAGAAAAACGCTTCACCAAGATCCCCACCAGAATCCACCACAGCTAAAGAGGTCACCGGTGACAGCCACCAAACCCGTCGTACTTATTGCGGAAGAACTTTCCCCGGCCACGGTCCAGGCCCTGGGCCCGGACTTCGAGATCCGTTCCGCCAACGGAGCGGACCGCTCGCAGCTGCTCTCCGCCATTGCGGATGTGGATGCCATCCTGGTGCGTTCCGCGACCCAGGTGGATGCCGAAGCCATCGCCGCCGCGAAGAACCTCAAGGTCATTGCCCGGGCAGGTGTCGGTCTGGACAACGTGGACATCAAAGCTGCCACCCAGGCCGGTGTCATGGTGGTCAACGCTCCGACGTCGAACATTATCTCCGCCGCCGAACTGACCGTCGGCCACATCCTGTCCCTGGCCCGCCATATCCCGCAGGCCAGCGCCGCGCTCAAGGGCGGCGAGTGGAAGCGCTCCAAGTACTCCGGCACTGAGCTGTATGAAAAGAAGATCGGCATCATCGGCCTGGGCCGCATCGGCGCCCTGGTGGCCGCCCGGCTGCAGGGCTTCGGCACCGAAATTCTTGCCTATGACCCGTACATCACCCCCGCCCGGGCCGCCCAGCTCAATGTAAAGCTGGTGACCCTGGACGAGCTGCTGGAGCAGGCGGACTTCGTCACCATCCACATGCCCAAGACCCCCGAGACGCTGGGTATGCTCGGCGCGGAGGCCTTCGACAAGATGAAGGACACCGCCTACGTGGTGAACGTGGCCCGCGGCGGCCTCGTGGACGAAGACGCCCTCTTCACGGCGCTCACCGAAGGCAAGATCGCCGGCGCCGGCGTGGACGTCTTTGTGAAGGAGCCCTCCACCGACCTGCCGTTCCAGGCCCTGGACAACGTCATTGTCACCCCGCACCTGGGCGCCTCCACCGCGGAAGCCCAGGAAAAGGCCGGCGTCTCCGTGGCGAAGTCCGTCCGCCTGGCCCTGGCCGGGGAACTGGTGCCCGACGCCGTGAACGTAGCCGGCGGCATCATTGCCGAGGACGTCCGCCCGGGGATTCCGCTGATCGAAAAGCTCGGACGCATCTTCACCGCACTCTCCTCCGATTCCGTTACCGCCATCGACATTGAGGTGGCCGGCGAGATCGCTGCGCTGGACGTGAAGGCGCTGGAACTGGCAGCACTGAAGGGCATCTTCACGGATATCGTGTCCGAACAGGTCTCCTATGTGAACGCTCCGGTCCTGGCCGAGCAGCGCGGCATCGAGGTGCGTCTGCTCAAGACCCCGGATGTGGATGACTACCGCAACGTGCTGACCATCCGCGGCGCGCTCTCGGACGGCACCCAGCTGGAAGTCGCCGGCACCCTGACAGGTCCCAAGCAGATCGAAAAGCTCGTAGGCGTCAACGGCTACGACCTGGAAATCCCGATCAGCGACCACCTGCTGGTGCTGATCTACGCCGACCGTCCCGGCGTCATCGGTGCCCTGGGCCGGATCCTGGGCGAGAAGGACATCAACATTGCAGGCATGCAGGTGGCCCGCAGCACAGAGGGCGGCCAGGCGCTGTCGCTGCTGACCGTGGATTCCTCCGTCCCGCAGGACGTGCTGGAAACCCTGCGCACCGAAATCGGCGCCACCGTGGTCCGCGAAGTGGACCTGCAGGGCTAGTTCCGCACTGCGGCTCCATCGCCGGCGGCAGCACCACGGGCAGCAGGGACCGGTTCCGTTTCGGCGGGCCGGTCCCTGCCGGTTTCTTGGCCTTAGCCGGCCCCGGACCATCCTTCGTGCAGATCCGGGGACATCAAAAGTCTCTCGTGCAGATGACGGGGCCAAGACCCCCGAGAATGCCTTTTTGAGCCCTTGATCTGCACTGAGGATTTCCGGAAGGTCCTTTAGGCATCGGATGCGCCATCTATTTCTCCACCCGCGGTAGGAGACGGCAGGCGTCCGGATTCATGCCGTCCTCCGAGGCGCCGCCTGCCCGGGCAGGAAAGCATGGGGGCATGACTGCATCCATGTCCGGTGCGCCCCTGCTGGCGGCCGAAAACCTGATCAAGACGTACGGCGGCGCTCCGGCGCTGGCCGGCGTCAGCCTCACTGTCCGGCCCGGGGAGTCGCTTGCCGTCATGGGAGCCTCCGGTTCAGGAAAGACCACCCTGCTGCACTGTCTGGCGGGCATCATCCCGCCGGACGCCGGCCGGGTCCGGCTGTTCCGGGACACAGCGCCGCCCCTCGAGGTCACGGCCCTGAATGACGACGCCCGGTCGGCCCTGCGGCGGCGGGAGTTCGGCTTCGTCTTCCAGCAGGGACTGCTCATACCCGAGCTCACTGCGGGGGAGAACGTGGCCCTGGCCCTCATGCTTGACGGCACGCCCCGCCCGCAGGCGGAGCAGGCTGCCGCCAACGCCCTGGCTGACCTGGGACTGGCCGGCATGGCGGAACGGCGGATTGGGGAACTGTCCGGCGGACAGGCACAGCGGGTGGCCATCGCCCGGGCACAGGTCACCGGTGCCCGGATGCTGTTCGCCGACGAACCCACGGGTGCCCTGGATTCCCGCACCTCGGCGGAGGTCATGGAACGGCTGCTGCGGACAGTGCAGGGAACCGGGCGGGCTCTGGTGGTGGTCACCCATGATTCCGAAGTGGCCCGCTGGTGCGGCCGCATCATCACCCTGGCCGACGGCGTCGTTGTCGCGGACACATCCGGTGCAGCGGGAATCCGCCGATGACCGCCATGGCCTCCGCTCTGATCCGCGCAGTGGACTCTTCTCCGCTGGCCGTACCGCTGCGTATTACCTGGCTGCTGAACCGTCCCGGTACCGCCGGGCGGACAGCCGCGCTCCTGCCGGCCGCATCCTTCGCCGTGGTCACCACCCTGCTGCTGACGGTCCTGGCTGGATCCCTGTCCTTCCTGCAGTGGGGGGATGAGGAGGGTGACCTGTACCTGCTGCTGGCCGGGTTTGCGCTTATCCTGCTGGTCCTTCCGCTGATCACCCTCGGAGGATCAGCCGCACGGCTCGCCGCCCGCCGCCGCGATGAGCACCTCTCAACGCTGCGCCTGCTGGGTGCTTCCGCCGCAACGGTTCGCCGGGTGACGGTCCTGGAGGCCGGAGCGCAGGCGCTGGCCGGCGCGCTGGCAGGAGTGGCCGGCTATGTGGTGCTCGCACCGTTCGTCCAGCTGATACATTTCCGCGGCGCACCGCTGGGCGCTGCCTACTGGCTGAACCCGGGCGCCGGGACCGCAACCGTTGCGGCGGTGGTCCTCCTGGCCGCGGTCAGCTCCGCCGTCGGCCTGCGGCGGGTGACGGTTTCACCGCTGGGAGTGCGGACCAGAGCCAAAGCGCAGAAGGTGCACTGGAGCCGGGCCGGAATAGCCGTTGCCGTTCTGGGGCTCTGTGTCCTGGCCCTGGTGATCCCCGGCGCGGGGGCAGCACTTGGCCTCATGATTATTTTTGGGGTGTTCGCCGCCGGGATGTCTGTCCTGAACCTGGCGGGTCCGTGGCTGGTGGGTGTTTCAGCCCGGCGCCGGCTGAAACGGGCGCAAACGCCGCAGGCCCTTCTTGCCGCGCGGATTGTGCTCGATTCCCCGAAGGCGGCGTGGCGGCAGGTGAGCGCCTTGTCGATGGTCTGCTTTACCGCTGTCATTGCCGGCGCCGGTGCCGCGGCCCTGCAGGGAGCCCAAGCAGAGGGACCGGAGGACTTCCTGCTGCAGGACATCATGACGGGTGTCTTCATCACCGTCATCGCCGGCTTCCTCATGGTGGCCTGCTCGGCCGGCATCAACCAGGCGGCAACCGTCCTGGACCGGGCGGAGCTGTACCGCAGCCTGGCCAAGACGGGCATGCCGCGCGAGGTCATCGATGCGGCCCGCATCGGAGCCGTGATGCAGCCGGTGCTGCTGGTCAGCCTGGTCTCCTGCGCCGTGCCCGCGGTGCTGCTCTTTCCGATCATCGGCGCAGCCCTGCTGTTCGCACCGGTGACCATGATCTTCCTGGCCGTATCGGTGGCAGCCGGGGTGGTGCTGGTGCGCGCGGGGCTGGCAGCGACGGGTCCGGTCCTGACAGGTGTACTGGACACCGGATCCGGTGCAGGGGGAAAAACGCAGCTCCCGTTACACTGACCCCATCGGGTGTTCCGCTGAGCCCGGAGCACCAGGGGGAGAGAACAGATGGCCAGGGGTCCGGCTGAAAACATCACGGTGGAACGGGCAACACCCTTGGAACGCAGCTGGTTCGGCCCCGCCCTGCTGCTGGCGTGGCTGAGCACGTTTGCCCTGGTCTCATGGTCCGGCGGCGGGAGCAGCGGAGGGGGAGGAGCTGAGCCGGGTGCCGCTCTCATCTATGGAAGCGGTGCCGCGCTGACGGGACTTGCGGTGTTCCTTCCCGTCCGTCCGCCGGCGCTTCGGCTCCGCGCCGTCATTTATGCGCTTCCGGTACTTCTGGTGATCATCCTGCTGTTGCTTACCGGCCCCGGGTTGTCTACCGGCCTGGCCGTAGCTTTCCTTCCGGCCTGGGCACTCATCACTGCGCTGTACGGAGTGCGGGGCGGACTCCCGAAGGGCGCGCGGCACGTTCTTCTGTATGCGGCATCCGCTCCGGTGGCCGGCGGCACCGGCTTTGCTGCCGCCCTCGCGCTGTTCTATCTTGCGTTTGCGGGGTTCCCGATCGAAGTACTTTTGGTGCTGCCGCTGCTCCCCCTTCTTCTCCTGTTCAAGACGCGCTACCGGCGGCACAGGGGGCGGACGCTGGTCGAAATCACCCTGTCCGTGCCGGTGATCGCCTGCAGTTTGGGATTGTTCGGACTGCTGGGGAGGGGACCGGGCTGGTCCCCGGACCTGGCTGCCGCGGCGGCACTGCCTGTGTATAGCACTGCGGCAGTCCCCGCCGCAGTGCTGCTGGGCCTGGGCTACCTCGCCCGGTTCGACACAGCCGAATACACTATGACCGCGTGATCAGCCCCGGCTGACCACCACTTTCCCCTGCATCCCGCCCTTTCGCAGTGATTCCAGCGCCTCCGGCGTTTGGTCAAAGGGAAATACCCTGCCAACCACCGGGCTCAGGACGCCTTCGTCAACCAGTGCCGTGACGCGGCGAAGCTGATCGCCGCTGGCGTGCATAAACAGGAATTCGTAGCTGACACCCAGTTTCCTGGCCCGACGCCGAACCCCGGCACTGAGCCCGGCAAGAGCCAGCCGCATCAGCGGGTTTAGGCCTGTTTCGCGGGCAAACGCCGCATCCGGCGGGCCGGCAATGCCTATGGCTTTGCCGCCCGGGCGCAGGACGCGCAGGGACTTTTCCAGGTTCCTGCCGCCCAGAGTGTCCAGCACCAGATCATAACCATGCAGCAGCTGCTCGAAGTCGGAGGTCCGGTAGTCGATGACTGTGTCTGCGCCGAGGCTGCGCACAAAGTCGGCGTTAGAGCCGCCGGCAGTTGTTGCCACCTCAGCGCCCAGATGCTTGGCCAGCTGGATGGCGATCGATCCGACGCCGCCCGCCCCTGAGTGGATGAGGACCTTTTGTCCGGGCTGAACGTTGCCGCGCTCAATCAGGACCTGCCAGGCCGTCAGCGCCACCAGCGGGAGCGAACCGGCTGCGGTCAGGTCCAGTGAGACCGGCGTTGGAGCCAGATCCTTCTCGTCAATGGATATCCGTTCAGCGAAGGTCCCGATGCGGTCCCTTCGGGGCCGGGCATAGACAGTGTCGCCGGGGGCGAAGCTGCTGACCGAGCCGCCTGCCCGAACCACAGTCCGTGCCACTTCATTGCCCAGGATCAGCGGCATCCTGTAGTGCAGGATCCGCTTGAACTCACCGGAACGGATCATCTCATCCAGATGGTTGACGCCCGCGGTATGCACCTCAACAAGCACATCGTTCTCACCCATCTTGGGCTCGGGCATCTCCGTTTCCTGCAGCGGCCCCTTGTACCGGGATATTGCGAACGCCTTCATTCCGCAACAGCGCACCGAAGCAAACAGACAGTCAAGCAACGTCCCGTGCTTCCCGGCACAGTGACCCGGAACCGCCCGAAGCGACACCGACGGGCAAAACAGGGTAATTTTCTTATGTGACTTCTTCCGATTCCCAGACCCCGTTCTACATCACCACGGCCATCTCCTATCCCAACGGAGTGCCCCATATCGGCCATGCCTACGAGGCCATCGCCACCGACGCCATGGCCCGCTTCAAGCGGCTGGACGGTTACGACGTCTTCTTTATGACCGGCACCGATGAGCACGGCCTGAAGATGCAGCAGTCGGCGGACAAGGAAGGCATCACCGCCAAGGAACTGGCGGACCGGAACTCCTCTGCCTTCCAGCAGATGAGCCGGGACCTGAATATCTCCCACGACCGCTTCATCCGTACCACGGACAAGGATCACTACGCCGCAGCGCAGGCCATCTGGAAGCGGATGGAGGAGAAGGGCGACATTTACCTCTCCAAGTACGCCGGCTGGTACTCGGTCCGGGATGAGGCCTACTACTCCGAGGATGAAACCGAAGTCCGTGAAGACGGCGTCCGCTACTCCAGGGAGACGGACACCGAAGTGACCTGGACCGAGGAGGAAAGCTACTTCTTCCGCCTCTCCGCCTACCAGGACAAGCTGCTGGCGCTGTACGAGTCCCAGCCGAACTTCGCCGCTCCGCAGTCCAAATTCAACGAAGTCATCAGCTTCGTCAAGGGCGGCCTCGAGGACCTCTCCATCTCCCGCACCACCTTCGACTGGGGTGTTCCGGTTCCGGGCAATCCCGAGCACGTGATGTACGTGTGGGTGGACGCGCTCACCAACTACCTCACCGGCGTCGGCTTCCCCGACACCGAGTCGGAGTCCTTCCGGAAATACTGGCCCGCTGACGTCCACGTCATCGGCAAGGACATCTCCCGCTTCCATGCCATCTTCTGGCCGGCGTTCCTGATGTCCGCGGACCTGGAACTGCCCAAGCGCGTGATGATCCACGGCTTCCTGCACAACAAGGGCGTGAAAATGTCCAAGTCCCTGGGGAACGTGGTGGCGCCCAAGGAGTGGGCGGACCAGTACGGCCTGGACTCCGTGCGCTTCTTCCTGCTGCGCGAGGTGCCCTTCGGCGGCGACGGCTCCTACAGCCACGAGGCAGTGGTGGGCCGGATGAATTCGGACCTCGCCAACAACCTGGGCAACCTGGCCCAGCGCTCGCTGTCCATGGTGTCCAAGAACTGCGGTGCCGCAGTGCCGCAGCCCGGCGAATTCACCGATGAGGACCGGGCCATCCTGGCCGCCGCCGGCGAGCTTCTGGAGATCTCCCGCAGGGCCTACGACGTCCAGGATTTCCACGGTGCGCTCGAAGCCACCTGGAAGGTCCTCGGCGACACCAACGCCTACTTCGCCGAGCAGGCGCCCTGGGTGCTGCGGAAGACCGACGTCGAACGCATGAACACGGTGCTCTACGTGACGCTGGAGGTGCTGCGGATCGTGGCCATCCTCATCCAGCCCGTGATGCCTGACAGCGCAGCCAAGCTGCTGGGGGTCCTGGGCCAGGACGACGACGCCGCCCGCCGCTTCAGCGCGATCGGCACTCCGCTGGTCCCGGGTACACCGCTGCCGGCTCCCGCCCCGATCTTCCCGAAGTACGAGGAGCCTGCCGAGTAACGCGGCCGGCAACCTCCTCAACAACGAATCAGCCCAACAACGAATGAGTGCCCTCCTGAACCGATCAGGAGGGCACTCTTTCGTTGCCGGCAGGCGCTGAAGCCTAGGACTGCGCCGCGAGGGTGCCGGTCAGGAACCGTTCCGGTGCGGTTTCTTCCATCACCCGGGCCACGGCATCCTGCTGCCGGCCGGCCATGTCAATCATTTCCTGAAGCCGGGCCGGATTGAACCGGTGGTCGTGCGGGGACAGCGCCAGCAGGGTCCGCCACAGGCACTCCTTGGCCCGAACGATGGACTGCAGGGTTTCCAGTTCAAACTGGCCCGTGGTGCCGCCTCCGGTGCTGAGCGGATTGATCGGTCCCAGCTTCCCGGTAACGGCTCCGGCCATCGCCACAGCCTTCTTGAACTTGTTCCGCCGGTAGCCCAGGGCCAGGATCAGCTGCTCCAGTTCATCCCGTTCCCCGGAGATTTCGGCTGCCAGGTCAGCGAAGGTCTGCTCATACTCGGAGCCCTCCCAGGTCCGGCGGGCCGCGCTGAACAGCCGAACCCCGGTTTCCGCACCGAGCAGATGGTCATCCAGATATGCGGAGAGGGATGCGTGGGCAGGTTTCCAGGCGTTTCCGGGGGTGGACATCAGTACTCCTTCGACTCGTGATGATCAGGCTGCTTATTATCCTGTCAGATCACTCTGCCGGCCGCGAGTTCCCGGGCCGCGTGACCGGCCCGGGAACCCGCTGCGGCGGTTAGTCGGCGGCCAGTCCGGCCACCGGGGACAGGCGGGCGGCACGGCGGGCCGGGAGGACCGAGGCGGCCAGCCCGGCCAACAGTGCCACGGCCAGGACGCCGAGCAGCTGCAGCCACGGGAGGGAGAGTGCCACGGAGGCAAAGGTGCCCAGCGCCGACTGCGCTCCGAGCCAGCCGTATACCGATCCGAGTACGCTGCCCATCAGCGCCGCGACTCCTGCAATGAGGACGGCTTCGAGTGCCAGCATGCCGCGCAGCTGTCCGCGGGTCAGGCCCAGTGCGCGCAGCAGGGAGGATTCGCGGGTGCGTTCCAGTACTGACAGGGAGAGCGTGTTTGCCACGCCCACCAGGGCAATCACCACGGCGACGCCCAGCAGCCCGGTGACCACCATCAGCAGGACATTGATGACCTGTTCATACGCAGCCCGCTCAATAGCGGAGCCGGTGACGGTGTACTCCTCCACGTCCAGCTGTTCAGCGAGATCGGCGCGCAGATCAATCAAGGCAGTGGTATTCAAACCGTCCTTCACGGACAGCCAGAGCTGCGGCATCGGAACGTAATCCGCGGAGTCGGCCACCGGCGCGGGGCCACCCAGGGCCTCGGCCGTGTCAGCCGTGATCAGCGGCCGCAGCATTTTGTCCTCCGAGACCAGGACCTTCAGCTCCACGCTGGAGGTTGCCCCGGTAACCGTCAGGGTTTCATCCTCAACCCCCTGCGGCATCAGGATGGTGTCATCCGCCAGGACCAGGTTCGAATCCTGCAGGACCTTCGCTGCGTCGGCGGGATCAAGACTGTAAACGTCATACGCCCCGTAGGTTTCCGAATCGGTGGTTCCTGCCACAGGTACCAGGACGGCATCCTGTACCCCCTCGACGGCACGTGCGGTATCCGCATCAGCTGCGGTAAACGCACGGTCCTGCCCGGCGACGCTCACATCCACCGGGAACTCTCCGGCCAACATGCTGTCCAGGGACGTCCGCACGGTTGCGGCTCCGGTCATCATCATGGTCACGAGGGTCACGCCGATCAGGAGGGCCGAGGCCGTGGCCGAGGTGCGCTGGGGATTCCGGACGGCGTTGACGGCGGCGAGTTTCCCGGGCACACCCAGCGGCGCGGCCAGCGAACCGACAGTCCGCACCAGCGACGGCACAAAGAGGGTGGCACACATCAGCACACCCACAAAGCTAAGGATGCCGCCGGGAAGCGCCACCAGAAGGTCCGCGGATACCGCGCCGGCTGCCAGGAGGGCGGCTCCGCCGGCCAGCAGCACCAGCCCGGCAACCAGGCGGACCCGGCCGCGTTTTGATCCGGCCCGCACGTCTTCGGCAGGCCGCAGGGCAGCCAGCGGGGCAACAGCGGTAGCGGCGCGGGCCGGAACCAGTGCGGCCAGGACAGTCATCAGGACGCCAACCAGCAGCCCGGCGACAACCGACACGGGGGAGACAGCCAGCGTGGCGAAGCCGCTTTCAGGAACGGTCTGCAGGTAGGCGATGATGCCGCCCACCAGGGCAACGGCGGCCAGGACACCGGCAACCGATGCCACGCTGCCCACGATCAGGGCTTCCGCGAGGACGGAGCGGCGGATCTGGGAACGTTCCGCACCGATGCAGCGCAGCAGAGCGAGTTCCCGGGTGCGCTGGGCCACCAGTACGGAGAAGGTGTTGGAGACCACCAGGGCGCAGACCAGTACGGCGACGGCCGCGAAGGCCAGCAGGATGAGGGTCAGGGCGTCGTCTCCGCCGGTGTACATGGCTACGACGGCGTCGGTCTGTTCCGGGGCAGTGCGGACAACAACTTCGTCCATGCCGGCGGCTGAAAGTTCCTGCTCCGCGGCGGCCCGTACCTCGTCCGCCCTGGCGCCGTCGGCAAGTGCCAGCTGAATGGTGTCGAACCCGTCTTCGGTGTTGGCGAACAACGCCGCGGTGGCACCGGTCGCGTAGAGCTGGGGAGTGCCCATGCTGGTGGGATCGTTGGAGGGCGCAACCAGGGCGGTGACGGTCAGCTTTGCCGAAGCTTCGTCCGGGCCGCCGGTGAGGTTCAGTACCGATCCTTTTGCCAGGCCCCGGCGCTCGGCCGTGTTGCTGTCTACGGCTACCTCGCCGTCGGATACCGGCAGCGAACCGTCGATGACATCGGCGGGGAAGAGCGGTGCGTGCTCCGGAATGCTGTCCATCTGGGCGTAGACCGTGTCACGCCCCGTGCCGAAGCTGGCGTAACCCTGCTGAACAGCGTAGACACCCTCTACCCCGGGAAGGTTGCTGACGACGTCGACCGTGTCTTCGTTCAGCACCACCGGGTCGGAGCGGTACAGGTTGCCGTTGAGGATCAGATCTGCGTTCCGGAAACCCTCACCCACGCTCTGGGTCAGCGAGGCCTTTGACGAGGAGTTGATGACCAGCGTGGCGGTCAGGAATCCGACGGCGATCATCACGGCAAGTGAGACGGCGATGAACCGCCGGGCGTTGAGGCGCACCTGCGCCAGGGCTACCTGCAGCATCGCCTAGGCTCCCAGTTTGGTCAGGGCGGCGAGCACGGTCTCCGGCGTCGGGTTGGCCAGCTCGCCCACCAGGGCGCCGTCGTTCATCAGGACCACGCGGTCCGCGTAGGAGGCGGCGACCGGATCGTGGGTGACCATGATGATGCTCTGGCCCATTTCCCGGGTGGAGCGGCGCAGCAGGGACAGCACTTCGGCGCCGGACTTTGAATCCAGGTTGCCGGTGGGCTCGTCTCCGAAGACCACATGGGGGCGGGTCAGCAGGGCGCGGGCGACGGCAACGCGCTGCTGCTGTCCGCCGGAGAGCTCGTGGGGGCGGTGCTTGAGCCGGCCGGTCAAACCCAGGGTCTCAGTGATGTAGTCCAGCCACGGCTGGTCCACCTTGCCGTTGGCCAGGGCCACGGGCAGCGTGATGTTCTGCTCGGCCGTGAGGGTGGGCACCAGGTTGAAGGACTGGAACACAAAGCCCACGCTGTCGCGGCGCAGGCGGGTCAGCTCGGAGTCCTTAAGGGAGGTGATCTCCGTGTCCCCGATCCAGATCCGGCCGGAGTCAGCCGTGTCCAGTCCCGCGAGGCAGTGCATGAGGGTGGATTTGCCGGATCCGGACGGTCCCATGATGGCAGTGAAGGTGCCGGCTTCAAAGGTGACATCAACGTTGGACAGCGCATGGACGGCGGTGTCCCCGGAGCCGTAGGTCTTGTTCAGGGACCGGGCGGCAGCGGCGGCCGTGGTGCCGCCGGGCACGGAAGATTTCTCAGTAAGGGTTGTCATACCAACTACGTTATTCCTCGGCCGGTTGCCGAAGCATCGGAGGAGGGGCGGGGATCAGCACGCCTCCGTCTCATACCGTGGGTGGAAGCGGGCCTGCCAGCCGGTAGGACTCCAGCAGCAGTTCCTCCAGCTCACCGCGGTCCACCCGGTCCAGCCGCACCAGCACCAGGAGCGGCGAACGGTCGTGGTGCGGGGTCCAGAAAAAAGTCTCCGGGGCCGTGGCGGCAAGTGCTTCCCGTTCCGGGGATTTGACGGTCAGAACCCCGTCCTCCCAGATACGCGCCATCAGGCTCCGGGCAAACCACGCGGGCTGCTGCCAGCTGAGCCGTTCGCTCACTCCGGGCAGCCCAAGGCAGAAGGAACGGACGTCGGTTTCAGCGGGCACGGCAGCCTCCCTGATCAGGGGGGGCGCCGGGGCGCCCCGGTTCTACGGTGCGACGATACCTGTCTCGTAGGCGATCACCACAGCCTGCACCCGGTCCCGGGCGCCAAGCTTCGCCAGGATGTGGCCCACGTGGGTTTTCACCGTGGCGTCGGAGAGGAAGAGGCGGGCCGCGATTTCGGGATTGGAGAGCCCCTGCGCGATCAGCCCGAAGACTTCGCGCTCGCGCGGGGTGAGGCGTTCGACGTCGGCCGCGTGCCTGCTCACCTCGGCGGTGGGTTCGCGGAGCAGCGGAGCCACGTGGTCCAGCAGCCGGCGGGTGGTCGACGGCGCAATCACCGCGTCACCGCGGTACACGGTGCGGATGGCGTCGAGGAGTTCCTCCGGCGGGGCATCTTTGAGCAGGAAGCCGCTGGCACCGGCCCGGATCGCGGACAGGGCGTACTCGTCCAGGTCGAACGTGGTCAGCACCACCACCTTGAGCTCGGCGTCGCTGGAACCCCTGGGCTGCGCGGCGGCCCGCTCCAGGATCCGGGAGGTAGCCTCGATGCCGTCCATCCCCGGCATGCGCACATCCATGAGGACGACGTCGGCGCGCACGGTGGAGAGCGCACGCACCGCTTCCTCGCCGTTGCCTGCCTCGGCCACCACAGTGAGGTCGGGCTGGGAATTGATCAGCATCTTGAAACCGCCGCGGACCAGTTGCTGGTCATCGACCAGGACCACCCGGATGGGATCAGAACCGGATGAATCGGGTGTGTAGCTGCTGAACGGGGTGGCGGGGGTGCCGGTCATGCTCAGGCCTCCGTGTAGGGAATGAATGCGGTGACGCGGAATCCTCCGCCGGCGGCGGGCGCGGCAACCAGTTTTCCATCGTAGAGCGCCACCCGCTCCGTCATGCCATTGATGCCCTGGCCGGAGCCGGCACCCGGGGGAGGCGGCGGTCCGTCCGCTCCGGCGCCGCGCCCGTCGTCGTGCACCCGGACCTCCAAACCGCGGGACGTCCACTCCAGTTCCACTTGGGCCCGCACCGAGGGGCCGGCGTGCTTGAGCACGTTGGTCAGGGATTCCTGGATCACCCGGTAGGCGGTGAGTTCAGCTCCGGCGGGAAGCTGGCGGCGCATGTTTCCCATCCGGATGACGTCTACCTCCAGGCCGGCACGCTTGACGGCGTCCACCAGGGAGTCAACGTCGGCCAGCGACGGAAGCGGGCGTGTGGACGCCAGCTCATCGCCGCGCAGCACGCCCAGCAGTCGCCGCATTTCCCGCAGCGACGCGCGGCCGGTCTCAGCGATGGTGCCGAGCGTCTTGGCAGCAATCTCGGGATCCTGGGCGCTCGCATACCGGGCGCCGTCGGCCTGGGTGATGATGACGGAGAGGGAGTGGGCCACGATGTCGTGCATTTCCCGGGCAATGTGGGTGCGCTCGTCAGCGGCGGCAAGATCGCGTTCCTGCTGGCGTTCGGTTTCGAGGCGCCGTGCCCTGTCCTCCAGAGCCTGCAGGGCCAATCTGCGGGTGCGGGCCAGGTCACCGAAGGTCCAGGCCACCAGGATCACGGCATCGAAGGCAATGACGTTGAAGACAAACATGGCTGCGCTCATGCTCCCCAAACCCTCAAGGGGATTGGCGAAGTAGCGGAACACAAACAACATCCCGCCCACCAGTGCCAGGACCAGTCCGCCCAGGCTTGCCCAGCGCGGCGCGTAGGCGGCCAGCGCATAAACCGTGGCCAGAACCGTAAAGTCCGCCGGCAGGGGCGAAGCGCTGAAGATCACCTGTATCAGGCAGAAGAAGGCGGTGATGCTGCCGGACAGCACCGGGCGGGTTCGGCGCCACGCCAGGGGCACCACAATGCCCAGGGAAAGGAGCATGTCGAAAACCGGACGCGCACTGATGGTCGCCGCTGAAACCACAAAGATCAGGACGCTGAACAGCATGAGAGCGGCGTCAACCTTGAACGGATTGGCCTGCAGCCAGGCTTGGATTCGGCGGTGCACGAGCATGGTCACCAACTTTAGGCCCTGACGGACGGGGTGGTCCTCATGCCAGGGGCTGATCTCTCCACGCGTCCAGTATGTGGAACGGTTTGCCCGCGATATGGACACTCTTCCTAGAATGGCGGCATGAGCGAAGAGTCCTCCACTGTTTCCCTGGCCGTCATCCCCGGTGACGGCATCGGTCCTGAAGTCACTGCCGAGGCCGTCAAGGTACTCCTTGCGGTGACTGAGGGCGGCCCCGTGAGTTTGGAACTTACTGAGTATCCGCTCGGCGCCGAGCATTGGCTGGCCACGGGTGAAACCCTGCCGGACTCCACCCTGGAGGCACTCAAAGGCCATGACGCCATCCTGTTCGGCGCGGTAGGGGCGGCTCCGGGGGATAAGAGCATTCCGTCCGGCCTGCTGGAGCGGGAAATGCTGCTCAAGCTGCGCTTCAACCTGGACCACTACGTGAATCTGCGTCCCTCGCGGCTGTACCCCGGCGTTGGCAGTCCGTTGGCGAACCCCGGCAATGTGGACTTCATCGTGGTCCGCGAGGGCACCGAGGGTCCCTATACCGGCAACGGGGGAGTGCTCCGCGAAGGAACTCCGCAGGAGGTTGCCACCGAGGTCTCCCTCAATACGGCCTACGGTGTGGAGCGCGTGGTCCGGGATGCCTTCCGCCGCGCCAGCGAGCGTCCGCGCAAAAAGCTCACCCTGGTGCATAAGCACAACGTGCTGGTCTATGCCGGCCGGCTCTGGAAGCGCACCGTGGAACGCGTCGCCGCCGAGTTCCCGGAGGTCAGCCATGACTACCTGCACGTGGACGCGGCAACCATCTTCCTGGTGACTGACCCGTCACGTTTTGACGTCATCGTCACGGACAACCTCTTCGGCGACATCATCACGGACCTGGCCGCTGCGGTGACCGGCGGGATCGGGCTGGCGGCATCCGGCAACATCAATATGGACGGTACTTTTCCCTCCATGTTTGAACCGGTGCACGGCTCCGCCCCCGACATTGCGGGCCGGCAGAAAGCCGACCCCACGGCAGCTATCCTCTCCGCGGCGCTGCTGCTGCGCCACCTCGGGCTGGACAAAGAAGCCTCCCGCGTGGAAGAGGCCGTGGAGCAGGACCTTGCGGCACGCACCGGGGAACCGCGCACCACTGCGGAAGTCGGCAATGCCATTGCTTCAGCAGTGTCATAAGCTCGGGACGTACCAATAACCAATTCGTCGGACGGCCCGCGCCGCCCACCGTGGAGGAAAAATGTCTGTCAGCGCTCTGGAATTCTCCCAGCAGCTCTCTGCCCACCCGAAGTCGGCGCAGGAGCGTGCGGCCATACTGGCGAACCCCGGATTCGGGGACTACTTCACGGATCACACCGCAGTTATCGACTACAAGGCTGATGAAACCGGCACCGGTGCCTGGCAGAACGCACGGATTGAGCCGTACGGCCCCATTGCCATGGATCCGGCCGCCGCCGTGCTGCACTACGGCCAGGAGATCTTCGAAGGACTCAAGGCCTACAGGCACGCTGACGGCTCGGTGTGGACCTTCCGCCCCGAGGCCAACGCCGCCCGCATGAACCTTTCCGCCCGCCGCCTGGCCCTGCCGGAGCTGCCGGAGGAACTGTTCCTTGAATCGCTGCGCCGGCTGGTGTCGGTGGATTCAGACTGGATCCCCGAAGGCGACGGCGCTGCGCTGTACCTGCGCCCGTTCATGATCGCCACCGAAGCGTTCCTGGGTGTTCGCCCCGCCCGTGAGGTTTCCTACCGGGTTATTGCTTCCCCGGCAGGCAACTACTTCGGCGGTGAGCTGAAGCCCGTGTCCATCTGGCTTTCCACCAAGTACGCCCGTGCAGGTATCGGCGGCACCGGCGAAGCCAAGTGCGGCGGCAATTACGCCGCTTCCCTCATCGCCCAGATGGAGGGCGAAGCCCACGGCTGCAAGCAGGTGCTCTTCCTGGACGCGGCCAATGACAACGCCGTGGAAGAACTCGGCGGCATGAACGTCTTCTTTGTCTTCAAGGACGGCACCCTGGTCACACCGGCACTGTCCGGCACCATCCTGCACGGCGTCACCCGCTCATCGGTTCTGCAGCTGGGCCGCGACCGCGGCATGAATGTCCAGGAACGCAAGATCACCCTGGATGAGTGGCGCGACGGCGTTGCTTCCGGCGACATTACCGAGGTCTTTGCCTGCGGCACAGCTGCTGTCATCACTCCGGTGGGTGAGCTGAAGACTGAAACCGAGACCATTGGATCGGCCGACGCCGTTGCCGGCCCTGTCACCATGTCCATCCGCGAACAGCTTCTGGGCGTCCAGACCGGCACCGTGGAGGATACCCACGGCTGGCTGACCCGCCTGGCCTAAACCCGGCTTAACAAAGGAACCCGATGTCCACCACCACCCTGACCCGCAGCAGTCCGCTGACCCGCTTTGCCCTGGCACCGAACCCCGGTCCCATGAGCCTGGAGGGAACCAACAGCTATGTGATTGCTGCTGAGGATTCGGAGCATGTGGTGGTGGTGGACCCCGGGCCCCTGGATGAAGCGCACCTGCAGCTGCTGGCCTCTGCCGGAACTGTTGAACTGGTGCTCATTACGCACCGGCACCCCGACCACACCGAGGCAAGCGTCCGGTTTGCCGAAATGACCGGGGCTCCCGTCCGTGCTTTCCATCCCGCCTACTGCGTGGACGCAGACCCGCTCACCGACGGTGAAGTGGTGCACGCCGGGGGAGTGGACATCACGGTGCTGGCCACCCCCGGCCACACCTCGGATTCGGTCTGCTTCCACCTTCCCGCCGACGGTCCGGGCGGATCAGTCCTGACCGGCGACACCATCCTGGGGCGCGGCACCACGGTTCTGGACTTCCCGGACGGAACCCTCGGAGATTACCTCGCCAGCCTGGACCGGTTGTCCGAGCTGGGGCATGCAACCGTGCTTCCGGCACACGGCCCCGTACTCTCAGACCTCAGCACCGTGGTCCTGACCTACCGGGACCACCGCCAGGAGCGTTTGGAACAGATCCGCGCAGCGCTGGAAGAAGCAGGAGCCGGTGCCTCTGTTCCCGAGGTTGCGGATTTGGTCTACGCTGATGTGCCGGCCAGCGTCCGCGGCGCTGCGGAACTTTCAGTGGCTGCCCAGCTGCAGTACCTGCGGGGGAACGACCCGCTGTGAGCGAGACAACGCCTGGCAAACTTGCACCAACCTGATTCTCCGTCGCAAACTATTGAATGTTGGTTCGGCAACGCGCAGACGTTGCGCAGGAGCCTGGTTCGGCAGAGTGCAGGAGGTCACACTCCGGCGGTTTGCAAGGACCGGCAACTCTGTGTAAAGTTTAGTGAGTTGCCCCGGTGAGTGTCTGGCGGACATGGTTCGCAGATAAGACTCCCGGATCCGGCAACAGCCCACAACACAGCAACGGACTTCAATCCGGACGCTTTGTGACGGGCTCATCCGGTTGTTTCAGTCCGGTTCCGCGAATACCGCGGAATTGCTAAAACAATCCGGATGAAATAGAATAAAGAAACACTGCAGCGAAGAGAAAAGAAAAACATTCATTGTTTTTCCGAGTATTTCGGA
>NZ_JASDDG010000027.1 GCF_030407495.1 Arthrobacter sp. APC 3897 | reverse complement strand
CCGCTCCGCCTCAGGCGGACGGTACCTTGTGCCGTCATCGTCAACCAGTGTTGTCGTTGAGTGTTACTGCCAGTTCGGAATCATGGCCTCGGGGTAGCGGGAGCCGAAGCCACCGAGGGGCAGGATTTCGCTGATGCGGGAGAGATCGGCTTCGCTGAGGACGAGGTCAGCGGCGCCAACGTTCTCCTCAACACGCCCGGCGCTTCGGGTGCCGGGAATCGGGACAATGTGCTCTCCCTGTGCGAGGAGCCAGGCGAGAGCGAACTGCGCGACTGTGGCGTCCTTGGACGCAGCGAGTTCAGCCAGCTGGACTGTTGCCTCGACGTTTTTCTCGAAGTTGCCGGGCTGCCAGCGGGCGTCCCAGCTGCGCATGTCGGATTCCTCATACAGCGAGGCAGGCTTAGCTGTACCCGTGAGAAATCCGCGGCCCAAAGGGGAGTAGGGGACGAAGCCAATGCCGAGCTCATTCAGCGTCGGGAAGAGCATCTCGGCATCACGCTCAAAGAGGGAGTACTCCGTCTGGAGGACTGAGACGGGTTGAACGGCGTGGGCCCGGCGGATGGTTTCGGGGCCGGCTTCACTGAGGCCGAAGTACCTGACCTTGCCGGCGTCGATGAGCTCCTTGACGGTCCCGGCAACGTCCTCGATGGGGACGTTGGGATCGACCCTGTGCTGGTAAAGGACGTCGACGTGGGCCATGCCGAGGTTGCGCAGACTGTTCTCCACGACCTCCCGGATGTGCCCGGGCCGGCTGTCGAATCCGAAGTCGTGGGTGTAACCGAACTTTGTCGCAATGGCGACGTCGTCGCGGAAGTCCTTTACCGCTTGCCCGACGACCTTCTCATTCTCTCCCCAGCCGTAAAGCTCGGCGGTGTCGAAGAACGTGACACCCAGGTCATAAGCGCGTTGGATGGCGGAGGAGCCGCCTTCGGCGTCGGCCGCTCCGTAGGCCATTGTGATGCCCATTGAGCCGTATCCGACAGCGGAAGCGGCCAGGCCCTGTGTGCCCAGTGTGCGCGTCTGCATCATGATGTGCCTCTCTGTTCCCGGTTGACCCAGGGTGGGGTCCTGGCCATCTGTGGTCAAGCAGCTGGTCCGTTGGGCGGGTTGCCGGGCGCGCCCGGTTCAGAGGAACCGGGTGCCGCTGCTCGGAGCCGTGCCCAGTAAGCGAGCCGCTCGGCAACGGCACGCTCATATCCGCGCTTGGTGGGTTGGTAGAAGGTTTCCCTGGGCATGCCGTCGGGGAAGTAGTTCGCGCCGGAGAATCCGGTCTCGGTGTCGGGATCGTACTGGTAGCCGTCACCGTAGCCAAGGTCTTTCATGAGCCGGGTCGGGGCATTCAGAATGTGCGCCGGCGGCATCAATGACCCGGTTCGTTTCGCCGCGGCACGCGCCTTGCTGAAGCCGCGGTATACGCCGATGGACTTCGGGGCGGTGGCGAGGTAGACGACGGCCTGCGCGATGGCGAGTTCGCCTTCCGGTGAGCCCAGGCGTTCGTACACGTCCCAGGCGGCAAGAGCCTGCTGCACCGCCTGCGGGTCGGCGATGCCCACGTCTTCGTTCGCGAACCGGGTGATGCGGCGGGCGATGAACAGGGGATCCTCACCGCCGTCGAGCATCCGCGCCAGCCAGTACAGCGCCGCATCCGGATCCGAGCCCCGCATTGCCTTGTGCAGCGCAGAGATCAGGTTGTAATGGCCTTCCTGACCCTTGTCATACAGCGGTGCGCGTTTCTGCACCGCCGCAGCAAGCGCCGCCGGGTCCACAGGCCCCGGAAGTGCATGGACCTGCTCGATCATGTTCAGCAGATACCGTCCGTCGCCGTCTGCCATCGCAACCAGGGCCTGCCGGGCATCATCCGTCAGCGGCAGCGGTGCACCAAGGAGGTCCTCGGCGCGGCTGATGAGGGTCTCAAGCGCGCCGTCGTCGAGGCGTTTCAGGACGAAAACCTGGGCTCGGGACAGGAGGGCCCCGTTGAGCTCAAAGCTGGGATTCTCCGTGGTTGCGCCGACCAGGACGACGGTGCCGTCCTCAACGTAAGGCAGGAACGAGTCCTGCTGAGCACGGTTGAACCGGTGGATCTCATCGACGAACAGCATTGTGCCCTGACCGATCTCGCGCCGTCGCTGCGCCGCGGAGAAGACCTTACGGAGGTCAGCGACGCCGGAAAAAGTGGCGGAAAGCGGTTCGAACGCCAGGTCGGTCTGCTCGGCGAGGAGCCGGGCGATCGTGGTCTTCCCGCACCCCGGCGGACCCCACAACACCATGGACGACAACCGGTGCGCCTCCACCATCCGGCCGATCGGCGCATCCGCTGCGAGCAGATGTTCCTGCCCGACGACGTCGGGCAGGGTGCGGGGCCGGAGCCGGTCAGCCAGGGGCCGCGCGGCGTCGTCGGCCTCGAACAGAGACGGGGTCCCGTTCACGGCTTCTCCGGTTTCAGGCCGCCTGCGAGGTCGCCGGTGACGATCAGGAACACTTTGCTGCGCACTTTCCACACGTCCAGGTGCGGGGCGAACGGACGCCCGTGGCTCGCATGGTCAGGCGATGCCGCTGTTTCGCGGGCAATCTGCTGCAGCCGCGCCCCGGAGAGTGTCATTCCTTACCCCGCACGTGAAGACCTCCTAGTGTTGAACGGCTGCTCCAGGCTGGCATATGAAAGCTCTGCGACTCGTGCCCGGGCGTTCTGCTGCAGCTCCGATCACGCTCTGGTACCCGGTCCGGAGACGGATTGAACCTGATAGACAACGAGTGTACGCACTCTTTGACAGGGGGATAGATGTGCCCGATGCCCGCCTGCCTGGCCTATGCTTCCCTTGAATCGACTCAGAAGGCCGCCGCCGTAAACGCCTGCCTGCGCCGCTCCCTCGGCTGCAGCCGCCCAGCCCATCTCTATCACCGGCGACTTGGGACGGGGCCTCGTTCTGGCGACGCTGTGCTGCAGCTCCTCAACGGCACTACTGTGATGGTCCTGCCAAAACTCGTCCCCAGGTCGCTTCTCACAAAAGCCAATGCCCGGCAGCAAAGCGACACAGCCGCTCAGACTGGGGGAAGTGCGGTAGCGGCTCCATGCAGTCATGTCAGGAGCGTAACAGCACCCGCCGTTTCAAAGGCCTTGCACACGGGCCTGTTCCAGCAGCCACCTCTCGGCATCCGGCCATGCAACCTGCAAATCGTTGTTGAGGCCCTCATGGTCATACCCCTGATACTGCTGCCACGGCACTCCCCGCCGGCTCAACCCCTCGGCCAGCTCCTCCGGAGGCAGGACCATCCCCACGGCATCTTGATCCCGGTCGCCCCAGAAGCAGTAGAGCGGACAAGGGGCACCTTCAACCAGGGAATTGGGGGGAAGCTTCGCGAGCTCACGATAGAAAACGGCACCGGCCACGGGATCGAACCTTTGATCAATCCGCGTCCAGAGCGTTTTGTCCCGTTCCATTTCCGCCATCTGGGCATCCACGTCACGGGAGGTGACCCCATAGTCTCCCAGCAGAGGAAAACCGCCGGCGACGGCGGCGGCAACGGACCCGTGTTCGGCCAACTGCTGCGCCAGCCAGGGGCCGAATGCACCGGTAAACGAGTAACCGAAAAACAGGAACCGGGGAAAACCCAGGGTCATCGCCACACGGCGCATGTCATCGGCCCAACAATCAGCTGTATAGGGTCCGCGGGTCCGTGTGCTGGCTCCGAAGTCACGCGGCGAGGCAATGATGACGGTGAATCGACGCGCCATCAGCTGCACGAGCTCGGGAAACCATGAGTAATTGCACTCCGGTGCGAGCAGCGCAGGACCGGAGCCGGTCACCCTGAATGCTATTTTGGCTCCGTCGATATCGAGAAAGTCCATGTCAGCCTCATCTGCCCCGCGCACCGGTGCCTCCTGCGGGTATTCCCCTGGGTGTAAGTTCGGCCATCATGGTCAAACGGTAGCGCCTTGAAGGTGAAGACCGGCGCAGCCGCAGGTTTCGGCCCGTGACGCCTCATCCCGTGCCGCGCACCTTGGTCTGCCGGCGGCAGGTAGCGTGTAGGCCATGAAGAATCTTCCGCTGTCGCTCGCGCTTGCCGCGTTATCCGGTGCCCTCACCCTGAAAAGCCCCGCTGACTTCTCCCCGGGGATGCGCCGCGCCTACGTTGTTGCTCCCGGTGCCGCCACTGGCATCATCGCGGCTGCTGCTCTGCGCAGCGGCGTGCGGAAAGGGCGGAAGCTCGCTGCCGCCGGGAGGGTGGATCTCGTCACCCCGGCCAATGCCGGCTCCAACGACGGCGCCGACGGCTCTGCACCCGTGCCTTCCTATGTGCGGGCAGATGCGGACCCGGCGCAGGTTCCGGTATTGGCCTTGACCTCACTGGCGGCGGCGGTGGGGGTCACCGTGAGCGGGTTCCTGGCACTGAGCCTGGTGCTGGATGAGCGGATCGAAACGTGGTTGGTCCGGCGCGGGGCCACCCGGCCGCGCCTGGTGATGGCGGCCGCTACGGCCGCGGGCTCCCTGATCCTGGACCAAGTGACGGAGTCGAAGGATTCCGGGGAATCACCAGGGGCGTAGATCCGCTCTACGCCCCGCGGTCCGCGTCGAGCAGTGCTTGTGCCCGCCCTGCCACATCCATGTCGCGCACCGACAGCACCGAGACCAGGTATTCGAGCCTGCGGATCTGATCCCTGTAGTCCGGGCCCAGACGCTGGGCCAACGGGCGGGACGCAAGCTCCTCGGCCATCCGCCAGGCCACAGCCAACGCACTTTCGAAAAGCCGCTGATCGCCGTCGGCCGCCAGCGGTGCTGAACCCTGATCGGCCATGAACACCGCGTTGAGCCGCGAATCATCCAGCCCCATCGTCAGTGTCTCCAGGTCCCTGCGGACGGTGCGCAGTCTGGCAGCGTCCCTGCCGAAACGGCCAAGGCGCATGGACATGCTGCCGCCGTAGCGCAGCACCTGGTAACCGATGAACAGGACAATCCCCATGATCGGGAACAGGAGCAGCAGCAGGGGGTCCGAGTCACGGATCTGCCACGTGTAGCCGTTCCACTGCTGGGCTTTGGCCATTTGCTCCAGAGATTCGGACACGGCTTCCTCGGGCTTACTAATGAAGAATTCGCTGGTATCCCAGTTGAAGCGGCCCATCCGGCGGGCATCTGCGTAGTAGACCTCCGAAGTCATCCACGCAGGCACCGTCGTGTAGCCGTTATCGAAGAAATACACCGGCACCAGCGCGTGTCCGGGGAGCAGTTCCCCGGTGCTCTCGTCAACCAAATGGGGGTATTGGGCCTTGAGCTTCCACATGGTTTCCAGGAGCAGGTTAGCGTCGACGCGCGAGCTCGCCATGGGATCCTGCGGGTCATACTTTCGGGCGTTCACCTCATAATCCATGCTGATCAGCAGGTCATCCTCCGCGCGTCCCGCGACCACCGTCACTGCCAGGTCTTCCATGAAAGTGTCTCCTACGTTGCGGCGGATCTCTTCCAGATCGAACTTGCTGCCGTCCGGCTCGAAGCGCAGCGCCTCCAGGGGCCGGTTCCCGGTCGGCAAGGTTCCGGAAGCATCATCGATAGCGAACATGGCCGTCAGGCTCAGGAGGAGCGCAATGAATGCGGCCGCGAATCCGGCCAGCACCTTGGCGCCCAGGCCGATGCGTTTGCGAAGTTTCGGATTCACCGGGGCCTTGCCCCGTGCCTCGTCCTGAGCATCATCGAATTCCGGGAGCCTGCCGAAAACTTCGCGGGCCATGGCGTTGGCCGCATCAAGCGCGTCCAGGGAACGGCGGGACCCCTGGGGGGCCAGGCCGAGGCTCGTGCGCAGCACGCTCAGGTCTTCGGCGGGCCGCGGGGCCACGACAGGCTGCGCCGGCATGCGGCGCAGCCTGCGCCGGGGCAGCATATGGCGCAGCTTTCGGGAGAGGGTCTGCGCCTGGCGTTTGAGTCCGCGCTCCGCCCGTTCCCAGGTATGCACAGCCGGCCCGGGACCGCCCGCCGTGCCGGCGCCGGCCTCAAGCAGCGAGTCCAGCGCAGATTCGAGGCTGGTGATCATTTGGGGCTCGACGGCGCCGGCAGGGGCGGCGCGCAGGCGCGTCAACAGTTCCCTGGCGGCGAATGCCAGCGGTGCGCCCAGCCGCTGGAAAGTAGTTTCACCACTGCCGAAACCTCCAATGACGGCGCCCGCCCCCATCACTGCATCAGCTGCTGCCACCAAGTCCGAGACCCCGGTTTCGAACTTTTCCACCTTTTGGGCGGTCCGCGCTGTCATGCCGCTGCTGCGCCCGCGCACTGCCGCAGCAACTTCTTTCTCGGTGCGGGCCAACTCCAAAGACGCATCGCGGACCTTGGTCCACGCTTCGGTGAACCCCGGCGGGCGTTGTTCCGGATCGACGGTGCGGTAGGTGGCTTCCAGGGCTTCAAGATCCAGGACCACTCCGGCCAGACGGCGTTGAGCGGCGGTAAGCCGACGGAAGCGGGCTTCCCACAGGGAGCGGCGCTTCAGGGCCTTTGACATCGCGAACGCCGTCAGCAGCAGACCCAGAACGGTACCCAGAAGCCATGGCCAGAATGATTGGTCAGACCGGTCGGAGAGTTGCAGGGAGGCTTCCTGCGCCGCGGCCACCACGGCCAGCGGCCCGTGGCCCAGCCCGACGTTGGTCTGGTAGGCATCGTGGATGTCCTGGCCTGCGACAAGGTTCCGGTCCGGATCATCGAAGACCGGACGGATTCCCACTTTGCCGACGGCCTGTATCTGCCTGACCGTGTCATAGGGGGCACGTTCCCTGCTGGGTTCCGGGAGCCGGGTGCTCAGCAGGATGTCGGTGCCCGGAGCAAGGTTTCCCTGCTGTTCCTCAAGACTCAAGGTCCGGTCGGTGACCACGAGGGTAAGCGGCTGCCAGGAAGCAACCGGTTCATCAAGTGAGGCCTCGACCGTTCCCTGGGAGATATTCCACGGTTGCCGGCCTTCAACAACGATCCGGACCTCGGACCCCGGTTGCGCCGTGGTCACCACGAGCCCGGTAATTCCAATAAGCAAGGAACTAATCCCGAGAAAAATGGGAATCCAGGGCAAGCCGAAGTCCGGCCTGTTACGGGGTCGGACCAGCTGTTTGCTTTTGCGGCTCATTGACTCAATCCGGGGTACTTGGGAGCGAACCTGCCAATCGTAACGACAAATGGGCAATTCCCAGGACGAGGATTGCTGCGCGTGCCAGCTGATTCGCGGGCACCGTGCAAGGGGAATATGACGGCCGGGGCCGGATTAGTGTGACAAGGACGGGCCGCAGTGACAGACTCTCGACTGTCAGTCCGCTGATAATGCGGGACCTCAGCAGTTGTCCCGATGAATACCAGGAGTAAAAATGTCACCAACACCGAGCGATGCAACGCTTGAGGAAATCACCAGACTGATCAATTTTGAGACAGTCAGCCGGGACAGCAACCTGCCGCTGATCGAGTATGTGGGTGAGCGGCTCAAAGCCCTGGGCATCGAATCCAAACTGATTCACGATGCAACCGGTCAGAAGGCAAATTTGCTCGCCACCATTCCTGCGGGTGACGGCACACGGACCGGCGGCATTGTGCTTTCCGGACACACCGATGTTGTGCCCGTCGACGGACAGGACTGGAGCTCTGAACCTTTCACCCCTGAGATACGTGACGGCAGACTTTATGCCCGCGGCGCCTGTGACATGAAATCCTTTGTTGGCGTGGTGATGGCCAAACTCGACTCCATCGTCGCTGCCGAACTCAGCGAACCCATCCATTTGGCCTTCTCCTACGACGAGGAAGTTGGCTGCATCGGTGCGGTTGGGCTGGTAGAGGCCATCACGGCCGAGGGCCTGAAGCCGCGCGGTGCCATCGTGGGGGAGCCAACCTCGATGCGCGTGGTGCGGGGGCACAAATCGGTCAATGTCATCAAGGTGGATTTTCACGGTATTGCAGCCCATTCTTCACTGACCACGCAGGGAGTCAACGCGATTGCTGCCGCCGCCGAATTTGCGGCGTATGTTGATGCCAAGGCTGAGAAGTTCGCCGGTGCCGGTGCGTCTGATGAAGCATTCATTGTCCCCTACACCACTGCCACGGTGAACCAAATTCAGGGCGGCATCGCGGTAAATACCATACCGGCAGCATGCACGCTTCACTTTGAATTCCGTTCCATTGCAGATGATGACCCCGTGGAACTTATTGAAGAATTCCGGGCCGAAGCGCTGCGCATTGAGGCGTTCATGAAGGAGCGGAACCCGAAGGCCCGCGTCGACTTTACGGTGCTGGCCCAGACGCCGGGACTCGATACTTCCGCCGAGGACCCAATAGTCTCCCTGGCTGCCGAACTGGGCGGAACGCCAAGTCCGGATAAGGTGACCTACGGCACCGAGGCCGGACTGTTCTCCAATGCGGGCATTCCCACGGTGGTTTGCGGTCCCGGCGACATTGCCCAGGCGCATGCACCTGACGAATTCATTGCCTTGGAGCAGATTGCCGCGTGCGAAGCATTCATCGACAATCTTGTGGAATCACTCACCGCCTAGTCTGCCAACCCTCAGCCCACGCCCGCTTGGAGCCTCTTATGAGCGAAGCAACAACGATTACTCCGAAGCAATTCAAAGATGCCAGGAAGGCGGTGATCAGCAGCTCGATTGGTGCCGCCCTTGAATGGTTCGACATCATCGTCTACGCAACCTTCGCAACCGTCATTGCCAGGAACTTCTACCCGGATTCAGACCCGGTCTTTGCGCTGATTCTCACGTTTGCCACTTTTGCGATTTCCTACCTCATCCGCCCGCTGGGCGGCCTGGTGCTCGGTAGCTACGCGGACCGCAAGGGACGCAAGAGTGCACTCTCACTGACCCTGCTGCTGATGATGGTCGGCACGCTGATCATGGCACTGGCACCCACCTACGCCCAGGTTGGCATGTGGGCCGGGATCATTATCCTGCTCTCACGCCTCATCCAGGGCTTCTCCGCAGGCGGCGAATTCGGCACTGCTACTGCATTCCTGATCGAGACGGCACCGCACAAGAAAGCGTTTTATTCGTCCTGGCAGGTGGCAAGCCAGGGTGCCTCAATGCTGCTGGCCTCAGCTTTCGGCTTCGCGCTGACCGAAGGACTCTCCGAAGAGGCGCTGAACAGCTGGGGCTGGCGCGTGCCGTTTTTCGTCGGCCTGCTCATCGGTCCGGTGGGACTCTACATCCGCGCCAGGCTCTCGGAGACCGACGCATTCATCCACAGTGAAAAGGAATCCTCTCCGGTCAAGACTTTGATCGTGAACCATTACGGGCGCCTGCTTGCCGGTTCGGCCGTCATTGGTGTGGCGACAATCTCCGTTTACATGATTCTCTACATGCCCACGTTTGCCGTGACAAACCTGGAAATCCCCGCAACTGCGGCGTACCTCGGCGGCGTGGTTGCCGGTGTGGTTACCCTCGTGGGCGTGCCGTTTGTTGGCCATCTGGCGGACCGGGTGGGACCCGCAAAGGTGATGACCTATGCGGCAGTCGGTGCGCTGCTCCTGGCGTGGCCGCTGTTCCAGCTCCTGGTCACCAATCCAACGGTGCCGACACTTGTCATGGTCATCGGCATACTCGGTGTGATCATGGCGTTCTACTTCGGACCGCTTCCCGCCCTGCTCTCCTCAATGTTTCCGGCAGCGGTTCGGGGAACCGGGCTGGCAGTCACCTATAACGTCGGCGTCACACTGCTGGGGGGCATTGCACCGCTGGTGCTGACCTGGCTGCTGAGTGCCACCGGGTCCTTGAGCGCACCGGGATTGTACTACATGGCCATCGCCGTCATTTCGCTTGTTGGCCTGTACTTCGTGCGAACACGTTACATCCGGCACTAAGCGTCGGGGGATGGTTCGCCAATCCCCGAAAGGCCCCGTTTGTCTGCCCAGGAGCAGGGAAACGGGGCCTTTGCCGTAGTCGGCTCGGGGTACACGGCAATGACGCCCGGCTCAGCGGGCGTCCACCCGCTCCTGGTGCTTGCGCCCGGCCCGGGCCGCGAGGAACAGCAGGGATCCGATCACTACATACACGGCCGCACTGAGCCAGATGGTTGCGGATTGCTGGGTGAGAAGTGCGACGCTCGCAATGATGGCCAGGACCGGCAGGGCCCGCGGGGCTGCGAAGTGGCTGTGCTCGACTTTGTCCTTCTTGAGGACGAGAACGCTGATGTTGGCAGAGAGGAACACCAGGAGCAGGAGCAGCACCGTGGTTTCTGCCAGCGTGGCGAGATTTCCGGTAAGGGTCAGGATTATCGTCAATCCGGCAATGACAACGATGGAGACCCATGGCGTTTGGCGGCCCGGCAGCACACGGCTGAAGGCCCGGGGGAGCAGCTCTGCTTCTGCCAGTCCGTAGCCGACACGGCTGGCCATGACCATAAACAGCAGAGCTCCGTTGGAGATGGCGATCAGGGCGATGATGCTGAAGACTCCCGGCGGGATTCCGACACCGCTGGCGGCGACAACATCGAGCAGAGGACCGGTGGATTCGGCGAGGTCAGCCGGCGGCAGGACGATCACCGCCCCGATGGCGATGAGGAGATAGACGACGCCCGCGGTGCTGATGGCGCCGAACAAAGCGCGGGGGTAGGCCTTGGACGGGTTGCGTACTTCTTCGGCCATGTTGGCTGCGGCCTCGAAGCCGAGGAATGAGAAGAAAGCCACGATCGATGCGGCGAAGGCACCCTGGAGGGGCGGCACATCCGGTGCAAACTCAAGCAGGCGGGACGGCTCCCCGTTGCCGGAGGTAAAGACGATGGCCGCGACGACGATGACGATGACGAGACCGGTTACCTCGATAATGGAGGCGACGAGGTTCGCCCCAAGGGACTCACGCACGCCGCGAAGGTTGATCAGTGTCAGCAGAATGATGAACACGATTGCTGCGGGGGCGGCCGGAACATCGATGATCGCCGTCAGATAATCGCCTGCGAAAGCGTTCGCGAGGGCAGCGGCTGTGGTGATGCCCGAGGCCATCATCAGGAAGCCGACGAGGAATGACACATAAGGGATGCCGAAAGCACGGTCGGCGTAACGCGCGGCACCGCCGGCGTGGGGATATTTGGTGATCAGCTCCGCGTACGTCGCGGCAGTGAGCAAGGCGACGACAAGCGCAATCAGCAGGGGTATCCAGATCGCGCCGCCAACATCAGCGGCCATGGTACCGACCAGGGTATAGATGCCGGCGCCGAGGGTGTCGCCCACGATGAACGCGAACAACAGCGGCGCACCGATTGCACGCTTCAATCCGGTGGGTGTTTTCGATGCGGTGGTGCCGGGTTCGTTGGTCACGGCACTATTTGAGTCCCTTTGCTGTCCCAGCACAACTACTTGGAGTGGAATTCGGGTACCAAAATCGTCGAGGTTGGCAGAGGAATACCATCCACAGAGTCCGCCGGACGGAAATTGTGGGAGAAATCAGCCGCTCCGCTTCGCTGCGCTTTAGGCAGGCGGTTACATAATTGCCGAGCTGTTCAACGCCCCCGGCTGCCCACAACCGGGGCGGTCAGCGGGTCAGCGCCAAAACCTGAGCATCGGACAACGTCCGGTCGGCGTAGAGCAACATCACCGAAGCGGGATCAGGGTCATGGTTATCCGGTCCCTCCCACTCTTTCCGAAGCCCCGCTCTTTCGACGGCGCGCCGGGAACGGGTGTTGTGCTTCGCGACGACGGCGGTGACGGGCAACCCGGGGCGGGACGCCCCGGCATATTCGATACCTGCCGCCGCAACTTCCCTGGCGTAGCCGCACCCCCAGCTCCGGGGGCGCAGGCTAAAGGACAGATTCCACGCGGTGTCTGCCAGAAGCCGGCATCCTCCGATTCCCACCAGCTCGCCGGCGGAACCGCATTCGGAGCTCTCCAGCACCCAGAGTCCGTGCCCGTGCTGCTGCCACTCCGAAATCCTGCGTTCAAGGACCGCTTGGGTATGGGCAATGGAGCTGTGGGCGAGTGTTGGGTCGCATTCAATGAGGCGGGGATCCGAATACATTCGGAACAACCCATCCAGGTCGCCGGGAACAGGCCGACGCAGGATCAACCGGCCGCTGGGGGTTTTTATTTGCTGTTCGATAACGGCTCGACTCCTAAGAGCGGCCCCATGAAACGCCGGCAGCGCCCGGGCCGGGACGGAATTCGGGGGCTGATGCTCCTCGGAAGGATAACACCAGCCCCCGGGGCAGCGGATTAATGGCCGCGGGCGATCCATTCCTCCAGATGCGGCGCCTCGGCACCGATCGTGGTGGAATCACCGTGCCCGGTCAGCACCCGGGTCTCCGACGGCAGGGTCAGGAGCTGCTCACGGATGGACTTGATGATGGTGGGGAAATCGCTGTATGAGCGTCCCGTGGCGCCGGGTCCGCCGCTGAACAGCGTGTCACCGCTGAACACCACAGGTGAGCCGTCGCCGGGTGCGTCGGCTGCCAGCAGGAAGCACACGGAACCGGGGGAGTGCCCCGGAGTGTGCAGGGCCTGCAGGGTAATGCCGGCCACCTCGAAGATGTCGCCGTCCTCGATGTCGTCGTCGGGTCCCTCGTCAGGGAACACCGCGTCCCAGAGCATCCGGTCCGCGGGGTGCATGAACACAGGGGCGCTGAAGCGGTCCCGGGCCTCGCCCACGGCGCGGATGTGGTCATCGTGTCCGTGTGTGAGCAGGATCCCCTGGACCTCACGGTCGCCGACAGCGGCAGCCACGGCGTCGACGTCGTGCGCGGGGTCGATGATGATCACCTGCGCGTCGTCACCGACGATCCACACGTTGTTATCCACGTCCCAGGTGCCGCCGTCCAGCGAAAATGTGCCGGAGGTGACGACCTTGTCGATGTTCGCGCCCATCTAGAGGACCACCACCGAACGCAGGACCTTGCCGTCATGCATCTTGGTGAAGGCTTCCTCGATGTCGTTCAGGCCGATGCGCTCGGACACAAAAGCGTCCAGGTCCAGGCGGCCAAGCTTGTACTGCTCCACCAGCATCGGGAAATCGCGCGACGGCAGGCAGTCTCCGTACCAGGAGGACTTCAGCGATCCGCCGCGGCCAAAGACATCGGCCAGGGGCAGCTCGATCTTCATCTCCGGGTTGGGCACACCAACCAGGACCACGCGGCCGGCAAGGTCACGTGCGTAGAAGGCCTGCTTGTAGGTTTCAGGGCGGCCGACGGCGTCAATCACCACGTCTGCGCCGTTGCCTTCGGTGAGGGCGCGGATGGCCTCGACCGGGTCTTCTTCCTTGGAATTGATGACGTGGGTTGCGCCCTGGGCCTTCGCCAGTTCCAGCTTCTTGGCATCGATGTCCACGGCAATGATGGTGGTGGCTCCGGCCAGCTGCGCTCCGGCAACAGCGGCAATGCCCACGCCGCCGCAGCCGATCACGGCTACGGACTCGCCGCGCCGGACCTCGCCGGTGTTGATGGCGGCACCGATGCCGGCCATGACGCCGCAGCCGAGCAGGCCCACCGCGGCGGCGTCGACGTCGTCGTCCACCTTGGTGCACTGTCCGGCGGCCACGAGGGTCTTCTCCGCGAAGGCGCCGATGCCCAGGGCCGCGGTCAGCTCCGTGCCGTCCTCCAGAGTCATCTTCTGGGTGGCGTTGTGCGTGTTGAAGCAGTACTGCGGCTCGCCCTTGCGGCACGCCCGGCATTCACCGCAGACGGCACGCCAGTTCAGGACTACGCGGTCACCGGGGGCAACCTCGGTGACATCGGGGCCGACGGCGGAAACCACGCCGGTGGCCTCGTGCCCGAGCAGGAACGGGTAATCGTCATTGATGGCGCCCTGCTTGTAGTGCAGGTCGGTATGGCAGACGCCGCAGGTAAGGATGTCCACCAGGGCTTCTCCGGGGCCGGGATCCGGAACCAGTATGGTCTCCAGCGAAACGGGGGCGTTCTTTTCCTTGACGACTACGGCCTGAACCTTATGAACCATGAGTGTGCTGCCTCTCGGGGGTGTCCGGGCGGACGCCGATGTCCGGCGCTCCGCCTTCCATCCTATGAAGCGGGACGGATGTGCGCGAAGTTGACGTAAGTGAATGAATCAGTGAAGAAGAACCGGCATGCGGAAGGAGGGACGCCGACAGGTGGTTCACGGGGTTACCGCTTCCGTTGTACAGATAACGGGCCTAAGAGCTGCTTTTGGGGCCGTTATCTGCACAACCGAGGGAAAGGGGCGGGCGGCAGTGCCGGGTTAGAGGCCCAGGCGGGCCTTGACCTCTGCTGCGGAGGGGTTGGTGGCCGAGGAGCCGTCCGGGAAGATCACGGTGGGCACGGTCTGGTTGCCGCCGTTGATTTCGGCCACGAGTTCGGCGGTGCCGTCCACGTTCTCGATGTTCACTTCGTTGTAGCCGATGCCCGCTGCGTCCAGCTGGGACTTCAGCCGGCGGCAGTAACCGCACCAGGAGGTGGAGAACATGGTGATGGAACCGGCGTCGGGGGTGAATGCTTCTGCTGTGGCGGCCATGGAAGGCTCCTTCTATGCACGGGAACAGGGGGACTGCACCGTACAACCTCGGGGACACCGGTTCAATTCCCGCGGGCAGCCGGGCAGCCGGGCAGCCGGGCAGCCGGGCGGACTGGCAGACTGGAGGCATGTGCGGACGTTACGTAATGGCGAAGACGACGGCGGACCTGGTCGCGGAGGCTGAGGCGGAGGCCGATGCGTACCTGGAGCTGCGCTCGTCCTGGAACGTGGCGCCGACGTCGGACGTGCCGGTGGTGCTGGAACGGTATGTTGGCGGGCCGCAGCAGGAACGCCGCCTGGTGCGCCAGGTGCACGTGGCGAGGTGGGGACTGGTGCCGGGCTGGGCGAAGGATGTTTCGGCAGGTGCCCGTGCCTTCAATGCGCGGAGCGAAACGGTGCTGGAGAAGCCGACCTTCCGAGATGCCGTGCTCTCGCGCCGCTGCGCGGTGCCGGTGCAGGGCTATTACGAGTGGAAAGCCGGGCCCGGGAAGGCCAAGCGCCCCCACTATGTGCAGCGTGCGGACGGGGCGCTGACCTTTTTTGCCGGTCTCTACGAATGGTGGCGCGATCCGGCGAAAGCGCCCGGGGAGCCGGGCAGCTGGCTGCTTTCGACGTCCATTCTCACTGCCGCAGCTCCGGATCCGGCGGAAGTCCGCAGCGGCGGGCAACCCGATTTTCTCGCAGCGCTGGGGGAGCTGCACGACCGTATTCCGGTTCCGCTGTCCCGGCAGTCCATGGCCGCGTGGCTGGATCCGGCTGCCCGGGATGCGGGGGCACTGGTTCAACGGGTCGTCGCGGAGGCGCACGGCGAAGCTGCACGCTGGACACTGCGGGAAGTGGGACCGGCGGTGGGAAGCGTGCGCAACGACGGGCCGGAGCTGCTGGCTGCCCCCGCTCCCGGAGCGGCGGAGCCGGCCCTGTTCTAGCCGGTCAGACCGGAGAGGGCAGCCTGCCCCTGGCCGGTGTCATTGGACTCGATGACCTTGAGGGTTACCTTGCCGTCCGCGTCGACGCTCAGGCCCGGGTTATGGCACACTTCCCAGCGGTAGCCGTCGGGGTCGGTGAAGTAACCGGAGTAGCCGCCCCAGCTCATCTGGGTTCCCGGAGCGGTGATCAGCCCGCCGGCCGCAGCGGCGTCGGAAAGGACGGCGTCAACTTCGGCCGCTGAACCCACGTTGTGGCCCAGGGTGACCGGAGCGGAGGCTGCGTCCCCCATGGGGCCGGCTTCGGCCGCCAGATGGTCCCGCCGGAAGAACGCCAGCAGCAGCCCCGGCCCCACCTGGTAGAAGATGACTTCCTCGGGGACATGCTGGACAGCCTCCCAGCCAAGCCGGGACGTATAGAACGCGTAGGTTACCTCGAGATCCCGCACGCCTGCGGTGATCACGGACAAAGAAGGCTTCACCCTCATGATCTTGCCACTGCAGGGGAAAAAAGTTGATGTCTTACGCCCGGTATTTTCCGGTGATCCGGCGGGCGGAAGAGCTCAGGCTCCCCGGAGGCGTTGACGCTGCCGAGGTGCGGGGCTGTCATGGGGTTATGGGACGGAATTCTCCACCACACAGCCCGGCCGGCAGCCACGCAGCGGACGCGGACGGTGATCCGGACTCCGCGAACCGGACCCGGCAGCGCACCGGATGGGTCCGCTTCCTCATTCCGGTCATTCTGATCGCGGTCTGGTTCGGTGTGGGAGGCGTTGGCGGCCCGTACTTCGGCAAGATCGGCGAAGTGGCCGACAACAACCAAACCTCGTATCTGCCGGCCAGTTCGGCGTCCACCCGGGTGGCTGAGCTGCAGCAGAAGTTCAAGGACAGCGACGCGATCCCCGCCGTCGTCGTCTACGTGAACGACGGCGGCCTGACGGAAGCGGACCGGACCTTTGTCACCGCCCGGGCGTCCGAGCTTGCGAAGGTTGGGGGCGTGGCCGGCGGGGTGTCCCCGCCGCAGTTCTCCACTGACGGCAAGGCCGCGGAAATCTTTGTTCCGGTGCAGGACAATGACAGCGCGTCGGCGACCGTCGAGGACCTCGGCAGCGCGGTGCGGGAGGGCATTCCGCCGGGCCTGAACGGCTATGTCACCGGACCCGCCGGACAACTGGCGGACATCACCGAAGCCTTCGGCGGCATTGACACCTCGCTGCTGCTGGTGGCGGCGCTGGCGGTGCTGGTCATCCTGGTAGTGGTGTACCGTTCACCGCTGCTGCCGTTCCTGGTCCTGCTCACCTCCATCTTTGCCCTGTCGGCAGCCATCCTCGTGGTGTTCTATCTCGCCAAAGCAGGAACGCTGACGCTGAACGGCCAGGTGCAGGGAATCCTCTTTATCCTGGGCATCGGGGCGGCAACGGATTATTCCCTGCTCTATGTCTCCCGGTACCGGGAATCCCTTCGCGATTATGAGGGGCGGTGGGAGGCCACGAAGGCGGCACTGAAGGGAACCTTCGAGCCTGTGCTGGCGTCAGCTGCTACGGTGACGGCCGGACTGCTCTGCCTGCTGCTCAGCGACCTGAACTCCAATAAGGCCCTGGGCCCGGTGGCGGCCATCGGTATTGGCTTTGCGTTCCTGGCAGCCATGACACTGCTGCCGGCACTGCTGATGCTGACCGGCAGGGCGGCCTTTTGGCCGCGCCGGCCAAAGTTTGGTTCTGAGCATCCGGACCGGGACGGGAACTCTCCCAAAGGGTTCTGGCCGCGCGTGGCCCGGACCGTCAAGAGCCATCCGCGCCGTACCTGGGTGATTCCCTCCCTGGTGCTCCTGATTGCGGCGGCAGGGCTGCTGCAGCTGCGGGCCTCCGGGGTACCGCAGAGTGATTTTGTGCTGGGGCAGACAGCAACCAAAGAAGGGCAGCAGATCCTGGGTGAGCACTTTCCCTCCGGCTCGGGCAGCCCGGTGCTGATTGTGGCCCCTGACGGGGAACTGAATGCCGTTGCCCGGGAGGTGCTCTCTGTTCCGGAGGTGGATGCCCTGGCCGTGAATGCCACCGGAACACCTGCCGGCACGCTGCCGGTGACGGCCGACGGCGTGCAGGCCTCTCCGGTGCCGGGAACCTCGGGTGCGCCGCGGGTTGTGGACGGCAAAGTCCTGCTGGAGGCCACACTGAAGGATGCTGCGGAGTCCGACGCCGCCGAACAGGCAGTAACTGCCATGAGGGAGAAAGTATCCGGGATCGGGGATGTCCTGATCGGCGGAGTCACAGCCACCACCATCGACACCAACGCGGCGGCGGCCCATGACCGGAACCTGATCATTCCGGTGGTGCTGGTGGTCATCCTGTTCCTGCTGATGCTGCTGCTGCGGTCGCTGCTGGCCCCGTTCCTGCTGATCCTGACCGTGCTGCTGTCTTTCGGAGCGACCATGGGTGTCTCGGCGCTGATGTTCAACCATGTCTTCCGTTTCCCCGGAGCCGATCCGGCCGTCCCGCTGTTCGGGTTCATCTTCCTGGTGGCACTGGGTGTTGACTACAACATTTTCCTGATGACCCGCGTCCGCGAGGAGAGTCTGCTGCACGGCACCCGGGAGGGAGTGGTCCGCGGGCTGATGATCACCGGCAGTGTCATTACCAGTGCGGGCATTGTCCTGGCAGCCACCTTCGCGGCGCTGGGCGTGATTCCCGTTTTGTTCCTGGCGCAGCTGGCCTTCATTGTGGCCTTTGGGGTCCTGCTCGACACGCTGGTGGTGCGCTCGCTTCTGGTGCCGGCCCTGTCCTATGATCTGGGGCGCAGGATCTGGTGGCCTTCCAAACTCTCGCGCCAGGCTGCCGGACAGCACCGGGAAGGATTTCCCGGGCATGCGGGGCCCGGACCTCTGGGCTCCTTCAGACGCCGGGGCAGCGGCCCGCTAGTCTGAAGTCATGGAAAGCTCCGATCCTCAACGATCCATGACCTCCCAGCTGGACGATATCCGAACCGCCATCGACGAAATCGATGAAGAAATTGTGGCGCTCATTTGGCGCCGGGAGCGGCTCGTGCGACTGGCAGGTCCCCTGAAGGACAACGACGCCGAAGTCAAAGCTCCCGGGCGCGTCGAGGAAGTCCTCGAACACGTACGGGCAACCGCCGAAGCGCAGGACGGTGACCCCACAGTGGTGGAGGCCACGTACCGGGCCATGATTGACGCGTTCATGGATTATGAGCTGAAAGTGCGGCATGAGGCTGAAGCCCAGGCCAAACTGGACGCGTTCTCGCGCAGCTAGCTAACGGGCAGGATACCGGACGCTTAGCCCCCCGTCCTCCTGCCGGACAATCTTCCCCTGCAAGCAGCTGTTGAGCCTGCCGGTACGCACGGGACAGGAATAGGTTCATCCCGTGGGGCGATGGCTGTGCCCCGCGACAGGCGGCCGCCAGCGCAGGCCGCAACCAACGGGAAGGTTCAACATGTCAGAACACAATTACACCTTGTTCGTGTCCTCATACTCCGACGCAGGGTTGGCCGCGGACGACTTCAAGACGATCAAAGGCATGGACGAAGGCGTGGTGGCTGCGGTTGTCCTGTCACGCGATGATTCCGGCCGCATCGAGGTGAAAGAGCACGGTGGCCGGCTGATTGGCGGCGGTACAGCCGCCGGTGCCGTTGCCGGACTCGTGGTCGGATTGTTCGCTCCGCCGCTGCTGCTGTCCGGAGTGATCGGCGCTGCGATCGGCGCCGGAGCGGGTGCCATTGCAAAGCGGCACGAGGAGAAGAAGATTGGCGTCGAAGCGGACGAATGGCTGCCGCCGGGCTCCTCGGCGCTCGTGGCCGTTGTGGAGGACCATTATTTGGACCGCATCGACAAGGCCGTCGGCAAGGCCACCAAGAAGATCAGCAAGGCTGTCGACAAGGGTGATTACGACGCCGTGGTAAAGGCTGTCAACGAAGGCGACGAGAAGATCATCGAGGCCGTCGGGTCCTGACCGGCGCAGCGGCCGGCGTCCGGTCCGCCGCTGGAGCGGTGGACCGGACGTGTCTGACGGTGTGGGGTACGGTACTCACACGTCATAGATGCTGTGTACCGGGACAGCAGCCAGGGGGACAGGTATGGATCAGGAAGAGGGCGCGCCCGAGCAGTGGAGGGCCGTCGCGGCTGCGCTCGCCGATGAGCGCAGGCTGAGGCTGTATGCACGGATCATTACAGCTGCGGAGCGGGGGACGCCGCTGGACGGCCAGGCCATGGACTCCAGGGAACGCAAATCACTGGCCGCACTGCAGAAGGCCGGCCTGGTCACCTCGGGTGCCTGTGATGTCCAGCCTGCGGGCGGGGTGTTTGCCCGGCTCCTGGCCAGCGGCAGGGGAGCGCCGGACACCTCGGTGCGCAGGTTCCTCGTGAACGGCAAAATCTCCTCCTATCCCCGTAAGCAGGCCGACCGGCTGGAATTGCTCCACTACGTTGCCGGGCACGTCTTCGAATCTGCCCCGGCGGCTCCGGGAGAAGTTCCAACCCTGACCGAACGCGAGATTACCGGCCGCTTGGACAGCTATTCCACTGACCCCGCGGCCGTCCGCCGTTATTTGGTGGATGAGGGAATCGTGGCCCGCAGTACGGATGGATCCCGGTACTGGCTCACGGCTCCGCGCCCGGCGGACGGCATGGAATTTGCCTAGCGTTTGATGCCGGTTAGGTCCCGGCCGCGCGGCGCCCCTCTGCACGAAGCGTTGACTTGGCAGGCCCTCGGGCGTCGAATGGAAAGTGCTGTCTGGTCCGGCACCATTTCAGGGACGACCCCTCCAAGGAGCGTCAATGGCCGCAAAGTTCACCGCCCACGGCGCAGAAGCCACCCACCCGGGAGCACGCGCCGCAACAGACCTCGGTTCACCGGCCGCGTCCCATCTGCTGGCGTCCCCCGCAAAGTCAGCTCTCCAAGGAGGCAGCGAGCCACCCTCCCGGCACAGCGGCGGCGCTCCGGCGCCGCACTCGCGGCGGCAAATTGCGCTGGTGTTTGCCGGATTGATCCTGGCGGTGCTGATTTCCGCATTGGACCAGACCATTGTGTCCACCGCGCTTCCCACCATCGTGGGAGACCTCCAGGGCCTGGACCATCTGTCCTGGGTAATTACCGCTTACCTGCTGACCTCCACGATCGGACTGCCGATCTACGGCAAGCTCGGTGACCTGCTGGGGCGAAAGAACATATTTGTGTTCGCCATTGCCGTTTTCCTGCTCGGCTCCGCCTTGTCCGGACAGGCGCACAGCATGGCTGAGCTGATCGCCTACCGTGCGATCCAGGGCGTGGGCGGCGGCGGGCTGATCATCGGCGCGCAGGCCATTATCGGAGACATTGTCTCCGCCCGCGAGCGCGGCCGGTACATGGGGCTGATCGGCGCGGCTTTCGGACTGGCATCGGTGAGCGGACCGCTGCTGGGCGGCTATTTGACCGAATACTGGTCCTGGCGGTGGGTGTTTTACATCAACCTTCCGCTGGGCGTTCTGGCCCTGGCCGTCATCATCACGTCACTGCATCTTCCTGTACGCTCCGGACCGCGGCCTCCGCTGGACTACGCAGGGGCGGCTTTGCTGGCACTGGTCAGCGCCGCGCTGGTGATGCTCACGAGCTGGGGCGGAACCACCTATGCCTGGACGTCCCCAACCATCCTGGGGCTGGGTGCCGCCGCCGCCGTCGGCATTGCCGTTTTCATTCCGGTGGAGCTGCGCGCGGCTGAACCGATGCTGCCGCTGCGATTGTTCCGCAACCGCAATTTCCTGGTCTGCACCTTGGTGGGCCTGTCCGTGGGACTGGCGATGTTCGGCAGCATCTCCTACCTGCCCACCTTCCTGCAGATGGTCAATGACGCCTCGGCCACCATGTCCGGGCTGATGATGCTGCCGATGACGGCCGGCCTGCTGATCACCTCGATCGGCACCGGACAGCTGATTTCCCGCACCGGCAAGTACAAGATCTATCCCGTCCTGGGGGCGGCAGTGATGATTGCGGGGCTGCTGCTGCTTTCCCGGATCTCCAACACCACGCCGTACTGGTTCACGGCCGTGGGTATGTTTGTGCTGGGCCTGGGCATCGGAGCGCTGATGCAGAACCTGGTGCTGATTGTGCAGAACAGTGTTCCCGCCAAGGACATGGGCACCGGCGTCTCCTCCGCCAATTACTTCCGGCAGATGGGCGGTTCACTGGGAATTGCAGTCTATGGTTCCTTCTTTATCAAACGGCTGAACGACCAGGTGGCCGACGCCCCGCCGGAGGCCTCCGGCGTGCTCCGCAACGGAGTGAACTCGATCAGTCCGTCCGAACTGAAGGTGCTGCCTGAGCCGGTGCGGGAGTTCATTGCCCAGGCCTTCGGAGATGCCCTGCCGCCAATCTTCCTGCTCGGTATCCCGGCGCTGGGCGCTGGCCTGATCCTGACCCTGTTCATCAAGCAGACTCCGCTGTCCGAGACCGCCCGGGTGCGCCTCGGCAACGAGGAACAGGAAACTCCCGCCGCCTAGGTATCAACCAATAACCCGGCACCACCGGCCAGGAGGCCGCTCCACATGTCCCGCAAAGCACTTTCACCGCGTACTACTGCAGGCACGGCGGCAGCTCCGCAACAACGCAACCTTCCCCTGGTATTCACCGGACTGGTGCTGTCCGTTCTGCTGGCAGCACTTGACCAGACCATTGTTGCCACCGCGCTGCCCACCATTGTGGGAGACCTCAACGGGCTGGAGCATCTGTCCTGGGTGGTCACCGCCTACATCCTGGCCGCAACCATCGGCCTGCCGATCTACGGAAAGCTCGGTGACCTGTTTGGCCGCAAAAGCATCTTCATCTTTGCGATCGTGGTGTTCCTGATCGGCTCCGTCCTGTCCGGACTCGCGCAGAACATGGGCCAGCTGATTGGCTTCCGTGCACTGCAGGGCCTGGGCGGCGGCGGACTGATGATCGGCGCCCAGGCCATTCTGGGAGACCTCGTCTCTCCGCGTGAACGCGGCAAGTACATGGGACTGATCGGCGCAGCCTTTGGACTGGCCTCCGTGTGCGGTCCGCTGCTGGGCGGCTGGATCACCGATGCCTGGTCCTGGCGCTGGGTGTTCTACATCAACCTGCCCATCGGCGCGGTGGCGCTCGCCGTCGTCGTTACCTCCCTTCACCTGCCCAAGCCGCAGGGGCTCCGCCCCAGGCTTGACTACGCCGGTGCCGCGCTGCTGGCCGTCACGAGCGCCGCGCTGATCATGCTGACCACGTGGGCGGGCACCACGTACGCCTGGTCAAGTCCGCAGATTCTGGCTCTTGCGGCACTAACCCTGGCTGCGGGCACGGCCTTTGTCCGGGTGGAGCTGAAGGCTGCCGAGCCGATTATGCCGCTGGGGCTGTTCCGCAACCGGAATTTCCTGCTGCCCGTGCTGGTGGGCATCTCCGTGGGCATCGCCATGTTCTCTACCATCTCCTACCTGCCCACGTTCCTGCAGATGGTCAACCGGGCCACCGCCACCGAATCCGGACTGATGATGCTGCCGATGATGGGCGGGCTGCTGCTGACGTCCATCGGCACCGGACAGCTGATTTCCCGTACGGGAAAGTACAAGATCTACCCCGTGCTGGGCTGCGCGGTGATCATTGCCGGGCTGGTGCTGCTGTCCCGGATCTCCGACACCACCCCCTACAGCTTTACGGCGCTCGGGATGCTGGTGATGGGGCTGGGAATCGGCATGCTGATGCAGAACCTGGTGCTGATTGTGCAGAACAGCGTGCCGGTCCGGGACATGGGGGCGGCAATTTCGGCGGCGAACTATTTCCGCCAGATCGGGGCATCTTTTGGCATTGCGCTGTTCGGATCGATTTTCATTCATCGGCTGGGCAGCGAGATCGCCGCGGCGCCGGCAGGTTCGGGAGGGGCGGGAGAAGCCCTCGGGGGCGACATCAATTCGCTGAGCCCCGCGATGCTGCGCGGACTGCCCGCGCCGGTGCAGGATTTCGTAGCCGCGGCGTTCGGCCATGCCCTGCCGCCGATCTTCCTGCTGAGCGTGCCTGTGGTGGCGGCAGCGCTGGTGCTGTGCCTGTTCATCAGGGAAACGCCGCTGTCCACCGCGGTGCGGACGGAAGCCGGAGAAGAAGTGTGAGCAGTCCAGGGCAGACAATCCGGGAGCGGGAGTGCCTTTTGTCGGATGCTGGCCGTACACTGGATGTTGTTAGAACATATGTTCGAATTAGTTGATGTCCACAAACCAATTTTGGCCGCTGCGTGTGCCGGCTTGGGTGCGGGCACGCCTGCGGCTGGGAGGAAGCTGGAATGGGTGTCTTCAGTGAAGCGGTAGAGGTGGTGTGCTCACCCGCCGGCCAGCCGCTTCGGCTCATCTGGAGCGGCCGTACCTACAAGGTGGCAGCGGATCCCGTGCGCTGGTATGAACGCCGGAACTGGTGGGACGAGGAAGCCCGGGCGGAACGCGGGCGCGGCCCGGGGCTGGTGGATTCGGAGATCTGGCGGGTGCAGGCCCGGCTGACCCCGCGGTCGCCGCTGCGCACTTTGGATCTCTCGCATGACATCCGCTCCGGCCGCTGGCGTGTCGTCCGTATCCATGACGCCCTGCGGGAAAGTGCCTAGGAACCGCCGGTTATGAGCTTCACCCATCTGCATGCCGCCACCGCCTTCAGCGCACACTACGGAGTGTCCTGGCCGGAGGAAATGGCGCAGGCCGCTGCGGCTGACGGTGCAGACGCGCTCGCCTGCACCGACCGCGACGGACTGTACGGCACGGTCAAACACCTGCGCGCCTGCATGGACGCCGGCATTGATCCGATCGTCGGGGTGGATTTGGCGGTACTGGGGGAACCGGATGACGCCGGCGTCCGGCCGGTCACCGGAAGGGTAGTGGTCCTGGCCCGCGGCCGTCGCCGGGGGGCCGGCTACCGCGCGCTGTGCCGGCTGATTTCCGACGCCCATGCCGGAACCTCACCGTCCGCGGCACGCAAAGACAGCAAGCCGGTGGGGGTAACCATGGCGCAGCTGGCCTCACGGGCGGCGGACGACGGCGGCGGGGACGCCGAGCCGCTCCTGACCGTCCTGGTGGGGCCGCATTCCGACGTCGGCGCCGCCATGCGCAGCCGCAGCTACGCCGTCGCCCGTACGCTCTTTCGCCGCTGGCAGGAGAGCATGCCGCGCGCAGCGCTTGCCGTGGAAGTGGTGGCCCACCTCAGCGCCCCGGGATCCAATCTCAGCCTGGCGCACGCCGTGCGCATGCTCCGGCTGGCCGATGAAATGCAGCTGCCTGCCATCCTCACCAACGCTGTGCGCTACGTGGACGCCGACGGCGCCGCCACCGCCGACGTCCTGGACGCAGCCCGGGCGCTGACCTCCATGGGACGGCTTCCTGATCTGCAGCCCAACGGGCAGGGCTGGCTGAAGAGCGCCGCGCAGATGACGTCCCTGGCCCGTGAGATCAGCCGTGAAGCCGGTTACGGAACCGCCGGAGCGTCCCGGATGCTCCGCGACACCGAAGCGCTCGCCGATGCCTGCCGGATGGATCCGGTGCAGGACATGGGGTTCAAGCAGCCGGTGGTTCCGGAGGCCTCGGTGATCGGCATCAACACCGAACCCATGACAGAGCTGGTGGCCCGCTGCGAAGCAGGCATCGGCCGCCGGTTCCCCGCACAGGATCCGGCCGCAGAAGCCCGGCTGCGCAACCGGCTGACCCATGAACTGGGCATCATTGAACGGCTTGGGTTCGCCTCCTACTTCCTGACGGTCGCCGAAGTTTCCGCCATGATCACCGGCATGGGCGTACGTGCCGCCGCCCGGGGATCGGGAGCCTCTTCGCTGGTGAACTATCTGCTCGGCATCAGCCACGTGAACCCGCTGGCCCATGACCTGATTTTTGAACGGTTCCTCTCCCGTGACCGTTCCACGCTTCCGGACATCGACATAGACGTTGAAAGCGCCCAGCGGCACAACGTCTATCACCGCATCTTCGAACGCTTCGGCGCTGAACGGGTCACCCTGATGAGCATGCAGAACGGTTACCGGGCACGCGGGGCGGTGCGCGACGCCGGCATGGCCCTCGGTCTGGCCGACGAGGACATCGGGGCAGTGGCCAAACAGCTGTGGCGCTTCTCCGCACGAAAGTTCCGGGAAGCGCTCGCGGAAAAGCCGGAGCTGCGGGACATCGCTGAACGGGTCCAGGGCAACCGGCAGCTGGATTTGCTGGTGGACCTGACCGAACGCCTGGACCGGCTGCCGCGGCACATTTCCATGCATCCGTGCGGCGTGATCCTGGGGGACACCTCGCTGCTGGACCGCACCCCGGTGCAGCCCTCCGGCCTGGGCCTGCCCATGTCCCAGTTCGACAAACATGACATGGACCCCATGGGCATGCTCAAACTCGACGTCCTGGGCGTGCGGATGCAAAGCGCCATGGCCTATGCGCTGCAGGAAGTGCGCCGGCTGCATCCCACCAAGGAGGACACCGTCCGCGCCGGAGCACATCCCGCCGGACCCGCGGGGCAGGGGCCGGACTATGTCCTGGCTGACGGTTCCATTGACCTTGACGCCGTGCCCCTGGATGACCCGGCCACGTATGACCTGATCTGCAGTACCTACACGCTCGGGTGCTTCCAGATTGAGTCCCCTGGCCAGCGGGAACTGATCGGCAAGATGGCTCCGCGGGAGTTCAATGATCTGATCATCGACATTTCGCTGTTCCGGCCCGGGCCCATGAAATCCGACATGGTGCGTCCCTTCCTGGAGCACCGGCACGGCTGGGCCCCGGAGGTGTATCCGCACGAGGCCCTGCGGCCGGTCCTCGCGGAAACGCACGGGGTGACGGTGTTCCATGAACAGGTGCTGCGCACCTTTGACGTGTTCACCGGCTGCGGACTGGCCAAGGCCGATGAGCTGCGCCGGCTGCTGGGCAACGAGGACGCCGAACCGTCAGTGGAGGACTTCTTCCGCACCGAAGCTGCCAAGCGCGGATACGGCGCCGGTGTCATCGACAAAGTCTGGGGCACGCTGAAGGCCTTCGGCAGCTTCGGCTTCTGCAAGGCGCACGGAGCAGCCTTCGCGGTGCCCACCTACCAGTCCGCCTGGCTGAAGACCCACCATCCCGAAGCCTTCCTGGCGGGGATCTTTGAGCACGATCCGGGCATGTATCCGCGGCGTCTCCTGGTGGCGGAGGCACGGCGGATGGGGATCCCCATTCTGCCGCTGGATATTAACCGCAGCGGTGCGCAGTACCGGGTGGAGCGCGTGCCGGCGGTTCCGGCAACACCCGGGCATCCGGCCCGGCCGGAGAAGCTGGGCATCAGGCTGAGCCTGGCCGGGATCTACGGACTGTCGGCGGCCGAGCTGCGGCGCATCACCGCCGGCCAGCCCTATGACTCCCTGGCCGATCTGCGGGCCCGCGCCCGGGTGGGACGGGGCACGCTGATGCGGCTGGCCTCCCTGGGAGCATTCGATTCGCTGGCCCGCGACACCGGAACCGGCGCCTCCCGCGCCGATCTGCTGCACCATCTGGACACTGCGCCGCCGCGCCCGGCCCCGCGGAAATACGATCCGATTCCCGGGCAGCTGGCGCTGCCGCTGGGGGACACCGAACTGGAGAACCTGCGGCCGGAGCTGCCCGAACCAACGCTGCGCGAGAAGGTGCGCACTGAACTGGACCTATTGTCCGTGGACGTCAGCGCCCACCTGATCGACAGCTACGGCCCGCTGCTGGCCGAGCTGGGAGTCACCAAAGCCCGCGACCTGATCGGGCTGCGCAACGGCTCCGAGGTGCTCGTGGCCGGGATCCGGGTGGCCACCCAGACGCCGCCCATGCGCGGCGGCCGCCGGGTGGTGTTCATCAGCCTCGACGACGGCACCGGGTGCGTGGACTGCACGTTCTTCACCGAGGCGCAGGAGAAAACCGGGCCGCTGCTTTTCGGCACCGAGCTGATGCTGATCCGGGGGCTGACCCGCCGCACAGGGGAGCGCGGCATGAGCCTGCAGGCCCTTGAAGCGTGGAACCTGGCGGACACTGCATCGCTTCCGCTGCCCCGTCCCCAGCGCGGCAGGTTGGTGGGGCCCAACTCCAGCGGATAACATCAAAGAGGCGCAGAAGGAGCCGGCCGTATCCTGGCCGTGCCGCAGACGCCAAACAACGAAATCTAGGAGACAACCGTGTCAGTGCCAGAGAAGTTCACCCTCATCGTCAACGACGAGGAGACCACGGTGGATACTGGCACCACAGGTGCGCAGCTGTTCTTCGACCGCCGCGACGTCGTCGTGATGCGCGTGGACGGTGTCCTGAAGGACCTGGATACCGAGCTTGCCCCGGGCCAGGCCGTTGAAGCCGTGACCATCGATTCCGAAGACGGCCTGAACGTGCTGCGCCACTCCACGGCCCATGTCATGGCCCAGGCTGTGCAGCAGCTGCGCCCGGACGCCAAGCTGGGCATTGGCCCGTACATCAAGGACGGCTTCTACTTCGACTTCGATGTTGCCGAGCCGTTCACCCCCGAGGACCTGAAGACCCTCGAGAAGATGATGCAGAAGATCGTCAACTCGAACCAGAAGTTTGCCCGCCGCGTGGTCACTGAAGAAGAAGCCCGCGAGGCCATGGCCAACGAGCCCTACAAGCTGGAACTGCTCGGCAAGAAGGACGGCGCTGATGAAGCCGGCGAGGGCGCGAACATCGAGGTTGGCGCCGGCGAAATCACCATCTACGACAACGTGGACCGCAAGTCCGGCGACGTTGTGTGGTGCGACCTGTGCCGCGGCCCGCACCTGCCGAACACCAAGCTGATCTCCAACGCCTTTGCGCTGACGCGTTCCTCCGCCGCCTACTGGCTCGGCGACCAGAAGAACCAGCAGCTGCAGCGCATCTACGGCACCGCCTGGCCCACCAAGGACGCCCTGAAGGCGTACCAGGAACGTCTGGCCGAAGCCGAGCGCCGCGACCACCGCAAGCTGGGCACCGAGCTGGACCTGTTCTCCTTCCCGGATGAGCTGGGCTCGGGCCTGCCGGTGTTCCACCCCAAGGGCGGCATTATCCGCAAGGCCATGGAGGACTACTCCCGCCAGCGCCACACCGAGGCCGGCTACGAGTTTGTCTACACCCCGCACATCACCAAGGGCCACCTATACGAGGTCTCCGGCCACCTGGACTGGTACCGCGACGGCATGTTCCCTCCCATGCATGTGGATGAGGTGACCGACCCGGAGACCGGCGAGGTCACCAAGCCCGGCCAGGACTACTACCTGAAGCCGATGAACTGCCCCATGCACAATCTGATCTTCCGCTCCCGCGGACGGTCCTACCGTGAACTGCCGCTGCGCCTGTTCGAATTCGGCTCGGTCTACCGCTACGAGAAGTCCGGCGTGATCCACGGCCTGACGCGCGTGCGGGGCATGACCCAGGATGACGCCCACATCTACTGCACCCGCGAGCAGATGAAGGACGAGCTGACCACCACGCTGAATTTCGTCCTGGACCTGCTCAAGGACTACGGCCTGGATGACTTCTACCTGGAACTGTCCACCAAGGACCCGGAGAAGTACGTCGGCTCCGACGACGTGTGGGAGGAAGCCACCCGCACCCTGGCCGAGGTGGCCGAAGAGTCCGGACTGGACCTGGTTCCGGATCCCGGCGGGGCCGCGTTCTACGGCCCCAAGATCTCCGTCCAGGCCCGCGACGCCATCGGCCGCACCTGGCAGATGTCCACCATCCAGCTGGACTTCAACCTGCCCGAGCGCTTTGAACTTGAATACCAGGCTGCCGACGGCACCCGCCAGCGCCCGGTCATGATCCACCGTGCCCTGTTCGGCTCAGTGGAACGCTTCATGGCCGTGCTCACCGAGCACTACGCCGGTGCGTTCCCGGCCTGGCTGGCACCGGTCCAGGTAGTCGGCATCCCCGTGGCCGAGGCGTTCAACGACTACATGTTCGACGTCGTCGATAAGCTCAAGGCGCACGGCATCCGCGCCCAGGTGGACACCGGCACCGACCGTTTCCCGAAGAAGATCCGCACCGCCTCCAAGGACAAGATCCCGTTTGTCCTGATCGCCGGCGGTGACGACGCCGAGGCCGGAGCGGTGTCCTTCCGCTTCCGGGACGGCAGCCAGGACAACGGCGTGCCCGTGGAAGAGGCAGTGAAGCGGATTGTCGAAGCCGTCCGGAACCGGGACAAATAGGACGGCGGCGGCAGGAGTGCAGATGGAAAACAGCAGCCAGGACGACGGCGGCAGTCCCTACCCCGGGGATGCCGCGGTCACCGACTCATTCGAGCTTGCAGGCGTGCCGGATTCATTTGCACGCCTGTGGACGCCGCACCGCCTGGCGTATATCAAGGGCGGGCAGGAACAGGTCTCCTCGGAGCACAACTGCCCGTTCTGTGCCGCGCCGGGCCGCTCCGACGAAGAATCACTGATTGTCCACCGCGGCAGCTACGCCTTCGTGATCCTGAACCTGTTTCCGTACAACGCCGGACACCTGCTCGTCTGCCCGTACCGGCATGTGCCGGACTACACGGACATTGATGAGCAGGAAACGGCCGAAATTGCGGCGCTGACCCAGACCGCCATGCGCGTGCTGCGGAAAGTCTCCAATCCCAGCGGCTTCAACCTGGGGATGAACCAGGGCGTAACCGGGGGTGCGGGGATTGCCGCCCACCTGCACCAGCACATTGTTCCGCGCTGGGGCGGGGACGGGAACTTCCTGCCGATCATCGCGCAGACGAAGGCCATTACCCAGACGCTGGGCGATGTCCGTCAGCAGGTGGCCGACGCCTGGCCGGCCAGCGGCTCCGGCCGGGACAGCGAGGACTGATCCGTGCTCAATAAATACGCGCGGGGATTCTTTACTGCCGTTTTCACCCCGCTGGCCGGCTGGCTGCTGCGCCGGGGGATCACACCGGACATGGTCACCATTGCCGGAACCCTGGGCGTGATGATCGGCGGGCTGGTGTTCTATCCGCTCGGACAGCTGTTCTGGGGAACCCTGTTCATCACGGCGTTCATCTTTTCCGACGTCATTGACGGCATCATGGCCCGCCAGCAGGCCCGGACCGGAAAATGGGGCGGCTTCCTGGACTCAACCCTGGACCGCTTCGCCGACGGAGCACTCTTCGCCGGTGTGAGCATCTGGTTCTTCACCGGAGGCGGCAACGATGCGATTGGCACCGCCGCCATTATTGCCCTGGTGCTGGGCATGCTGGTGTCCTACATCCGGGCCAAAGCGGAGTCGCTGGGGTTCAACGCCAACGTGGGTATTGCCGAGCGTGCCGAACGCCTGGTTTCCCTGCTGGTGGCCACCGGCCTGGTGGGTCTGGGGGTTCCCGAAATCCTGCTCCTGGTGGTCCTGGTGCTGCTGTGTGCAGCCAGCTGCGTCACGATCGTGCAGCGGATGCTCACGGTCCGGCGGCAGGCAACCGCCTAGGCCGGGTTAGCCCCGGCATCCTCTTCAGCCATACAGTCAATTCCCAGTGGCCCGTCACCGGAGGCAATCCGGCGGCGGGCTGTCTGTTTATCAGCAGGCTGACCGCTAGGCTTGGGAGCAGCAGTGATCGCTGCACCGGTTTTTCGCGAAGGTGAGAAGTTTCATGAGCATTTCAGATCCCCAGGGCACGCCCGTGCCTGTTTCCACGTCCGGTTCCCCGTCTCCGGTTACCGGCAGCAGCCGGGTTAAGCGCGGCATCGCCGAGATGCTGAAGGGCGGTGTGATCATGGACGTGGTCACCGCCGAGCAGGCACGAATTGCCGAGGATGCAGGCGCCGTGGCCGTCATGGCGCTGGAGCGGGTGCCTGCTGATATTCGCGCGCAGGGCGGTGTCTCCCGGATGAGTGATCCGGACATGATCGACAGCATCATTGATTCCGTTTCCATCCCGGTCATGGCCAAAGCGCGCATCGGGCACTTTGTGGAAGCCCAGGTGCTGCAGTCCCTCGGCGTCGACTACATTGACGAATCAGAGGTCCTGACCCCGGCCGACTATGCCAACCACATCGACAAGTGGAAGTTCACGGTTCCCTTTGTCTGCGGCGCCACGAACCTCGGCGAAGCTCTGCGGCGCATCAACGAGGGCGCGGCCATGATCCGGTCCAAGGGCGAGGCCGGCACGGGAGACGTTTCCAACGCCACCATGCACATGCGCACCATCCGTTCCGAGATTGCCCGGCTGTCCTCGCTGCCCGAGGACGAACTGTACGTAGCCGCCAAGGAACTGCAGGCCCCTTATGAGCTCGTCAAGGAGGTGGCTGCGGCCGGCAAGCTTCCGGTGGTGCTGTTTACCGCCGGCGGCATAGCTACTCCCGCTGACGCGGCCATGATGATGCAGCTGGGCGCAGACGGCGTGTTTGTGGGCTCAGGCATCTTCAAGTCCGGCAACCCGGCGCAGCGTGCGGCAGCCATCGTCAAGGCCACCACCTTCTTCGACGACGCCGATGAGGTTGCCAAGGCCTCGCGCGGCCTCGGCGAGGCCATGGTGGGCATCAACGTGGACGAGATTGCGCAGCCCCACCGTCTGGCAGAACGCGGCTGGTAACGGCTGCCGGGCGGACTCCCGGCCGGGTGCTGCCCGGCCGGGAGTTCGTCTAGCGCATATCGAGGAACAGGTACTGTCCGCGGCCAATCAGGTCGAATCCCCGGGCCGAGCACAGCTCGTAGCCGCCCGGCGCAGCATTGATGGCCAGCCGGTCGGCGCCGGCGGCTGCTGCCACTGATGCAGCGCGGCTCAGCAGAGCCGTGCCGTAGCCGTTGCGCCGGCTGGACGGTCCCACAGTCAAACCGAAAATTCCGGCCAGGGATCCTTTTCCGGGTTTCCGGGCCGGAGCCGCAGGAATGGTTGGCCTGCCCGTAATCGGATCCGGTGGGTTGGACTGCTGGTCGGCGGCGGAGGGATCATACACCCAGGCACGGCCCGTCAGCTTCCCGTCCCCGCGTGTGGTCAGGTGCCAGGCAGTGCGCGGATGGCTCCGGCCGGCGGCGAGCTCGACGGCGTCGGGCCCGGTGACCTCAGGAGGATCCTGGTCGATCGACGCCGCGTCCGCACTGTACTGCTGCGGAGCCGTCACGGGGGCACTCATCCATATCGGCTGGGGCCCCCTGCGGAACCCGAACGCCTCCAAGGGCGCATAGTTGACCGCGTTGTTCATCCATACGGAAACACTTTGGGCCCCGAGCCGTATGCCTTCGGACAGGCCGGGACGGATACCGGCGGGCGAAATACGCTGCGGGTACAGCAGCACAAGCTGCCGTCTGGCCGGCAGCCACGCCCACTCCGACTCATCGGTGGCGAACGTGCGGCCGCGGGTAACACCGGCCAGATTCCTCAGCCAGTCCTCATGCAGTTCCTGGCAGGCAGCAATGGTTACCATGGCGGATCAGGCCAGTCCGCGGCGGTGCAGCAGCGGCTCAATGGCTGCGTCACGGCCCCTGAAGTTCCGGAACGCCTGCAGCGGATCGATGCTGTTGCCCCTGGAGAGGAGCTCGCGGCGGAAACGGTCTCCGTTCTCCCGGGTCAGTCCACCGTTTTCCCGGAACCATTCCACCGTGTCCGCGTCCAAGACTTCACTCCAAATGTAGGCGTAGTAAGCAGCGGCGTAACCGCCGGCAAAAATGTGTTTGAAATAGCCGGAGCGGTACCGCGGGGGCACCAGGGCCAGGGCAACGCCGGCACGTTCCAAAGCCTCGGCCTCGAACGCTTCGGGGTCCTGCACTGTTTCGCCCGTCGCCAGCTCGTGCCAGGCAAGGTCAAGGAGCGTGGCACCCAGGTACTCCGTCGTGCCGAAGCCTTCACCCCAGGTGGATGCTGCCTCGATCCGGTCGACGGCGTCCTGGGGGAGAGGCTCGCCGGTGGCGTAATGCTTCGCGAAGTTCGCCACCACCTCGGGCCACAGCATCCACATCTCGTTGACCTGGGAGGGATACTCCACGAAGTCACGGGGAACGGCGGTGCCGGAGAACTGCGGATAGGTGACATCCGAGAACAGGCCGTGCAGGGCATGCCCGAATTCGTGGAAAGCCGTTACCACTTCGTCGAAGGACAGCAGAGTGGGCTCTCCGGCGGCCGGCTTGGCGATGTTGAGGTTGTTGATGACCACCGAGGCGGTGCCCAGCAGCGAAGACTGGTGCACGAGCGAGTTCATCCACGCACCGCCGGCCTTGGTGTCCCGGGTGTAATAGTCACCCAGGAACAGTCCCAGTCCCGAACCGTCCTCGTTTGTTACTTCCCAGACGCGGACGTCCGGGTGGTATCCCGCCAAGTCCGTGCGTTCGGTGAACGTCACGCCGTACAAACGGTTGGCAGCGTAGAAAATGCCGTCCTTCAGGACCCGCTCCAGCTCGAAGTAGGGCCGCAGCGCCGCACGGTCCACACTGAACTTTTCACGCCGCACCTGCTCGGAGTAGTAGGACCAGTCCCAGGCCTGCAGGTCCTCGACGCCGTCCCTGGCCGCTGCCTCGCGCAGCAGTTCCGCCTCGGCCTGTGCGTTGCGGACCGCGGGCGCGGCCAGCTTCCCGAGCATCGCGTGGATGGCTTCCAGGGACGGAGCCGTCTGGTTGTCGGTGGCGAACTCCGCGTGGTTGGCGAATCCGAGCAGTTCGGCCCGTTCGGCACGCAGGGCCGCCATTTCGGCGGCAAGGCCGAGCGTGTTCTCGCCGTTGTTCCGGAAACCCCGGTTCAGGGAAGCCTCAAGGAGCCGCCGGCGGGTTTCGCGGTTGGTGAGCGAGGCCAGCGCCGGCTGCGAGGTGGGCAGAACCAGGGAGAGCAGGTAACCCTCCTGACCCGCCTCTGCGGCTGCCGCTGCCGCCGCGGCGACGTCGTCGTCGGACAGGCCGTCCAGATCCGCAGCATCGGTCACCAGCAGCGCCGACTCATTGGTGTCCTTCAGCAGCTTCTGCGCGTATTCGGTGCCCAGGACGGACAGGCGGGCATTCAGCTTCCGCATCTTCGCCTGGCCTTCGTCGTCAAGCCGGGCTCCGGCACGGATGAAGCTGCGGCGGTACTCGGACACCAGGCGGGCCGATTCCGCATCCAATCCGTCGGTGGAGACGCCGCTGACCCGCTGGAAGAGGGCCTTGTTGAGATAGATGCTGTCCTCGTGCTCAGCCAGCTGCGGTCCTGCCTCCTGCTGGATCGCCTGGATCTGCTCGGTCGCATCCGCTGCCGTGAACGTGAAGAAGACATTTGCCGTGCGGGCCAGAGTCTGGCCGGCACGCTCCATGGCTGCAATGGTGTTCTCAAAATCCGGCGCATCGCTGTTTGCGGTGATGGCGTCGATTTCCATGAGGTGTTCCTCGAAGCCGGACTTGAAAGCCGGAAGGAAATCCTCAGGGGTGATCTGTTCAAACGGCGGGAGCTGATAGGGCAGGGCGCTGGTGTGCAGGAAAGGGTTACTCATAAGGGTTAAGACTCGCACACGCTCAGTAACGCGAACAGCTGAAACGCCGTCGTACGCTTGGCGGGACTGCGCGGGGCGGTCTTTGGGCTGAATATGTCACACGGGGGAGCACTTTATGGGTACGCGCAGCTTCGGATTTGGGGTGGTGGCCGGGGCGAAGGGCCGGATGGCTGCCCGGGGCAGGGCCGCTGCGGTGCTGCTCCTGGCTGCGGCAGCTGCCGGCTGTGCGCCGGTGGCACCGTCTCCGGAGGCTGAGGCGCCGGCGTCGAGTTCCGCGCCGGCGTCGAGTTCCGCGCCGGCCTCGCCTTCCGGCCCGGCCACGGCACCTGCGCCGGGGTCATCCGGGACAGCTGCTGCCGCCGTTCCAACTCCCACTCCCGGACTGGGCGCGGAGTGTGCGGCGGTGCGGTGCTTTTCGATGATGGTGGCCGGTGATTTGCTGGTGCACCCGCAGCTCTGGACGCAGGCCGGTGACGACGCCGCAGCCTCCGGGAAGCTGCCGTTGGACTTCACACCGTTGCTCGAGGGGAAACGGGCTTACCTGGATTCCGCTGATCTGGGCATCTGCCACATGGAAACACCGGTTGCGGAGGCGGACGGCCCCTACACCGGCTATCCGCTGTTCAACGTTCCGCCGCAGATCCTGACCGCGGCCAAGGCGGTGGGCTACGACGCCTGCACCACCGCCAGCAACCACACCGTGGACGCGGGAACCGCCGGACTCAACCGCACGCTCGGGGTCCTCGATGCTCTGGGCCTGCCGCACACCGGATCCTATGCCGCGGAGGCGGACGCCGCGAAACCCTTCATCCTGCAGACTCCCGCCGCCGGGGTTTCGGTAGTGGAGGCCACCTATGGATTGAACGGCATGACCGCGGACTTCGACTGGCAGGTGGACCTGCTGGATCCTGAGGTGATGATCGCCAAAGCCAGGGCTGCCCGCGCTGCCGGTGCCGACGTCGTGGTGGGAGCCATCCACGCCGGTGACGAATACGCTTCCGTTCCCAATGCGCAGCAGATCGAAGTGGCACACGCCCTGGCCGACAGCGGCGAGTTCGATTTCCTTTACGGCCATCACAGCCACTCCGTACTGCCCATCGAAAACTACAACGGAACCTGGATTGCCTACGGCCTGGGTAACTCCGTCACCGAGCTGTCACCCTGGTACGACGTCAACAATGAGGGCCTGATCCTGCGCGCCCAGTTCGGCCAGGACAGCGGCGGCGCCTGGTCCGTCACGGACCTGGCGTGGGCTCCGTCGGTGATTGTCCGGGATCCGTACCGCTGGTGCTCCGTCGCCGCGGACCTGCCCCAGGGCGCCTGTGCAACGCCCGAACACCAGGCTGCGGTGCGGGCACGGACCATTCCCGTGGTCGAGTCCATGGGCGCTGCCGACGCAGGAGCCCATGAATGGCTGGTCTCCGCGGATCCGGTGCGCTGACTCCTTCGACCGGGCACTCCGGTGATCCGCTGTGGGATCCTACGTGCAGGCCCCGGTCCAAAACCTCATCTCAGGATTCCTTCGTGCAGCTGACGGGCCCAAAGGGGCGGAATCCGCTGTTTTGAGCCCTTGATCTGCACGAAGGATTAATGCGGGCCCCGTTATCTGCACGAAGGATCCGGGCAGCCGATCGGGTTATGGTGGCCGCATGGGGAAGGCGGAGACATGAGGGTGGGAAAGCTGTTGGGTCTGCTCTGTCTCCTTCTGCTGTTGCTCGGCGCCGGATGCGGCGGGCTGGCGGGAGCAGCAGCGAGCATCGCCTCGGAAATCCAGGCACGTTCGGATCCGGACTTCGCGGGCTGGAGTTCGGGGACCTCGTGGCCGGGAGTGACGGTGGTCTACACCGTAGCGGGCGCCCTCGTGGGTGCCGGTGCCGGTCTGGTCAGCTTTCTCGGCGCAGCCGCCGGGCTGCTGGTGCAGGAAAGGGCACAACCGGGACAGTCGCGCCGGTCCGCCGCGGCGGCCGGGACGGGTGCAGGTATCTTCACTGCCGCTGCAGCCGCCCTGCTGCTTTCGGGCCAAGGAGCGGATATCGCGCTCCTCTTCAGCGGTCTCGGCCTTGTCCTGCTGAGCGGCACCCTGGCGGCGCTCCTGGCCGGTTATGTCAGGAGACACCTGGAACGCAGGTCTGCCGCCGGATACTGAAACGGCAGCTGCGCCCGGGTACCGGCAGCAGAAGGCACGCCCCGGCGAAGGCAGATTCGCCGGGTGCTCCGACGGCGGGTAGGGTCCGTGGCATGAACATAAACCGTGAGTACCGCCCGGCGTTCTTCATTATTGGTGCAGCGCTGCTCGGAGCGCTGGCCGTCATCCTGACGCCGGGACTGTTCGATGAGTTCGGGACCGCCCGGCTCGCAGCCGTCCTGGCGCTGACGGCAGGTGCAGTGTGTTGTGCCGTTGCAGCGGGGCGGGTCCGGCGCGCAGGAACAGAGTAGAAAGTCAGGAGCCGCTTCCGGATGCCGATCTACCGGGGGCGCTGCGAGGCGTGCTGCCGGGCCAGCTCCGAGAGCTTCGCCAGCTCCTGCAGATCCTTGGCTGACGACGGACGCGGCTCAAAGGAACCGAACTTGCGGATCACCGCCTGCTCGAGCAGGAAATCGGCAATGGCAGGGTTCTTCGGCAGCAGGGAGCCGTGCAGGTAGCTGGCCACCACATTGCGGTAGCGGGCACCCTCCCAGTTGTCCTTGGAGTTGTTGCCCTCGCCCTTGCGGACCTCGGCCAGCGGACGCACGCCCGAGCCCAGGAACGTCTGGCCGGAGTGGTTCTCGTAGCCGTGGATTTCGCCGAATTCCTCGCTGACGGAAAGCACGTTGCCGATCAGCCGTTCGGTGCCGCCGTGGGTTTCCAGGTCCAGCAGCCCGATGCCGGGAATCACCGTCCCGGTGTGCGTCTTGAAGAAGTTGCCGAACAGCTGGTACAGCCCGCAGATGGCCAGCATCGGCAGGTCGTCTTCGGCCATGGCGCGCAGGGTGGGAGCAATCGACTGCAGGTCATCCTGAATGACCACCTGCCCGCTGTCCTGTCCGCCGCCGCCCACCAGCAGGTCAACATCCGCCGGGAACTCGTCGCCCACGTTGTATTCCAGGACGTTGGCGGTGTAGCCGTGCCACTTCAGGCGCTGCTTCAGGACCAGGACGTTGCCCCAGTCACCGTAGATGTTCATTTCCCGCGGGTACAGCTGCAGGATGTTGATGGTCCGGTCTTCGCCGGCCACGGGATTCAGCGCCTCGCTCATGAGACCACCTCTACTGTCGTGATCTTGGAAAGTTCGCGCCGGACGGCCAGCATGGCCGTGTACGTGCAGAAAATGCGCTTGGGGGAGGACCCGGAGGACGCGATGAACTTCTTCAGGGCATCGGTAATGTCCGGATCAATGGCGGCCACCGGCACGTCGTCGTACTTCAGCCGCAGCGCCATGTCATAGGCACGCACGCCGGTAACCATGTCCACACCGTTTTCGGCCAGGGTCTCGAAATCCACGTCCCACAGCCACGACATGTCCCGGCCGTCGGCGTAGTTGTCATTGATCGCGATCATGGTCGAGTAGCCGTGGGCGGCGAAGGACTTCAGGCCCAGCCGGAAACCGCTGGGGTTCTTTACCAGCACCAGTTCCAGCGGCTGGCCGTTGACCACCAGCGACTCGCCGCGGCCAAACGCAGGTTCCACGTTGGACAGGGCGGTGAACAGCGCCTCCGAATCGGCCTGCGGGCCGGCGATCACGCGGGCCAGCGTCAGCGCAGCGGCGGCGTTGAAGATGTTGTAGACCCCGCGCAGCTTCAGCCCGGTGGTCACCACGGTGTCATCCACGCGGAAGTCCGCGTCGGTTTCGGCAACGCGTTCCAGCACGACGTCGGCGGGCAGCACGGCGGCGGCGGCTTCGGCCGAGGAGCCGCGCATCTCGTCGTCGTTCGGGAAAGTGCTGCGCAGGGACTCGTGGAGGCCGAAGTAACGGACCTCCTGCTTGTCCAGGGAGGCGGCAATGCCGGCCACGCGGGGATCTTCGCGGTTCAGTACCACGGTGCCGGTGGTGGCCAGGGCAATGGACTCCAGCAGGCGGGTGGTCTTGTCGATTTCCCCGAAGCGGTCCAGCTGGTCCCGGAGGACGTTCAGCAGCAGTGAATAACGCGGCTGGATCAATTTCACGAAGTGCACGGCATGGGCTTCATCCAGTTCCAGGACGGCGACGTCGGCATCCAGGCGCCCGCGCCAGTCCACCTCGCCGAGCAGGGCTGCGGCAACACCGCGGGTGAAGTTGCTGCCCGTGCGGTTGGTGAAGACCTTTAGGCCCTGGCTTTCGAGCAGCTCAACCACCATTTTGGTGGTGGTGGTTTTGCCGTTGGTGCCGGAAACCACGGCAACGCCGAGGGGAAGGTCAGCGAGCGTGCGGCGGATGAAATCAGGATCGATTTTCTCCACCACCAGGCCGGGCAGTGCGGAGCCGCCGCCGCGCAGTTTGGAGGCACTGCGGACCAGCTTGCCTGTCAGGACGGAGAAAGAACTCATGGTTTATGAATATATCGCAAGGAGTACCCCCGGCCTTCTTCCGGATGCCCTGCGCCGGGGATTTTGAACCGTAGACTGGCCCGATGACAAATAAGGGTTCCCTGAGGGTGGGTGTGCTGGCGCTGCAGGGTGGTGTCCGCGAACATGTGGCCGCACTGGAGGCAGCCGGGGCAGCTGCCGTTCCCGTCCGGCGCCCTGCGGAACTGGACGGACTCCACGGGCTGGTGCTGCCGGGCGGCGAGTCCACCACCATCGACAAACTGATGCGGACCTTCGGCGTTTATGAACCGCTGCAGGAACGGATCCGCAACGGGTTTCCGGTCTACGGCTCCTGCGCCGGAATGATCCTGCTCGCAGACCGTATTTCGGATCCGGCACGCAGCGGAACGGGCGAACCGCAGCAAACCCTGGGCGGGCTGGACATGGATGTGCGCCGTAATGCGTTTGGCCGCCAACGCGAGTCTTTCGAGACACTGCTCGATGTCAAGGGTTTGGAAAAGCTGCCGTCCGCAAATACGGGCCTTTCCGTACCTCCGGTGCACGCTGTTTTCATTCGTGCACCCTGGGTGGAAAAGACCGGCAATTCCGTTGATGTCCTGGCCCGGGTTCCCCCGCAGGGCCACGGTCATGCGTCTGCTGAGGAATTCGTCGCTAGAATTGTGGCAGTGCGTTCTGGAAACCTGCTGGCCACCTCGTTCCATCCGGAGGTAACGGGGGAGAGCCGGATCCATGAACTTTTTATCCAGATCATCAGAGGAGAAGCGTAGATGTCGGGCCACTCTAAATGGGCAACCACCAAGCACAAGAAGGCCGTCATTGACGCCAAGCGTGCAAAGTCGTTTGCCAAGCTGATCAAGAACATCGAAGTTGCTGCCCGTGCGGGCGGCGCCGATATGGCCGGAAACCCCGGCCTGGAACTCGCGGTCTCCAAGGCCAAGAAGACCTCTGTGCCCATCGACAACATCAACCGCGCCGTCAAGCGCGGTGCCGGCCTGCTCGGTGACGCCGTCGATTACCAGACCATCATGTACGAGGGTTACGGCCCCCAGGGCACCGCCCTGCTGATTGAGTGCCTGACGGACAACAAGAACCGTGCAGCCTCTGAGGTGCGCCTGGCCGTCACCCGAAACGGCGGCAACATGGGCGATCCCGGGTCGGTGGCCTACATGTTCACCCGCAAGGGCGTTGTCACGCTGCCGAAGAAGGATCTCACCGAAGATGACCTGCTGATGGCCGTGCTGGACGCCGGCGCCGATGAGGTCAAGGAATCCGGCGACAACTTCGAGATCATCTCCGAAGCTGCGGACCTGCGTGCAGTGGTGGCTGCCCTGGAGGAAGCCGGCATTGAGTACGACACGGACGAGGCGGAGTTCCTGCCCTCCATGCACGTGGAGCTGGACGCCGACAATGCACGGAAGTTCCTCAAGCTCGTTGACGCCGTGGAGGACCTGGACGACGTGCAGAACGTGTACTCCAACGCGGACATCCCCGCCGAGGTCTTTGCCCAGCTCGAAGACGACTGAGCAGTAGGTGAGCCTGCGCGTCCTGGGTGTTGACCCGGGCCTGACCCGCTGCGGGCTGGGAGTTGTTGAAGTTGAGCGCAACCGCCGCGCCACCCTGGTGGCGGTGGGTGTGGTGGGAACTGAAGCCGGAACGGCCCTGGACGCGCGGCTGCTGGTGATTTCCAACGCCATCGAGCTGTGGCTGGACACCCACACGCCGGATGTCCTGGCCGTGGAGCGCGTCTTCAGTCAGCTCAACGTCAGCACCGTCATGGGCACTGCGCAGGCCTCCGGCGTCGTTATTGCAGCGGCGGCGCGGCGCGGAATCCCCGTTGCCCTGCACACGCCCACCGAGGTCAAGGCGGCGGTCACGGGTTCCGGCTCGGCCAATAAGGATGCGGTGGGCAGGATGGTCACCAAAATCCTGCGGCTGGATGCCCCGCCCAGGCCCGCCGACGCCGCCGACGCCCTGGCGCTGGCCATCACCCACGCCTGGCGGCGCTCGGTGGCCGGCCCGGGACAAACGACGGCGGGGTCGGCCTCCGGGGCGCGGGCCGCTGCGAAGCCGCCGACTCAGGGACTGACACCGGCCCAGCGGCTCTGGGCCGAGGCGGAGGCCCGTGCCCGGCGCTGAGCGCAGCGCGCCGGAACCGGGATCAACGCCGGCACACAGTAGGCTATTCGTAGATATGTTCTACACAGCCCCTGGAGTTTTGTCATGATTGCATCCCTGCGCGGAACAGTAACGCACGTCGGCCTGCATTCGGCGGTGATCGACGTCAACGGCATGGGCATGCTGGTCCAGGCCACGCCGCAAACACTGAGCTCCCTGCACGCGGGACGCGAAGCAACGATCCAGACAGCCATGATTGTCCGCGAGGACTCCATGACCCTTTACGGTTTCACCGACGCGGACCAGCGCGAAGTCTTCGAAACGCTGCTGGGCGTCAGCGGTGTCGGCCCGCGCATCGCCCTCGCGGTTCTGGCGGTCCACACTCCCGAAGCCATCCGGGTGGCCGCCTCGACCGGCGATGACAAGGCCTTCAGTAAGGTCTCCGGCATCGGACCCAAGGGCGCCCGCCGGATTGTGCTGGAGCTGGCGGACAAGCTCGTGCCGCTGGGAACGGCTGACAGTCCGGCGGCGGCGCGCTGGCAGGATCAGGTCCTGGCTGCGATGACCGGCCTGGGCTGGTCCGAGAAGGATGCCAATGCGGCGATCGACGCCGCCGTGGCTGAGGCACCGGAGATTGCCGCCGGCGGCAACGTGGGGGAGATCCTGAAACTGACGCTCCGCCGGCTGGGCACCGACGGCGCCCGGGCACGCGCTCCCCGTCAGCAGGTGGGCTGACATGTCCATCCTGCCCGGAGACGGACTGGTTGCTCCCACCGGAGACCCGGACGACAAGGCAATAGAGGCAGCCCTCCGGCCCAAGAACCTGGACGATTTCGTGGGCCAGAAGCGGGTGCGTGAACAGCTCTCCCTGGTGCTGGAGGCCTCCCGGCTGCGCGGGCGCAGCGCCGACCATGTACTGCTGTCCGGCCCGCCCGGGCTCGGCAAGACCACCCTGTCCATGATTATTGCGGCGGAAATGAACGCACCGCTGCGCATTTCCTCCGGTCCGGCCATCCAGCACGCCGGGGACCTGGCTGCCATCCTGTCCTCCCTCACCGAGGGAGAGGTGCTGTTCCTGGACGAGATCCACCGTATGTCCCGGCCCGCCGAAGAGATGCTCTACATGGCCATGGAGGATTTCCGCGTGGACATCATCGTGGGCAAAGGCGCCGGAGCCACCGCCATCCCGCTGGACCTGCCGCCCTTCACCCTCGTGGGCGCCACCACGCGCGCCGGACTGCTGCCCGGTCCGCTGCGGGACCGCTTCGGTTTCACCGGCCATCTGGAGTTCTATTCGACCGACGAACTGGAACTGGTGCTGCGCCGCTCCGCCATGCTGATGGACATGAAGGTCAACTCCGCCGGCTTCGCCGAAGTAGCCGGGCGTTCCCGCGGCACCCCCCGCATCGCCAACCGGCTGCTGCGGCGGGTGCGTGACTGGGCGCTGGTGCACGGAGTGGACCAGATCGACGCGCGGACCGCCGGAGCAGCCCTGGACATGTATGAGGTGGATGCCCGCGGCCTGGACCGGCTGGACCGCTCGGTGCTGCGCGCGCTGGTGACCAAATTCAACGGCGGTCCGGTGGGCCTGTCTACCCTGGCCATCGCCGTCGGCGAAGAACCGGAAACGGTGGAAACCGTCGCTGAACCCTATCTGGTGCGTGAAGGCCTTCTGGGGCGGACACCGCGCGGACGTGTTGCCACCCGTGCAGCCTGGGACCACCTTGGGCTGGAGATGCCCGAAAATGTTGCCGCCGGCCTGCCGGAGAACATGTTCTCCGGACCCGGGACCAATACGTCCGGGGAAGCGGGGACTGAAGAGTCCTAGCGTGCAGGCCGCAGCGGATGCGCACTCTGCGCAGACCGGTTGAGGATACCGGCCGGGGGAGGGAAAATGCAGTAGAGGAAGAAACTTTTCCGCCGCCGCGGACGTTTTACCTCTAGACTGGTCATTCGTTGACCGGGGCCGCTTGCCCCGCAAATACCTGCACACCATCTCCACAACAGAAACGGTAACCACTCTGTGTTCTTAAACGTCATGGCCCAAAACACCGCCGAGCAGACCACCGGCGGCTTCAGCTTCGGCAGCCTGCTGCTGCCCATCCTGCTGGCACTGTTCATCTTCATGATGTTCCGCAAGCAGAAGAAGACGCAGCAGACGGTTCAGCAGCAGCGGACCCAGATGGTTCCCGGAACCGAAGTAATGACCCAGTTCGGTCTGTTCGGGACCATCCTGTCGATCAACAACGAAGAGAACAAAGCGGTCCTGGAGCTTTCGCCCGGCAACACCGCCACCGTTCACCTGCAGGCGCTGACCAAGGTTGTCACCCAGGAGCCCGCCGTTGAGGAAGAAGCTCCCGTAGTCCCCGATGACGCGTCCTCGCTCACGGCTGCGGACCAGACCGACGCCGCCGGCCGCACCGCAGAGCCGGCCCGCCGCGACGACTCGGCTGCGCATCCGGATGAGACTCCCGAGGAAACGATCGAACGCCTCAACCGCGAAAACAAAAAAGAGAACTAGACTCACCACGGGCCTGCGGGTGAAGACTCTCCGCGGGCCCATCCGGAGTCAACCGTGCCTCCGGTGTGTCTCACCCTAAAGGACTATCCTCTATGCCTCGTACCGGCCCCGGCTCGGCCGCCAAAAAGACGCTCCTCTGGTTGGGCGTCATTTTTGCTGCTCTGGCCCTTTTGCTTGGCGGTGGTTCCATGTGGAGCAACGCCAGTTGGACCCCCAAACTCGCCCTCGACCTAGAGGGCGGAACCGAAATGATCCTTGCGCCCAAGGTGCAGGGCGGTTCTGAAATCACGCAGGAACAGCTGGACCAGGCAGTGGAAATCATCCGGCAGCGCGTGGACGGCAGCGGCGTGTCCGAAGCCGAAATCACCACGCAGTCCGGCCGCAACGTTGTGGTCTCCCTGCCCGGCGTCCCCTCGGCTGAGACCCGCCAGCTGATCCAGGCCTCCGCGCAGATGGAATTCCGCCCGGTGCTGGCCATTGCCGCCGGTACCCCCGTTGAAACACCGCTTCCGGAAGAGCAGCTGCCCAAGCCTGCCGGCGAGCCGGCCAATGCCTCGGATGACAACTGGATCACCCCCGAGCTCTACCGGGAATTCGAGAGCACGGACTGCACGGATCCGGCAACGCTTGAAGCCTCCACGGAAGCGGCCCCGGCCGACCAGCCGCTGATCACCTGTGAGCCGGGCACCGGAGCCAAGTACATCCTCGGCCCGGTGGAAGTTCCGGGCTCCAACATTGCCGATGCCACCTTCGGCCTCTCCACCAGCAGCCAGGGTGCCTCGATCAACGAGTGGGGCGTGAACATTGAGTTCAACGGTGAAGGTACCGAAGTCTTCAAGAGCGTGACCGAGCGCCTCTTTGCCTTCCAGCAGGGTGACCCCCACAATCAGTTCGCCATCGTGCTGGACGGGCAGGTCATCTCCGCTCCCACGGTGCAGGGCGTCATTACCGACGGAAAGCCCCGCATCACCGGCAACTTCACGCAGGAGTCAGCACAGGCGCTGTCCGAGCAGCTGAAGTACGGTGCGCTGCCGATCAGCTTCGACATCCAGAGCGAACAGCAGGTCTCCGCCACCCTCGGCGCCGATCAGCTCAAGATGGGTCTCATTGCGGGCGTCATCGGCCTGGTCCTTGTGGCGGTGTACTCGCTCTTCCAGTACCGCGCCCTGGGCTTCGTCACCATCATCTCCCTGGTGGTTGCCGGCCTCCTGACCTACCTCGCCATCTGCCTGCTGGGCTGGTCGCAGAACTACCGCCTGTCCCTGGCCGGCGTGGCGGGTCTGATCGTGGCCATCGGCCAGACGGCAGACTCCTTCATTGTCTACTTCGAACGAATACGTGATGAACTGCGCGACGGGCGCGGGCTGGTCTCCGCTGTCGACAACGGCTGGAAGCGGGCCAAGCGCACCGTGCTGGCGTCCAAGGCAGTGAACGTGCTTGCCGCCGTCGTGCTGTATTTCGTAGCCGTGGGCAACGTCCGCGGATTCGCCTTCACCCTGGGCCTGACCGCTATTGCCGACCTCATTGTGGTGTTCCTGTTCACGCATCCCACTATGGTGCTGCTGGCCCGCACCAAGTTCTTCGGCGAAGGCCACAAGTGGTCCGGCCTGGACACCACCCGCCTGGGTGCCGTTCCGCTGTACCGCGGAGCGGGCCGTATCCGTGAACCCGGCACAGCACCGGTGCGCACCAAGAACAAGGCCGCTTCCAAGGAAGCTGAGCGCCGGATGACCATTGCCGAGCGCCGGGCAGCCGAAAAACAGGAATCAATGGCCGGAACCGGCCCCAGCACAGAGAAGGAGGGCTAGGAATGAGCAAGCTCCCTCGCTTTGCCACTTTCGGCAACGAGCTTTACACCGGCAAGCGCTCCTACCCGTTTGTGCCCAAGGCCAAGCTCTGGTTCCTGATTGCGGCAGTGGCAGTCATCGTCTCCATCCTCATCCCGGTTGCCAAGGGCGGATTCAACCTGGGCATCGATTTCCGCGGCGGTTCCGAGTTCACCGTGTCCGGCGCAGCCAACACCGACATCTCCGCCGGTGAAGAAGCCGTTGGCGACGTGGCCAGCGAGGCGCGCATCACCAACATCGCCCCCGGTACCGTGCGGGTGCAGACCGAGCAGCTCAGCGATGACCAGACCCTTGAAATCAAGGACAATCTTGCGCAGGCCTATGACGTCGAAGAAGACCAGGTGACGTCAACGTTCATCGGCCCCACCTGGGGCCAGGATGTGAGCCGGCAGGCACTGATCGGCCTTATCGTCTTCGTGGCCCTGGCTGCGGTGCTGATGGCCCTGTATTTCCGCACCTGGAAGATGTCGCTGGCTGCCATTACCGCGCTGCTGGTGGTCATGGTGACCACTGCCGGCCTTTACTCGCTCAGCGGTTTCGAAGTGACGCCGTCGGCCATCATCGGGTTCCTGACGGTGCTTAGCTACTCGCTCTATGACACGGTGGTGGTCTTCGATAAAGTCCGGGAGAACACCAAGAACCTGGACAAGAGCACCAAGCGCACCTTCATGGAGCAGGTGAACCTGGCCGTGAACCAAACCCTGGTCCGGTCCATCAACACCTCCGTGGTGGCAGTGCTTCCGGTGGCGTCCGTGCTGTTCATCGGCGCCTTCCTGCTCGGAGCCGGAACGCTGAAGGACCTGTCGCTGGCACTGTTCATCGGAATCATCCTGGGCACCGTGGCCACGGTGTTCGTTGCGGCCCCGATGTACGCCTGGCTGCGCCGCAACGAGCCGGAGATCGTCCGGCAGGCCAAGCGGGTCAAGGAACGCCGCGCGCAGGAAGCCAAGGAAGCCGCCGCGGCAGCAGCTCCGGCCGCCGCCGCGGAAGTCTCCACCGGGCGCTAAGGCCGCCGGGCGCTGCGGGGACGTACCGCAACCGGTACAGGACCTCCGGGGCGGTGCATCTCTTGCGTGATGCACCGCCCCGGAGGTCTTCTGTATACGGGGGCGCAGAGGGGTATCTGCCGGTGGTTCAGCCGTCTGTATGCACGGGCATAGACTTGATCCGAAGACTCCTTCGCTTCGGCGGCGCCGTGACGTGGGGGAACGGCACCGCATAAGGTGGAAAAGGTCATAACCGTCGCAGAGAGGGCACCAGTGGGCGAGAGCGAGAAACCGGCCGACAAGGCGGGTGCAAACAGGGCCGCGGGTACACCTGTAAAGGCGAATCCCGCTGCCCCGGTTCCTGCTGCGCCGCAGCTGGCCCAGGCACCGCGCCCTGCCCAGGCGGGCGCGCCCGCCCCGGCGTCCGCATCGGCCGCCCGCGCAGACGGACAGGCAGCGGAGGCACTGCCACCCGGAGCCGGGGCAGCGGCTCCCAAGCCCGTACCCGCACGTCCTGCGCCCGGCCGCAGGGCATCCACCCGGGCCCGGCTGGCCCGGCTGGCAGGGCGTGGCAGTTCCGGCTACTCACCCATGCTGGAACCGCTGCTCCGCACTGTTCGCGTTAACAATCCCAAAGAGGACCTGGACCTGATCCAGCGGGCCTATGTGGTTGCTGAGCGCAGCCATGAGGGACAGAAGCGCAAGAGCGGCGATCCGTACATCACGCATCCGGTGGCGGTGGCTACCATCCTCGCGGAGCTGGGCATGACCGGCACCACGCTGGCGGCGGCCCTGCTGCATGACACCGTTGAAGACACCAGCTACACCCTCGATGAGCTGCGCCGCGAGTTCGGCCCTGAAGTGGCCATGCTGGTGGACGGCGTCACGAAGCTGGACAAGGTCACCTTTGGTGATGCCGCGCAGTCCGAAACGGTGCGCAAAATGGTGGTGGCCATGGCCAAGGACATCCGCGTCCTGGTCATCAAGCTTGCCGACCGGCTGCATAACGCCCGCACCTGGCGGTTCGTGTCGCAGGAGTCTTCCGCCCGGAAGGCCCGCGAAACTCTGGAGATTTTTGCTCCGCTGGCCCACCGTCTGGGTATGAACACCATCAAGTGGGAGCTGGAAGACCTGTCCTTCGCGGCCCTGCATCCGAAGGTGTACGACGAAATTGTGCGTATGGTCGGTGACCGCACTCCCGAGCGGGAAAAGTACCTGTCCACCGTGCGGACGCAGATCGCCGATGACCTGCACGCGGTGAAGATCAAGGCCACCATCACCGGGCGGCCCAAGCACTATTACTCGATCTACCAGAAGATGATCGTTCGCGGCAAAGACTTCGACGACATCCATGACCTGATGGGCGTGCGCGTTCTCGTGGACTCCGTGCGGGACTGTTATGCCACCCTTGGAGCTCTGCATGCGCGCTGGAATCCGCTGCCCGGGCGGTTCAAGGATTACATCGCCATGCCAAAATTCAACATGTACCAGTCACTGCACACCACGGTGATCGGTCCCGGCGGCAAGCCCGTGGAAATCCAGATCCGGACCCATGACATGCACCGGCGCGCCGAGTACGGCGTGGCCGCGCACTGGAAGTACAAGGACGGCTCCAAGACACCCGTCGCCGACAACAATGACATGGGCTGGCTGCGTTCCCTGGTCGACTGGCAGCAGGAAACCTCTGATCCGGATGAGTTCCTGGATTCGCTGCGCTTCGAAATCAACGCCCGTGAGGTGTTCGTCTTCACCCCCAAGGGTGAGGTCATGGCCCTGCCGGCCGGTTCCACCCCGGTGGACTTTGCCTACGCCGTGCACACCGAAGTGGGCCACCGGACCATCGGCGCCCGTGTCAACGGCAAGCTGGTGCCGCTGAACAGCGAGCTTGAACACGGCGACTGGGTGGAGATCTTCACCTCCAAAGCCGAAGGCGCCGGTCCCAGCCAGGACTGGCAGGGCTTCGTCAAAAGCCCCCGTGCCCGCAACAAGATCCGGCAGTGGTTCACCAAGGAACGCCGGGAAGAGGCGATCGACAAGGGCAAGGATCTGCTGACGCGGGGGATGCGCAAGCAGAATCTCCCGCTGCAGCGCCTCATGACCCACGACGCGCTGGTGACGGTGGCGCAGGAACTGCACCACCAGGACATCTCGGCACTGTACGCCGCCGTCGGGGACGGGCACACCTCCGCGCAGAACGTCATCGAGCACCTGGTTGCCCTGATGGGCGGTCATCAGGGTGCGGAGGAGGACCTGGCGGAAACACCGGCTTCCACCGCGGCCCGCCGGCCCAAATTTACTGATTCGGGCGTGACCGTCCGCGGAGTCGGCGACGTCTGGGTCAAGCTGGCCCGCTGCTGTACCCCGGTCCCTCCGGATCCCATCATCGGTTTTGTCACCCGGGGGTCGGGTGTTTCAGTGCACCGCAGCGACTGCCGCAACGTGTCCGAACTCCGGGACCAGCCGGACCGCATTGTGCCGGTGGAGTGGGCACCCACCCAGTCTTCGGTCTTCCTGGTGGAGATCCAGGTGGAGGCGCTGGACCGCAAGAGCCTGCTGTCCGACGTCACCCGGGTGCTGTCGGAAAACCACGTGAACATCCTCTCGGCCAGCGTGAACACCTCCAGTGACCGCGTGGCGATGTCCAAGTTTGTTTTCGAAATGGGCGATCCGAAGTACCTTGACCACATCCTGAGCGCGGTCCGGAGAATCGACGGCGTGTTCGATGTCTACCGCACTACGGGTTCCCGGCGGCGCGTCTGATCAGGCGGTTCCGCCGCGGCCACGTGGTCCCGCCGCGCCTGCTCGATCGCGAGGTCCACGCGGCGCAGGGCAGCTGATTTCCCCGGCTGCCGGGGTCCGTCTTCCACCGCGCAGCGGATCTCAGCCAGGGGACAGCGGAGCACCGGATTCGCGGAGATTGCCAGCAGTGCCTGAACTGCCTCCTCCTCCGGGCCGTGCCTGGCCAGGTCCGCGGCGGTGCGCAGGGGAGTGGTGACGGCAATGCCGGCAATGTCCATGCCGTCTTCGCTGCCCAGCTGCACCTCGTGCAGAACGGCGGCGCTGAACGGCGGCAGGGCCGTGGTGCGGCTGCGGTGGTCCACCAGCAGCTGCAGCTTCCTCGGGGCCGGGGCGCAGCCGTAAATCCAGGCCGCCGTGAACCGTCCCAGCATGATTTTCCCGCGGAGCCGTGCGGGCAGCGCATGGGCGGCCGCCAGCGCCCGGCACACCGGGTCCGGCTCAATGTCCCAGCGAACGTAGCTGTCCGTATAGAGCCAGCGCACCAGTCCGTCCCGCTCCATGGCCTGCAGTTCGACACTGGAAAAGTGACCGTCCGCGAAGAAGAGGGCACCGCCCGTGGAAGTGAAGGCCGGCAGCACACCGGGGTAGGGAAACAGTGTGGCGGGCATGGCCCAACCTTTGCGGACTGCGGCCAAAACAGAAAGGCCCGGCTCCTGCGTTGTGGACAACGCAGGAGCCGGGCCTTTCAGGAACCGCTAGGAGAAGTCCTGTGCCGACTTCTGCAGCATGGCCAGCCACTGCTGGCGGGCTTCCAGGGCTTCGCGGGCATCGGCGATCTTCTTCGCGTTGCCGTTCTTCTCAGCTGCTGCCAGTTCTTCCTCGAGTGAGGCGATGGTGGCTTCGAGCTGGCTCAGGGCACTGTTGGTGCGTGCCTTGGTTTCCGGATTGCTCTTCTGCCAGTGCTCGTCCTCGGCAGCCTTGACGGCTTCCTCGATGCGGCGGATGCCGGCTTCCATCCGGCCCATATCGGCACGGGGAACCTTTCCGGCTTCTTCCCACCGGTCTCGGATGGAGTTCAGCGCCTTGCGGGCTGCCGTCAGGTCCCTGACGGGGAGGATGCCCTGGGCTTCCTTGAGCAGTTCCTCCTTGACCATGAGGTTGGCGGCAAACTCTTCGTCGATGACCTCGTTGGCAGCCTGGCGGGCGGCAAAGAAGGTGTCCTGAGCAGCGCGGAAACGGGCCCACAGGGCATCGTCGTCCTTCCGGCTGGCACGCTTGGAAGCCTTCCACTCGTCCATCAGCTGCCGGTACTCAGCGGCCGTGTTGCCCCAGTCAGTGGAGGTTGCAAGCTCCTCGGCACGGGCAATCAGGGCTTCCTTGGCGCGCTTTGCCGCAGTGTTCTCACTGTCCAGCTGCGAGAAGTAGGCACGGCGGTGACGGTCAAAGACGGTGCGGGCGGAACGGAAACGCTTCCACAGGCTGTCCTCGTTGCTGCGGCCAAGCCGGGGACCGTTCTTCTGGGCCGTCTTCCAGGCTTCGAAGAGCTCGTTCATCCGGTTGCTGCTGGTCTTCCACTGGATGGTGGCCGGATCCTTGGCGGCAATCTCCTCGGCCTCGGCCACAATGGCTTCGCGGGCGGCAAGCTCGCGGGCCCTAACGGCTTCGGCTTCGGCACGTTCAGCGGCTTCGGCTTCCTTGATGCTGCTGCGCAGGGATTCGATCCGGGCGTCGAGGGCCAGGACATCACCCACCATCTTGCGCTCAGCGACCTGCTCGCCAAGGTGCTTCAGGGTCTTCAGCATGTCCGCGGCGGGAGCCTTGGCCTGCAGCCGAGCCTCCAGCAGCGCAAGCTGGCTGGCGACGTCGTCGTACTTGCGCACGAAGTAGGCCAGCGCTTCATCGCGGCTGGCGTCCGGATACTGGCCCACCGGGAATTCTTCCCCGTCAACAATCAGGAAGACGTGGCCGTCCTCCTCGACGCGGGCGAAGCGGGCGGCTTCCTCCAATGACGTGGAGTGAACCGGAGGTGCGGCGATGACCGGCTTGGGGGTTACCGAGGGGCCAGCTGCAGGCGCCGGGTGCCGGGCTGCGAAAGCTGCCGGGCTGGGCGTTGCGGGCCGCGGGGTTTCGGGCGCCTCCGGAGTAGTCCCGGAAACTGTTTCGTCGGATTTCTGACTGTCTGTCACCGCTAAAAGTCTTTCACTCGAGGTTTGGCAGTACGGAGCCCGCGCTGCCATTTACTTCAGGGTAAACGAGTCTATCGTCACCGGGGTTTTCGGCGTTCCGTCCTGGACTTCAGCGCCGTCCTTCACAGCTCCCTGCGCGGCAACTGCTTCCAAAACATCCAGGCCTGAGGTTAGCTTACCCATGATCGTGTAACCGCCCGTATCCTGCGGGATAAGTGAGTCTTTGTAAACGATGAAGAACTGCGTGCCGTTGCTGTCCGTGGAGGCACCGCGGGCCACCGCAATGGAACCCGCCGGATACACTCCGTCCGCGGGCGTGTTCTCCACCGGACCCCACTGATAGGCCGGATCTCCGGCCCCGTCTCCGTTCAGGGAACCGCACTGCAGCACGCCCATGGTCTCGCCCGTGGTGAGGCGGTGGCACGTTTTGCCGGCAAAGAAACCGGACTCCGCCAGGGAAGAAAACACTGCGGCGGCCTGCGGTGCAACATTTCCGTCCAGCTCCACGCCCAGGTCCCCGGCGCTGGTGGAAAGCGTCCCGGAGAACACTTTTCCCTCCGCAGCGGATTTGTCCGGAACCGTCCCGGCCGCGGCACCGTTTGTTTCGCCGGCGGCAGCCTGCTCCTCAATGAGCCGGGTCTCCTCCGGTGTCGGATTCGAGGAAAACCAGGCCACCTGCAGGGCCAGCGCCAGAGCCAGCGCCAGGGCACCCGCCGTGCCGGCAAAAAGATTGTCCCGCTTCCGGCGTTTGGCCTGGCTCTGCCGCAGATCCCGCTTGGCCTGCATCCGGGCAATGCGCCGGCGGGTTTCACGGTCCTGGCGGGGAGCGGCCACGGTGTCTCCTGGGTCTTGAACTGGCATGGGCGGCAGGACAACGGCGTCCTTCCGGGGCGGTGCAGGTCCCTCCGGTTCGCCTTGGCGCGCGCGGACAACCTAAAATGAGTGCCGCACATAGTTTAGGCATGCCGTCAGGCGATTTCCCTGCAGCAGACTGCCCATATCCCCAGAAGGAGCTCGCCCCGCATGGCACGCAAGGCCTCACTGTCAGGTTTCCCCGAATGGCTGCCGCAGGAGCGTCTGGTTGAACTCCATGTGCTGGACGTCCTGCGGCGCACTTTTGAACTGCACGGTTTCACCAACATCGAGACGCGCGCAGTGGAAACCGTGGGACAGCTGCTGCGCAAGGGTGAAATCGACAAGGAAGTTTACGCCCTGAGCCGGCTGCAGGCCGAGGAGGGTGAATCCTCCGGCAAGGAGGACCCCAACCAGCTGGCGCTCCACTTTGACCTGACCGTCCCCTTTGCCCGCTACGTGGTGGAAAACGCCGGACACCTGGCGTTCCCGTTCCGCCGCTACCAGATTCAGAAGGTGTGGCGCGGAGAACGCCCGCAGGAGGGCCGCGCCCGCGAATTCACGCAGGCGGACATTGACGTGGTGGGCGACGGCGATTTGCCCTTCCGGTACGACGTCGAGCTGGCGCTGGTCATCGCCGAGGCGCTGGGCGCGCTGCCCATCCCGGACTTCCTGATCCGGGTGAACAACCGCAAGCTGGCTGAGGGCTTTTACCGCGGCATCGGGCTGGAGGACACCGCCGGTGTGCTGCGCAGCATCGACAAGCTGGAAAAGATCGGTGCCGCACGGGTGGCTGAGCTGCTGCAGGAAGAACTAGGCGCCACCGCCGAGCAGGCAGACGCTGCCCTGAAGCTGGCGTCCATCCGCACCGGGGACATGTCCTTCGTGGAGCAGGTCCGGGCCCTCGGCGTGACCAACGAGCTGCTTGAAGAAGGCCTGGATGAACTGTCCCAGGTCATTGCCGAAGCCGTTCGGCGAGCTCCCGGACGGGTGGTTGCGGACCTGAGCATTGCCCGGGGCCTGGACTATTACACGGGCACCGTCTACGAAACCGTCCTGGTGGGGCACGAGTCCCTGGGCTCCATCTGCTCCGGCGGCCGCTACGATTCCCTGGCCGCCAAGGGCAACCGGAAGTTCCCCGGCGTTGGTCTGTCCATCGGGGTGACCCGCCTGGTGATGCGCATTCTGAGCCAGGAGTTTGCTGCAGCGAACCGCAGCGTCCCCACCGCCGTCCTGGTGGCGCTGACCAATGACGGGTCCTGGTCCGCCGCGCAGGACATTGCCGGCAACCTGCGGGCCCGCGGCATCCCGGTGGAAGTGGCAGCCAAGGCGGAGAAGTTCGGCAAGCAGATCAAGTATGCGGACCGCCGCGGCATTCCGTTTGTCTGGTTCACGTCCGAGGACGGCAGCCATGAGGTCAAGGACATCCGCTCCGGCGAACAGGTGCCTGCTGATCCGCAGACCTGGACTCCGCCGGCCGAGGACCTGTTTGTCCAGGTGAACCCCGCCTAGGTTTCGGGCTGACTGCGGCCGCCGGCGCTCTCCAGGCCGGCGGCCGTTCCGCGGTATGAAGCCCGCTCCCGGCAGGCGATGGCGGCCTGCACCCGTGAGGTGACCCCGAGCTTGGCCAGCACCCGGGAGACATGGGTCTTCACGGTGGTTTCAGCGATGCCCAGCCGCCGGGTGATCTGCTGGTTGGACAGCCCCTCGCCCAGGCAGGCCAGGACCATTTCCTCGCGTGCGGTCAGCGGCTCGGCCGGCCGGCCGGAGCCCGGTGCCGGCAACCGGGGGCCGGCGGCGGGCTGCTGTGCCTGCACAAATGCCGCAATCACCGTTCGGGTAACGGCGGGCGAGAGGACGCTGTCGCCGTCGGCCACGCTGGAGACCGCACGGACCAGTTCGGCCGGTTCCACCGACTTCAGCAGGAACCCGGCTGCTCCGGCCCGCAGGGCGGCGTGCACATAGTCGTCAATGTCAAAGGTGGTCAGCACCAGCACCGCGGAGAGCCCCTGGCCTGTGATCTCAGCCGTGGCTGCAATGCCGTCCATCCCGGGCATTCGCAGGTCCATGAGGACGACGTCGGGACGCAATGCCCGCGCCATCCGCACCGCCGCAGCGCCGTCGGCCGCCTCGCCCACCACCGTAAAGCCGCCGAGTGATTCCAGGATCATCCGCAGGCCGGCGCGGATGGCAGCGTGGTCATCCGCCAGCAGAACGGTGACCGGCTTATTGGCGCTCAATGGATCTCCTGAATTCTCGACGTGGCCTGAACCGGAGGCTGGCCGGCGGGACGGCTGACCGGCAGCTGGGCATGGACCAGCCATTCGGCACCGTTGTCCGTGTCGGTGATTCCTGCGCTGAACGTGCCCTCCAGCTGCCCGGCACGCAGGGACATGTTCCGCAGGCCGGAGCCGTTTCCGCTGCGGCAGGGGTCGGTCCCTGCACCGGGCGCGTCTTCGGAGGGCGAATCTTTCCGGGATTCATCCGCCCGGTTGAGGGCATTGCGGATCCTGATGTCCAGGAATCCGTCTGTCTCCCGCACCCGGACGGCGACGGGGCAACCGGGCGCGTGCCGGACGGCATTGGAGAGGGCCTCCTGGACAATCCGGTAGCTGGTGCTGCCCACGAGCACCGGAACCTCCAGGCCGGGCTGAATGTCCAGATCCACGGGATTGCCGGCTAGCCGGGCTGAACCGGCCAACGCCGCCAACTGGTCCAAACCGCCCGCAGCGGTGTCCGCCTGCGCGGTTTCCGGTCCGCCGTCGGCCTCGAGCAGGTCAATCAGCGAACGCATCTCCTGCAGCGCCTGCACGCTCTCTGTCCGCACCTGCGCCAGCACCCTGCGGTCCAAATCGGGACTGCCCGCTGCCAGGGCCGCCGCGGATTGCAGCGCAACAGCGGAAAGATGTCCGGCAATGGCATCGTGAAGCTCCCTGGCCATGGCGCTGCGCTCGGCGGTGACGGCCATCCGAAGGTTCAGTGCTGCCAGTTCTTCGGTGCGCTCGGCGCGCAGACGCTCCGTCTCCGCCCGCTGCCGTTCTTGTTCCGCGCGGTCGCTTTGCTGCCGCACGGAACCGGCCCACCAGAGCGGAATCAGGCAGATGAGGAAGGCCTGAAACAGCCCGAATACTGTGGCCTCCCAGCCTCCGTAGCTCAATCCCACCACCACGGGCAGGATCACGACGCCGGCAACTGCCGCCGTTTGCACGGCACGGCTTACCCGCGGTGAGCCGTAGAGGATTCCGGCGTAGAAGAGTTCAAACAAGAGCAGGTAGGTGATGATGCCGCCGCCCAGCGGCAGGCCGGCCACAACGGCGGTGCCGGTTACCGCCAGCATTGCCGGAACACTTCGGCGCCGGAACACCAGGCCCAGGCAACCGAGCAGCAGGACAGGGACCCAGGCCCAGTCCGGAGCGACGGGCAGCGGCGGAACCAGATTCGCCCCGTTCACGCCAAGCAGCATGAGGACGGAGCCGACCAGCAGGTATCCCAGCGCGGAGGCTGCACCTGAGCCCCAGATTCCGTCCGGGGAATTGCGGCTGTTGGGTGCGGACATGCCTCCAGAGTAGCCACCGGGATGGACGAAAGGCCTCCCCGGTACTGACTGTCCTCCGAAGGGATGACGGGACCGGACCCCCAATGGCACCAAAAGCCGACGACGCGGCGGGCAGCCCCCGCTTAGCTGGAGCCATGGACTTCTTGGTATATCTCATCATTGGCTGCGAAATTGGGTTCTGGGTTCTTCTCGCGGCAGGACTGTGCACCCGTTACCTGCTGCACCGGAAGCGGCTGGGGCTGGCGCTGCTGGCGGGTGTTCCGCTTCTGGACGCGGTGCTTCTGGCCGCGGCGGGCGCTGATCTGGCGCGGGGCGGCAGCGCCGGGAGCGTCCACGGACTGGCGGCGTTCTACCTGGGCTTCAGCGTGGCCTTTGGCCATACCCTGATCCGCTGGGCCGATGTCCGGTTTGCCCACCGTTTCGCGGGCGGACCGGCTCCGGTCAAAGCCGTCAAAGGCACGCCACCTTACCGCCGCGGCCTCTGGATCGAATACGGCCGGGTCCTGATTGCCATGGGCATTGCGGTTTCCGTGCTGCTGGCAATGATCGTGTTCCTGGCAGCTCCGGGCGAAACGGACGAACTCTGGGCCTGGGTAAAGCGGGCCGGCCTGGTGGCCGGAATCTGGCTGGTTGCGGGTCCGGTCTACGGGATGTTCGAACAACCGGCACCGGAACGGCCAGCGGGGAACACCCCTGAGCCAACCCGGAGGTGAAGCAGCTCCGGCGCCGGGACACCCCGGATATCGCCTAGGCTTAAATCATGTCCACTGCACCAAATGAACTCCAGCTTCCCTGCGCCGAACTGCACCTGCACATCGAAGGCACCCTCGAACCCGAGCTGATCTTCAAACTTGCGGCACGGAACGGAATCACACTTCCCTACGCCAACATCGAGGAGTTGCGCAGCCGGTACGAATTCACCGATCTGCAGTCCTTCCTGGACCTTTACTACGCCAACATGGAAGTGCTGCGGACCGAAGCGGACTTCGCCGACATGACCCGCGCATACCTGCAGCGGGCCGCCGCCGCAGGGGTGCGGCACGTCGAAATGATGGTTGACCCGCAGGCCCACCTGCTCCGCGGAGTGCCGCTGGAGGCATGCATCAACGGGGTTTCCTCAGTCCTGGCCACCAGCCTGGAAGAGTTCGGCATCTCCACAGAATTGATCGCGGCGTTCCTCCGGGACCGCCCTGCGGCCGAAGCCGAAGACGTCCTGGCACAGCTGATTGCCTCCAAGGCGCCCATCGTGGGGATTGGCCTGGACTCCGCTGAGACGGGGAACCCGCCCGAAGGCTTCGTGGACCTGTACCGGATGGCCCGCGGCGCCGGCCTGAAATGCGTTGCCCACGCCGGAGAAGAAGGCCCCTCCCACTACATTGAGCAGGCGCTGGACCTGCTGCTGGTGGACCGGATCGACCACGGCGTCCGCTGCCTGGATGACACCGGGTTGGTGGACCGCCTGGTGCGGGAGAGGGTTCCCCTCACCATCTGCCCGCTGTCCAATGTCCGGCTCCGTTCGGTGGAGACCCTGGCCGATCATCCGCTGCCGCAGATGCTGGCCCGCGGGCTGAACGTATCGGTGAACTCCGATGACCCGGCCTACTTTGGCGGTTACGTGGATGACAACTTTGCGCTGCTGCGGGACACCTTCGACCTGAGTGCTGATCAGCTGGCTGAGCTTGCGGTCAACTCCGTGGAGGCTTCCTTTGCGCAGCCGTCCCGTCGTGCCGAGCTGCTGGAAATGATCAGCTCCTGGCGGGCGGCGCAGGACTAGTGCGGGTCAGGGCGGAGGCTGTGATGCCCCGCCCGCCGGGGGAGCTGCCCCGGGCCGGCGGAAGGTCAGCCGCACCACCAGCCCGAACACCAGCACGAGCAGCATCAGCACAATCGGCAGCGGCGGCAGGCTCAGCGCGGTGATCAGTGCTCCGGCCAATCCCGCCAAATTCACGGCCCGGGGCGTGTACCAGCGCCGGTGTTCCAGCGAATAGCCGCACAGATTGGTGATGGCGGCGTGCAGCAGCAGGGCAAAGCAGGCCAGGCCCAGCAGGGTGCCCAGACTCACCGTCAGTACCAGGATGACGACGGCGGCACCTGCCGCGGCCACCGCCGGCCACGGCACGGGGCCTTTCCGGCCGGCAGGTGCAAAGACCCGGGGAAGGTCGCCGTCGCCGGCCATCGCGGCAGCGGTGCGGGCGCTTCCCTCCACCAGGACCCAGACCCCGCACAGACTTGCGGCGCCGGCGGCAATCGCCACGGCGCCGGTGCCGATGCCCAGCCCCACGGCAGCCACCGGGTCCCGAAGCGGGGTTACCGACGCCGCCAAACCGGCCGGACCCTGAAACCATGTCACCAGTGACAGGGCAACCAGCAGGTACAGGACAAGGGCCGCGAGGATGGACGCCGGAATGACCCGGGGGAGGTTGCGCTCCGGTGCGCGGACCCGAAAGCCGCCGGCCGCAAGGCGGGCGTATCCGGCAAAGGCAAAAAAGGCGAAGGCCGCACCCTGAAGCAACCCGGCGGTCGACTGCGCCTCCTCCAGCACTCCCGGCTGCGGCGGCGGTCCGCCGGCCTCATTGAAGGCGACCACAATCCCGAAACCCAGCACGCCGATGACGAAAGCCAGCACAAAACGGATGACCCAGGTGCTGCGCCGGAGGCCGAACAGGTTCAGGGCGGTCGCAGCCAGGGCTGCTCCTGCGGCTGCGGGCCGGGCCTGGTCCGGAAGGACATACAAGCCGAAGGCCAGTGCAAGCACCGCCGCGGAAGTCACCAGCGCGCACACCATGGTCCAACCGGTGAAGAATCCCATAGACGGCCCCATCAGGACCCTCGCCGCAGAACGAGCAGTTCCGCCGGCGTTGCGGTGGCCGCTGATGCGCAGTCCGGCACTGAGCAGGAAGGTTGATGCTGCGGTGCAGTAGGCCACGAGGGCGGCGAGGGCCAGAGAAGCTGCAAGGGAGAAACCGGCAGCGTTCGCGACCGGAGGCAGGACCACAAAGATCCCGCCGCCCACCATGCAGCCGATGCCCGCGGTGGTGGCGTCGAAACCGCCCAGCGGGAGTTTCGCTGCGGAGCTTCCGGACACGTGCCCCTCCATTCAGTCGGGCCCGGGCGGTGCCGCGCCCGCACCGGGCTGCGCAGCGGTGCCCTTGGCGGGGAAAGGATGTGAACACCGGTAAACTCATGAAGAGAACTTGTATTCACAATGAGCGGGAACAGCGGTTTCCGCAAGCAATCTTGAAAGGACTGCTGTGCTGCGCACTCATGCCCTTGGTTCCCTGAGGGCCGAGCATATTGGACAGACCGTCACCCTCGCTGGCTGGGTGGCCCGACGCCGGGACCACGGCGGCGTGGCCTTCCTTGACCTCCGGGATGCCTCCGGAGTGGCCCAGGTGGTGGTTCGCGAAGAGGACGTCTTCCACGGACTGCGCAACGAATACGTTCTCCAGATCACCGGCACCGTGCAGAAGCGTCCGGAAGGCAATGAAAACCCTTCACTGGCCACCGGTGAAGTGGAAATCATCGCTGACGACGTGGTGGTCCTGAACACCTCCGACCCGCTGCCGTTCCAGATTGACGAGCACGTGGAGGTTGGCGAAGAAGCCCGCCTGAAGCACCGCTACCTGGACCTGCGCCGTCCTGCACCCGCACGGAACATGCGCCTGCGCTCCGAAGCCAACCGCGTGGCCCGCAACCTGCTGCACGACGAAGGCTACGTGGAAATTGAGACGCCCACGCTGACGCGTTCCACCCCCGAGGGCGCCCGCGACTTCGTGGTTCCCGCGCGTCTGGCTCCGGGCTCCTGGTACGCCCTGCCGCAGTCACCCCAGCTGTTCAAGCAGCTGCTGCAGGTGGGCGGATTCGAAAAGTACTACCAGATTGCCCGCTGCTACCGCGACGAAGACTTCCGCGCGGACCGCCAGCCGGAGTTCACCCAGCTGGACATCGAAGCCAGCTTCGTCGAGGAAGATGACATCATCGCGCTCGGCGAGGCCGTGGTGAAGGCGCTGTGGAAACTGATCGACGTCGACATCACCACGCCGATCCCGCGCATGACCTACGCGGATGCCATGGCCCGCTACGGCTCAGACAAGCCGGATCTGCGTTTCGGCCTGGAACTGACCGAACTCACCGAGTTCTTCAAGGACACCACCTTCCGCGTGTTCCAGGCACCCTACGTGGGCGCCGTCGTCATGCCCGGTGGTGCCTCGCAGGCGCGCCGCACCCTCGATGCCTGGCAGGAATGGGCCAAGCAGCGCGGTGCCAAGGGCCTGGCCTACGTGCTGGTGCAGGAAGACGGCACCCTGACCGGTCCCGTTGCCAAGAACCTCACCGACTTCGAGCGCGAAAACCTTGCTGACAAGGTAGGCGCCAACCCCGGCGACTGCATCTTCTTCGGTGCAGGCGAAAAGACCGAGGCACGCGCACTTCTCGGCGCAGCCCGCGTGGAGATCGGCCACCGCACGGGCCTGATCGATCCGAACGACTGGGCGTTTGTCTGGGTTGTTGACGCCCCCATGTTCGAGCCGGCTTCCGCAGCTGTTGCCGCGGGCGACGTAGCTGTGGGCGGCGGTGCCTGGACCGCGGTTCACCACGCCTTCACCTCGCCGAAGCCCGAGTTCATGGACACCTTCGACACGGATCCCGCATCGGCCCTGGCCTACGCGTACGACATTGTCTGCAACGGCAACGAAATCGGCGGCGGCTCCATCCGTATCCACCAGCGCGATGTGCAGGAACGCGTCTTCAAGGTGATGGGCCTTTCACAGGAAGACGCACAGGAGAAGTTCGGCTTCCTGCTTGAAGGATTCAAGTACGGCGCACCGCCCCACGGCGGCATCGCCTTTGGCTGGGACCGCGTGGTGGCACTGCTCGCCGGCAGCGATTCCATCCGCGACGTCATTGCCTTCCCGAAGTCCGGCGGCGGCTACGACCCGCTGACCGCCGCACCGGCTCCGATCACGGCCCAGCAGCGCAAGGAAGCCGGCGTTGACTTCAAGCCGGAGAAGAAGCAGGACAAGCCGCAGGAAAGCTAAGCGTCCCGGCGGGCACACAGCCCGGCGGGTCCCTGACACAGGTTCACCGGCACCACCGGAAACGGAGGAAACGGGACGGGAAACACCGGAGGTAAACCCGGACAGCACGAAGCCCGGCCGCCATAGTGACGGCCGGGCTTCCCCGGTTCATATCTTCCGTTTTGTCCCCGATTGTCCGGTTCGCTCCGTTGTGGGAAAAAGACCGGTTCGCCACGGCAGGGATTTCCCAAAGCGGAGGGAACCGGCGGGGGAGGAACCCGGGCTGGGCCGGGCCCGCGGGTCAGGCGAACTCGGGGACGCTCAGGTGCCGGAAAGCCGAGCCGTGGAAGACCAGCGGTTCATGCGCGTCGTCATGCGAAGCGTGCCCGTGAACGCGGAGCAGCACCACGCAGTGGTCGCCCGCGGGCACCTCATTCTCCACTGAGCATTCAAGCCAGAGGGCGGCCCGGTCCAGGAACAGTGATCCGGACTCGTCGGTGTGCAGCTCCAGGCCGGTAAAGCGGTCCCCGTCCTTGGACGCAATCTGCCTGCAGACGCCCTCATGACCGGAGCCCAGCACCGACACGCCAATCCGGGCTGCGCTCCGCAGTACCGGCCAGGTGCGGGACGTGTTCTGCACGGCAAACATCACCAGCGGCGGATCCATGGAGACGCCCACGGTGAAAGACGAAGCCACGAGACCCTGCGGCTGCCCGTCAATGACCGCGCACAGGGCGGCTACGCCGGACGGAAAGCGGGAGAAGGCCTGCCGCAGTGCAGCGGGCTGAAGGTCGGTCAAAAGTGCCATGCTCAAATAGATCCTCTGCCTCAAGCGCCCGCAACCCAAAAGTGCGGAAGCGAAGCGCGGTACTTGCCGGACCGGGTGGAATACGGACGGCCGAATCGTCACCTGGAGCACCCCGCTACGGCGAGAGGGTTGCCGTCCAGCCGGCCAGGGCCCGTGGCTGGAACTCTTGATTCTTGCTCCAACCTAGGCGGGGAGGCATCGGGATACAAACCCCTGCCACAGTTCGTAAACTCCGCTTCATAAAACCCGCGCGTTTGACGCGATACAGTTTCCAGAATGAAACAGCGCTGGTTTAAGCAGGTAGACGTATTCGGCAGTGAGCCCTATTTGGGCAACCCACTGGCAGTGGTGCTCGAAGCGGAAGGGATGACGGACGCCGAGATGGCGTCGTATGCGCGGTGGACCAATCTTTCCGAGACGACCTTCGTCCTGCCGCCCACCGTGGACGGAGCCGACTACCGGGTCCGGATCTTCACTCCCGGCGGCGAGATTCCGTTTGCGGGACACCCCACGCTGGGAACGTGCCACGCCTGGCTGGAGTCCGGGGCCAAGCGCCGGTACCCCGACGTGGTTGTCCAGGAATGCGGGATCGGATTGGTGACGCTGCACGCCAATGCCGGCATTGCCGCGTTTGCCGCACCGCCCCTGCTGCGCTCCGGTGAGCTGGAGGACGACGTCCTGGACCAGGCTACGCGGGCGCTGGGCCTGGAGCCGGGGGAGGTCCTTGCCTCCAACTGGATCGACAACGGACCGGGCTGGCTGGGGCTGCTGCTGCCCGACGCCGCAACCGTTCTGGGGCTTAACCCGGACCCCGCGGTCATGGGCAAGCTGCGGGTCGGGGTTATTGGTGCGCAGCCCGCGGACGCGGAAACGGACTTTGAGGTGCGGGCCTTTGTGCCGGACCTCGGGGTCCGGGAGGATCCGGTCACCGGCAGCCTCAATGCCGGTCTGGCCCAGTGGCTGATCGGCGCCTCACTGGCGCCGGAGCGGTACGTGGTTACCCAGGGCACTGCCGTCCAGCGTTCCGGGCGGGTCCGTGTTTTCACCCGGGACGGCAAGATCTGGGTGGGCGGTTCCACCGTCACCTGCATTGACGGCACCGTCACACTGTAAAGCGGGCACTGTGTTCACCCTGGACTCCCTCGCCCTTCCGGTCATTGGCGCCCCCATGGCCGGAGGGCCTTCCACCCCGGAGCTGGCTGCCGCAGCAGGGGAGGCCGGCGGGCTCGGCTTCCTGGCCGCCGGCTACAAGGATGCCTCAGCCGTGGCGGACCAGATCACCCGGCTGCGCAGGCTCAGCGCGGGGCCCTTCGGCGTGAATCTCTTCGTTCCGGATGCTGCCGGCACCTACCCGGCGGCCGAGCAGAATCAGGCGGGGAAGGCCGCAGCCCGGGCCCGAAGAATCGAAGCGGCCCGGACTTTCCGTGACCGCCTGACTGCAGCGGAAGGGCCGGCTCCTGACGGAGCCACGATTACCGAACCCGGTATACCGGATCCAAACGACGACGACGGCTGGCAGGCCAAGCTGGCACTGATCCTTCGGGAGCGGGTCCCGGTAGTGTCTTTCACCTTTGGTCTGCCGGAACCGGCGATCTTTGCGGAGCTCGCCGCACAGGGAATCTGCAGCGTGGTGACGGTCACCGATGCCGGGGAGGCCCGCGCGGCGGCCGAGGCCGGAGCGGACATTCTGTGTGTACAGGGGCCTGAGGCGGGCGGACACCGGGGAACCCTCGACAGCGGAAAACCGCCGGGGGAGGCCCCGCTGGCTGATCTGTTGGTTCAGGTTCGGCAGGCCTGCCCGCTCCCGCTGGTTGCCGCAGGAGGGATTTCCACGCCGGAGGACGCTTCTGCCGCCCGGGCAGCCGGAGCAGATGCCGTCCAAGTGGGAACCCTGCTCCTGCTCAGCAACGAAGCCGGGACCAGCAGGGTGCACCGCTCCGCGTTGACGGATGCCGCGCAGGGCCGCAGGGATCCTGTCACATCGCTGACCCGGGCCTTCTCCGGCCGCCCGGCCAGGGGACTGACCAATGACTTCATGCGAGCTTATCCGGATGCCCCGGACGCCTACCCGTACGTCAACCACATCACCGGTCCGCTGCGGGCCGCCGCCGCAGCGGCGGGCAACCAGGAAGCCGTTAGCCTGTGGGCCGGCACAGGGTTCCGGCATGCTGCGCAAGAGCCGGCAGCGGTGATTCTCCGCCGCCTGTTCGGGCCGGCCGGCTGAGTTTCGTGCGGTTGCGCCACGGCAGGGTCCCGTCCCGGGAAAGCACTGTCCCGGAAAAGTACTAGGGCACGGTGATACGGATGAAAACGGAGCACGCGTCCTTCGCCGCGCGGGCCAGGACCGCCAGTTTGGGGTCCTGAATCTCGAGCGGACGCAGCCGGGTCAGCCCGCTCCACGGAGCAAAGACCTTCTCCCTCGCCAGCACCTCGATCAGGGCCCGGTCACCGCCGAACACCAGATACTCCGGGGGATGACCGGCGAAAATGCGGGCGGCCTGTTCGGCGGCGGTCTCCACCAGTGCGTCAGCCTGGTTGGCCCGCCGCCGGGCGAAACGCTGCTGCGACCCGCCGCCGGCAGCAGTGCGGGACTGCACGTAGCGGTTGCCGGCTTTGGACCCCAGCAGTTGCCCCTCCCGGGCAACGCCCGCCGCGTAGCCGCCGCGGCGCAGCAGTACAATCCCGAGCGTCCTGGACTGGCCGGCCAGCGAAATCAGACGCTCGACGTCGTTGGCGCCCCGTCCCGGACGCCCGTCGTCGGGCCATGGAGCAAACAGTTCAGCCTCGGTCCCGTTTGCCGCGGACACCCGAAGTCCGCCGTGTTCGGGGGCGATGTCCAGCGGTCCGGCTCCGGCGGCCAGGCGGTCCAGCCAGCCCGGCAGCCGCTGCGCTGAAACATAGGTGGTGCGTGTGGCGGGCATTGATTCTCCTGGTGAGGCTGCCCACCCGAGGTGAACAGCGCCCGGCGTCCGCCGGGCCAACCCCACGCTACGGCACGAGTAGCCTTGGGTGGTGAGTGATTTGTTCAGCAGCGACAGCGAGACCTCCGGCATGGACGACGACGGCACGGAATTCGGCGCCGCCGCGGACGACGGCGCCCCCAAGCGCCCGCGCAGCCCGCTGGCCGTGCGGATGCGGCCGCGCACCCTTGACGAAGTAGTGGGCCAGCAGCATCTGCTCGGGCCGGGATCTCCGCTGCGCACCCTGGCTGAATCGGCTGATGACCGTGGTCCGGCCGGGCCGTCTTCGGTCATGCTGTGGGGACCTCCGGGCACCGGAAAAACCACCCTGGCGCATGTGGTGGCGCGCGGCTCGGGCCGAAAGTTCGTTGAGCTCTCCGCCATCACCGCCGGTGTGAAGGACGTCCGGCGCGTCATGGAAGAGGCCCTCACCAACCGTGATTTGCACCGCATCACCACCGTCCTGTTCCTGGATGAGATCCACCGCTTCAACAAGGCCCAGCAGGACGCGCTGCTGCCCGGGGTGGAAAACCGGTGGGTGGTCCTCGTGGCGGCCACTACCGAAAATCCGTCGTTTTCCGTCGTCTCGCCGCTGCTGTCCCGGTCCCTGCTCCTTACCCTGAAGCCGCTCACCGAAGAGGATATTGCCGCGCTGCTGCAGCGTGCCGTAACGGATGAGCGGGGTCTGGCCGGCCGGGTCCGGCTCAGCGACGAAGCCCTGGAGCACCTGGTGCGGCTGGCCGCCGGGGACGCCCGGCGCGGCCTGACCGCGCTGGAAGCCGCCGCCGGCGTCGCCTATTCCGAACGCACCGGAGGCGGGGACATCCCCGAGGTCACCCTGAGCGACGCCGAAAAGGCACTGGACGTGGCGGCGCTGCGCTATGACCGTGCCGGGGACCAGCACTATGACGTCACCAGCGCCTTCATCAAGTCCCTGCGCGGCTCCGACGTGGACGCCGCCCTGCACTACCTGGCCAAGATGCTGGAAGCGGGGGAGGACCCGCGCTTCATTTCGCGCCGGCTGATGATTTCCGCGGCCGAAGACGTGGGCATGGCGGATCCCACCGCGCTGCAGACCGCCGTTGCCGCTGCCCAGGCAGTGCAGATGATCGGCATGCCGGAAGGCCGGATCATCCTGGCTGAAGCCGTGGTGCACATTGCCACCGCACCCAAGTCCAATGCGGCCTACAACGGGATCAACGCCGCCATTGCCGACGTGC
>NZ_JASDDG010000026.1 GCF_030407495.1 Arthrobacter sp. APC 3897 | reverse complement strand
TCAAGCGCTGCAGCACTGAGTTCTGCCGACGACGGGAATAAGGAACAACTCGCGGCACCCGTCAGAAGGGTGTTGAGTGGGCGTTGCCAGCATAGGAATCCACAGAGGAGGGGGCTGTGCGCGTCTTGAGGGGAATTACCCCATTGTTTTGGCTCGCCAACATGATCGTTGCACTTGTTTTTGCCGCAGCCGTCTGGATGCACGGAGCATTCGTTGGCGGGATGGACATCGTGTCCACATGTGCAACCCGTGGCCAACCATGGGACACAGAATACAGCCGCCAGAACAGGAGGGACTCGGCGGGGTTTTTTCCGTTGCATAACAAGTGCAACGCTGGCTATGACCTAGTTCCGGTTTGGTTAAATCCGGCGGTGGCGTTCCTAGCCCTGCTCGCCTTGGCGTTTGCCGCGGCGTGTCTCGTCAGTCTGACTCTGCGGCTTAGGAGAAGGAGTCCACGGCTCAAAGGGAACAGCCAGCAGCGTCGAGGCTGAGACCGCGCAGCCGTATTCGGGGTACATCCCCAAGCCGCCCAGCGACAGCCCGGAGGATGACTCTGGCTAGACTCGGAGGCATGACCACGGGGATCCGAGAAACGGACCAGAAATTGACCGTGTTAGGCCGACGGGGCCATGCGCATGGTTGTGAACGGGGAGAGCCCCAGAGAACCAAACAAGCGGGTGCATGCTCCGCTTCCATCAGTGATTCACCGAAAGAGAGTACGTCGAATGTTCACCGGCTTGAGTGTCTTCCCCTTGACGCCTCTGGCACATGATGAGGTTGACGAGACTGCATTCGCCGGACTGATCCGCAGGCTCTCCGAAGCGAACGTTGATTCCATCACCGCGCTGGGGTCCACCGGTTCCTACGCTTACCTCAGCATGGAGGAGCGGAGCCGCGTTGCCCGCCTGGCTGTCGAGCACGCCGGCGGAACACCCGTGTTCATCGGCATCGGCTCGCTGCGTACATCACACATTTTGAGGAACGCCGAAAACGCCGAGCGGGCGGGTGCTTCAGGGCTCCTGTTGGCTCCGATGAGCTATCAGCCCCTTACCGGCGATGATGTTTTCGAACTCTTCCGAACCGTCACGGAAAACTCATCATTGCCCGTCATCGTTTATGACAACCCCGGCACCACCCACTTCAGCTTCACAACCGACCTCTACGGACGAATCGCTGAACTTCCCGGTATCGCTTCCATCAAAATCCCGGGTGTACCGGACGATCCGGCACAGGCACGAGCGAGGATCCAGGAAATCCGGGCGGCGGTTCCGGCCCATGTGACGGTCGGCGTTTCCGGTGATGCCAAGGCTGCGGCCGGTCTGGCCGCCGGCTGCGACGCCTGGTACTCCGTCATCGGCGGAACACTGCCCGCCCCCGCCTTGAGGCTCACCCGAGCCGCCCAGGCAGGAAACGTCAGCCAAGCAATGGCCGAGTCCGAACGGTTGGCTCCCTTGTGGCAGCTGTTTACTGCATTTGGGGGGAGCATTCGCGTGGTAGCTGCATTAGCTGAACACCTTGGGCTGGCGTCACAATCCTGCCTGCCGCACCCGATACAGGGGCTTACCGAGGATCAGCGTGCCCAGGTCCACAGGATTGCCGATGAGCTCGGGCTCACCCCGTAACAAGATCGGATGCGGCGCAGGTCAGGCCACGGGTCCAGGGTGAAGCGAGGCATCCGCATCCGTCACGACCCATCGGGTGAAGGTTGCCGTGAAACCAGCCCGCGTGGGCGATGCACAAAAGGGGCCTACTGCAACAGGCTCGGCCTCATTCAAGGGAGCAACCCGGATGAGACGAAAAGGTTCATCGCCGGCGCGCGCCCGGATGGTGACGGCGTCACCGGATCTGCTCAACCGCACTGTAATCTCCCGATCGATCCACTCCGGAACAGGTGCCACCGACCAGTCCGAGGCCTCATGCGTTACGACGGCACCAACCTGGGGAATCCCGTCGGAAATCTCCACGCCGGCCTTGATCCACACTGATTCCGAGACGTGCAGGAAGACTCCCGCCTGATCGAACTGCTCCGAGTAGTCCAGGAGAAACGACACCTCCACTGCCCCCTGGGCACCCAGCGGCGCAAGGAGGGCGTGTGCACTGTCATGGACGAACCCATATGAGGTGTGTCTCCACGCATCACTTTGCTCGGCCGCAGTCACCCGCAGACGACGTCCGTCAGTGACGACCCGTACCGGTGGGTTCCGCCATGTCCCACGGTCCCAGACATCCCCGTTCCCTTCGATTTCCGTCATCACGCCCAGTCTCCCGTCTAAGTTTTCGATCTTTTTACTCGTCCGCCCAGGCGCATGGGCCGACGCCCGTGAGGCAAACCCGCGCTCCGGTACGAAGTGAGTCAGACGGCACCGCCGATATGTGTTGATGCAGCCCCTGCATTCAGCTGGGTTAAGCTTTGCGCTTCCCTGTGTAGTACCCGGCAAACATTATGAGGAGTCCACAGATAATGATGACGTATGGCCAGCCGCCTGAACGCTCTGCCGGAAGTTGGATGATCAACACGGTTCCAATGAGCGCGTTGGCCGCACCAACGCATAGAAGGATGAGGCCGAGCCGCCGGGGTGCCATCACGCCAGCATAATCGACGGCAAGCTTCTCCAACCAGAGCGCATTGACCGCAGGCCGGCCGCTGACCCAGCGGACATTTGAGTGTCCGTCAGCGGATAGCGGTCAGGAAATGCCGTGAGACGGCAATCCCGTTGAGCTTCCGGCCAAGTAGTCTCGTGCGCAGGGCTGATGATCATGTCCGGGCCGCGTACGAGGCGTGCACCTCCGCATGCGTGGGCACTGCCGCCGTGCCCGTCCGTGGTCAGAGCAGTGGCAGCAACGCCGGCGATCGCCTCCACCCCGGCGGGCAGGTCAGTTTTGTCAGGGTTGCGGGTGAGCGCGCGGACAGCGCCGACGGTCTCGCCGCCCCTCTTATGGCCGGCACATTTTTATGTCGAGTTCCAGTGCCTCTTGGTTTTGTGCGAACTGTTTCCCGTGCCTGATAAGCGCGTTCTGAATTGGCCGGTAAGACCATCGATTACACTAAAAAGAAGTAAGCACAGCAGGAAAGCAAGAATAAGAAAAAGCGATTCGTACCAGAAATTTCCCTGCTGAAAGACTGTGTCGTTAACTAAACCCAGAATTATGGTCAGGACGAGCGACCTACCTGCCCTTCCCGGCCATGCTGATTTACGTTTATGGTTTTCCGCCAGAGGCCCGTTACTTCCCATTACCCGCGAGGGTTCATTTACCCTATTCTTACGCATCACCCATTCACCCCGGTTTCGTTCGCGGCACGTAGTTGGACGCTATCACGCATGATTCACTCCCCTGGCGCAGCGGCTAATCCGCTTGTGAAACGCCGGTTTCCCGGCACAATGCGGCTTCGGATCCGATTGAAGAAAACGCCGTCCTTCGAAGAGCGGCAATGACCTGCAGCACAGCGGTTCGGTGCAGGGCTTCCGGCCGGCAGAGGATGTCAACACGCCTTGCCAGCGGCAGATCATGGATGGATTTGAGCACAATTCCACTGCCAGCCGGCGGAGCCGATGTGTGGCGGGGCATCAGTGCAATGGCAGGGCCGGCGGAGACGATCGCCGCCGCGGTAGAAAACTCATTGATCCGGTGCGTGATATTAAGGGGTTGGCCGGCGTGAACGGCAATTGCCTGCAGAGCATGCACGAGCGGAAATCCGTCGTGGACGGACACCCATTCTTCATCGATGAGGTCACCGATGCTGACGCTCGGCGCGTTGGCGAGGCGGTGCCGGTCTGACATGGCGACGTCCAGGGGCTCGCGCACCAGCGGCAGGACGGTTGTTGCTTCCGGCCAGGGCGTACTGTGCTCAAGGCGGTGCGCGATGACCAGATCGTAATCGGCAGTCAGGGCAGGGAAATCATCCTGTCCCACATCCTGGTCATAACAGATCAGCCGCGGACTCCCCTCACCGGACAGGTCTTGAAGCAGGGGTCCGAAGTACGTCAGTCCCGCACTGTTGAACGCGCAGAGACTCACTGCTGCCTGCGGATCCTGAAGGTACTGGCTGACGGCCTGCTCGGCCGAGCCCATCGCGACGCTGACATCCACAGCTGCCCGGGCCAATGCCTGACCGGCACTGGTCAGAACAAGGGTCCGTCCCCGCCGTTCGGTGAGAGGAACCTCGACCCGACGCTGGAGCGCCGTGAGCTGCTGCGACACAGCTGACGCAGAGACATGGAGCGCGCGGGCGACGGCGGCAAGGCTGCCTCGTTCGCCCAGTTCCCGGAGTAGCCGCAACTGATGAAGATCCATAAGTAAAACCTAAACTAATGATTCACCAACTACCCTCTCGTCTTATTGGTTAAGTGGCCTAAGACTTATCGAATGCCAACTACACCCCTTACTCCTTCGCCTCGGATCCAGATTCGAGGACAAAACCCGTTCGCCTCACTTCTTGGTGCACGCCGGGTGGACATCCTGCTGCTCATGGTCGCCGTGGTCTGGGGCAGCAGTTACCTTGCAGCCAAAACCCTGACCGGGACGGTTGGGGTTACCGTAATCCTCTCCCTGGGTTTCCTGATCACCACGCTGGCGCTGTCCCTCATCTGGTTAGTCTGGAACCGCCGCAGGCCCGGGCGCCGCGAAACCGTTGTCGGCGTCGTCCTGGGCTTCACGCAGGCGGCAGTACTCATCCTCGAGACCCAGGGAATCGCCGGCACCAGCGCCACGAACGCCGGGTTGATTATCAGTCTTGTCATTGTGTTCACCCCCGTCACTGAAAGCGTGGCGTTCCACGTACCGCTGCCCCGCATGGTGTTCATCGCGGGGATAGTCGCCGTGGTGGGCGTGTGCCTGCTGGTTTCCGGCGACGGATTCGCCGCGCCGACTGTTGGGGACCTGCTCGTGCTGGCCGCAGCGGCCGTACGGTCCATCCACGTCACCGCCGTCTCCGCGCTCACGCGGGGCCACAGTTACAGCGCGTTGACTCTGACCCTGATCCAAAGCACTGTCTGCGCCGTCGCCTACACGCTCGCCGATTACCGGGGTGTAATCCAAGCCGTGCAGAGTTTCAATGCGGGCGAATGGGCGGGCGTGCTCTACCTCGGGCTGGCGTGCAGCGTGTTCGCTTTCCTCGTCCAGACCTGGGCCATTCAACAGACCTCAGCATCCCGCGCCAGCCTCCTTATGGGAACCGAGCCCATCTGGGCCGTTCTCATCGGAATCAGCATCGGCCGGGAAACGCTCATGCCCCTGGGCATCGTAGGTGCCGCGCTCATCATCACCGGCACTTATCTGGGACTACGATCCGAAACACGCCACCGGGAAACCACGACGCCGGGGCGCTGCGCGCAGTAGCAGGACCGATGTTGCTGCGCGCGGTCCCGCACCGTGTCAGCCTGGCGCCACTTTCATGGGTTCGGTTGCGCCGCCAGCAGATCCCAGTTCCGGGTGCATGTGAGCCTGCCTCACGTGTCGAACCGTCCGCCTTCGACCCTTGGCCCACGGATTGCGAGCAGGATCAGGACGAAGGGACCGGGAGGAATAATCGCCAGCAAGACCCACCATCCTGAAAGATTCGAGTCATGCAAACGGCGGACCGCGACGGTGAAACCGGGGACAGCGGTGACTATCAGCCAGAAACCCGCGATGAGAAGAGAGAACGCAGCGAGCGGGGAACCAGGCGCGTCGGTCAGTTGCAAGCTGAATAGCTCGATGTTCGCGAAGAGTGCGGACCCGAACGGACCAACGAACAAGGTCGGTTGCGGCGTCCGGCCCGAGACGAGCGCAGGGATAAGTAGCTGCGTCACAGCTAGGACGACGACGTTAACGAGCATCCACCACCAGTACTCGCTGGGGACTGCCCCCGGTTTTGTTGACTCCTTGACCTAGCGAGCTGATGCTCGTGGAAGGATGTTGACCATGCCGACGGCTTATGGGGCGGAGTTCCGCCAGGATGTGATTGATGTGGCCCGCAAGGGCGAGGCGCCGCTGGCGCAGATTGCGAAGGATTTCGGGCTTTCGGTCACCACGCTAAAGCGCTGGATTGCTATCGCCGAGCGGAAGGAAACCGGGGCAGCTCCGGCAACAGCAGACTCTGCCGAAATACGTGAACTGAAGAAGCGCAACCGCTTGTTGGAGCAGGAGAACGAGATTCTGCGCCGGGCTGCCGCCTATCTGGCAAGGGACATCAACCCAAAATGATCTACCCGCTGGTCACGGATCTTGCCGCCGAAGGGATTCCCGTGGCGGTGACCTGCAGGGTGTTGGGATTCAGCAAGCAAGGCTATTACCGGTGGAGAACGAACCCGGTGACCGAAAGGGACTGGGTCGATGCGCACCTGGTGAACGCTGCTTTGGAGATCCATGCGGACGATCCGGCGTTTGGCTATCGGTTCATTGCTGATGAACTCCCGGAGAAAGGCATCACAGCCGGGGAGAACAGAGTTCAGCGCCTGTGCAAGGACCACGGCATCTGGTCGGTGTTCTCCAAGAAACGTGGCCTGAACCGCAAGCCCGGACCACCGGTCCACGACGATCTGGTGGAGCGGGACTTTACTGCCGCGGCACCGAACGAGCTCTGGCTCACCGACATCACCGAGCACCCCACCGCTGAGGGCAAGCTCTACCTCTGCGCGATCAAGGACGTCTATTCCGGCAGGATCGTGGGCTACTCAATGGATTCGCGAATGAAATCCTCATTGGCCGTCGCCGCGCTGGAGAACGCCGTGCGGGCACGCCGCCCGTCAGGAACGGTGCTGCACTCGGACCGCGGCTCGCAGTTTCGATCCCGCCGTTTCGTTGAATCGCTCCGGCATCACGGACTGACCGGCTCAATGGGCCGGGTGGGTGCGTGCGCGGACAATGCCGCGATGGAATCGTTCTTCTCGCTGCTGCAAAAGAACGTCCTGGATCGTCGGCGGTGGGGCACCCGGCAGGAACTCCGGCTAGCCATCACAACCTGGATCGAAAGGACTTACCACCGCCGGCGACGGCAAAGACGGCTGGGAAAACTCACGCCCATCGAATATGAAACAATCAACCGAACCGCGCTCTTAGCGGCCTAAGACCCCGACACAACAAAAGTCGGGGCAGTCCCGTGGCTGTGGCGTCCCTCATGGGTGTCTTGTGGCATCCAAGCCTGAACCGCCCCCTGGACAAGTTGGAGGATTGAGGCTTTGCGAAACGGGTTTACCTTGATGTCTGCCGCTGATGATTAATGGCTCACAGCTCCAACGCGCATGTCATTGGCGCCGCCACCGCTGGGTGTCTTGGTCAGGCGGGTATGGGCCGGCTTGCTTCGGCGACTTTTGCTGTGTCGACGAATTGTTCGAACCGGACGATCAGCCCACCCCGGACAATGAAGTGGTGCGCCACACGGACGTCCAAGTACTTTCGTGTGGCGCGGTGGGTGGCTGTGTATCTGGCCAGCACCACTACGTTTTCCCCGTCCACAACATAGCTGTCGTCGTGGGCGTCCCAGCCGTCCCAGTCGCGGCCGAGGATTTCCATGACATTTGCGGTAACACCGCTGGGGGTGCGGTAAGTTCCTGCCAGGGGAAATCCTGCCATTTCAGTCCATTCAACGTCCGGGGCCATCGTTGCTCGGAGTGCCTCGAGGTCACCAGCTGCTGATGCCATGTATTGCCTCCGTACAACGTCGCGTGGTGCAGTCGAGACGATCAATTCGTTGTTGGGGGTTAGCCCCATGTCATTTCTCCCTCGGCAACCTTGGGTCCGATTTGTGCTGCGATCAGCATGCCGGAGTTAGGGTATCTTTCAATCAGAGCCGCCGTGACGGCCGCGGCGTTTTCGGAGCGGTCAAGGATCTGCTCGAATTCTTGGAGGTAAGAGCGGGTGTAGTCGATTGCCGAGGAGTCGTTGGCCGTTCCTGGCAGCCTGTGTCCGGCTACAACGAGTTCGGGATTGAGGGACTGCATCTGGTCAAGGAGTTCAATCCAGGCAGAGCGCAACTCCGGGGTTGCGGTGTCCGCGGTCCAGACATGTTCTTCCTGGAATACCAGAACCCCTCCGACGACGGCGTTGTAGTCCGCGTTGAAGAGGTATTGCCTGTCAGGTAGGGTTTCGGAGCCTCCCCGGAGCTCGAAGCGGTATCCCTCGAGCTCGATGGCTTCCGAGGACAAGGGGGAAATCGGTGTCAGGCGGGTTGGAAGGTTTGCGCCCAGTGCTGCCCAGGCCTTGAGCTTGCCGTCGAAGCTTGCCTCTATGTGTTCGATGACGATGGGTGTTGCCACGATCTTGGCTTCCGGAAAGGCGTCGGCGATGGGTTCCAGACCGAAGTAGTAGTCCGGGTCGGCGTGGCTGACAAAGACTGTTTCCAGCTGCTTGCCGGAGTCAAGGATTGCCGCGACGAGGCGGTGGCCGTCGGCCAGTGTGAAGCCTGCATCGATGAGGAGTGCCTTGGTGTGACCGGTGATCAAAGTTGCTGACTTGTTGGGTGAACCTGCGGGGAAGTCGAGATCGAAAACTTCGAAATTCAGCGACATGCTGTTGATCCCTTCTCGAAGGACCCGGAAATGCCCCGGGTGAGACGTGCGAGACACCTTCATCACATAGCTGCAGTAGCTGACTAGTCAGCTACTGCTGGAATCTCTAGCTTCTGATCTTGGCATGACTCGGCAGTGCTTTCGCATCGTTCTTGCTGATCTTCTTCACCGCTGCCGAAAACACCTCGGCCTGTGCGGGAGGGAGGAGGCTGAGGAGGTACAATCCGACGCTTCGACGTTCCGGGTAGTGGCGAGGAGGAGTACCTCTTTACCTCTTGAGGTCAGGACCCCCTCCTGGGCTTTGTCCCGCACAGGGATCGCTGTGCGGAGCTAATTGCAGTATGGGTGTGCGGCCATCTTGCCTCCCGTAGAGCGAAGCGCCTGACTGTTGCAGGCACTCGCGCATAGGAGTTATATACCGAACAAAAGGCACGCCGAACGGTCTAAAGCCTAGTCTCCGGACTTCTCCGGGGAACGTGGGGTTCGTTTCCTCGAATAATTGCTCCGAAGGTGCGCATGAGGGAATTTCCGGCTTCCAATGCCGCCGGAGATACATCGTCGAGGCTTAGGAATCCATGGACAAGCCCTCGATGAGGGAGATGACGCGCGTCTATTCCTGAGGCAATTAGCTGTGCGGCTAAGGCCACGCCTTCATCACGAAGAGGGTCGCACTCCGCCGTTGCAATAACAGTGGTCGGCAAACCACTGAAGGCGGTATGCAGGGGGCTGAAATCGGCAAGCTTTTGGGCGGAAATCTCCGGCACCCATTGATCCACAGCCCATGCCAAGGCTCCCGTATCTAACCCCCAACCTAATCCTTTCTCCTGAATGCTTGGCTGTGCCAGCGTCAAATCGGCATTCGGGCAGATGAGCAGCAGCGCCGTGACCGGTCGACTAGCGGCAATAGTCCGCTGAGCCGCCATGAGAGCGATCAGTCCCCCGGCGCTGTCGCCGGCCAAAGACAGAGAACCTGATGTTGCGCCCAATACCACCGATGCTTCCAACGCCCATTTCACGACGCCGGCGACGTCGTCGATAGCTGCCGGCGCGGGATGCTCCGGCGCACGGCGGTAATCGACGGCTAGGACTGCAGCGTTCGCCTCTACAGCCAGGCGACGGCAGGTACGGTCGTGGGAATCAAGGTCCCCGAAGATAAAGCTCCCGCCGTGAACGTACACGATAAGGGGCAACGGTCCCGTGCCCGGTCGATACAAACGCAGACGGAGAGCGGGGTCACCGGGCAGAGAGAGGTCTCTGACGACAGGCAGGCTTGGCCCCTCTGACCGGGTACGTGGGGCACGCAGTTCCTTCACATCCAAGGGCGGGGCTTCTGCGGGCAGGGACCTGATTTCCGCTATCCACCGTTGCAGGTAGGCGTCGGCTAGTAAGTCATTCACCCCATAATGATGGCCCACAGACAGACTCATCCACGTCCACGCACTCGTCGCCTCGGTGAGTTGCGTTCATGGATCGGCTTACGGGTGGCACCTCGGCGCGAATGCTGAGGGATCAAACCGCGCCTGTAGGCTCTGCCTCATGATTGCTCAAGTCCTAGGAAAAGGTCGACCGCTCGTCGTAATCCACGGATTCGGCGTCGATCATCGGATCATGCTGCCGTTGGAGGACGCCCTTGATGGGTCTGGATGGCAGCGCATCTATATCGACCTACCGTGGGCTGCAGGAAATGCTGACGGCGACGTAACCAGCGCAAATCACGTTGCGCAAGGTGCTCTGAACGATATCTACGAGCATCTTGGAGACCGGTCCTTTGCCGTGATCGGCAACTCCTTCGGCGGCATGATTGCCCGGCACATCGCTCATGAGCTCCGAGATCAGGTCCTTGGCCTGGCTACTCTTGCGGGTGTGTTCGAGCCTGACCACCAGGAGCGCAGTCTTCCCCGCCGGCTGGTTGTCCGAGAGGACCCCGCGGTTCTTGCTTTGGCCGGTCAGGCGAGGAATGACTATGAAGAGATGACCGTCGTCCAGAGCGAGGCCACGCTCAAGGCATTCACTCGATATGCACTTCCTGGTCTTCGGCAAGCAAACCAAGCCATTCTCGAAAGGGTGGCAGCGGAGTACGCACTCCCTGTCGAACCCGAGATCGCGCACCCCGCGCCCTTCGAGGCGCCTTCGTTGCACCTCTTCGGGCGGCAGGACCATGTCACCGGATACGAGGACGGGTGGAAACTCCGCGACCACTACGTCCGTGGGACGTTCGCGGTCCTCGATGCCGCTGGACATAACGCTCATCTCGAGCGCCCGGATCTGACTGCAGCACTGGTACAAGATTGGCTCGTGCGGACCAGCGCCTCCGCCCGTTGAGGGACCGGTAAATGGCGCAGCTTTGCATCGCTTCGTGGTCAGCTCGGCTCGCAAGCCGGTCTTCGAACGTGCGCTAGCCATACGCCAGTTGTGTTTAAGTTGGCCCAATTAGTGTCCGTTGCTGGCGTCTCTGTCACACTTGAGCCGGGAATCTGTGAACAATGATGAAGGAGGATCGTGGACCCAGTTGATGCCGCTGCGGCCAGGGCTTCAGGAACAGACAGCTCCGGGTCGGAGCCTTCCTCCAGGCTCTTCCGGGCCTCAGTTATTCTGCTGGTGCTCGCCCCACTATGTAGTGTCTTGGGCTGGACCGGGTTTTTGTTCGTTGTCGGTCAGCACGCCGTCCCCGGGTGGGCCATCGGCGGTGTTCTGTTCGTGGTCTCTATGGTGTTGCTGAAGGTGGATGCGTTCAGGCAGCGATCCATCACCTTTACCGATCGAACCCGGCGCAGTCCGCGGCCCTGGTTCGTGACTCTGCTGGCCGTTGTCTCGGTTGCATTCAGTGGCCTGAGTGCTCTGGATGATCTTTCCGGCGCCAAGTACTACGTCCTGCCACCGGCCAACAGCGATGGTTGTCGCGTAGCTGTGCGCGAGTTTTCGTTCCTGTTTGCCGGCAGGGGTACCGTTTACGTCGTCGGCGCAGCCGGCGTCGGCCGGGAAGTCAGTTCCTGGACAGCTGATGACGGGTACGAGCCGTTTAGCAGCGGAAATTATGAGCTTAAGTGGTACGACGACGGCGGTTCGCTCATCCTTCACAGCAACGGTGATCCAGTCTGGCCGGCTTTGCACGAGATCAACTGCTGACCGGCGTCTCTGTACCGCGGGCTGCAGGGTCCAACTGCAGTTTCGCGTCAGCCGCGACGAGTGGAGTACGAGCAGGTTGGAGCGCTGAAGGATCCCCATCCCCGTGTTATTGGTGCCCAGCAGCCGACCTATGGAGCCTTTCACTGGTTCACTGCATTGGGTGCTCTGGGCTACGCGCGATGAGCTGGTGAAACTTTGCAGTACGTCCCTCGTGAGATACGCCAGTCTGCAAAACAGGAGCCTCAGTTATGTGCGCGTATAACTCGATCACGGTCCCCTGAATGAACCAGACAGCAGACCGGTTGCCGCGTTGATCAGTGCGCTCATCAGGTGAGGGGTCGAACGCATCAGCAATGCCTGCCCGGATCGCGTCATAGCCGGCATTGACGTCGTCAGGAGAGGAATCCGGCTCACCTGCATAGGCGAAAAGGTTCAGATGGAAGAGCTCACCGTTCAGCGCGGACCAGGAAGCGTTCACTGCAGCACCTGGCATGACGAACTGTCCTCGAGTAAGACCTAGAGAGATCTCTTCGTCCGGCTCCAGTGGTGGACCCAAAGCGCAGCCCAGGCGGGCGAAGTAGCTAGCGAAATGCTCTGATCCTGAGGGCCACTGCTCACTCACAATCCGCTCCATCAACTGGATGATCACAGCAGGAGGCGGGTCGAGGGATTCACCGGACGGACACGGACTCATTGCTGAACAGTACGCCGCGACACTCATCAAAACGATCCTCCCGGAAATCAGTCCCGCAAATGGATCCTCCACCGAACGGCTCATGTAGTGCGTAGAGGTTATTAGTTTGGGTTCGGAGTGGTTCGTTCACTAGACGGGAAGTTTTGACTCGCATCCGTGTCGTCACTGCTGTTGTTCCATTGGCCGGTGAGTGAGCTTCGTAGGAGTGCAGGTTCGATGATCAGGTTGATTGTCGTGTGGGCGATGATCGCGGGCAGGATTAGGCGGTCACTGGCGAGGTAGACGCATCCCAGGGCTGCGCCCAGGATCGCTGTGGATAGGGCCACGGGCATGATAATCGACAGGTCGCGGGAGAAAGCACTCCAGAGGGAGTGGGCAAGCCCGAATGCGAGGGCTGTCGCTAATATCTGTAGCCACCAAGTGACTCCGGCAGTATCAAGCCAGTCCATGAGGAACTTCCGGAAGACCAGTTCCTCGAGTAATCCGGTCACGACGGCCAGCGGTATGGCGAGAACTTTCAGCATGCTGGGTTCGAACGCTGTCCGACGCACGAACGGCACCGCCCAAAAGGTGTAGGCGACATATCCCGTTGCAACGAGGAAAGCCATCACCCAGCCGAGTGGGATATCAGCAAGTTGGTCTGTGACCCCAATGAGCTCTCCCCAGAATCGCGCCGGCTCACGGACATGCCACGTAATCAGGGGTATCAGCATGCCTCCGATGGTTCCGAGCATGATCAGTGCTGTTGTTCGCCCCTGCCGCATACCTGCTCCTTTCGCAGTACAGTTGTACTATAACCACAAGGAGGGCTGATGCCGAAGATCGTCGATCATGAGTCCCGTCGCCGCGAGATCGTAGACACGGTCCTTCGCCGCATCGAAGCTCACGGGTTCGCGAGTGTGAGTGTGCGGAATATAGCTGCTGATTTGAAGGTGAGCCCCTCGGCGGTCCGGCATTACTTTCCCTCAAGTGAGCAGATGCTCGCGTCCACGTTGCAGATGGTGCGTGAGGCTCAGGCCGCGAGGCTGGCTGCCGGCGTGTCCCCGATGAAGGACTGGGATGTGCGCGAGGCATGGCTGCAGGCATTACCACTCGATGCTGTGCGCAGGCGCGAAGCTGTGGTGTGGCTTTCGACGATGATGGAGGCACATTCTCCCGTTGTGAGGGCTGTTCTGGCAGAAGCAAATGCGGACCTCGATCGCCTATGCCGTGTGACTGTCGAGGAGCTCGGCTGTCGAGAATCCATCGCCATCGAAAGCCGGGCTCTTCGAGCTTTCACTGACGGTCTGACGCTCAACGCAGTCGCGGACCCTCAGGCATTTGATTCTGACGTCCTTACCCTCGCCCTTGATACATACCTTGCACGCATCAAGTTGAACTTTGCTACCTGACTCCCGGGATTTAGCCCGGGATCCCACATGCGACCTCCCGCAGGAGGACCGGCTTACGGACAGCTGTACATCGACAACACCGCGCGATGCTGACTATAGGATGACCAGAAAAGCTGCTCGAGACCTTCAAGTAGTTACCACTAGTCGGTGCTGTTCTCATCAGGGATGGCAGACTCACACAGGGAAGCCAGCGATTAGATGAGTGACTCTCCGAAAAACCGGAATCAGAGCGAGGTACGGGAAGCCCGATCATGGGTTTGGATACAGATCGTCGTCATGCTTGTAGGCGCGGTCATGCTTACCGGTAGATATTTTGAGGTGATCCCTCATCACTCAAGCCACTTTGCCCTAGTGATGGGTGCGGCGTTGGTTAGTGCTCTCGTGGCAATTGGTCTCTGCATTGAGCTCTTCTTGCGAATGATCTTCCAAAGCCTAACGATCTCCCGTCGTCGCGGCTTCGCCGTTGCGATCGCCGGCGCTATCGCAATCGTTCTGTGGGTCGTTGGTCTTCTGCTCAGGTAGGACCCGTAAGCGAAAACATCCCCGTCATCTTTCCGCAAAACACACGGAGACTAAGAGCAGGCGGCAAGGACCGGTTCAGCAGAGACGGCTTCAGCGCCCGATGGAGGATCGCGCCACGGACGCAGGGCGTCAGGTGGCCTTTGATCCGCTACAGGCTACGGGACGCACTTATAGCGAAGGAGGGCTGGGGATACGGCAACCGATGGCTAGACTGTCGCCATGAAGATTGGGAAACCTGCGAAATGCCGATATGGAAGAGTATCGCTTAGCAGGTCCCGCTACGTCGCTGGCCTGCTGACTCTTCTTGCCTTGGCTGGATGTTCGCCGAAGAGCGCCCCAATGCCGCCGGACGGACATGTCTTTCTAACTGTCGTAGTTCTGGAAAATGGCGGGTCTTCTGTCGTGCCGGACTGTCAGGTACAGCTAGAACCCTTATTTGGTGAGCCAGCCACAGTAACGGCGTCATCTGGAACTTCGGACCAAAACGGCCGTGTTGAGTTTGTGCAACCGCATGGGTTGTACGAAATATCCACACAGTGCCCTGGAGCGAGTCCGAGTGGCCCTGACCTAGCTGATCTGGAAGGCCCAGGGATCACGTATGCGGACTATCAGGTCATCGCAGGCATTCCCCATCAATGACAATGCCCTGCCAACTTCTAGGGGTCGGCTTGAACTTTGACCGCTCAAACATGAGGGAGCAACGCAGGGCACCCGCTGAAGGATCGCCCTGTGGAACGGGCGCCTTAGTGGCTTTCTGGCAATAGGAACGCGAGCCGCTGCTCGGGAGTCCAGACGTACGTGTCATCGCAGCAGTAACCTCTCAACCACGCCTGCCCGTCCACGACACGGAGGTAGAACCCCTTGGGATACTCCACATCCTCGCTCACGGGCACAGATGCAATGTGAATAGCTCCGGTCGGGCTGCGACCTGCCGATAGGACTGAATCCGGCGCGTTCACTTGGTCCGTCAGCGCCAGACGGAGGTAAGGTCCGACAGCCAAGGGACAGAGTTCAAGTCCCTGGTTCCTTGCAGCCGCGAAGACTTGGAACAGGACAGCCCCTTCCTCAAGGCCAAGCTGCTCTACGGTCCGCTCCACAATCCGCAGCGTTCGACCCGCGGGATCTTCGAACGCGGGGTGAGCGAGCAGCGTCTCTGCGTAAGCGTTGAGGTGAACGCCGGCATCGCGCAGGGTCCTTTCAAGCTGCGTTCGCGTCTGCCCACCTACCTGGACTATGAAACCCTCAACCTTTGCTGTGCTCATCATGAGGTCATTCTCCGTCATTTGCCGTTCGACAAGACCAGATCGATTCATGCCGTAGGCCCGGGCTCGCAAGCCGATCCGCCGAAGCTATGATGGAGAGCATGCCGCGAGATGACGACCAGACGCTGAGGGATGGTCGGAGGGTGCGCGGCGAAGCCACGAAAATACGGGTATTAACCGCTGCTTCAGATCTGTTCGCGCAGCGCGGCTTCTCTGGTACGAGCATCAATGACATCGCCGCCGTGGCGCAGGTCAAGCCGGCGTCTATTTACCATGCCTTTGGAAGCAAGGAAGGTCTGCTCGCCGCCGTTGCCGAGGCGGCAGGGGAAGAGTTCTTCGGACTGCTCAGGACCATCGGCGTAACCGGCGACATCCACACAGCGATTCGGACCGTGGCCGAAACGTTCGAAACGCATCCCCGTTTCCTGCGGCTGCTCATCATGCTGGTGCTTGAACGGCAAAGTGACAGCCCAGCACTCATGGCTGCAGCGCAGCAAGTGCGCGCGCGGGGGCGGGCGATGGTGCAGCAATGGCTGCTCGACCTCGCGGGCCCCGACATCAGTCCTGAGCATCAGGCACGGATCGACGATCTCGCGCTGGCGCTTCTGGTCTTCTGGGACGGAGCATTCGTCGCACGGCAGCTCGAGCTGAACGCGACAGCTTTCTTCGACCTCTTCGACAAGCTTGCCGACTTCGTTTCGGAACGGATCGCCGAGATTCGCCGCGAGGTGTCAGCCGCCGCCCGCTGACCTGACGGCGCCCCTGACCTGGGTCGAGGGCGTGGAACGGCTAAGCACTGCTCTTTCAGCATGGTCACCGGAATGCCGGTCCGCTCCTGCGACCCGGCCAGCCCATGGCATCGCGGCTCGAATGGGAACACCAGCGAACAAGCTCGACCGCCGGCCGTGGAAAGCACTCGGCTGGGGCAGCCGAGCGCTTTCGTGGTCTCCTGCGGCAGCAACACAGTTGCGGCAACCACCCCAAAAAACACCGAGCATGTGCCCGTCCCGTCCAGCGATGTTCGACAGGCCGTGTCGCCCCCGATGCCGCATCCCGAATCTTCGACGGCGCTTTGACAAGAAAGTTTAGTACTCAATAAACTATCTGCACGGCTGGAGCACGGCACGCCTTGCAGCCGGAAAACACAAGCAAGAAGAAGGTTTCATGACTGCCATCACAAACCCCACCCCCGAGCAGGCCGAAGCGCTTGCCGCGCTCCGGACGGCGCTCGGCACCGATGCCGTGATTACTGACGGTGCCCTCTTCGCCGAGTTGGTCGATCCGTACGAGCCCGAGAGCTGGGGTGGACAACGCAGCCTCTGCATCGTCCAGCCCACCTCCACCGAAGACGTGCAAGCAGTGATGCGGATTGCCAACCAGCACGATATTCCGGTCTGGGTCGGCTCCCAGGGCCGCAACAACGGATACGGCGGCTCGGGCACCATCGTCCCCGGCTCGATCCTCATCAACCTGCGCCGGATGGACAAGGTCCTCGAGATCAACGAGGACTTCGGATATGTCGTTGTCGAGCCCGGCGTCTCCTTCAACCAGCTCTACGCCGAGGTCCAGGCGCAGGGCAAGAAGGTCCTGATCGACACCCCCGACCTCGGCTGGGGATCCCTCATCGGCAACGCCGCAGACCACGGCTACGGCTACACCAAGAACGGCGACCGCGCCCGCTCCATCTGTGGTCTCGAGGTTGTCCTGCCGACCGGCGAGGTCATCCGCACCGGCATGTGGGCGCTGCCCGGCAGCGAGACCGCCCACCTCTACCCCAAGGGCTACGGTCCCGACGCCGAACAGATCTTCCTGCAGTCCAACTACGGCATCATCACCAAGGCGGGCTTCTGGGTCATGCCCACGCCGGAGACCTACTTCTCCGGCACCATCCGCGTCGAGGAGGACGAGCAGCTCGACGCCATGGTCGACGCGCTTCGACCGCTCATGCTCGACGGCACCATCCCCAACATTCCTTCCTGCTTCATGGGCTCCAGCGCCATGTCCTACATCGGGCAGCGCAAGGACTTCTGGGACGGCGAAGGCCCCATCCCGGAAGAGGTGCTCACTGGCGTTCGCGAGCAGGCCGACATCGGGTATTGGATGTGCCGTTTCGCCCTCTACGGCCGTGAGACCCAGGTCGATGAGTCTCTGGCAGCCGTCAAGGCGGCCATGGCTGACCTTCCAGGCGTCAGCGTGATGGGGGAGAAGCTGCCTGGCGACAAGATCGACGAGCTCGAGCTCGACCAGGGGGCGTCCGTCCAGGGCGGGAAGCCTGACATGTCCATGCTCTCGATGATCAACTTCGCCGGCGACAACGGTGGTCACGTCGGGTTCTCCTCCGTCGTTCCGACCACTGGAAAGGACGTGCGCGCAGTCATCAACCTGGTCCGCAAGGCGGCTGCCGAGGCCGGTGTCGACTACTCATCGACGCTGATGTTCGGCCCGCGGTACGCAGTGCACGTGTTCCTCGCCTTCCTCGACCGCGACAACGATGAGCACACCCGCCACGTTTACCAGGTCTGCCGCGACACCGTTCAGGTCGCTGCCGAAGCTGGCTATGGCGAGTACCGGGCCCACACCTCAACGATGGACGTCGTTGCGGCGGCTTACTCCTGGAACGACGGCGCCCTCGGCGCGTTCAACGAGAAGCTCAAGGATGCTCTCGACCCCAACAGCATCCTCATGCCCGGCCGTTCTGGCATCTGGGGCGCGAAGTACCGCGACCAGCAGCCCTCCACCCCCTGGAAACAGTAAGCAGGAGGAGCTCTCCAATGCCGAAGGCCCGAGCATCTGCTCGGGCCTTCAGCCTTGTCCGCGGGGGATCGCTGAACGCAAGGAGACGGGCTTCGGTCCGGCAACGACAGAGTCAGCCGAAATGCGCGAATTGAAGAAGCGCAAGCGCTTGTTGGTGCAGGAGAACGAGATTCTGCGTCGAGCTGCGGCCTATCCGGCCAGTGACATCAACCAAATATGACCCACGCGCTAGTCACAGATCCGGCGTTTGGCTATCGGTTCATTGCCGATGAACCCCCTGATAAAGGCATCACTGCCGGTCCACGGTATCTGGTCGGTGTTCTCCAAAAACGCGGCCAGAGCCTCAAGCCCGTACCACCGGGCCACGACGATCTGGTGGAGTAGGGATTCACCGCCGCGGCGCCGAACGAGCTCTGGCTCACCCGATACCATCAAGCGCCCCACCGTCGAGGGCAAGTTGTACCTCTGCTTGGTCAAGGACGTCTATTCCGGCAGAATCACGAGCTACTCGATGGATTCGTGAATGATGTCCTCAATGGCGGTCGCAGCATTAGAGAACGCCGTGCGGGCCCGCTGCCCAGTAGGAACAGTGGTGCACTCAGACTGCGATTCCCAGGCGGGATTCAACCACTTCCACCGTTTCGTTGAATCGCTGACCGGCTCTATGGGCCGAATGGGCGCGTGTGCGGACAACGCCGCGATGGAATCGTTCTTCTCGCTGCTACAGAAGAACATCCCGGAACGTCAGCGGTGGGGCACCAGCAGCATCTGCGGCTCGCCATCACGACCCGGATCGAAAAACTTACCACCGACGGCGACGGCAACGACGGCTGGGGAGACTCACGCCTATCGAAAACGAGACAACCAACCAAATCGCGATCGCGGGGGCCTCAAACCCCGAGTCAGCAAAATTCAGGGCAGTCCCCTCTTGTAGAACGCAATATCTTCGCATACGGTTCAATCGTTGTCGTCGATGATTTATTACGGCCGCTGAGGGCAGAGGAAAACTAGTCGAATCGACCGTGACGTGTTGATCGCGAATTCCGTGCAGCCCAATATTTGCCCTTTTATGCAAACGCTCGACCCGAAGGTCCGTCATCACTCGAATCCAAAAAGGAAGACAATATGGTTAAGGAACAAAGCTTCACCCGGCTTTTTGGCGCTGCTGCCCTATCCGCAGCCCTGATCGCCGCGACGTTCTTTGTCATGCAAATTCTGCCAATGGCAGACATGGCGAAAGAATTCGGTATTCCGGCAGCCGTCGCCGGTACAGTCCTTACCGTCGTAGAAGCGGGAGGATGGGTCACCACCATTGTAAGCATACTGACCGCTGTTGGTACTGGCGGCCTGTCTCTTCTTGCTGCCGCAGGCAAGGAGAGCATTCGCATTTACCTTCAGAAGCAGATTAAGAAGAAGGGTCGCAAAGCAGTAATTGCTTGGTGACATGACTCTCCTTTCCAACCGTAGCTTCCCGTCGCCTCAATCACCTCGATTGGGGCGACGGGAAGCTTCAATAAACTCTCACCTTGTTAACCTTCTGTGGTTGCGTCGGTGGCGCCAAGAACATCGTATTTTGATCGTGCTTTCTACTGTTTTTCCGAGACAACTTAACGTATTGGTTGTTCGGTGGGCGCAAGCACAATTCTCGGTCGAGACCTCCAAGCGGGTAGTTCTGTTAGCGCTGTCGCTTCAAATCGTGACCGGCGCCGCTCTCTCTCTTGTTCTTATGCGCCTGACGCCAGTGGGCGAGCCCCTGGTTGTTGTGCTGGCAGGACTTGCCACCCTCGCCCTTCCGCTATTGCTCGGTGCTTCTTCATGGAGACATGTAGGAGTTTTTCCGTTCCAGGCCTATCTAATTCAGGCTCCGATACAGCGTGCCGAAGTGGCTCGACTGATGATGCTGTCGGAACTGCGCTTTGTAGCGACTTGCCGATCGTCCGTCTGGTGGGCGGCGGTCCTATTTTTCGGTCAAACCTTAGTTGCCTTCAGCCCCCAACATTCTCCCTTTTCAATCGTGTGGACCGCTCTCGCCGCAATATTCGTTGCCGCGGTTGCAGTCCCGAGTTTCCTCACGGGCGCGAGGGTTGGAGTTCTGTACGCCAAGCAGCGATTACAAGGCAGAGTAGGTACTGTGGCCTTCGTGCGCTATGCAACACTGGCCGCAGTTTTCGTGCTCATAGGATATTGCGTTATCAACGTCGTTGTTGTCACCACTTTGTCCACCGCTCGGTTGGTTTTCGCCACTATGCAGGATCTTCAAAGCGATGAGCGCTGGAAAGAATTCGGCGTGATCTTCCTTGAACAAGCGATTCCTGAGCAGTTTAAGACGGGAGACGGGCTAAGTTTTCTTGTACTGGAGGGAAAATGGATCACTCCCATACTGATTTCTGGTTCTATATTTGCGGCTGCTTCCATTTTTTATGTCTGGCGAAAACCGCTTCAGATTCTGGATCTCGCAACGACTGCCCAGCCAGGTTCCTCGGTTCCTGATTTTCTTGATGCGTTGATTCGTTTCATTGAGGCGACTCATATGAATCGTTCTCATTTCGAGAAGCGGTATGTTCGGTCGCTTACTCGTCATTCTTGGGCCATCCGGCCAGGCTTTTTGGGACTGGTATTTCCAACTCTCGAATCCTGGTGCTACTTCGGAGGAGGAGTTGCACTACTTTTCAGCGGAATAGAGGAGTCAACCGCGTGCTTCTTATTGGCAGTGTTGGCGACATTCATGGTGCATAACCAGGCGACGGAGACAAGGGAAGCTCTCATGCCCGTGCTCGGGCCAGCCCTTGATCGAGCTCAGGTCTCGCTGCACCTACAAGCCCCGACGGCAAGGATGCTGCACGGACTAACGGTCGCGCGGGTACGCGTCCACCGGCGGTTCCTCGTTCCCTCCACTTGTTGTTCAGTCACAGCGCTTGTTCTCGTAGCGGTCTTGACTGGCCATTATTGGGCGGGGCTAACAGCCCTAGTTGCGGCCCTGTCCGCACTGACAAACGCGACGTGGGTCCAGTGGTACATGTCTGCTCTGCTTATGATCGATGGCGCGTCCGATCGGAGGCATGAGCAGGGCGAAGGGTCATGGACAGCAGAAGCACAATCGACCATGCAGGGATGGGTACGCTATGTCATCGTCGTGTTGCCTGGCATTTTGCTACTCGTGGTCCTCATCGCAGGAGCGCTCTTACCCCCTGCAGTCGACCTTTTCGGTGTAGCTCTAACTGTGCTTGCGGCATTGACGGCGGCCGCTGTCCTTCCTCATCTGGCAAATTCCCTATCAGCCAGGGCCTGGCGTACGGCGCTTTCTCCTAAGGCACCCTGGCGGAAAACATGAAGGTCAAACACGACGCGAGCGGCGTCAAACCTACGAGCCTGTCGTGGTTCTTTACAGGTTCCTGGATGCTCTCAGTGGCTCCCACCGTTTTCTTGGCCAGCATTCTTGCCGGCACAGTCGCAGGAGGGCTTTGGTGGCCTGCACCATACGAGCCAGCGGACCTTGCATCAGCTTCAGGGTCCGCGGACACCTTAGCTATCGCAGGGAACAACTTGACACTAGCCTTGTCTCTATTTGTCCTATCTGCAGCGACAGCGGGGCTCGGGGCAATAGTGGCCCTGTTCATCAACGGTCTGATCGTAGGCCAATTAGCGGTCCTACTGATTGATAACAGCCTGGGCAGCATGTTGCTCGTCGGTCTCCTACCGCACGTCTTCATCGAAGCATTGGGATTATGTCTTGTCAGCTCAGCCGGCCTTCTGGGACCACTGATTGCTGTGCGTCTTATTACTCAATCAGTGGGACCGAGCGCTACGAAAGCAATCCTCATCAGATCCGTCGCTCTCACCACGGTCGGCTTCACCCTCATTATCGTGGCAGCAGTAGTTGAAGGTCACATAAGCACCGTTACCTGGTGACATGAATATTTACAATACGTCGATCACTTATAGGAGAAAAAATGATTGAGGCATACAAAGTGGATAAGGATGTCAACGCGAACGTCCTTTATACTGAGCGCCCCTTGCCAAGGGTAGTTCTGTCCGTCAAAATTCTCAGCTGGGGACTTTTGGTCCTTGTGCTAGCAACAGTCATGTTGATTATGACCCTACTCCTTGTACCAGAGGAAGAGAGTCAAAACCTTATACTTACCGCACTGCTCTCAACGCTCTTTGGAGTCCCCCTGTTTCTCCTGGTAACACTGGGCATGAGCGCTCTTTGCGCTGTTCTCATATCGACAATGGATAAGGTATTTAGTTTCGGGCGCGTTTACTGGATTACCTGTTTGGCATTCTCCATATCCGCCCTAAACACTTCACTAAGTTTCTACCTATTATCAGATCTTTATATTAGTCGAACGTTGATGACAATCATCTCGCTTGGTGTTAGCATCGGGCTGATACTGGGTTATGGATCTGCTCTAAGCAAACTAGCGGGCGTTGCACGAAAGCCCCGCTTGGTCGTTGTGAGTTTATGCCTAATCTATACTGTTCTATCCTCCACCGCGGGTTTGTTCCTTGGCTGAACTCGTTGTCGCTGACGTTCATTTTTCCTACCCTGAATCGTCGACTGAGATCCTGAGCGGTGGAACGGTCCACCTATCTGCCGGGAGACCCTGGCTTCTTACCGGCCCGAACGGAGTGGGCAAGTCGACGTGGCTGAAAACTGTCGCGGGCCTGTTGCCTTTATCCAGAGGCACAATCACCCATGATGGTATTCGACTTCAGCGAGGTCAGATACTGTACGCCGACCCCATACCGTCACTGTTCGATGAACTTTCAGCATTGGAACACATGGAGCTCATCGCAGAAATGTGGATGATGAACGCTGAGGAATCCGAAAAATACATTTCAGATGTCACAGACACTCTGGAAATTCTTCAGATGGTGGACATCTATTGTCGAGTGGAGAACTACTCGTCCGGCATGCGAGAGAAACTTGCGCTCTGCCTCATCCTCCTGCGGGACGCGTCTGTTGTACTTCTTGATGAACCTCTTACCGCCACTGACGCGTCCAGCCGCGATATACTGCTGAAGTTGATCAGTGACAGAGCAGTTCAGAATATAGTCGTCGTCGTTAGTCACATATCAGAAGTAGCCTTGTCCTTTAATGCACAAAGATTGCACCTTACGGATGGAGTTGTCCATGAAGCTTGATCTTGCAGTTATTGTATTTGCCTCAGTACTGATCGTCGTCAGCCTCGTCGTAGGACTCGATATAATCCTGGGAAAGGTATTACTTGCAGTAGGGCTCGGTTTTATTGTCCTTCCCCTGTGGCGTGTCGTGCGTAGATCATTGACGGCCCCTCGGTAGAATCAAGCCCGTGTTTATCTGCTTGTCGCCGACAGTCGAGGTGGATAAGTTGCTGAGACGCAGAACGTGCTTTCGCGATAACACTCCTTTCCATTTTTAGTACATTCAAAGAAGAGGGCCCTGTGTATTTCTCCACTAATAGGAACGCTCTTATACCAGCGCTGGCGGCTCTCATCATTATTTGTAGTTCCTGCGCTGCGGAGCCTGAATCAAGTCCTAGTGATGAAACTCCTCTGACAGAGTTCTTGTCCTCGGCCTTTGGAGCTGATCTAAGTCCCGAGGAGCAGGGGAAGAAGTTCGCTGAAGATGAGCGTCAGCGAGAGGATTTGGTGGCGCAGTGCATGTCGGAAAAAGGTTTCGAATATATTCCGAATTTACAAGATGCCTCTGTGGCCGTTGGATCCGCTGACTTGGAGTGGGACCCTGAGTCGCGTGAGTGGGTGGCCCAGTACGGATACGGAATAATCAACTACCCCGGGAGGGATATGCCCACCGGCGAGGAAGGCGAGTATGTCGACGCGAACGCTAACTACGTTGCAAGCTTGTCTGCCTCTGAGCAGCAAGCTTTCAATGAAGCTCTCAACGGGCCGGCCATAGATCCGGAGGAGATGCCGGTGGACGCGGATGCCATGGAGTGGGACTGGACGACGGCGGGCTGCTACGGCTGGGCAGAGAACGAACGCGGCACCACGGACCCGCTGGCCTCTGACGAACACAAACCGCTCATGGACGCGATAAACGAGTTGCATGAAAACACGATGAGCTCCCCCGAACTCGCTGAGGTCGATGCAGCCTGGTCCTCCTGCATGATGGATGCAGGACAACCAGGATTCTCGACGCAGATGGATGCCCAGAACAGCATCGTCGAAGAATCCGACGCACTCTATGAAGAAACGGGTGAGACCGAACCGGATGAGGCCGCGATGAAGGAACTCGGCGATAAGGAAACCGAGCTCGCCTTGGTTGATCTGGATTGCCGGGAAAAGACTGGTTACCAGGAGAAGTTGCTCGACGTGCAGTACGAACAGGAGCAGCAGTTCGTCGATGATCACAAGGCCGAACTTGAGGCGTTTAGGGCTGATCTCGAGCAGGGAAGCTAAGTGGCATGGTTCCAACGCAACCGCTCGCCGCGCCAGGATGACGACACGACAGGCCTAGACCTTGTCCTTAGTGACGTAAGCCGGGAGGAGAGCGCTTCGGTGTCGGCGTCGTGGTTGTCCGGGGTTGCTATTGTTTTCCACCGTAACAAAATCTTCTGGATTGTTGCGGCTGCCGCGGGTGTGAGCCTGGTTGCTGGCCTGCTGCTTGGCCAGTTTCTTGTATCACCGGCCGACGCAGCCGCCGATGCCGAACCGCCGGCTCCTGGCTTGGTGACCGTCCCGGTCGAGTATGGGCAGCTCAGTAATGACGTCACCATCCGCGGGGAGGTCGCCTACGCCGACCCTGTTGAGGTACGTGTCGAAACCTCCTCGATTTCCGGCCCGGCGGTCGTCACCGGTCAGGTGCCAAAAGAAGGTACCGAACTCGAAGCCCTGTCGATCGCCCTCGAGGTTGCCGGACGGCCCGTCATCGTCCTGCCCGGCGAGCTACCCGCGTACCGCACCCTTCAGGTCGGTTTATCCGGTCCGGACGTCATCCAGTTCAAGACAGCTGCCAGGACAATTGGCATCGATGCAGGGGACCCGGCAGATCCCCTTTTTGGTTTGGATGCGGCAAACGCGGTCGCGACCCTTTACTCCAACGCAGGTTACGCTGTCCCTGAACCTGAGGAAGGCAGCGCGGAAGCCGTACGCGCTGCACAAGAATCAGTTCGCGCCGCAGCGCAGAGCCTGCTCACAGCGCAAAACGACCTTGCGATGACTCCGGTAGGTGCGACACCTGTCGAAGTTCGGGAAGCCGACAACGCAGTAGCAAGCGCACGCCGTGAACTCGCCGCAGCACAAAACTCCGCGCCCCAGGACTCCCTGCAGATTGGCAATCTTGTCGATGCGCTCGAGTTGGCTGAGTTGCGCCGCCAACAGGTTGGATCTGATCGCACCGACGCACAGCAGAGGGCTGCCGTGGAGGCAGCAACAATCCAACTAACCCAGATGCAGGAGGAACTGGCTCGGGTCGAGCAGGCAGCCCTCCCCGCTTTGCCCGCAGGTGAAGTGTTGTATCTGAGCGAACTGCCTCGCCGTGTCGATGCCGTCACCGCGCAACGCGGATCCATCCTCGAGGGCCCGGCAATGACCGTCTCCGGTGCAACTCTAGGTTTGTCTGGCTCCGCAGCCGAGGCCGATGCCCGGCTGCTTAAAGTTGACGACAAAGCGACCTTCGACCTATCCGACGGCACTGCGCATCAAGCGACCATTACTGCGCTGGTGCCAGGCGACGGCGAGTCGCAGCGGTGGACCATCGATCTGCAACCGGACCCGCTGACCCCTGAACAGATCAAGGAAATTCACGGATCGAATGTGCGGGTGTCAATCGCTGTCGGAGCCACTGATGGCGAGGTTCTCTCGGTCCCGTACGCGGCTCTAAGCGCTGGCCCCGGTGGTGAGACTCGGGTCGAAGTCGCTGAAGGGGACCCCCGTGATGGTGAAAAAACGAACACCAGGCTCGTCGTCGTCCGCAGCGGCCTGGCGACACCTGGCGCAGTGGAAGTTACCCCCGTTGATGGTGAACTCGTCGAAGGCGACCTTGTCGTGGTCGGTAAATGAGCACTCCTCTGGTCGAGCTGCGCGATGTCACCCGTTCGTTTCCCGGCCCGCCCGAGGTACAGGCTCTGAAAGGCATCAACCTCACCGTAAACAGTGGCGACTACGTCTCGATCGTCGGCCCCAGCGGTTCCGGTAAGTCCACCATGCTTAACATCCTGGGATTACTGGACCGGCCGAGCGTAGGTGAATACCGGCTCTCCGGTCATCTCACCGGCACCCTAGACGAGGACACACGCGCGGCGGTACGAGCTCAACGCATCGGGTTTGTATTCCAGGCCTTTCACCTCATGCCACGACGCTCGGTCTTGGATAACGTCATGATGCCCATGCTCTATAGCGGAACACCCCGCATCGAGCGCGAGGAGCGGGCTCATGAAGCTCTTCGACGGGTGGGTCTGAGCCACCGCATCGGCTTCCTTCCAGGCACCCTTTCCGGCGGTGAACGCCAGCGCGTAGCCGTGGCACGCGCCGTCGTCACCCGGCCCAGCTTGCTTCTCGCCGACGAACCCACCGGGAACCTCGACGGAGCAACGACTACCGATGTCATGGAACTGTTTGAGGAACTCGTCACCGACGGCCTCGCATTGATCATCATCACCCACGATCTGGCGGTCGCGCAGCGCGCACCCTACCGTGTCGGTATCGCCGACGGAAGAGTGAGCACCCCCGCATGACACATCGTTTGGACCCTGACGGCCGTCCTGCCACAGTCGAGGCTGCAACCCGGGACCTTCCAGCCTGCGATAGCCCATCGACCCCGGACCTGATCCAGCCCGTACCAGCCGCCGACCGCTTCAACTTCATCGACTTGCTTATTGAGGCCACCTCCGACCTCGGCACACGACCAGGCAGGTTACTGATGACTCTTGCAGGAACGATCCTCGGCATTGGGGCCCTCGTGGCGACCGTTGGTTTCGCTCAGACAACAGCAGAGCAACTGGCCAAACGGTTCGATGCCTTCGCTGCGACTCAAATCATCGCCTCCCCCGCCCAGGCTCAAAACGCTGACGGCAATAGCGTCGCAACCAGCACGCTGCCTTGGGATTCCGTGCAACGTATAGAACGCCTCGCCGGCATTGATCAGGCAGCACTGATCACGGAAGTGGAACTCCGTGAAGGCACGGTGACCGCGGTACCCGTCAACGACCCCTCCGCCCCCACCAGCGCCCCGCCTCGGGTTTTCGCCACATCCGCCGGGATCATCGACACGCTCGAGGGCACCATCCGACACGGCCGGATCTTTGACGAGGGCCACGACCTACGCCATGACCGGGTGGCCATGCTCGGCGAGCGACTCGCAGAACGCCTCGGCATCACTCGAATTGACTCTCAACCGTCAATTTTTATCGATGGTCTCCCCTACGCCGTCGTCGGCGTCTTCAGCGATGTACAACAACGCACCGAGCTCCTCGACAGCGTCGTCATTTCCACCGGTGCAGCCCAAACCGACTTCGGCCTCACCAGCTCAGGAGAGCTCCAAGCCCGCATCGTTATCGGTGCCGGCCCACAAATTGCTGAGCAAGCCGCTCTCGCGCTTGCCCCTGACGCACCGAACAGCGTGGACATTACAGCGCCGAAGGGCCGATCCGAACTCGCAGAAAACGTCCAGGCCGACGTCAACCTCATCTTCGTCGCTCTCTCCGTCGTCGTACTCCTCGCAGGCGGCGTCGGAATCGCAAACGTAACCATGCTCTCGGTTATGGAACGCACCGGAGAAATAGGACTACGGCGGGCCATCGGCGCTACCCGCCAGCAAATCGCCGCGCAGTTCATTACGGAATCAGTCATCATCGGGCTGCTTGGCGGACTTATCGGTGCTACCGCCGGGGTGTTTACTGTCATCGCCATATCGTTATCCCAACAATGGACACCGGTCATCAATCCCCTCATCGCCATTGGCGGTGCACTCCTCGGAGCACTCGTAGGACTTACTGCCGGCAGCTTCCCCGCCCGTAAGGCAACAGGCATTGAACCCGTCGCCGCGCTCCGAGGAACGTGACACACCACCATTGTGCTCCCCCCTGATACCGGTAGAAACATTGGTCCCACCGTACCCAGCGCTTGCAAGGCCGTCTGTTCGCAGCGCCCGGATAATCCCCTAGCGCGACACTTTGGCCCGGTCTTCCAGCTCGTATATGGGAGTTGCAGCGGTAAGTGGCCACGGTTTTCTTAGGTTAATGCCCGATGAGGAGTCTTCCTGGGGCCACGTCGACGAATTCGGGTGTCACCGAGTCGTGACATCATGCTGAACATGACGCCTCCGGAAAAGCGGTTTATGTGGTTCCTATGCGGCGGAGTTGCTGCCCTGTTCCTCGTTATTCTCTTTCTTATCACGAGCGGTGCTTTGGGCTACGTGTTTGATCCTTAGAGAGTTGGCGGCACCACGAACATGAATCGACCGTTCAATGAAACCGGGGTGGCCTACGTCTTCGATGCGTCGTAAGAGGGTCCCCCACCGGGATCGGTCAGCGGTACATCGCGTCACAAACCAACCAACCTGTCAGGCTTCCGGCAGATGAATGGAAACCGACCTAGGGTCAGATATAGCCTGCCGGGATGGACGAGATAGAGCTCGCAATCAAGGGAGAGATATTCCGTATCAGCGAGCAAACAGGACCCGACGGGCAAACCAGCTACCACTTCTCCTGGCTGAACGGACCTGCTGACGGATCCTACGGCTTCACCGTCGGCCGAGTCGGTGTGGGATCTGATTCCACCTCTGCCGAGAGGATGCCGCAGATGACTCATGAGCAGCTGATCACCGAAGTTCAAGGTTTCATCACGGCGTTCTACGAGGCAGGAGGAGTCGGCGAGCAAGACTTCCCAGACCACACCCCAGCTCAACATCGAGACAACAACGTCTCCTAACCCGATCAGCTAACGGACACTGACTTGGTCGAACCCGGTGGAGTCTCTACGATCGCGATATGACTAATCCGCTGCCTCCATCCGCGCAGATCGTTTCAGAGATCGAGCTGGTACTAGTCGACCACGCGAGAGAAACTATCGATGCGACCACCGACGCCGGTCCTGGTGAAGATGGCATACACACCATGGGTGCTGCCGTGAGAGCTGCGGACGGGCGGATATTCACGGGCGTGAACCTCTATCACTTCACCGGTGGGCCTTGCGCAGAGCTGGTCGCGCTCGGAGCTGCCCGCGCCGCGGGAGCTACAGAACTGACACACATTGTCGCAGTGGGGAACCATGGGCGTGGCGTGAAAAGCCCTTGTGGGCGGGATCGGCAAATCCTTGCCGATCACTACCCTGAGGTGCGCGTGATCGTGCCGTCGCCTGAGGGACTGGTGAGCGTTCTTGCCAGCGACCTGCTACCGCTAGCCTTCGATTATCACGCCGAACAGGTCTAGCCGAAAGCCCACGGACGGCCCTCGACACGCAGCAGTCTTGTGCCCATTCAAGGATCGTTCTGCAGGACACCAGCTGACCGGGTCGGGTTATCGAGTCTTATGAAAGATGGCTTCTGATTCCACGGGCTTGAACCCAAGACCGGTATTGATAGATCGCATCCATGTGTTCTGGTCGTCGCTGCTTGTCCTCACGCGGCTTACTGCTCCGAGCTTCTTCGCCTCGTACAGAGATGCCAGTTTCACCGCAGCTCCCAATCCGTGGCCGCGATGTTCCCGAAGGACGAGGGTTCCCTCGATGTCCGCCGGCCGCTCATCGGCCGCAGCGCTTACGAGGCAAGTCCAGGCCGCCACGTCGTCGTTCTCGGTCACCGCAATTGACTCCACTGCCGCTGATCCCTGTGCGGCCCACCTGTCGATCTCGCTCGCGTATTCTGCTGGCGACACGGCAGTCTCGCTCCATCCGAGTTCACCATTGGGAGCTTCCGCGTCCACCAAACCTTTGATCTGACCTACCTGCTCGCGGTATCGGACGGGCACCCCATTGAGGTGTGTGGAGATGGTGTAGCCCTCTACTGCAGGAATCGGAGGCAGATCCGCGGCTTGAAGGTCCAACTCGACGACCGTCTCGGTCGTCGCGACCGTGTAGCCGAGCGGGTTGAGGAACCGCTTCTCAAGGGCAGCGATATTCTCCACTGTCGGCCGGTAAGCACTGGTGACGAACCGTGTGGTTGTTGACGGGGAGGCAGCTTCGGCGGCAACTATCAGGGCACTACCGATGCCGTTGTCCTGGTACTCCGGGTGCACCCAGATGAAAATCCACGTCGTCTCCGGTTCGTCTTCGGAAGTCATGCCCGCAACGAACCCCTGCAACGTCGAGCCGTCCCATGCCCCAAGGAGGCGCTTGACCCAACCGTCCTCAGCACGCCACCCGAAGATGCGGGCATCTAAACCCCGACCTACCCAATCAGGCCGCGACTTGAGGTTCGCTGCCCGCTCAACCTCATACGCGTCAGCCAGGGCTTGGTTATCGGCAAGATCTAAACGGCGAATAATCATATGTACCAACCTAATGTGGAAAGGCGAAAGAGCAGCACAACTGGAATGCCTTTGATCAATCAGTGCACCAATCATTGGAAAGGCGGAACCCACCTATGCTTCGGTGTTTGCGGGCGAGCACGTCCGGTGAGGGACCCTCTTAGGGTGATAACTGCCAAAATCCAGTGATCGTCATGCGGGATCTTCTTGATCTACCGACCTCCGAGCAAAGATCGGGTCGGACCGGGCTTGAATGACGACTCCTATCATCATCAGAGCTGCAACAATCACCCCGATTGGCAAAGCTATATTTTGATTAAAGAGCCCGGCAATCAGGGGTAGGAAGACCGTCAAGACTGCGACGGCGAAAAAGCATCGCGCAACACGCTTCATCCTGCGTTGCCGGACGAATGCGGCCGGAGGAAAGTCTTCCACTAGCGCGTCCTCCTTTTGTTCGGGGCACTCGCTAGTGAGTATCGCAGACCCGTCGGGCGCCAACAGAGGATTCTCTTACAACAGGAACGCCATGAACGACCACGATGGGAGTCAAGTTCGAGAAACCCATGGTCCCGTTGTGTGTCCGCCAGATTCCCCTCGACGAAGCATCGGAAGTCACTGCTTATAGACATCAACCAGCGCCGCCGTTGCCTGGCCGGCACCTGGAACGCCTGCGAAGGCGATCGCCCCTCCCGATAATGGATCGGCTTACAGCTTCCAATTTCTTAGTTGAGAAGGATGATTGCTATAAGCGCAAAGGCGATTAGGAGCAGTACACCGAAGACGACCCAGGACTGCTTAGGGACAGAAAAATCCGCGAAGGCGCCCTGGCGAATTGCCTTAACTCCGGGAACGATAATGGCTAGACAACTGCCGACTACGAAAACAAGTGCAATCCATGCCAGCCAAACGTCCAAGTCCTAAGCCTTATCTGTAGAAGTGATTTCATACTCATCGAACCATAGGCCGACCCTCCAAGCTATGCGGTGAAATTGTGCTGACACGCCGCCCGTAAGCCGGTGAATCTCGGACGCTCTGACGTCCGGGGCATCACCTTTCATGCTCGGCTGGCGAGAACAGCCGCCGGGCTATGAAATCGATAAGCCTATCCCAATGGCCACGAAGAATACGCCCATGATCATGTACATGAATCCCATGCCTCTTATGGTGGGTACGTCGGCGAAAGTGAAGCCATCTGGGCTGATCCCGTGGCTCTCCTTATAGATCTTCGACCATGTGCTGGCAGTTCCGTTGAGGTCTCGGAACACGTGCAGTCCAAACAGGAAAACGAAGACGCCAGACACGCTCAGGCCGAGGGCAAACCAGTTCACTCTAGTTATGACTAGGAGAAGAAAAGCACCCAGGGAAAAACCGATGAAACACCTCTGGAATGTCCTCGCCGGTTGGGGCAGCTCGATGAATAGTCGTTTGATCCCCCGGATAGTCTTGATGATCTACCTTTCTCTGGCCTTGTGGCTCTGTCGGATTTGGACCAGATCTGAGAGTTCGAGTCGCGCACCGGCAGCCTGACTCTACCTTGAGACGTTATTGCCTCGCGGCCCGACTAACAGCATCGCCAAGTGTCCCAGCAGCCGGTCGGCTACCGCGATACGACACTCCTGCTTGCTTCGGTGGGAGCATGGCGGAATGACTACTTTCGATTCTCGTACTCTGCCTGCGGGGAAGGTTGAGTTGCACGACGCGCGACGCCGACGCCGCTGGTCCGTGGAGCTCAAGCCGTTCGAGATCGGAATCGTTCCTATTACTAAGGCCAAATACGCGCAGGTGATGGGGACTGGTGATTCGACTGCCCTCTCGCCCGCGGTCGACCTGAGCTGGCTTGATGCGGTCATGTTCTGTAACGCTGCGTCGGTTCGGGACGGTCTCACGCCCGTCTACCTAGTGAACAAGGAAAGCGTGACTTGGCAGACCGAAGTCTCCGGGTACCGGCTGCCAACGGAAGCTGAGTGGGAGTACGCCTGCCGAGCAGGTACGACGGGCCCGCACTACGGGTCCCTCGAGCACATCGCGTGGACGGCCGAGGACGAGGTGGAAGGACTTCAGATTGTCGGGTCGAAGGAGCCCAACCTGTTCGGCCTGTATGACACGCTGGGGAACGTATGGGAATGGTGCTGGGATCTGCTCGACCCAGCACGCTATGGGGACTACCGGGTTTTCCGCGGAGGTGGATTCGCCGATAAGCGATGGAGCGTCCGGGCGTCCACTCGGCGGGGCGGAGGGCCAGGGATGAAGCATCCCGACGTCGGCCTCCGAGTGGCCAAAGGCGCATTTCACACGGGGCAAGCAGCACAAGGTTGGTCGGCTGAGGCAGACGTTGAGCGGGGAGCAATCAGCGGACCTTTGCCGTCGGGCTGGACGCCCCTAGCCGAATAACGCGCACCACCCATTTTGCGCCCCTAGCGTTGGCGGCGAGGGATCCGGCAGCGTGCACGATCGAGCGAGTGCTAATGGGACCTGCTGGTGTCAGTGGCATGATGAGCCGGTGACATTCTTCCCTTGCAGTGATCAAGCGCCCGCGGAGTGGATCACCACTAGCGATGAGCATTGGTGGAGCCTGGTGACGCTGGGCCCTCCAGGGTTCCCGGCCTATGCGCGACTGCGGTTCATCCCAGACCCGGCCCATGAGGGTCAGTCTGAAAACGAGATTGCGGGCCAGAGCGACGTCCCATCAGATACTGATCAACTCCGTCTCGCGGTTGAGGCGTTGCTCCAGCGCTCCGACTCGCCTGCCGAGGGGTATGTGCTGGTTTGGGACGGGTGGGGTGAGGATGCGTTCCCCGAACCCGTGCTGCGCACACCCCGTGTGGTGCTCCCAAATCGTGAGTACTACCTGTGCCGGGTCTCACTGGCAGACTTTGCCTCTGGGATGATCGAAGACTCCTGGCAGGCGAAAACAAATCGCCCCATGCCCTTGCCATCATTCATATGGCCCTCTGATCGGGCCTGGTGCATCACCAAAGATGTTGATCCTCATTGGGCCGGCATCGGGGGTGAGCAGGCGCTGATCGACCAGCTGCTGACCGAACCAAGTCTCGACGTCGTTCCGGTCAAGACGAATCAAAAACTGCCCTTCTATCACTAGAGGATAGAACCGACGAGCAAGAGGGACGGTGCCCCGCTGGAGGATCCCTGACAGGGCGGAAGATGGCCTTTGCGCGTGGGTCCACAATCTCGGACCCGGGACCCGCAAGCTGAAGAACGCATTTGCAGGTCAGGATGACGTGGGCCGGGCGACGGTGGGGTGATTTGTTTTCACCCGGGCGGTACTTGTACTGGCTTGAACCACACCGGCCCGCCGCATTCGGGGCCGTCCGGGTGCTCGCCGGTCGGCTCTGTTTCTATCGGCAGCATGCGCGCAACACGGACACCTGAAGCGTCCGCCGCGTCCACAAAGACAGAGGTGACGCTGACGGGCGGTACTAGGTATGGCGCAGACTGGGGCACAAGCCACCTGCCGTTCGGGTTCCTGGTTACGGGGGCCGGAGTGCAGCCCTCACCAAAGCATGCCGCGACTGCCTTTGGCTCGTGTGCAAATACCAATTCCACATCGCCTGTGTAGGCGTACCCAACCGCAGGGCAGATGGTGCTGGCACCTCCACGGACAAACACAACGAGGACCAAGCCAACGACCAGCACCGCAAAGACAATCAGAATTAGCCCCCGGAGCTTCATTCCGCGAGCCTAACCCGGAAGGCCGGATTCTGGACAGGAATCTCCAAAGTCTCTGATGTCCGCTGCAGAGTCTGGCTGCAATAAGTGGTGGCTCATTGCGTTTCGCTTGGCTCACCCCCACGCAGCATGCACGGTGAGGGATCTCTCAGCAAGGCGGGGGCCGCAAGGCCTTACCTGGCACTTTTCGCCGGGTTGCGACCGGCGTCGCGGCTTGAGGAGGTGTTAGCCCGGCGACCGGTGAGGAACCAAAGAAGCGAACCGATCACGGGGAAGGCAAACACCACGAGTACCCAGAGCGCCTGTGCGAGGCCGGTGAGATGGTGAGAGCGCGCAATACCGATGACAGCCGCTACAAAGAGGAGCAGTGCAAGGACCCCAACCCCTACAACTGTGACCTCCCACTGAGTCGGCACGATCGGATTTGCACCTTCAGCTGCTGTCCATACCAGCACTACAGTCCCCCTTTATTTGGGCCCGCGAGATACGGACGCCATCTCCAACCTAGCGCTGATCTCAAGTTTCCCAAGGGATCCTTGACTGCGGCGCCTTCCGGGTCCCCTTGGTAATCGGACACGGATGTTCCCGGCGTGGCCAGTCTCAGTGTGGGCATCTCTAATGCCGTCGTTATCGGGCGCAACTCGATGTGTTCTGCTAACTTGCCCTGCTGCCAGCCTCTGCTAGGTACAGCTCACAAGTTGCGTTGTAATAGTCCTTCGTTGTTCCCTGATGCTCCATCCCGATGCGTTCACACACCCTCTGAGATGCTGTGTTCTCAGCCGAAGTTACTGCGATGACTCGCCCAAGTCCTTCTCTAAAACTGTGCCCCAAGACTGCTGAAGCTGCTTCGGCTGCGTATCCCTTCCCCCAATAATCGGGGTGAAAATGCCACCCAATTTCCGTGTCACCTGAAGGTTGGAGCGGCGCCTCACCAGACGCAGGAATACCTTTCAACAAGATGGTCCCCACTAATTGGGCATCAACTACTCGCTGCACCGCCCAAAAACCCCGAACAGGATGGTCGAAATTCCGGCATCTCTCAATCAACCTGTCAGCTTCGGAGCGATCTTCCATCGCCCTTGGGACCAATCCGATAAAACGCTGGACCTCCCACCGTGAGTACATGTCATAAACAAAATCGGCGTCCGCAGGCTCCCACGGTCGAAGCAATAAACGGTCAGTTTTCAAAGTCTGCATTAGACCATGATCGCCGAAAACATGTTTCTTAAACCATCTGCGCGTGCATCTTCATCATCGGGCGGGGTGAATGTACACTGCCTGGCCTACCGCGGACCTGTACTGCTTCTCCAACGCAAGCTCGGTCAGTAGGGGCCTGCATGCAGATATGAATGCGCGAAGCAGGGAACGTTGTGCATGTGTACACCCGGCTGCAACAGGGTCCGTTCGTAAGACGCGTTTCCCGCGTCGCGGCATACCGGTACTTGCCAGTAGCGTGAGTCCATGGAATGGATGGGATTTTGGTCATCGCTCATAATCGCAGCGCTAGGCATTGGTGGAGTACTTACGGGTCAATGGCTGAGCAGTCGTAATGAGCATGGGCGCAGGAAGTTCGACTTTGAAAACAAGCGTAACGACGATATACGGGCTGAGTTGCTCGAACTCTATGTGCAATGCCTCGACGCGCTTCAAGACTATATAGTCACCCAGAGTTTCCTGTTCCGCGGGACGGCTAGCAGCACGACAGGCGACAGAGCACCAACTCCCCAGGCTGACGGGCAGGTTGACACGGTCAAACTGGGAGCACAGTCAATAAAGCAGGCCCGTGCCATCAACAAACTCATGTACAAGGTGGATCTACTCGGCAGCCACGACGTGCGGATGTGCTTCAAGGACGCAGTGCAAGTAGCTATGACACGACCGGAGATGGACCGCACCGAATGGACCGAGCTTCTAGGGAAAATCGATGCCAACTTGCGAGTCTTTATGCGTCGAGATTTGGAACTCCACCGCCCTTCCGCGCTCAACGTGAATGGGCTCGCTAAGGCCTAACCGGTTGCCCACAACTTGCCCACAATTGAGTCGGATACCGAGGATTTTGGATGATTCGGAACAGCACCAACTCAGGGTACGAGCCATTCGCCGGTATCGGGCACGGACATTAGGCGGTTCTAGATCGAAGACGTGGTGTAACAACCCCAAGAGCGCGCCCCGTAAGCCGGTCCTTGAACGAGGCGGATTGAAGGGAAGGACGCAGCTCTCGTCCGTCTACGTTCGATCCTGGTTCCGCAGACTCCAGATACCCAGATACAGCAGCCACGGCATCATGACAAAGAGCGGAAGCCATGAGGTGACTCTGCCTGTGTTGGCGAATACGTTGAAGACGGCGAGCATCAACATCAGGCTGGCGACGATAATAGCGAGGCGAGCAAAAGACACAGGCCATGGACGCATTGATCTCATGATTGTGATGCTAGTGCCATTAGCGCTAGCGTCCGTGAGCCGGTCCTCAACCGGACGATGAAGCTCGATCGGCCTAGCATTCTTACCAGTGCCGGCTGACAGACACTCGGATTTAGTGCCTACATCTCTACGCCGGTGATCATGAGCACGACCAAGGTTGCCCCAATGACAACAAATCCAGTACCCACAGCGGCTGTCCAGCCTGGGTTCGCCCGGTTTGCTACTTTTTCACCTGCTTTGCCAAACGTTGACCTTTGGGCATCGGCAGTGAACTTACTGAAGGACTTCCGGTTAAGGATTACGGCCAAGCCGACGAGGATCGCTACACAGCCAGCGATGATTCCGAATACAGTTTCCATCCTGCGTGTTCCCCAATTCAGGCCGAGTTTGTTGTTACGAGACTATCCTCTCTGTTCGCGTCGCCTAAGCCGCGGTGGCTCATCGAGCGCTTCGATGCCCGATAGCCGGTCCTCTGCTGGGACACTTGGCGATGCTGTTAGTCGGGCCGCGAGGCCAGAACGTCTCAAGGTAGAGTCAGGCTGCCGGTGCGCGACTCGAACTCTCACATCTGGTCCAAATCCGACAGAGCCGCAAAGCCAGAGAAAGGTAGATCATCAAGACTATCCGGGGGATCAAACGACTATTCATCGAGCTGCCCCAACCGGCGAAGACATTCCAGAGGTGTTTCATCGGTTTTTCCCTGGGTGCTTTTCTTCTCCTGGTCATAACTAGAGTGAACTGGTTTGCCCTCGGCCTGAGCGTGTCTGGCGTCTTCGTTTTCCTGTTTGGACTGCACGTGTTCCGGGACCTCAACGGAACTGCCAGCACATGGTCGAAGATCTATAAGGAGAGCCACGGGATCAGCCCAGATGGCTTTACTTTCGCCGACGTACCCACCATAAGAGGCATGGGATTCATGTACATGATCATGGGCGTATTCTTCGTGACCATTGGGATAGGCTTATCGATTTCATAGCCCGGCGCTGTTCTCGCCAGCCGAGCATGAAAGGTGACGCCCCATGGCCGGTAAAGGATCGCTGTGCCGGACAACGGACGGTAACGGAAACGCAACCACCTACACCTATGATGCCCAGGGAAACGTTGCCTCGATCATCCGTCCTGCACCCCTTGGTGCCATCGTCAATACCTATGATGCGGCAGGCCGGGTTGCTACCAGCAAGGACGGGAAGAACCAGACCGCAACCTACACCTACGATGCCAATGACCGTATTCAGCAGGTCCGCTATGCCTCCACCTGTGTTCCTGCGACCTGCGTGACCTACACCTATGATGGCAACGGAAACCTGACCAAGCGCGTCGACGCTTCGGGAACCACGACCTACGCCTACGATCAGCAGAACCGATCAACGGCTAAGACTGTTGGAACAACGACCACAAGCCTTACCTATGACGGGGCATCAAATATTCTGTCCTTCGTCGATCCGACCGGCACGATCGGCTACCGCTACGATGCCGCGAACCGGCTGACGGCCCTGGCTGAACCCGGCGGATCCTGCCCGGCAACACCGGTCTTCCCCAACACCACCAAATGTGTGGGTTTCGGCTACGACAAGAGCAACCGGCGCACCACCACGACGTATCCCAACGGGGTCAAGAACACCACCGTCTTCGACAATGCGGGACGGGTCACTGAAACGCGGGCTAATACCTCAGCCGGCGCTGTCCTGACCTCGCGTGCCTACACCTATACCTCGGGCGGCACGGGCAAGGATGGCTCCCTGCAGGCAACCGTGAAGACCGAGGCGAATGCTCTCACCACGTACGGTTATGACACTCATAACCGGCTCACGGCAGCCACCCTCGGTGCCGTAACCGAGACCTGGGTCTATGACAAGAACGGTAACCGGACCAGCGCAACCAAAACAGGCAAACCCACGCTGACCTCCGTCTACAACGCAGCTGATCAGCTCTGCTGGACCGCCGCCTCAACAGGTTCCTGCGCCTCGGCGCCGACCGGAGCCACAACCTACACCTATGACACGAACGGCAATACGACGAAGGCCGGGGCAAACACCTCCGCATACAACGCGCTTGACCAGTTCACGTCGACGACTGTTTCCGGTACCACGACGAGCTTTGCTTATGCCGGGCTCCGCAACGACGAACGCACTGTCTCAGGGAACACGAGCTTCCTTAACGGAAGCCTCGGCGTCACCACCCAAACCACCAACGGTGCCACCACGTCATTCATCAGGGACCCTGACGGGAAACTGATCAGCATGCGCAACAGTGCCGGTGCGAGCTACTACTACACAACAGACGCCCTTGGTTCCGTCATCCTCCTCACCGACGCCAACCAGGCAAAGGCAGCGACCTACAGTTACGACTCCTGGGGCAACACCACCCAGTCAGGCGCCCAGGCCGGCAACAACCCCTACCAGTACGTCTCCGGATACAAGGACGCGGCCACCGGCTACACAAAGTTCGGCGCACGCTACTACAACCCGGCCATCGGAAGATTCACACAAATCGACCCTTCAGGGCAAGATCCGCATTACAGCTATGCAGGCAACAATCCGATCACAAGTTCTGATACTTCAGGCCTATTCAGTCTCGGGGACGCAGTATCAGGAGCGATCACAGCGGGCGCAATTGCTGGCGGCATCGCTCTTGGTTGTGCTGCCACATTGGGTGGATGTGCCGTCGCTGGGGCAGCGGCTTTCGGTGCTGGATTTGGAGCGGTCGGCGGCCTCACTGGTGGTGCTATCGGAGCTAAGATAGATGGTGGAAGTCAAGATGAAATCGACGATGCAGCTTTATCCGGATTCGGGAGGGGGGCGTTGAGCGGGGCGACGACAGGCGCCAGAAACGTTTACATGGATCGAATTGCGGGATGGAGTAAGTGGTTGTAACAACCATTGTCATGAATTGCAACGCATTTGAAGGAGACGGCATCAAAAGGTTTATTATCAACGCAGTAATGATTGTCGCAGTTGCAGTTCTTGTTTGGCTGTATTCCCGGGACTTCGGTCTGGTTGGAGGAGTGATTTTCATTGCCGTCACATTCATCGCAGGCCACTACGCATATCAGTGGGGCAATAGGAAATCACTGGAAAATGAGAAAAACCTACAAGAGCTAATCAATAATAAGAAAAACAGAAAGCCTCCAAGAGATTCGAAAAGCTAACTCACAATATTTCCAAAAATAGGCTAAGGGCCGATATATTGAACTGGTCCACGAAACTTGGACTGCCAAATAAAAGTTTGGCCGCGAGGGCCTGAGCACGGTATTGCACCGGGCTCAGGCCCTCGAGCTTTGTCGAGATGCGTTCAGTGTTGTACCAGCGGATGTACTCACTGAGCCGTGCTGTCAGGGCATCGGTGTTCAGAAACCGAACCCGGTGGAAGAGTTCTTCCTTGCGGTGCCCGATGGAGTTCTCCATCACTGCATTGTCATAATAGTTGCCCTTGCGGGACATCGATTGGACCGTGCCGGCGTTCTTGAGCATGGCGCCCCAGGACAGATTGAATACGGCGTCTATACCTCGGCCGGTTTTAGGGCCCTGGCGGCTGGCCTGGGCATGCGCTCCTCGATGGGCCGCACCGGCGTGTGCTGGGATAAGAGCATGGCAAAATCCTTCTTCGCAGCCCTGAGAAACGAGCGTGTGTATCGGACTGTTTACGCGACCAAATCACCAGCCCGGAGCGACCTCACCCGCTACATCGAGGCATTGTACAACAGCCGGCGGCGGCACTCCGCGCTCGGTTACCGCAGGCCCAACGAAGTCCACTATGGTTATCAACAGCCAGACTTGGCAGCGTAGAAGAATCCACTAATTCCGTTGAACCAGTTCACGTCGGCAACTTAGTGAAAGCGCTACCACGGTTTTTCCCAGATACGCCGGTGGACACATCAACGCTTTGCCGTACCCTCGCGGGCGTCGAGTTCGACCATTCTCCGATACAGGGTGGCCCGGGACATGCCCAGGTCTCGGGCCACATGGGTGGCCGGCTCACCTGCCTCAATCAGGCGGCGGGCGTTGCGGATCTGACTGTCACTGAACTGCTGCCGCCGCCCGCCGAGATCTTTGCCTGCCGCACGACGCTTGGAGAGGGAGTCGTTGATGCGTTCGCGTTTGATTTCCAGTTCCATCTGAGCCAGGGCAGCCAAGACCGTGAAGACCATGGAGCCCATCGGAGTCCCGGTGTCCACGTTCCCGCCGCCCAGATTCAAGACCCGCAGATTCACTCCTCTGGCACGCAGGTCCTCGGACAAACCAAGCATGTTCACCGTGGACCGACCGAGCCGATCCAGGGTGGTGATCACCAAAGTGTCGTCCTCATGCAGTGCGTCCAATGCCCGGGTGAATCCCGGGCGGGATGCCCTGGCGCCGCTGACTCCATGGTCAATATATAGGTCATCACGGCGGACGCCAGCCGCCAACAGATCCCGGACCTGCCTGTCGGCGTCCTGCGCCTTGGTGGATACTCGGGCATACCCGATCAGTTTCGTCACACATCCTCAAAAGTGTCTTGCAACCGATGCTAACGTCAATAAACCTAGCAGGAGGTTGCAATACATAGTGGCAAGACACCTAAAGGAGCGGCACACTGCGGCACTACCGCTGTCTCACGCAAGTGTCTCCCATCCTACGGGATACAAGACGCTAGTCACCCCTTGGACTATCGCAGGGGACCAGTTCGATCTAGTAATTAGCAACTAAAGAGCGGAAAGAGATCCGCAGCTGGGACTGGCTGAAAACGAAGGGGAATCCTGCATCGCACTCCGGGGCAAACCGAGATCCTTATCTGGATCCGTCCCTTTAATTTGGGGCGGGAGCCGGCGGCAGCAACGTAGCCGTGCCGCCCGCCGGCATCTGAGGACGATCGTTCATACAAGGACACCCGACCTAGATAGACAGGGTCGGGTGTCCTTCGCGCTTAGACCTGCGTGAACCTACCGGGCTTCGGCTTCGCTTTCTTCATGACAATGCCCCAGCCATTGACTTGGTTTCCCTGGTCGTCGCTGGTCGTTGTGTTCTGGGGGTTCAACGCGGAAAGCTCCTGAGCGATGGAAAGCAAGGCCGCCACCTCCGCAACCTTGAGACGCTGGTCTACAGTAAGGTGCTCCTGATCAGCGATAGAGCCTGCGCTTTTTCCTTTTGCTGCCCCAATGGCCTCGGTGAGTGCGTCCCATGCCGTTGAATAGTCGTGGCTCATACTTTCCCAATCTATGATTCGCCGTTGGCCATTGCCTCGGGTCCGTTCGAATCTAACAGCGAAGGCACACTCCTACCGGACAATTTGCGTGAACTTGAGCATGGAGTTCATGGAAATCACGTGCGGCTTCTGCGCCAGGAGTTATGTACGCTACGAACTCAGCGTCTTGCGGAGTGCGAAGATTATGCTCATGGCATTCACCCCTCTGCACCGCGCCCTAGGCCTGCACCCATCACCGTTGGAATATTCGATGTTGCTTCTAGCCATTCGTGAAGGGCTCCAGGAGCGTGATGACCTGGACTGGAAGAAGGAGCTTCCCAACCATCAGAATCCGACCGCCAAGGTCGAATTTGCCAAGGACGTTGCTGCCTTCGTGAACAACGGAGGAGGGCTGATCGTCTACGGTGTTGCGGAGTCTGATTCCGGTGCTGCAAGGATCGAAACTGTAAATAACTGGAGCGATTCGGTCGAACAACGCCTTCGCAGCTGGGCTTACTCCTTGATTCAACCCCCCGTACACGGGCTGGAATTCATACCGCTCACTGGCAGCACCGGTGAGCAGGCAATCGTGCTGTCCGTGCCCGCCAGCCCTGACACCCCTCACTTCGTCTTTCAGAACGGAACAATCCGCGCCCCGCGCCGATACGGTTCCCACACCGTTGATATGGGCGAGCGTGACATCGAGCAAGCCTACCGTCGCCGATTTGAAGATCGCCGCAACAATGATCGGTTGCTAGAAGACTTGCTGGAGCAGGCAATGCTGGGCATCGACACCGACCACGGCATCTGGATGGCTGCAGCTGCCCGTCCCACACGACCACGCCCCAGTCACACAGGCAGGGTCGATCGTGCAGATGCTCAGGCCATTCTAGGTGCCTTCATCAGCCGAAATCCCTTCCTGACGCGCGGTTCCGGCTCGATAGAAGCCGACATAAACCCACGGCCTGGTTACCGCAAATGGCGTTCTGAGGAACTCAGATTCTCGAACAAAACCGTTGTGGACATATATGACGACGGCAGCGTAGCCCTGGCGGTAAAGGCCAAAGATGCGGGCATGGACGGCTTCGACCCAACCAGGGACATCCACGTGATGGATGCTCAGTCTCTGGCTGCCCACATATGCCACCTGGCCCGCACTGCAGCCCAGCAACTATCAGTATTAGGGGAGTTCGAAATCAGCATCACCATGTCCTCTCCGCCGGGCAACCCAATCTTCATTCGCACCTTCGAGCCAGTCATTAGTTTTATGCGCAACAGGGAAGAACTAGCCCCGATACATAAGTTCCTTCCGGTCACGGGCATCCTAGAGACCACCGGTCCTGAGAAGGAGGCTCTCGAAACCGTCCGTGGACTTGCATTAGACATCATGAATCAGGGCGGAGCGATGGCGCTCGGCAGCGTATATCTCAAGGACTCCGTCTAACGGCTCATGCTCCAGTGAGGCCTTTGGTCCGATAACAGCGCATACGTCAGAAAGCGATGATCTATCCTGCCGCGGCAGAGAGAATATGGGTACAGCTAGCCAGTGTCACCCAAGAGTTTCGGTATGGGATTCAGGGTGGGATCAGCCTTGGTATCGGCTTGCGATTGACCTGAATCCGGGAGATGATCAGGCTATGAGCCAGACAGCATCTCCGGGCATCCGCGCGTACCGCGACTCCATCAACCTCGAGGTTGCACCCCTGGTCGCTGAGCTTCGTGACATGCTCGGCGCCAAACTTGTTGCCTATCTGGCAGGAGTCGGAGAAACCCGGGCGGTCCGCCAGTGGGCTGAAGGCACCCGCAGGATGCCTTCAGAAACCGAGGCCCGGCTGCGGCTGGCCTACCATGTTGCCGGCATCATTCTGGAGTCCAACGGGCCCCGGATCGCTCAGACCTGGTTTCAGGGCATGAACCCGCAGTTGGAAGACCGCTCCCCCGCGCGCCTGATCCGGGAAACCAACCCTGATCAAAGCGGCCCTGAAGTTCTGGCAGCGGCCCGCGCGTTCGCCCGTCTGGGATGAAATTCGCCGAACTTGATCAGCGGGTCTGGCGTGTGGGTTTCCTTCCCCAGCCCTGGGAATGGTCGGACTGGCGGTGGGCCGGTCCCGACGGACGGTTCAACGGCCGCTGGGATCCGCTCGATCATGGCCTCTACCGCACGGTGTACGCCGCGGACTCGCTCCTGGCATGTCTGGTGGAACTCCTGGCCCCGCATCGGCCCGACCCGTACTTGGTGGCCGAGATCGACGACATCGTTGAAGATGACGCTGATGCAGAGCAGCACCCCAGCGCGCGTCCCGGGGAACTGGACATTGATCAGTGGCTGGTCCACCGGGTGGCCGGCACAGCTCGTTTGACGGGCCGCTTCGTTGATATCACCGCCGCAGAAACAGTCGCTGCCCTTCATCCGCTGTTTAAGGGCAAAGCTTTGGCCTACAACCTCAAGGACTTCGACGCCGCTGCCCTGAAGAACGCGGAAAACCGGCTGCTCACCCAGGAAGTTTCCCAGTTCCTGTGGACCCGGAAAAACGCTGACGGCACCGATTTCTGCGACGGAATCCAGTTCCGCTCCCGGCACGGTGATGATTTGCTGCTCTGGGCCGTCTATGAGCGCGACACCGACGGGCAGACCAGCGCACACATTACCGGCATCGAACTCGCAGATCTCAATTCCGACACCCCCGAACTCCGTGCTGCCCTGTCCCTGCTGGGGCTCTCCTCCCGCTAAACGCCCGGCCTGATTCAGGGCAAGAGAGACGAATGACGGCGTGTTGCCGGCGAACCATGTTCACCGGCAATATCAGGGATACGCTCTGACATGCGAAGTGATTGTCGCCCTCTCCCAGAGGTGTGCACTTCGCAGCGGGTTGTGGAACAGCTGGAACTGCTCACAGTCCGCTGTGCGGGCCAGGCTGTCTGCTATTTATGCCCCGGCAGCAGCCGGGCCCGCACATCATTCCGGACTGAAGAAGTCGCGCCCACCCGTTTACCAAGCCCTGCCTGTTTACGCGTTGGCCACCTGGTACGCCTCCATGATGTTCTTGCTGATTCGTCCCCGACTGCTGGGGCTGTAACCGTTCTTTTCAGCCCATTCACGGATCCGATGCGTTTCGTCCCGTGCGGAGGTCGTGGACCGCCGCTGACCGGCTGACCGTCCGCGGACTTTTCGTCCCTTTTCCACATAGACGCCCAACTCGTCGCGCAGCTGGCGGGCGTTCTGTACTGTGAGGTCAATTTCGTACATGACACCATCCAGACCGAAGGTGAGGGTCTCTGCGGCTTCTTCGCCGGTGATGTCATCAAGAAGCTGTACCTGTACACGCTGTGCCATATTGATCACCTAAGTATTTGAGGGAATAAACGTCGGACCTGGAATTTCGCTCCCCCAGCGAGGCCAACCACTCATTCTAGTCTGTCACCCGCATTCGGCTATGCTCCCGGGGGCTAGTGGGCTCGGCCGCCGACCATTCGTCCAGCGATTGTCCTTGGTCGGGAGGGTGCACGAAACTTACCCTGCGTGCACTATTCGTTCACACATGATTCGTTCCGCCTTCCGTTCATCTCAGCGCGCAGAAAGTCCCCCTGAAGTTGAGTCACAAACACCGCTCTTCTGCGCTACTCCGATACTTGGACCCGCGCATTGGCGTGCACGAATACGATGGTGGTCTCAACCGGTCAACGCACCGCCCGTGATCGGATATGAAAGTGATGGGAATGGTGCGTGATTATGGGTTTACTGCTGAGCAGCAGGATCAGCTGTGGGAATACTGGCGACGTGGAGACTCTCTACGGTCGATCGCTAGGAACCTGGGTACGAATACTCAGCGGGTGAGGAGCTTCCTGCTGCAGTCCGGTGGTATTCGGTTGCCGGCATCGAAGCGCAGTGACAGGCACCTGTCGATGGCTGACAGGGAGGAAATATCCCGGGGTATCGCCGCCGGCCACTCAGCCGCCGTCATCGCGGAAAGCTTGGGGCGTGCGGCCTCAACTGTGTCCAGGGAGATCCGCCGCAATGGCGGGCGTGAGAACTACCGGGCTGTGAGTGCTGATCAGCGCGCGGTGTTGCTGGCGAAGCGGCCAAAGCCACAGCGCCTGGATGTGAACCATATGCTGCTCATCGTGGTGGCCTTCAAGCTGGGGCAGGACTGGTCACCGGAGCAGATTTCCCAGTGGCTACGCCGCACGTACCCGGAGGATGCCTCGATGCGGTTGTCGCACGAAGCGATCTACCGGTCCATCTACATCGCTGAGCGCAAAGCCCTCGCGCGATGCCTGGTCCGGCCGTCGCATCATCTGCGGTCAGGACGGACGATGCGCATTCCGAGGGCCCCTCGTGTAAGCAACCGGGGACGCCTGAAGAACATGGTGTCCATCCACCGCCGCCCAAGTCACATCGAAGAACGGACCGAGGTCGGTCACTGGGAGGGCGATTTAGTGATGGGTGCACGCCCGTCTGCTATCGCAACCCTCGTTGATCGCAAGACCCGATATGTCCGGCTGGTACAGCTGCCCAATGGAATCAAAGCCGACGTCGTCCGGGCCGCCCTGACATCAAGCTTCCGCGGGCTACCGGCTGAGCAACGGCTGTCTCTAACCTGGGACCGTGGACGCGAGCTGGCTGAGCATCAGGAGCTCACAGCCGAGCTGGGCTTGCCCGTCTACTTCTGCGATAAACGCAGCCCCTGGCAACGCGGAACGAACGAAAACACCAACAGGCTCCTACGCCAATATCTGCCCAAGAACGGTGACCTTCGTCAGTTCAGCCAGCAGGACCTCAATGAGATAGCAGACAGGATCAACACAAGACCACGAAAGGTACTGGACTGGGGAACGTCCTCAGATGCGTTCAACCCCTCAGCAAGGGCCACTGATCCAGCCCTATAAAAGGATCCTTACCTGGGACATTTACTGACTTCCGATCAGAAAAATTCCTGGCTGGGATAACTAACGTGGATTTCCATGAAGATGTGCCCGTGTCTCCCGTTCTAGGGCGGCTGCGCGCCCGATCAAAGCCCAGAAGCTCCCACCAATGACGATCGCAGGCAGACTTAGAAATAGCGATAAGGAGTAAAGAATTTCTAGATTCGCGGACTCCGCGCTCGACGATGCGTCAAGCCTGCCCTGGACCGTCACCAGGACGAACCACGCGATGACGGCAAGGCCCACCATCCACATGTATCGCGTCCAAGCTCGCATGCCGGGTTCCCTCCAGAGAACGAGGAGCCCGACGATTAGAACGCCGGCTGGCAACGCGGCGAATCCTACGATGAACCAGATGACTTCCATTGAATTCATAGTTCACCATAACTACATCGGTCTGAAGGCGACGTTTTCCTAGTGCCCGTAAGCCGGTCCCTGAATGGGCACAAGACTGGTGCGCGTCGAGGGTCCGCTTTGAGCTTTCAGCTAGACCTGTTCGGCGTGATAATCGAAGGCTAGCGGTAGCAGGTCGCTGGCAAGAACACTCACGAGCCCCTCAGGCGACGGCACGATCACACGCACCTCAGGGTAGTGATCGGCGAGGATTTGCCGATCCCGCCCACAAGGGCTCTTCACGCCACGGCCATGGTTCCCCACTGCGACAATGTGTGTCAGTTCTGTAGCTCCCGCGGCGCGGGCCGCTCCGAGCGCGACCAGCTCTGCGCAAGGCCCGCCGGTGAAGTGATAGAGGTTCACGCCCGTGAATATCCGCCCGTCCGCGGCTCTCACGGCAGCACCCATGGTGTGTATGCCATCTTCGCCAGGACCGGCGTCGGTGGCCGCATCGATAGTTTCTCTCGCGTGGTCGACTAGTACCAGCTCGATCTCTGAAACAATCTGCGCGGATGGAGGCAGCGGATTAGTCATACCGCGATCGTAGAGACTTCACCGGGTTCGACCAAGCCACTGTCCATTAGCTGATCCTCAACCGGACGATGAAGCTCGATCGGTCTAGCATTCTTACCAGTGCCGGCTGAAAGACACTCGGATTTAGTGCCTGCCTATATCTCTACGCCGGTGATCATGAGCACGACCAAGGTCGCCCCAATGAGAACAAATACAGTACCCACAGCGGCTGTCCAGCCTGGGTTTGCCCGGTTTGCTACTTTTTCACCTGCTTTGCCAAACGTTGACCTTTGGGCATCGGCAGTGAACTTACTGAAGGACTTCCGGTTAAGGATTACGGCCAAGCCGACGAGAATCGCTACACAGCCAGCGATGATTCCGAATACAGTTTCCATCCTGCGTGTTCCCCAATTCAGACCGAGTTTGTTGTTACGAGACTATCCTCTCTGTTCGCGTCGCCTAAGCCACGGTGGCTCATCGAGCGCTTCGATGCCCGATAGCCGGTGCTTCCTCGGACGTTCCGGCGTCCGTTCTGGGATCCTCAACCGGACGATGAAGCTCGATCGGTCTAGCATTCTTACCAGTGCCGGCTGAAAGACACTCGGATTTAGTGCCTGCCTATATCTCTACGCCGGTGATCATGAGCACGACCAAGGTCGCCCCAATGAGAACAAATACAGTACCCACAGCGGCTGTCCAGCCTGGGTTTGCCCGGTTTGCTACTTTTTCACCTGCTTTGCCAAACGTTGACCTTTGGGCATCGGCAGTGAACTTACTGAAGGACTTCCGGTTAAGGATTACGGCCAAGCCGACGAGAATCGCTACACAGCCAGCGATGATTCCGAATACAGTTTCCATCCTGCGTGTTCCCCAATTCAGACCGAGTTTGTTGTTACGAGACTATCCTCTCTGTTCGCGTCGCCTAAGCCACGGTGGCTCATCGAGCGCTTCGATGCCCGATAGCCGGTGCTTCCTCGGACGTTCCGGCGTCCGTTCTGGGATCCGGCGAGGGGAATGATTTTGGCAGCGCCGAGTATTGAGTCTTGGCGCTGCTGGACGTCGGATGACTGCCAGGCAGTGTTCTAGGACAGAGTATGCTCTTCTTCCTGCTATGGAGCCGGCGGCTTTTCTGGGTTCGGGGGTGCACAGGGTTCTGTGTGTAGCTGTTTCCACGCATGTGCGAGGAGGTCTTGTGCCTCTCGGAGGGTAAGTCCTTCTTGGATTGCTTGGTGCGCGAGGTCTGCCGAGATTTTGATGAGAGGTTGTGTGCTTGTGTGACCTGGGTTGACTCTGGTGCCTGCCGCCCGCATGGTGCGGATGAGCCCCGCCTTCTCGAGCTCTTTGTACGCCTTAGCCACGGATCCTGGTGATACTCGGAGGTCAGCGGCGAGCTGCCGGACCGGGGGCAGCCGCGTATCGGCTGCAAGCTGACCGGCCCGAATTCGAGCGGCTATCTGGGAACGGATTTGTTCCACCGGTGAAACCGCTGATGAGGAATCGATGCTGATCATCACGCTGGCCAGGGGTCAGAGGTGCGGGCTTTTTTTTCAGCGAACCGCAGGTCCGCCACGACGGTAAGAGCCTTAATGAGGAGGATAGCCGCGGCCATGGCAACGACTAGGGAGGACAAGATCGCAATCAGTGCGAGTGTGTGTCCAGGCTCAACCGGGACCGTGTTAGCACTTGCGAAGGTATCGGCAGTGGGGACTGCGTCGAGGTGACTGACCCGTAAGACGTTGCCAGTAATGGCCAGGAGCCCTGCGACTTGGAACGCGAGGGCCGCGCTGGAGGTGGCCATAACGAACGCGGTTCTCAATGATCTAAGAGCTGTATCCAAGTGGAAAAGCCCAGGTGAGGTTGGTCTGGCTGCGGCGGCGATCCTGCGTAGCGACCAGTACACGACGATGATGAGCAGGACCGTGCTGATTATGACGGGGACGCCGTAATACCAGCCGGGGAAAGGACCGGTCGAGGACAGGTTGTACTGCACGTCCACTACCCGTCCGTCCTCGATACCCCAGCCCGAGAGCCCGCGGCGCTGGTAAATGCGATGCAGCCCGTTTTCGTCGGCCGATGAGTACAACCCGGTGAGCACCAGTCCGAGAATGAGGGTGAGTGCCGTGGCAAGCGGAAGGGCGAACACCCACTGCCGGGCAAAGGAGGCTGGCCTTCTAGGTGTGAGCTCAGCATGAGTCCGCTCCCCTGGAGACGAGTCCCAACCTGTCCGTCGATACAGGTTGTAAGCGCTGAGTCCTGCGAGAGCGCCTACTGACCCGGCGAGAGCGTACGGGAGCCCGTACCCCTGCGGCCACCAGGTGCCGACCTGCCACGTCAGAACGGTGGCTGACACCCCGATGAGTAAAGCTGTCAGTGATGCCCGGACCTCACTGCGGTACACCGAAGCACCGTAACGTTCCCCCGCCGCAGATGCAGGCACGGGTACGAAGGTCATTTGGGAGCCCTTGATGGCACGGCGGACGAGAACCCACAATCCGGCTCCGATCAAGGCTGCTACGGCGACCGCTAAAACTACCGCTATCGACCCCATGGAATGTCCTCCTAGGACTGTTTGTATCTTGACGCCAATACAAGCGGAAGACAGCTTCTTGTGTCAAGAGGGTGATACAAGAGGTTCCTGACCGTTTCCGTAGTGAGGCCAGCAAACCGGTCCACCACCAGTGCACATCCGCCCGAACTTACCTGTCCCCGACTGCACATATACCTGTTTGACCTGCAGATTCGCGTATACCCCGCCCTCCTGTATTCCCGGTGAGGGTAGCCCAACCGCTACATTCGAACCATGAGTGCCCACAGTGTCGGTTACGCCCGCGTCTCCACCAGCGAGCAGGACCTCACAGTGCAACAGAATCAGCTCGCAGCCCTCGGTGTTCCGGCGGACCTGATATATACGGACCACGGGCTCACCGGCACCAACCGTGACCGCCCGGGCCTGCACCAGGCCCTGGCCGCGGTGCGTGACGGGGACACTTTCGTCATCACCAAGCTGGACCGCCTTGCCCGCTCCCTGCCCGATGCCCGGGACATCCTCGAAGAACTCACAAAGAAGAATGTGAAGTTGAGTATCGGCGGATCCATCCACGATCCGTCGGACCCCGTCGGGCGGCTGCTGTTCAACGTCCTTGCAATGGTTGCCGAGTTCGAGTCCGACCTCATACGGGCCCGCACCCGGGAAGGCATGCAGATTGCCAAGGCAAAGGGCAGGCTGCGCGGCAAGCAGCCCAAGCTCTCCAAGGCACAGGAAGCCCATGTGGTTGCGCTGCACCGGGCAGGACAACACACCACATCCGAAATCGCCGAACTCTTCAAGGTTGCCCGCAGCACCGTGTACCGCATCATCCAGCGCACGCCGGACCCTGAACGCAAGGGTTGACCTGCCGTGGATCTTTTCAACGCAGAAGGATACGAGTTTGCACGCCAGGTGCTTCAGCGCGGCATCGCCGCCGTGTACCTGATCGCCTTCATCTCCACCGCCAACCAGTTTCCGGCTCTGCTGGGCGAACACGGCCTGCTGCCGGCACCGCGCTATCTGGCCCGGACCGCCGGACGCGGCATCCCCACCCTGTTCCGCCGGCACTACTCGGACCGGTTACTGCTGGCAGTGGCCTGGACCGGCGCCGCCGTCGCGGCCCTGCTGGTGGCCGGGCTGCCGCAGTACGGACCGCCGTGGCTGCCGATGCTGGCCTTCCTGCTGCTGTTCGGGCTATACCTGTCCATCGTGAACATCGGCCAGACGTTTTACGGTTTCGGCTGGGAGTCGCTGCTGCTCGAAGCCGGCTTCCTGGCTGCGTTCCTGGGTTCCCACGAGGTGGCTCCCCCGGTGACGGTGCTTTTCCTCTTCCGCTGGCTGGTGTTCCGGCTGGAATTCGGCGCCGGCATGATCAAGATGCGCGGGGACCGGGTGTGGCGGGATCTGACCGCCCTGTATTACCACCACGAGACCCAGCCGATGCCCAATCCGGCCAGCTGGTACTTCCATCACCTGCCCAAACCACTGCATAAGGCAGAAGTGCTCGGCAACCACTTTGCGCAGCTCGTGGTGCCGTTTTTCCTGTTCTTTCCGCAGCCGGTGGCCGGAGTTGCGGCGCTCATCGTGATCATCACCCAGCTGTGGCTCATCCTTTCCGGCAACTTCGCCTGGCTGAACGTGCTGACCGTCCTGCTCGCCTTCAGCGCCGTCGCCGATTCGAACCTCCGGGCACTGCTGCCCGGAACTGCCTTCAGCACCCCCGCCCCCGAGCCAACTCCGGTCTGGTTCGCCGTCGTCGTCCTGTCTGTAACAGCGCTGATGCTCTACTGGGCGTGGAAGCCGCTGCGGAATCTGTTCAGCCGAAACCAGCTCATGAACGCCAGCTTCAACCGCTGGCACCTGTCCAACGCCTACGGTGCGTTCGGGAGTATCACCCGGCTGCGCAACGAGGTGGTGATTGAGGGCACCATGGATGAGCCGGGCGCTGACGCCCGCTGGCTCGCGTATGAGTTCAAGGGGAAACCGGGCGATCCGGGCAGGATGCCCCGCCAGTTCGCTCCCTACCATCTGCGGCTGGACTGGCTGATGTGGTTTTTGGCGCTGGGTGCTTCGGGCGGATCCTGGTTTCCCGTACTGCTGCAGAAACTGCTCGACGGCGACCGCCGCACCCTCGCCCTGCTGCGCACCGATCCCTTTGCCGGCACACCTCCCCGGTGGGTGCGGGCGCGGGTGTACCGCTACCGTTTTTCCACGGCGGCGGAACGCCGGGCCGACGGCGTGTGGTGGGTGCGCGAGCAGGCGGGCTTCCTCAGCGGCCCGGTCCGGAAAATCCCTTCCTGATACCTACCGCAGGGAAAGCCGGCGGTGGCAGACTTAGCATCCGGACCAGCCAGCGGACCGGATCACTGCCGATGCGAGGAGCCCTGACCATGACCCCAGTGGGGAGCCCGCCCATTCCCTTCGCTGCCCTGGATGCGGACGCTCCGGAGTTCGAGGACCGCCCCCCCCGTGGTGTTCATCCATGGATTGTGGCTGCACTCAACCAGCTGGGACCCGTGGCTTGAGCTCTTTCAGGAACGCGGTTACGCGCCGTGGGCTCCGGCGTGGCCCGGCGAGCCGGAAAGCCTTCCAGCAGCCAATGCCTTTCCGGAACCGATGGCCGGAACCGGAATGGCCGAAGCCCTGAGCCATTACGCGGAACTCATTGGAAGGCTCCCCCGCCCTCCGGTGCTGGTGGGGCACTCCGTTGGCGGGCTGCTGGCACAGCAGCTTTTGGCCCGCGGGCTGGCGGCAGGGGCGGTTGCGGTTGCTCCCGTTCAGTTCCGCGGTGTCCTGCGGTTGCCGCCTGTCCAGCTGGCGTCCCTGTTTCCGGTGCTGCGTAACCCGTTGAATGTGCGAAGAATTGTCCGCCTAACCCCGCAGCGTTTTCGCCGGAACTTTGCCAATGCCGTTTCCGTACGCGAGGCCTATGACCTGCACGCCACCTGTGTGATGCCGGCACCGGGGCGCCCGCTGTTCCAGGCCGCTACGGCGAACCTCAATCCGCGCACGCCGGTCCGGGTGGACACCGCCGCGGCCAGGGGCCCGCTGCTGCTGGTGGGCGCAGGCCGTGACCGCGTGGTTCCGGCATCGGTGGTCCGGGCCGCTGCGCACCGGTACCGCTCCTCGGCATCAGTCACCGAGTATGCGGAACTGGAAGGCAGCGGCCATTCCCTGGTGATCGACCACGGCTGGCAGATGCTCGCCGAAACAGTGCTGGGGTTCCTGGACCGGCACGGGCTTTCGCCGGAAGCGGCGGACCGCTGATACCCGGTCAGCTAGTACCTGATCAGGCGCTGACGTCCGGCTTGGTGACCACAATGTGCGTTGCGTGGTCATACAGGAACGTCAGCGGGCCGCCATCGTGCGCCATGGTGATGTTGGCGCCGTCCCGGTGTCCGTGCTGCCCGTAGTTCTCATCCCACGAGCCGTCCAGCGCCACCTTGTAGTCATAGTGGCCCGCGGGAAGGTCCGCAGTGAGCTTCCAGAGCTCATCGCTGCGGTCAAATGTGAGCTGGAGAGCGGCAGGATCCCAGTCCGCCTGGCCCAGGGCGCTGCCCATGGTGCCGGCAATAACGACGGCGTCCGGCTGCGGAAAGGAGGGTTCGGCCAGTTCGGCGGACTCGTGGGCCCCGTGCGGTTCCTGCGGAATTTCGGGCATGGCCGCAGCTTCCTGCAGCGCTTCTTCAATAACTTCCTCCACGTCAGCGGCTGCTGCGGGTGAAGCGGCGGCCGGAGCCTTGCCGTTCATGGCGGCCAGCAGACCGGCGGTGTCCGGGAAATCCTGAAGTGCCCGGCGTCCGGCGGCGGTGATGCTCCAGCCGGCCCTGCCTTCCTTGGTGATCCAGCCTGCCTTGACCAGCTTGCTGCTGGCGTTGGACAGCGCGCGTTCTCCGCGTGCCGCCCCGCTGGCCAGTACTTCCGCCTCGCTGCCGGTGAAGGGCACCCGGGTCACAGCGGCGGAAAGGACTTCTCCCCTGCTGATGCGGCGCTCGACGGACGGATCCTCCGCCGCCAGGACCTCCAAAACAGCCCTCAGCCTCAGTGTCGTGTTCTCAATGCTGTTCTTTGCCAACGTCTCTCCTTCGTTCCTCGCGTGCAGATCCATCACTCAGCTTACTGACCACCGCAGAAATCACTGGACTGCAGTGGCACCGGACACCGTGGCGGCAGGATGCAGGTCCCGCCCCAGGGTCCCGAAATCACCAACATCCAGCGGGCCTCGGGCAGCATAAGCCTCCATCAGGGCCGCTTCGACACCGTCCAGGTCAACGGTGCCGGTATCCTCCGCGGCGCCGGCCGTGTCCGGATTCCAGTCCAGGCCCAGTGCCGCGTAGCACTGGTCCAGGACCTGCCGCAGGGGCGCGGCATCCTGCACCACAAACACGGAGGAAAAGAGCCAGGCACCGGAGACCACGCGCTGCGCCGTGCCGACGAGCTTGATTTTTCGGCCGCCGGGAGTGGTGCCGTGGACGGTGAACTCGCCTGGACAGTACTCCCCGGGTATTTCGCCCACCGCCGCATCGGCACCGGCCCGCCGCAGCGCCGAGGCATACATGTCACCGAAGGCGGCAAACCGGGCAAGTGATCCTGCCACGGCATTGGTTCCGGGCTCCACATGGTCCACCACGAGGCAGCCCTGGTGGTAGGCCGCCGCGCGCCCCCCGGCCTTGCGCACCAGCGGCTCAAAGCCCTGCGCACGGCAGGCCCGCACAGCGTCGTCAAAGCCGGGCAGGCGGGCGTCGCGCTGGCCCAGGGCCACGGTGGGCAGCGGGCGGTAGACGCGGAGCGTCGGCCCCAGCTCCCCCCGCTTGGCCGCATCCAGCATCCTGAGCGCGAAGTCCAGATCTTCCGCCGCGCCCAGGCTCTGTTCCTGCCTCACCACCGTGAGCGGCGCTGAAGCAGCGGCTCCGCGGGCAGGACGGAAAGGGTCACCGGACACGGTTGCTAGGCCTGTCCGCCGAGCCGGCGCACGGTCAGGATCTGCTCGCTGCGGCCGAAGGGGCCCTGCTCGTCATGCAGCACGGAGGAAGTCAGTCCTATGCCGTCGGTTCCAAACGTGACGCGGGTATCCAGCCCCAGCCATTCCCCCCGGGGTGCCCGGTGAAGGTGGATCTGCAGATCCACGTTGGGGAACATGTAACTGTCCCCGCCCGGCGGAACCCGGGCCGCAATGCCGTTGGCGGTGTCCACCAGGCCCACCAGGCGCACCAGGTCCGACGTCGTTTCCCCCTCCAGCATGGAATAGGGAGTGCGGATCCACACCTGGCCGCGGCCCGGTCGCAGGCCCGGCACGGCACGGAAGTCCAGCGATCCAATGAAATCCCCCGGCCACTGCGTCATGCCGCGGGCCTCTTCCAGCCCGTCCGGTCCGGGCATGGGAGCATCTTCCAGGGCTGCCACTTCGCCGGTGGATCCCACCGCCAGCCGCCAGGCGGTGGCGCGCACCGCCGTCCGGCCGCCGGCAATCAGCTCTGCCTCCAGCAGTTCGATGGTGCGCCCCGGGCGCAGCACCTTGGTCCGCACGTCGAAGGTGCCGCGGGGGATGACGCCGAGAATGTCGTAGCCGATCCGTGCCACGCGCATATCCGGCCGCGGACTGCACGTTTCCAGCGCGTGGGCCAGCAGGCCGGCCACGGGAGCCATGTGCTGTTCGTGCTCATTCCAGGCGCCCTGCGTGTGGATGGTGGATTCAAAAGTTTCCTCGCCCAGGGCGCGGTAATACGACTCGGCCACAGATGTGCCCTCCTTGTGGATCAGGTGTGTGTCTCAGGCTACATCAGCGGCCTTCAGCGGCCTTCCGTCAGTACTGGCTGAAGGCCGCGGTGGCGGGGTCCGCTCCGATCCTCCTGCCGGCGTCGAGATCGTTGATCTGCTCCATGTCGAGGGGAGAGAGCTCCACGCTCACCGAAGCGAGGTTTTCCCGCATCCGCTCCGGGGTGGCAGTTTTGGGGATGACAATGTTGCCGGACGCCAGGTGCCAGGCCAGCACCACCTGCGCCGGTGTTGCATGGTGACGGGCTGCTATCTCGATCACCGTGCTGTTCGTCAGATCCCCGCTTTGCCCCAGCGGACTGTAAGCCTCAACCGCCATGCCGTGGCGGCGGGAAGCATCCGCGAGCGCCCGCTGCTGGAAGGTGGGGTGCAGTTCGATCTGGTTGACGGCGGGCGGAACATTTGCGGCCCGGGTGAGTTCTTCCAGATGCTCGGGCAGGAAGTTGGAAACACCGATGGCGCGGGCCAGCCCGTCAGAGTAGATCTGTTCCAGGTCCTGCCAGGCCTGCAGATACAGTCCCTGCGAGGGAACCGGCCAGTGGATCAGGTACAGATCCACCTGCTCCAGGCCCAGCGCTTCCCGGCTGTCCTCGAACGCCGCACGCGCCCGTGCCTGGTCCCCGTTGCGGAGTTTGGTGGTGATGAAGAGGTCCTCACGGGCAATCCCGGAGGCTGCGACGGCGGCTCCCACTGCCGCTTCGTTTCTGTATCCGGCGGCCGTGTCGATGTGCCGGTAGCCCGCCTCGAGGGCACTTTCGACGGCTTCCTGGGTGTTCTCCGGGGGAATCTGGAAGACTCCGTAGCCCAGCTGCGGAATGCGGACCCCGTTGTTGAGATCCAGTCCCGGGACATGGTCCTGCGTCATTGAGTGCCTTTCATCGTGTTTGGGCGCCACCCTATTTCCTGCAGGAACTGTTGGATACCCCTAGCCGGGGAGTCCCCGGACGAGCACAATGGGTCCTGCATCAGCGGTCCCGCTGCCCGGGACCGCGTGCTCAGCCATCCACTACGTGAGGATTCCTCTATGCAGTACACCCACCTGGGCCGCTCCGGCCTCAGCGTCTCCCGCCTGTGCCTGGGCACCATGAATTTCGGCCCCAAAACCGAGGAAGCGGACGCCCATGCCATCATGGACTCCGCCCGGGAGGCAGGCATCAACTTTTTTGATACCGCCAACGTCTACGGCTGGGACAAGAAAGGCTGGACCGAAGAGATTGTGGGCCGCTGGTTCGCCAAGGGCGGCGGCCGGCGCGAGGACACGGTCATTGCCACCAAGCTGTACGGGTCCATGAGCGAACGCCCCAATGACACGTTCCTGTCCGCACTGAATATCCGCCGCGCCCTGGATGCCAGCCTGAAGCGGCTGCAAACCGACTACATTGACCTCTACCAGTTCCACCACATTGACCGGAACACTCCCTGGGACGAGATCTGGCAGGCCATGGACGTGGCGGTCCAGCAGGGCAAAATCATCTACAACGGCAGTTCAAACTTTGCCGGCTGGCACATTGCCCGCGCCCAGGAGGCCGCCCGGCGCCGGAACTTCACCGGGCTGGTCAGTGAGCAAAGCATCTACAACCTGATCACCCGTGCCGTGGAGCTGGAAGTGATACCGGCGGCCCAACAGTACGGCCTGGGGCTGCTGCCGTGGTCGCCGCTGGAAGGCGGCCTGCTCGGCGGGGTAATCAAGAAAACCGAGCAGGGCGGCAGACGCACGGAGGGACGGGCAAAGGAAGCCCTGGAAACCCACCGGGAAGCGCTGGTCCGGTACGAGGACTTCGCCGATGAACTCGGCGTTGCCCCCGGCATCCTGGCGCTGGCCTGGCTGCTGCACCAGCCCGCCGTCACCGCTCCAATTGTCGGGCCGCGGATTCAGGCCCAGCTCGACGACGCACTGAAGGCTCTGGACACGGAGCTCGACGCAGAGGCGCTCGCCAGGCTCGACACCATTTTCCCCGGCCACCGGACCGCCCCGGAGGATTACGCCTGGTGACGGGCAGCGGGCGGGAGGCGGGGTGGATCCCTTCCCGCCCCGCTAGGCCCCCTGTGCCGGGAGGATCAGCTCCGGCCCGTTGTTGCGCACCGAGTTGACGTCGCTGGAAACCACCCGCGGCGTCAGCACCGGTTCCGGCATGGCGTCCAGCAGCTGCTGCACGTCCGCAGATTCCGTCAGCTGCGGGTCCAGCCAGTCCGCGTAGAGATCCGGGGGAACGATCAGCGGAGTGCGGTCATGGATATGCCCCAGTGCATCGCCTGCTTCGGTGGTGATGATGGTGAAGCTCAGCAGCCATTTATGCTCATGGTCTTCGGGCAGTGACGGGTCAGGCCAGAACTCATACAGGCCGGCGAAGGCCAGCGGATCCTCGGACGGCGAGTACAGGTACGTAGGAATCTTGGCCCCGCCCGACTTCTCCCATTCGTAGTAGCCGTCAGCAGGCACCAGCGCCCGGCGCTTCACGGCGGCCTTACGGAACGCCGGCTTTTCCAGCACCGTTTCCCGGCGGGCATTAATCATCCGGGATCCGATTTTGGGATCCTTCGCCCATGCCGGCACCAACCCCCACTTGGCTGTAGCCAGCCGCCGGACCGCGGCAGGCCGGCTGCCGCCGTCGTCGTCCCCGTCCCTGCGATGGGTGCGCTCGGTGACGATGCGCACATTGTCGGTGGGCGCCACGTTCCAGGACGGAGCCACGTCCTCCCCCACAGCCTGTTCCGCGGCAAAGGCCGCCACCAGGTCCGGCGTTGCCTTCGCCATCACATATCGTCCGCACATGGTCCCATTGTGCCCGCCGCAGCGGAGAACTCCAGAGGCACCCGCATTCGAATATGTGTTCTACTTTTAAGTATGGATCAGGATGCGGCAGCTCGGATCGCCGCCCGCTACGCCAGGCGCGCGGAGCCGATTGGACTCACTCCCGAAGAGCTGGACTTTGAACACCATCCCGCCGCCACGTCGGTGCCGGGGATTCCGGTCTGGGCCTGGATCCGGTTTCCCGGTTCCGCTGAGCGCGTCAAGGGTGAAGCCTGCACCTGGAATGCCAGGGCAGTCCAGGTGCTGTGGACTGATGGCGGCATTCGGCGCGCCACATGGGTGTGGGCATCAGCGGTCACCCGGCGCAGCAGCGGCGGCCGAAAATCGGGCCTTGGCGAGCGCACCGGTGGCGCAGAAGCCGATACTCCGTAGACTGGCTCCCGGCAGCCGTTGGATCCGAGCAGGGAGCACACATGGACATTCTTCTCATCGGCGGAACCGGGGTCATTAGCTCCGCCGTGGCCGGGCATGCAGCCGAGCTGGGCCACCGGGTCACCCTTCTCAACCGGGGAGCCTCCACCGTCCGGCCTGCCCCTGCCGGAGCCGAGGTTCTGCACGCAGACATCCGAAATCCGGAGGCGGCTGCCGAAGTCCTGTCCGGACGGGAGTTCGACGCCGTTGCAGACTTCATCTCGTTTGTTCCGGAGCAGCTGGCGGCGAGCATGGATCTCTTCCGCGGCCGCACCGGCCAGTATGTGTTCATCAGCTCGGCCTCGGCCTATCAGAAACCGCCGGCCCGGCTGCCCATCCTGGAGTCCACGCCGCTGCGCAATCCCTTCTGGCAGTACTCGCGGGACAAGATTGCCTGCGAGGACCTGCTCACCGCCGCTTACCGGGACGAGGGGTTCCCCGGAACCGTGGTTCGCCCTTCCCACACCTATGACCGGACCATGATTCCGCTCACGGGAGGGTGGACGGACCTGCACCGGATGCGTGCCGGCCTGCCCGTGCTGGTCCACGGCGACGGCACCTCCTTGTGGACCCTGACGCACAGCAGGGACTTTGCCCGTGCCTTTACCGGCCTGCTGGGCCGGCCGGCGGCGGTGGGAGACAGCTACACCATCACCTCGGATGAGTTCCTGCCGTGGAACGAGATCTACCGGATTCTGGCGGCGGCAGCCGGTGTGCCTGAGCCGAGGCTGGTGCATGTTCCCTCTGACACCATTGCCGCTCTCGACCCCGGACGCGGGCCGGGCCTGCTGGGCGACAAATCCCACTCGGTTATCTTCGACAACTCCAAGATCAAGTCGCTGGTCCCCGGGTTTGCCGCCCGAATCCCCTTTGTTCAGGGTGCGGCGGAAATCCTTGCCTGGTATGACGCCCACCCCGAGGCACAAGTACTTGATCAGGACTTCATGGCCCTCTCGGACCGGCTGGCCGCTGCGGCCGGCTGACCCCACGGCCGGCTGACCCCGCGGCCGGCTTGCGGCTGCGGGGTCAGTTGACCCCCCGGGGAACGCAGGGCAGAAAGCGCTAGGAAGCCCAGCGCTTCATGAATGCAGCCATGGCGTCACGGGCGATGGTTTGCTCCGGCCGGTACTCGGACGCGCCGCCTGCGGCGGGCCAGCCGGTGGAGACACCCTCGGCGGCGGCCCAGGAGATTTCTTTATAGAACTGGTGGGATTTGTGAACGTCGGTAAAGGGCGATGTTTTCGGTGCCGCGTATTTTGGCGATCCCTTTAGCCGGTACATAAATGCAGCCATGGCATCCCTGGTTACCGAAGTACCCGGACGAAATTCCTGCGTGCCGTCTTTCTGCTTCCAGCCCGTGGATATCTTCCTGGCTGACAACCACGCTATCTCTTTATAATAAGGATGCGAAGTTTTTACATCCGTGAAAGGAGATTTATTCGGTGGAGTATAGGCCGGTGAGCCGGAAAGCCGATACATAAAAGCTGCCATTGCTTCCCGGGTTACTGCTTCAAAAGGACGGTAGGTCTTGGTTCCATTCTTTTCCGCCCATCCGGTGGAAACGCGCTTGGCGTGCATCCAGTTCATATCGGGCAGGAACTGCTGCCCGCTCTGCAGATCACTGAACGGAGACACCGGAGCGGGCGGAGCAGTCTTGGGGTATCCGGCCAGGTTGGAGACCACCAGATGCCACCCCTTGTACGGTCCGCTGGTGGGTACTACGTAGCCCACCCCGGCATGGGTCTCCCGCGGATCCAGCATCGCGGCCCGGTGGGCGGGAGAGTTCATCCACCAATCCACCACGGACGCAGCTGAGAAATTGAAGGCGATGATTTCCCCGTACCAGTTGGCACCGGCGGGAATGACGGACAGGCCGGCATCGGGCCGGTGAATGCCGTTCCAGTCAAAGTACGGATCCGCCGTGGCAACCCGCAAATGGTTCGCCCAGCCCTGGGAACCGTCAGCAATCTGCTGGTGCCAAATCAATGCGGGAACCCCCGCCGCGCGGCGCTTGGCATTCATCAGGTCAAACACTGCCGAAGCGAAGGCATCGCTCCGGACCGCTTCCACTGATGCATCAGGAACGGCTGCACCGGAAGCGGCGGCGCCGGCCGCGGCGGCTGCCGCATCAACCGATGCCTGAGCCGCCTCGGGAGACAAAAGAGCGGGGTCGGGTTTGGGGGTGTCCGGAGCTGCGGGAGGCAGGTCGGGAACCTCCGGCTGCTGCATCTCACCCGCCGGTACGGCAACGGTTCCGCGCGCCGGGTACGCGGCGGCTGCAGCGCTTCCCGGAACGGCAACGGATGCAAGGACAAAGGCACATATGACACGGACGGCAGCGGTCCGGAAGGCGGGTTTCTTTTTCATGATTGGATTTATCGTAGCGGCACGTCGCGATATTAGTCTACTGCCCGGACGATAATTGGATTTGCCGGGTTTATTGGCGGCTCATCATCGATTGATACCCAAAAGAGCAGCATGAATCTATTGCCGCGTCCTGAGAGACAGGAATGCATGTAAAACACTGCACCGCCGGTTTTTGGAATGCAGTGGGAGAAGTGATTCCGGCGGTTGCAGCGCTTCGGGAGGACCCCTTCCCGGGTCCTGTTGGGTGCTAGAACTTAGTGTCGTAGCGGTGCAGGAAAGCTGCCATTGCGTCACGGTTGACCGGATCGAAGGGACGGAAAGTCCCGTCGCTCCAGCCGGTGGAGATCCCGGTGGCCGCCAGCCAGCTGATCTCCTTGTAGTAGACGTTGTTGACCGCCACATCCTTGAACGGCGAGACGCGCGGAGCGCTGTAGGCAGGGCTTCCCGCCAGCCGGTAGAGGAAAACTGCCATGGCGTCCCGGCCGATGTCCAGTTTCGGGCCGAATTGGTTACCGTTCCAGCCCTTGGCCACACCCTTTGCGCGGAGCCAGTTGATCTCCTTGTAGAACTCGCTTCCCGCAATGTCCCTGAATGCTGACTGTGCAGGCGGGGTATAAGCCGGACTTCCCTTAACCCGGTACAGGAAAGCAGCCATCGCTTCGCGGCTGACCGGTTGCAGGGGACGATAGGTTCCGTCCGCGTATCCGGTGGCAATCCCGGCATTCTTAAGCCAGGTAATGTCCTTGGCGAATTGTGAATTGGCCGGTACATCCTTGAACGGTCCCGGCGCGGGTGCTGCCTCAGCCGCATTACGGGCGAAAGCGGTCAGGCCGGCTGCGGTTCCGTTCCAGACATTCGAATCCCCCACAAAGGGACCGGTGTCGCTGTACTGCCACACGCTGTAATAGCGCCAGCTTGCCGGAAGGGGACCGGCTCCCACCTCGTTGTAGCTGGCAATGTGCAGGGGGTTGTCTCCAAAGGCTGCACTGTTTCCGGTGCACCGTGACCACCAGTCGGTAGTCGTATAAATCATCGGGGTACGGCCGGTCCGCGCCTTTACCTGGTTGGAGAACGCTTTAATCCAGTTGACCATCTGGGTTGCGCTCATGTTGTAGCAGGTGTTCCCCAGCGAAGCGTAGGGGTTGTACTCGATATCCAGGAGGGGCGGAAGCGTTTTTCCGTCCGCCGACCAGCCTCCGCCGTTGTTGACGAAGTAGTTGGCCTGCTCAACCGCTGAGGAGACGTTGGGCAGTGCAAAGTGGTAGGCGCCGCGGACCATACCCACGTTGTACGATCCGCCGTACTGCTGGTTGAAGTTCGGGTTCTTGTAGGTGGTGCCCTCGGTGGCCTTGGCGTACGCAAATCTGGATCCCTGAGCCCAGGCACGGTTCCAATCGACATTGCCCTGGTGGCTGGAGACATCCATGCCCTGGATTCCCGGGGGACGCCAGTTTCCACCCAGCGGCTCGGCCGGGTCGGGAACAGCTCCTTGGGGATCCGCCTCCGCAGGCGCTGAGCCGGTCTCATGGGGTGCCGGCAACTGGGCATCGCCGGTGACGGTGAGCCGGTGAAGGCCCTGGCCCATCCGGGATCCGTTCTCGCCGATGATTCGGGACTGCTCGGCCTCGCTGAGACTGTTGGCCGGCATGTCGGTGTCCAAGGCAGGGACGGCAGCCGCGGCCGGACCCGCCAGGCAGGTGACCGCGAGCAAGGCTGCCAGCGCTGCCGATGTGAGGCCGGTGGAAAGTGTCGTTTTCATTTATTTCCTGGATGGTGTCGTTGGTGTTTCCGCGTATTACGCAGACGAGAAAACACAAGTGTTTTCGATTACCGGCTTGCCGCACTGCGCAGCCCCCAAGCCTTGCCGTACGGCCGTCCCGGACCCGATGAGGCCGCCTTTCCCGCGAAATGCCGGGACCGGAGACGTGATTCACCGCTTGCAGACGGCAGGGATGGATTCCCTTAGCTTGCTATTACGGTAGGGCAACAAAATTCACTACGTCAGGTTGCATGCGCTGATTAGAGTACTTTGCAGGTAAATTGTTACATACTCGCATTTTTGTGAAACCGAATGCGGCGCCACCCGAACATATCTACGAAAACATCCCCGGCTGACGAAGTTTCAATCCGCCGTAAACCGAAGGCATTTGTCCGGGAGACGGCGGCCTGCGCCCTCGCGGGAGGGTATGGTCAGGGCACCGGCAGCCTCCCCCTGCCGAAGTCCTCCGGACATTGGAGAGTTATGGCAACCGAGGTACTGGTCATTGTAGGAATGGGCGGTATGGGACAGGCCGTCCTGCGCCGCTCGGGCGCGGGACAAAAGGTCCTGTTGGCCGATTTTGACGAAACCCTCCTCGAGACTGTCGCAGGGACCGCGCTCGGGGACGGTTACGACGTCGTTTCGCAGCGCGTGGACGTATCATCCCGTGATTCCGTGGCGGCACTGGCAGCAACGGCCGCCGAGCTGGGCACGGTCACCGGCGTCGTGCATACAGCGGGGCTTTCTCCCGTTCAGGCGCCGGTGGAGGCCATCTGGAAGGTGGATCTGCTGGGCACCGCGTTGGTCCTGGATGAGTTCCAGAAGGTTATTGCACCGCGGGGTTCCGGTGTCTTTATCTCCAGCATGTCCGCATACATGGTGGGCGGGCAGATTCCCGCGGACGTTCTGGCCGGCCTGGCCGCTGTCCCCACCGATGATCTGCTTCTGGTGCCGTTCCTGTCCGGCGTTGATAATCCCGGGTACGCCTACGGCATCGCCAAACGAGCCAACCAGGTGCGGGTGCAGGCGGCGAGCCTGGCCTGGGGTGCCCGCGGGGCGCGGGTCAACAGCATCAGCCCCGGTGTCATTTCCACGCCCATGGGTCAGCAGGAGCTCGCCGGTGAATCCGGGGCGCAGATGCGGGCCATGATCGAAGGCTCAGGTACCAAGCGCATGGGCACGCCGGGAGATATCGCCAACGCGGCAGCGTTCCTGCTGGGACACGACGCCAGTTTCATCACAGGTATGGACCTGCTGGTCGACGGCGGTGCGGTAGCCGCCGTCGACACCGCGCAGCGCGCACGCGTGGCGGGTTAGCTGCCCGGGTAATCCCAGACCAATGCGGCGCTGCCGTACCGCGGCGGAGGCCAGCGGTACTCAAGCTGCGCACCGTTGATCAGCAGCGGCGGAGGCACGTAGATCAAGTCGCCGTAGCCGCTGCGGCACGTGAGCAGCTCGGGTTCGGGCAGCTCGGGTTTGATGCCGCCAGGAGGGCCGGGCAACCGCATCAGTTCCACGGCCGTCCGCGCCAGTGACAGATGGGCGGATCCGCCCAGTCCGCGGGCACGGGCGGCTACCAGGGCGACGGCGGCCGCAGCCATCCCCAGCCCGGTGGCGTAATCCAGGATCTGCACCGGGAGCGCGCCCGGCCGCCGCTCACCGTCCTCCTCCGTGTTCCCGTAGAGGTGGGATATGCCCGCGGCAGCCTGCACGATACTGTCAAAACCGCGCCGGCCGGCCCAGGCCCCGCGGTCTCCCCACGCGTCCAGTGAGACCACCGCAACCCCTGGGTGATCAGCCCGCAGCGCCGCGGTGTGGAGACCAAAACGCGACAGTGCCGTGGAACGGTAGGCGGTGAGGACGACGTCGGCCCCCTCCAGCAGCCCGCACAGCTTCCGGTAGGCGTCCGGGTCGCCGAAGTCCGCTGCGGTGCTGCGTTTGGAGAAGCCTGTGTCTACGTACTGGTCCTCCAGTTCCGGGATGCCCGGCGGGTCCACGCGCAGGACGTCAGCCCCCAGCGAGCCGAGGATCCGGCTGCCCGATGGACCGGCGATAACCCGGGTCAGGTCCAGCACGCGCAGTCCCGCCAGGATACCGCTGCCGCCGCAGGGCAGGGATGCCCGTTCCGCAGCCTCAAGGTCCAACCGGAGCCAGGGTTCGTGCAGTACGGCGCCCCCGGGCCCGGATGCCGCCCATTGTTCAGGGGTGCGCACTGCCGCGGCCAGACCTCCGTGCTCCGTGACCGTCTCCTCCACATCCGCCGACGTGCGCCGGCGTATCTCGGCGTCCACTTCCCCTGGTCCGTTGATGTTCAATGCGGCCAGCAAGGCGCGTTCGTGATGCGGATAGTTGGCGTGCAGCCGCACCCAGCCGTCGGCGCTGCGCCGGAACCCGGAAAGCGGCGCGAATCCCCGCACGGGTTCACCGTTGATACGCAGGTGGGCGAAGGACGCAAACGACGCCGCCGCGCCGCCGGCCGCGAAGCTGACCCGTTCCGGATGTCCGCTGGTTAACGCGTAAGCGGAGACCGCAGTTGCGAGCGCCTGCAGCGCCCCCAGCCCCAGGCCCTCAACATCGAGCGGGCCGCCCCACCACCACCGCGATCCCCACCATGCGGCCGGCTCGAACCCGTCCGGCAGCAAGGGTTCCAGGCTGCGCCACAGTTCCGGTACCGGGGTTTGATCCGTCATAAACGAAGTATGCACGCGCCCGGCGCCGGTGCGCAGCCCTGTTCTGTTGCATCCTGTTAGGGTGGCGGCACGCGCAATGGAAGGACCGATGAGAGACAACCCCAGCTACGCCCTCAATGATGCAGAGGCCATCAAGGACCTCATCCGCAGCAACCCCTGGTGTACTTTCATCAGCCAGGTGGACGGCGCCGGGCTGGTGGCCTCGCATTACCCGGTCCTGCTGGACGAGGACGCCGAGGGAATAGTTCTGCTCAGCCACGTCGGCCGGCCCGACGAGGTCAAACATGAGCTGGGACGGCACGAAATGCTTGCGGTCATCCAGGGCCCCCACGGCTACATCTCCCCCGGCTGGTACGACGGCGGTCCAGCCGTTCCCACCTGGAACTTCGTTGCCGCCCATCTCCGGGGCACGCCGGAAATCCTGTCCGATGAAGAAAACCTGTCAGTCCTGGACCGCCTGGTGGAGCACTTCGAGGCGCCGCTGCCTGAGCCGCGCCTGCTGCACGCCTCCAGCGAGAACAGCGAGTATGCCCGCCGCATTGTCCACGGCACCGTTGGTTTCCGGCTCCGGGTCACCCGGATTGAGGGCAAGGACAAGATGAGCCAGGGGAAGAGCCCGGAAACCATCCGAAGCGTCATTGACCACCTTCAGCAGCCGGGACCCTACGCCAATCCGCCGCTGGCCGGGCGCATGCGGCAGGTCAACGCGGAAACCCTTGGCTGAACAACTCCCCCTGCGCTCCGAAGGACACCCATGAACCCGCACAGTATTCTGCTGAGGAACGCTTCGCTTCCTTCCCGTCCGGGACGGCACGACGTCGCGTTGCAGGCCGGACTGATCGCGGCCATTCGTCCGGCGCAGGGAAATGCGCGGAGAACCGCACCGGGGGTGAACGCGGAGGAGGTTCTCGACCTCGAAGGGCGCTTTGTTCTCCCCGGCCTGTGGGACAACCACGTCCACTTCACCCAGTGGGTGATCCGGCAGCAGCGGCTGGACCTGACCGGATCCGGCAGCGCCGCGGAGGTCCTCGCGCAGGTTGCAGCGGCTCTACCGGCGGGAACCGCCGGGGAATGCCTGGTGGGCTTCGGTTTCCGCGATGCACTCTGGCCGGACAACCCCACTCGCGCCGGGCTTGATGCCGTCTCAGGCTCGACGCCGGTGGTCCTGGTCAGCGCCGACCTTCACTGCGTCTGGGTCAACACCGCGGCGGTGCGCGCTCTGGGCATTTCAGGGGCCGACGGCGGCCTGGTCCGGGAAGCGGAGTGCTTCCGGACGCTGGAGAAGCTTGAGGATCCGGACGCCGTCCCGTTAGAGGCCTACCTGCGGGCCGCTGAAGCGGCGGCCCGGCGCGGCGTCGTCGGAATTGTGGACTTTGAAAACGCTGACAACCTGCAGCTGTGGCCGGAGCGCGTCCGCCACGGCGTTGATGCGTTGCGGGTGGAGGTATCGGTGTGGCCGGACCGGCTGGCCGGCGCCGTGGACCTCGGCGTGAAAACCGGCGATGTGCTGGATGAGCGCGGGCTCATCACCATGGGCCCGCTCAAGGTCATCGTTGACGGTTCGCTGAACACGCGCACCGCCTGGTGCTGGGATCCGTATCCCGGGCACCCCGCAGGCCGGGAGTCCGCCTGCGGCCACAACACGGTTCCGATGCCTGAACTGCGGACACTGATGGCCACAGCCCGCAACGCCGGCATCGGCGCGGCAATCCACGCCATTGGCGACCGGGCCAACACCGAGGTGCTGGATGTCTTTCAGGATCTGGACATGACCGGAGTGATTGAACACGCGCAGCTGGTACGGGACACGGACTTCCCCCGTTTCCGGGAGCTGGGGCTGGCTGCCGGCGTTCAGCCTGAGCATGCCATGGATGACCGGGACGTGGCCGATATGTTCTGGCCCGGACGCACCGGACGTGCCTTCGCGCTGGCCTCCCTGCATCGTGACGGAGCGCCGCTGCGGCTGGGCTCCGATGCCCCGGTGGCTCCGTTGGATCCCTGGCTCGCGCTGGCGTCCGCAGTCAGCCGCAGCCGGGACGGCCGGGAGCCGTGGCATCCCGAGCAGTGTCTGCCGGCGGAGGTTGCCCTCGCTGCGAGCGCCCGCGGCCGGTCAACGGTGCAGACAGGCGAAGTGGCTGATCTGGCTATTGCCGAGCTGGATCCCCTGTCCGCAACAGGCGAGGAGTTGCGCACCATGCCGGTGTCGGCAACGCTGCTCGGCGGCCGGTTCACCTGGCGTGATATCTGAGCGGCAGCCGCTTCCGCCGTCGCTCACCGGCCGGAAGGCCTAGGCAGCTACGATGCCTTCTTCTTCCCGCACCCGCGCGCGTTCATCGGACAATCGAATCCGCCGCACGCTCCACCGATGGGTCAGGACCAGCAGGACTCCGGCAGCAACCAGCCACAGTGCCAGCTTGAACAGGTCAATGCCGAACGGCTGTGCCGGGAAATACACCAGGCTCTGCGCGGCGTGCAGCCAAGCCGCACCGTTCCAGAACGTCCCCAGCGCGGCGAAGAACGGCGGCAGTGTTTCCGCCGTAAAGATGCCGCCGCAACTCGTGAAGTTGAGCATGACAAACAGCATGGTCAGGGTGGGGGTAGTCCACTTGCGCAGCACCGGATGCAGCGCGACTCCCAGCAGGGCAATTGTGGTGACGTAGAGCCAGGACAACAACCACATGCCCCAGAGCCCGTTTTCCAGGATGCCGTAAATTGGCCCCGCGATGATCACACCCATTCCTGCTATCACGGCAGAACTGATGGTGACGGCGGCGGCCCGCCATGGAACGGTGACCTGTCCGGCAACGGCGGAGATTGCCACCGCGCTCGAGTAAGCTCCAACGCTCAACCCGACCAGCAGGAAAAACAGCCCCTGGGAGGTCGGGTCATGCTCATTGGCGGGAACCACATCAACGATGTCCAAGGGCAGGTGCTGGCCAAAAGCGACGGGCTGGAAGATCTTCTTGGCCACCTCCGCCGTCGTCGCGGATGCCGCCGACGCAACGTACAAAGTGGCCTCGTCGCCGCCGGACTCATAAGCCGCGGAGATTTCGCGGTCGACCATCAGCCGGCGGGCAGTTTCGGCATCAGCTACCACCCGGGTATCAAACCGGCCGGGCTCCTCGCCATTGAGCTGCTGGGCAAAAACCTCCGCGGACGTCCCGGCACCAATGATCCCGAGGGACAGATGGTTGGGCTCGGGCTCATGGAACGCGCCCAGATAGGCCAGTCCCATCCCCGCGGCCAGGAAGAACGGAATCAGCAGGTGCATTCCCAGTGACCTCCAAAAGGTTGCCCCGGGAACGGAACCGCCGTACCCGGACCGGGCCGGCTGTACAGCCGGCTCCGCGCGGACTGCATCGGGTGACGGAGCGGAAAGGGACGGCTCAGACATGGGACCTCTCAGAAACAGGACAGACAACCTCTGTAAGTTGCACTATGCAACGTTATATTGTTGCATAGTGCAACTCTGCACGGCCGCCAAGGGGATTCCGCCGCTGTCCGGACGGTAAGTTGGAGGGGTGGAACAACAGGACAAATCCAGGGACACTGCAGTGGGAAACGTCTACGACCAGATCGATGCGATCTACCGGCGGGCCGTGGCCCGGTCACGGCGGATCAATGCTCCGCTGACGCAGGTGGAGCAGTCCCTCCTGGCCTTCATCGGCAGCAACCCCGGGTGCCGCGCCACGGACATTGCGTCCGCCTTCTCCCTGAACCGCTCCACTGTCTCCCGGCAGGTCCATGCCCTGGCGGAGCTTGGCCTGGTGATTGAGGGCGACGACGGCGACAGCCAGCAGCGCCGCGGCCGCGCCCTCTCCGTGACCGAGGAGGGTGCAGACCGGCTCAAACGGTCCCTGGCCATTCACCGCGAGGCTGTCCGGAACCGTTTGGAGGGGTGGAGCGAAGCTGAGCTCCGGGATTTCGCCGCCGCTCTGGAGCGGTTCAACTCTGCCGGGAACGAATAACGGCCCGGGTTCTCAATAACCCGGCGCGGCCGGCAGTCCCAGGAACTCTTCCAAGGTGGTGCCGGCGTCGTGCACGGCGCGGGCGTGCTCCGTCCCCACGTACCGCAGATGCCAGGGTTCGTGGGAGTACCCGGTGACATGTTCGGCCCCCGCCGGGTAACGGATGAGGAAACCGTAGTGATGGGCGTTGGCGGCCGCCCATGAACCCGCCAGGGTTACGGAGAAGCAGGATTCCAGGGCACAGGTTCCGTCCGGGTTGGCAATGTCGATGGCCAGGCCTGTCTGGTGTTCGCTGTACCCGGGACGGGCCGAAATGGCGTCCGCCGCCTCCGGGCCGAAATCTTCCGTATAGGAGACGTAAAGCTGCTCCTGCTCGGCGCCGGTCCGGAAGCCGCTCACAGCGGTGATGGGAACTCCGGCAGCACCGGCCTCTGCTGCCAGGAGCTGATAGGCCGCGGCAGCCTCGGCACGCAGCAGCACCCCGCCGGCATCGGCAAGGTCCTGCGGCAGGTAATCCGCGGGCAGCGGCCGCTGTTTGTTC